>NZ_JBGLRF010000001.1:0-1072297 GCF_041403085.1 Aeromonas sp. S8(2024) | reverse complement strand
CCATCTGCCGGAGGACGTGGACAACAGCAACGACAACAACCTCATCAGCCTGGCCAATGGCAAGGTGCTGCTGAGTGCGACCGTGACGGTGGTGGATGGCGACAACGACACTGCGACCGGGACGGTGAGTGCGGACCTGGGTGGCAACATCAACTTTGAGGACGATGTGCCGACAGCCAAGGACAACAGCATCGTCATTACTGAGGCGGGCTTGCCGCCTTTCAACCTCGTCATGGTGATCGATACCTCGGGCAGCATGTTGTGGCAGATAGGTACGACGTCAAATGGCTCGCCAAACCGTCTGGAACTGGCCAAAGATGCCCTGAACCACATGATCGACTCGTATGTGGCGCTGGGGGTTCCATTGGTCATTACGGTCATTGATTTTGCCAGTGGTGCAGTCCTGATCCCGCAAACCAGTGATCCTGATGTGGCCAAGGCCAGCATTTCCGGTTTGCCGACGGATGGCGGTGGTACCAACTACAACGCCCCCCTGGTACTGGCGCAGAATCAACTGACAACGGATTTGGCAAACCCTGCATTGGCCGGGTATGAAACCAAGGTCTATTTCCTGTCGGATGGCGCGCCCAATGAAGGCAATGTCCCCGCTGGCTGGACCAGCTTTGTGAATAACAACAACGTTGAAGTTTACGCCGTTGGTCTGAACGTGAGCGGCAATGCCTCGGCGATCGCCCAGCTGGGACTGGTGGAAGACAACGGAGATGCGGTGACGCTGGTCAACAATATCTATGACCTGGATGCCACTTTGCAGGCGACTGTGCCGCCTCCTGCCACCGGCAATGTGATCACGGATGTGGATGCGACTGCCGGCGTGGACAGTGCAGGCGCCGATGCCCCCGCAACCGTGTTCCAGGTCAGCTTCACCGTCAGCAATCCGGCTGCGTATGTGGGGGTTGCCGACAGCATCAATGGCAATGTCGTGACCTTCCTGGTGCAAGGAGGAACAACGGGTCCCATGACTACGTCTCTGGGTGGCCAATTGGTGGTCAATGCCGACGGCTCCTACTCCTACACACCACCCAATGATGTAGCAGTGGATACGTTGGAGACCTTTACCTACACCATAGTGGATGCAGATGGTGACACCTCCAGTGCCTTGCTGAAGATACTGGTGCTGGATACCACTCCGATCACGGCCTCCGTATTCGAGGATGGCTTGCCCACCGGCCTGCCTGGCAACGACCCGTCTCTGACAACCGTGGGCGGCTCACTGGCCCATATGGTGATTGACAGCACTGGCGTCAGCTTCGGTGTTGGCAGCACAGCCGGCTTGCCGGCGTTGACCTCAGGTGGTGTGCCGATCACCTACAGCATCGTCCATGGTGTCGGGGTGGATACCCTGGTGGCCATGGCCGGCAGCAAACCGATCTTTACGCTGGCGGTGGAGGCGGATGGTGATTACACCTTCACCCTGCAGGGGCCGATAGATCATGCTCAGGCTGATGGCAATGATCTGGAACTGAAGGCGTTGAACCTCTCCAGTGCGATCACTGCCCATGAAGGACCGGACAATGTGACTCTGGTGCGGGATTTCATCGTGCAGGTTGAAGATGATGTGCCTCTTGTCATGACGCCCGCAATGGGAGTCATGCTGAACCAGTCCGGGCTTACTGAGACCTTCCTGCTGGATGGCGATGGCTCGTTGTTGAACAACTACGGGGCTGATGGTGGTTCGATCCGCTTTGACAGCAGTCTGAATGGCAGCAGTGGCCTGACCTCGGGTGGCTTGCCCATCACTTACGCCTTGTCGTCGGATGGTATCACCCTGACTGCTACAACGGCGGCCGGCACCGTGTTCATTGCCACCCTGCAACCTGCATCCGGGACCTATCAGATCCAGATGATTGGCGAAGTGGACGGTGGGCAAACCACCATCGACTTCAACGGGGGGGGTTACGACTTCGTTGGCGGCAATGCGTCCTGGGCCGGTTTTAACACGCTAGCCAATGACGACAGCAAGGATCTGCTGCTGACGGCGATGACCAATGGTGTGGATGGTGGTACCGTCAACACCTCTGCCAACACGGGGGGGATCAGTAGCGGTTCATCCGTCGGGTCGGGTGAGGCGATGCGGATAGACTTTGTCATCGATCTGACCGGCAACCCGGTCAGTGGTGGCTCCTACGGCGTCCTGGCGAACCAGACCCATGCCTTTGAGGCTCACTACGATGTAAATGGTGCCTCCGCCATGTTTACGGCGATCAATAGCAGCTCCAGTGTAAAACTGGTAGCCCGTCAGGATGTGGACAATGACAACGATATTGGCGATGGCAACAAGGAGTCGCTGACCGCCGTGGCAATCAGCTACAACGGTTCAACCAGGATTGTCAGTATCGGAGCCGGAATGTCCCAGGTTGTCTCGGTGGGAGGCCACAGCTTTACGGTCAACTTTACCGATGACGATCCGACCGCTGGTGTGGCCTATGTCGCGACAGTTGCCGGGGTGATCTCCAATACCAAACTGGCGGCGTATACCGCAGATGGTTACAACAGCCTGGAGTTCCACTATGCCGCTGGGAGCACCTTCAAGATTGGCGACTTCGGCTCCAGCGTGGCGACTCCGGGTGTTCCGGTCAACTTGCAGTTGCCGGTCACACTGACGGACGGCGATGGTGATGCCGTTCACAGTAATATCGGTCTGAGCCTGCTGCCGGATGCCCCCTTTACCGTGGACTACGACGACTCCGCCAGCGCGGTGAATGTGACCCTGACCAGTACGCAAGGGCACGCCATCGGGTCCGACTTTGGAGACAGCATCACGGGCAACAGCCTGGACAACATCCTGTCGGGTGGTGATGGTGATGATCTGCTGTACGGGATGGGAGGCAAAGACACTCTGGTTGGCGGGTCGGGCAATGATGTGCTGGATGGTGGCAGCGGCAACGATACCCTCTATGGGGAATCCGGCAATGACACCCTGATCGGCGGAATTGGCAACGACATATTGCAAGGAGGAGATGGCAACGATCTGTTGATCGGTGGTCTGGGCAGCGACACCATGACGGGGGGGGCTGGCAGTGATACCTTCAAGTGGATTGCTGGCGATGCGGATGGCAGTACCGACACCATTACCGACTTCACGCTGGGCAACCCGTCCAACGGGGGGGATGTGCTGGATCTGTCGGATCTGCTGGTCGGTGTTCCCTCGGGGTTCAACAACAATGATCTGGCCACGGTGCTCAACAACTATCTGCAGTTCGACACCACGACCAACAAGCTGACCATAGACACGAACGGATCGGCGAGTGGTGGCTCTCAATTGACCGTCCAGTTCCAGGGCAACCTGGATCTGGATCAAAACGGAGGGCTCACAACCAACCACGACATCATCAAGCAGCTGCTGGATGACGGCAACCTCAAGGTTGATCCGTAACCAGTGAACGGGGCCGGGCCATGCCTGGCCCCTGTTTTTTGACTGAGGGGGCGGCTAAGATAGCGGCAGTACAGGAGAGGGTCACCATGCAGTCATTTAATTGGATCGATATCGATGGCATTCGCTATAGCTGGGACGGGCAGGGCAGCATTACCTGTACCGGCCAGTTTGGCTATCACGCCACGATGGCGGGTGATCGGATTGATGCGCTGGATCTGGAGAGCGATGATGGCGAGGTGGCGGGTTCACTGAATGTGGACTTTGCTGCAGCAACCATTTCCTTCACGCCGGCCCAGGGTGAGCAGCCACCTCATATGATGGTGCTGGTTGGCCATGAGCAGGGGGAGCAGGAGTATACGCTGCAAAGTCTGAGCGATATCAGCCTGCAGGATCTGCTCGGTCATTCCGACAACATCGACTGCGCCCCTCTGACGGTGGATACCATAGCAGACCCGATCACCCCGCTTGCCGGACACGTTCTGTCGTGGGACTCCTTCCACTTTGATGATGATGTGCTGCTCAGCTCCCGCAGTGCCTCCCCCGTAACGGCTGGCCACCCGGAGGCGGCTGGCAGTGAGATCAGCATCAATATCGACATGACCAATCAGGTATTGGATCAGATCCCGCCGTTGCACGATATATGAATCCCATTCGGCGACGGGCATAATGACCTCACTCCAATAGATTGAGGTCTTTTTTTATGTGGCGTCCCCTTCTTACCCTGTCCGCTCTGGTGGTCAGTGCTCCCCTGTTTGCCATCGAAGTGCCGCAGGCTCCCCATCTGGTGGTGAGCGGCTATGCCGAGCAAAAAGCAGAGCCCGACATGCTGACCCTGAATGTCTCCGTGACAGCGCTGGAGAAACAGGGCATCAAGGCCAAACAGCAGGTGGATGGCAAGGTCGCCGCCTTCTTTGGTCAGCTCGAAGGGCTGGGCATCAAGCGCACTGACGTTGAGGCGGGCAATCTGGTGATCTCCCCGGAGTATCAGTATCCGCAGAACAAGAAGCCGGAACTTGTGGGTTATCGTGCCCAGCGCCAGCTGGCGGTCAAGCTCTATCAACTCGACAAGCTGAGCGAGCTGATGGATACCGCGCTCAAGGCCGGGCTGGAGTCCGTTTCCCAGATTGAGTACGGCCTCAAGGCTCCGCAAGCCATGAAAGAACAGGCTCGCCTCGGTGCGGTTGAGGATGCCAGAAGCAAGGCAGAGTCGCTGGCCAAGGCGTTTGGCATGAAGCTCGGCAAGGTTTACAGCGTCGAATATCGCAACAATACCCCCATGCCGATCTACAGCCGGGCCCTCAAGGCTGCAGCCATGTCGCCCGCCGCCGACATGATGGAAAACAGCTATCAACAGCAGCAGATCAGCATTACCGACAACGTGGAAGCCGTCTTCCTGCTGGAATAATCCAGCGGCTTTCGCCCCTTGTCGTCTCCAAGCCCGAGCCCAGTGTCTCGGGCTTGTTGCTTTCCGGGAGCTGCCCTCTTGCTGACAGACTTTGTCGGGCTGTGACGGCCCGCGCTTGAGGCTGACCCTGGCCTTGGGCCATCTGCATAGGTGAAGAGGGGGGGCCGATATGGATGTTGGTTCGCGGAGGGAGCGCCGGCTAGAAAAATGCCGGTCAGTGACCGGCATTGAAGAGGTGCGAGGAAAGGGGTTAGCCCAGGTTGGTCGCCACCCGTCTCAGGCGCTTTTGTTTGAATTGATAGCCGATGGCCAGCACGATGATCCAGACCGGGATGAGCAGTACCGAGATCTGGATGCCCGGGGTCAGGTACATGATGACCAGGATGCCAGCCATGAAGGCGAGGCAGAGATAATTGCCGAACGGGTACCAGAACGCCTTGAACTTGGGCTGAACGCCTTCTGCGACCTTGGCTTTGCGAAACTTCAGGTGCGCGAGACTTATCATGGCCCAGTTGATGACCAGGGCGGAGACCACCAGCGCCATCAGCAGTTCGAACGCCTTGCCCGGCATCAGGTAGTTGATGAGTACGCAGAGCAGGGTTGCCGCGGCGGAGACGGAGATGGCCACTACCGGCACACCGCTCTTGTTGGTCTTGAGCAGGCTGCGTGGGCCGTTGCCCTGCTTGGCCAGGCCAAACAGCATACGGCTGTTGCAGTAGACACAGCTGTTGTAAACCGACAGGGCCGCGGTCAGTACCACCATGTTGAGCACGGTGGCCACCAGATTGCTGTCCAGTGCGTGGAAGATCATGACGAAGGGACTGCCACCTTCTACCACCTTGCCCCAGGGGTAGAGGGACATCAGCACGGCCAGGGCGCCGATGTAGAAGATGAGGATCCGGTAGATCACCTGATTGGTGGCCTTGGGGATGCTCTTCTCGGGATTGTCGGCCTCGGCGGCCGTGATGCCGACCAGCTCGAGCCCGCCGAACGAGAACATGATCACCGCCATCGCCATCACCAGACCGCTGATGCCGTTGGGGAAGAAGCCGCCCTGAGCCCACAGGTTGCTGACGCTGGCGTCCGGGCCGCCGTTGCCGCTGGCCAGCAGGTAGCCGCCAAAGCCAATCATGCCGATGATGGCCACCACCTTGATGATGGCGAACCAGAACTCCATCTCGCCAAACGCCTTGACGTTGGAGAGGTTGATGGCGTTGATCAACACGAAGAAGAAGGCTGCCGACATCCAGGTCGGGATCTCGGGCCACCAGTACTGAACATAAATGCCCACCGCGGTCAGCTCGGCCATGCTCACCAGCACGTAGAGCACCCAGTAGTTCCAGCCGGAGGCAAAGCCGGCGAAGTCACCCCAGTATTTGTAGGCGAAGTGGCTGAAGGAGCCGGCTACCGGCTCTTCCACCACCATCTCGCCCAGCTGGCGCATGATCAGGAAGGCGATAAAACCACCGATGGCATAGCCAAGCAGCACGGAGGGGCCCGCCATCTTGATGGTCTGGGCAATGCCGAGAAACAGGCCGGTGCCGATGGCGCCGCCCAGTGCGATGAGCTGGATATGGCGGTTTTTCAAACCGCGTTTCAGCTCCTCGCCGTTTTGTTGAAGATCCATTCTTCCTTCCTTACGTCTTCTGAAGTCATTCGTCTGTCATCTCGTCAGTCGGGTCACTCCATGTGACCGTGCACGGCAAAGCGTGCCTGAAACGTGACGAAATCCGTATTTATTTCGTTACAGTGAGTCGCTTTCTGTTTTTTATGGCGACTACCAACGGAAGCAGAATAGTGATAATCCATCGCTGATGCACCTGTTTTCCTCATTATTCGCTGGTTTTTTCGGCGAAAGGCAGGTTTTTAAGGAATGGCGAAGCTGGCAGGGAAGTTTTTGGCTGTATTGTGAGCAATCGAATGCTGCTCGGTTGACTCTTCTGGTATTTCCTGTTTTATGAAACCTCCTGTGCAACAAGGATGCGCTTCATGCAACGTATTATTGGCAGTTTGCTGGCCGTCGCGCTGTGGCTGACCGTGTGGCTTTCGCCCCTGCTGCTGACCATGGCGGCGGGATGCCTGCTGGTGTGGGCCGTACAGGGTGATGACTATCTGGTGATGCACCTGCGGAGTGTCTTGTTGATCGCCGGTGCCATCGGCCTGCTGCCGGCCCTCTGGCTGACTGAACGGGTACGGCGGCGTCACGGTGTGCTCAACTTCTACGCCATGCTGATGAACAACAGAGAGCTGAACCGCCCGGGCTCCCAATCCCGTTGAGGTTCAGTCCACAAGCGCCGGATACAGATGTATCCGGCGCTTTTTTATGGTCGTTTGCCGTATCGCCAGCTTGCCGGCGCGCGGTTCTTTTCAATAGAGCTGACGGCGCAGGCCGGTGGCCTCGAGGATCTTGGCGCTGATTTCCTCCACCGAGTGGGAGCTGGTGTCGAGGAAGCGGATCGCCTCCTGGCGAAACAGCCGCTCGACGCAGGCCAGCTCCTGTTCGCACTGTTCCAGCGAGGAGTAGCGGCTGTTGGCGCGGCGCTGGTTGCGGATCTCGTGCAGCCGCTGGGGGGCGATGGTGAGGCCGAACAGCTTGTGACGATTGGCCTTGAGGGCGGCCGGCAGATCCAGAACCCCCATGTCCTGCTCGATGAAGGGGTAGTTGGCGGCGCGAATGCCGAACTGCAGCGCCAGATAGAGGCTGGTCGGCGTTTTGCCGCAGCGGGAGACCCCGATCAGGATGATGTCGGCCTCCTCATACTCCTTGGTGGTGATGCCATCGTCGTTGGCCAGCGCGAAGTTGACCGCCTCGATACGGTCGTCATAGAGCTTGCGGTTCTCCATGCCGTGGGTGCGGTGCAGCCTGGGCTCGGCCTTCACCCCGAGCTCGTGCTCCAGCGGGCTGACGAAGGTGTTGAGAAAGTCGTGGCTGCTGGCCTGGGCCTTGAGCACCTCCTCGCGCACCTGATGATCGACGATGGTGTGGAACAGAATGGGGCGAACCCCGGTCTGGCGGAACTGCTCGTCGATGCGCATCCGTACCTGGCGCGCCTTCTCCAGGGTTTCGACAAAGGGGATGGTGATCTGCTCGAAGGCCAGCGGAAACTGGCTCAACACGGCGTGGCCGAACACTTCGGCTGTGATGGCAGTGCCGTCTGAAACATAGAATACGGTGTGCACTGGGGGCTCCTGTGAGGGGGTCGGCGAGCTGGCTGGCAAGAAGTATCTCTCGAAACCATATCGTTTTTGTCAACCGGTCTGCCGTGCCCAAGTTGTGAAGTGGCTTGCAAACCTGAGTCGTTACCTTTTTGTGTTGGCATTGTAGAATGTCTGTGTCATTCGACCATCCCCAAATCTTGCTCGGGGATTTTTTTGACAATAAGTAGAAAACGTTTTCATGGTCGTTGGCAACAGTAGAAACAGACAATAACGCACATAAACTGGCGCACAAGGTGCCATGGCGGCACAGTGCCCACCAACCTGGAGACATGCAAGTGCAACAGTACGTACTCTGGTACGAGCAACTCGGAATGCAGGACGTAGAACGAGTTGGCGGCAAGAATGCATCCCTTGGCGAGATGATCAGCAACCTCTCTGGTGCCGGAGTTTCCGTGCCGGGCGGGTTTGCCACCACCGCCTTTGCGTTTAACGAGTTTCTGGAGTCAAGCGGCCTCAACGGCAAGATCCACGATCTGCTCGACAGCCTGGATGTGGATGACATCGCCGCCCTCAACCGGGCTGGCCAGCAGATCCGTGACTGGGTGATCGAAGCCCCGTTCCAGAGCGAGCTGGAGCAGGCGATCCGGGTTGCCTACGACAAGCTCAGCGGCGGGCTTGACGCTTCCTTTGCGGTGCGCTCCTCCGCCACTGCGGAGGACATGCCGGATGCCTCCTTTGCCGGCCAGCAGGAGACCTTCCTCAACGTGCGCGGCATCGACGCCGTCATGGTGGCCGTCAAGCATGTGTTTGCTTCACTGTTCAACGATCGCGCCATCTCCTATCGGGTGCATCAGGGCTATGACCACAAGGGTGTCGCCCTGTCGGCCGGGATCCAGCGCATGGTGCGCTCGGATCTCGCCGCCTCCGGCGTCATGTTCACCCTGGATACCGAGTCGGGCTTCAACGATGTGGTGTTCATCACCGGCGCCCAGGGCCTTGGCGAGATGGTGGTGCAGGGTGCGGTCAACCCTGACGAGTTCTACGTGCACAAACCGACCCTCAAGGCAGGACGCCCGGCGGTGGTGCGCAAGACCCTCGGCTCCAAGCTCATCAAGATGACCTATTCCGGCGATGCCAGCCACGGCCGTCAGGTGCAGATCGTCGATACCGATGAGGCCGAGCGCAGCCGCTTCTGCATCACGGATGCCGAGGTGATGGAGCTGGCCAAGCAGGCGCTCATCATCGAGCAGCACTACGGCCGCCCGATGGACATCGAGTGGGCCAAGGACGGGCAGGATGGCAAGCTCTACATCGTGCAGGCGCGTCCGGAAACCGTGCGCAGCCGCCAGGAGGCCAACACCCTCGAGCGTTTTGCTCTCAAGCAAGCGGGCAAGGTGCTGATCGAGGGGCGCGCCATCGGCCACAAGATCGGGGCGGGCCCGGCGCGGGTCATCTCCTCCATCAGCCAGATGGACGAAGTGCAGCCCGGCGACGTGCTGGTCACCGACATGACCGACCCGGACTGGGAGCCCATCATGAAGCGGGCCTCCGCCATCGTCACCAACCGGGGCGGGCGTACCTGTCACGCCGCCATCATCGCCCGCGAACTGGGCATTCCGGCGGTGGTGGGTTGTGGTGATGCCACCAAGTGCATCGAACCGGGCCAGCTCATTACCGTCTCCTGTGCGGAAGGGGATACCGGCTTCATCTACGACGGCGAGCTCGACTTCGACGTGGCGGTGACCGAGGTGGGCAACATGCCGCGCCTGCCCATCAAGATCATGATGAACGTCGGCAACCCGGACAGAGCCTTCGACTTCGCCCAGCTGCCGAATGCCGGTGTCGGTCTGGCTCGCCTGGAGTTCATCATCAACCGGATGATCGGGGTGCACCCCAAGGCGCTGCTGGAGTTTGACAGCCAAAGCCCCGAACTCAAGACCACCATCGGCAAGATGATCGCTGGCTACGAGAGCCCGCGCGAGTTCTACGTCGCCAAGCTGACCGAGGGCATCGCCACCCTGGCCGCCGCCTTCTGGCCGGAGCGGGTGATCGTGCGGATGTCGGACTTCAAGTCCAACGAGTACGCCAACCTGGTGGGCGGTCGTGACTACGAGCCTCACGAAGAGAACCCGATGATCGGTTTTCGCGGTGCGTCGCGCTACATCGCCGACAGCTTCCGCCCCTGTTTTGCCCTCGAATGCGAGGCGATCAAGCGGGTGCGCGATGTGATGGGGCTGACCAACGTCGAGGTGATGATCCCCTTCGTGCGCACCGTGGGCGAGGCGGAGCAGGTGATCGACATCCTAGGTGAGAACGGTCTGCGCCGTGGCGAGCGGGGGCTCAAGGTGATCATGATGTGCGAGATCCCGAGCAACGCCCTGCTGGCAGACAAGTTCCTCGAGCACGTGGACGGCTTCTCCATCGGCTCCAACGACATGACCCAGCTGACGCTTGGACTGGATAGGGACTCGGGGCTTATCGCCCACCTGTTCGACGAGCGTAACGAAGCGGTCAAGGCGCTGCTGGCGATGGCCATTGCCGCCGCCCGCAAGGCGGGCAAGTATGTGGGGATCTGCGGCCAGGGGCCGTCCGATCACCCGGACTTCGCCGCCTGGCTGGTCGAGCAGGGCATCGACTCTGTGTCGCTCAACCCGGATACCGTGGTCGACACCTGGCTCTATCTGGCCGAGCAGCACAAGGCGAGTTGACGCAGGCTGCACTGCCCCCATCAAAATGGCGCCCACGGGCGCCATTTTTCATGACCGAACCTGACGCAGCTGGTCCGATATGACGGCTAGATGTGCCCAAAATGGCGCGCTGGCGCGTGCTTTTACACTCCGTTACATCTGCTCGCTTTGCAACCGCCCCATAATGGTCCCGCCAGCCCGCCGCACGGGGTGGCAGGCCTGCCGCCAGTGGCGGGCCGGGGGATCACGAGCAGTTTCCTGTCAGCACGGAGGCCAGGACGGCAGATGTCACAGAGCGTATCAAACCAGGTGATCAGACGAATGCTGGGAGCCTGCCAGCAGCAGGGGGGCGATCCCGATGCCATTCTGATGGCGGGCGGCCTCACGTCGTTCGACATCGAGCGGGAACAGGGCCGGCTGCCGGCCCACAACCACTACCGGATGCTGCAACTGATGCAGCCCTATCTGGCCAGTTTTCACGAAACCATCCTCTCCTACGACATCGGCCAGCTCTACCAGCACTACCCGCCCCTCATCAGCCTGTGCCTGAACCAGCCCTCGCCGCGGGCGGCGCTCGAGGTGCTGCTGGCCTATCGCCCCATCATCGGCAGTTGTGACGAGCTGCGGGTGCGGCGGGGGGCGCAGGCCAGCCAATACTTGTATGTCAATCAGGGGCCCGCCAGCCTGGGGGCGAGTCAGGCCATCCCCAACTTCATCATCCTCTACCGGATTTTGCGGGTCTATCTGGCGGATCCCCGGGTCTCGGTGGGCTTCACGGGGCGGCCGCCACCGCGCCATCAGCTGCTGGATCAGTTCTTCGCCACCCGCTGCCGCTGGGAGCAGGGGGAAAACACCCTGACCATCGACAACGCCCAACTCGACTGCCCCAGCCACTGCTACAACGAGCCGCTGGGTCGTCTGCAACTGGCTCAGCTGGCACAGATATGTGCCGACATCGCCGAGCGGGCCCCCTTTGCCTGTCTGGTGGGGGAGCGGATCCGCCACAAGATCCGGGAAGGGGAGCTGGAGAGCGACGAGAGCCTGCTCAAGGAGGTGTGCGCGGCCATGAACGTCAGCCGCTGGACCCTCAATCGCAAATTGCAGGGGGAGGGGAGCAGCTTCTCGACCCTGCTGAGGGAAGCGAGGGTGAGCGAAGCCTGCCGCTTGCTGGGTGAGGGGGATCAACCGCTGCAGAACATCAGCGATCGGGTCGGCTTCTCGTCCCAGAGCGCCTTCAACCGTTTCTTCAAGGCCAACACCCGCATGACGCCGCTGGCCTATCGCAACGCCCGCCAATAAGAACGGGACCGGCGCAAGGCCGATCCCGTGGTCGGGTCATTGTCGAGCAACTGTCAGGCAAGGCCGGGCTGAGTGCCCGGCCGTGCCTGCCTCTGTTAGCGGGTGATGGTGGTGACGCTGGCGGGATCCACCCCGGCCGGCAGTGCCAGCGCCCCCGGCGTGGTGTTGCTCACCACTATCTCCTTGCTCACCGTGAAGCTGACCGGCGTGCTGGCGGAGACATCCGACGAGGGGCTGATGTAGGCGCTGTAGCGACCCGGCTCCACGATCCACTGGTTGCTGGCCTCATCGAAGCTGGCAAGGATGCTGGCCGGAATGGTGAAGCTCAGCTGTTCGCTGGCCCCCGGTGCCAGCTGCGCCGTCTTGGCAAAGGCCTTGAGCTCGATGAGCGGTTTCTTCAGCTTGACCTCGGGGGCGCTCACATAGACCTGGGCCGCCTCCTTGCCTGCCACGGCGCCGGTGTTGGTGATGGTGGCGGTCAGCACCAGGCTGCCGGCACTGTCGCCCTCCAGGGTATTGCTGGCGATGGCGGGGCTGGTGTAGCTGAAGCTGGTGTAGGAGAGACCGAAGCCGAACGGGTAGGAGACCGCCTGCTCGAAGGTGCTGTAGTAGCGATAGCCCACGTAGACCCCCTCGTTGTAGTAGAGATCGTCCGGTTCGCCGTCCCCGTCGGTGTCCTCGCCCGGGAAGGTGCCGGCGGAGGGAACGCTGGCGTAGCTGTGCGGGAAGCTCTGGGCCAGCTTGCCGCTCGGGTTGACCGCGCCGGAGAGCACGTCCGCCACCGCGTGGCCGGTCTCCTGGCCAGCCATGTAGGCCAGCAGGATGCCATCCACCTTGTCGCGCCACTGGGCGGTGTCAATGACGCCGTTGACGTTGAGCACCACCACTACCTTTTTGCCCTGGGCGTGGAAGGCGCTGCTTACCGCATCGATGAGGGCGCGCTCGTCATCACCGAGCAGATAGTCCCCCTTGCCGCTGCTGCGATCCGCCCCTTCCCCGGCCTGGCGGCCGATGCTGATGACGGCGGCTTGCTGGGTGGCGGCCGCATTGGCGATCAGGGCCGCCAGATCGCCGCTGATCGGTGCCTCGGCGCAGGTGTAGTAGCCTTTGGCGCCAAATTGCCCCTCGTGATAGACCTTGTTGTTCTCGTAAAAATCACGGTAATAGCTTTGCAACGCTTCGTTGACCGGGAAGCGTGCCGCCAGTCCCTGCGCGATGGTGGTGGTGCTGGCGGCGTTCACATCCCCGCTGCCGGTGCCGCCCTTGTAGGTGTTGATCTGATTGATGCCAAAACTGGCCAGGGTGCTGCTTGCCGAAAGCGGCAGGGCCGCGGCCTCGTTGCGCAGCAGCACCATGCTCTCGGCGCCGGCCTGACGGGCCAGTTTGGCGTGGGCGGTCAGATCCGGGCTGTTGCTGATGGCCAGCTGGTTGTAGGAGGGGCTCTTCATCACCTGGGTCAGGATGTGGATGGCGGCCTCGTTCACCTTGGCCTCGTCGAGATCGCCGTGCTCGATGGATTGCTGCAACTGCTCCTTGACGTTGCCCGGCTCGATCAAATCCTGTCCCGCCAGCACCTGCTTGTAGGCGTTGTTGGCCACATCGCCAGCAAACCAGTCGGACATCACCAGGCCGTCGAACTTCCATTCGCCGCGCAGCAGGTCGGTCACCGCATCCTTGCGTTCGTTGACATAGGTGCCGTTGACCTTGTTGTAGGAGGTCATCACCGCCCAGGGCTGGGCCTCGTCCACCGCTATCTGGAAGCCGCGCAGATAGATCTCGCGGAAGGTTCTCGGTTCGCCGATGTCGTTGATCTGGTTGCGGTTGGTCTCTGAGTTGTTGCCGAAGTAGTGCTTGATGGTGGTGCCCACCCCGTTGCTCTCCACCCCGTTGACCATGGCAGCGCCGATTTTGCCGGTGAGCAGAGGGTCTTCCGAGTAGTACTCGAAGTTGCGGCCATTGAGCGGGTTGCGCTGGATGTTCATGCCCGGGGCCAGCAGGATGTCGACCCCGTACTGGCGCACCTCGTCCCCTATGGCTTCGCCGACGGCCTTGACCAGCTTGACGTCCCAGCTGGAGGCGAGCAGCGAGCCGATGGGCCAGGCGGTGGCGTAGTAGCTGGCGCTGTCACCGTCGCGGTTGGCGTTGATCCGCACCCCGGCCGGCCCGTCGGCCAGTTTAAGGGCCGGAATGTCGATGCCGTCTGCGCTGCGCAGCACGCCGTTGATGTAACCCGCCACGCCGGGCACGTCCTGCTTGACGTTGATGGCGCCGTTGGCACTGCCGTAACCGGGGCCGGAGAGCAGGTCCAGCTTCTCGCTCAGGGTCAGCCTGGCCACCATGGCCTCGGCCTGGCCGCGGTAATAGGCATCGTCCTTGATCAGGGGATCCGAATCATTCTGGTTGCAACCGACCAGCAGGCCGGCCAGCGCCAGGCTGACGCCCAGTGAAACCGCTTTCAATTTTGTGGTGATAGGCATAAGACGTCCTCGTAACTGTCTGAATAAAAATAAAAAGGAGATATCGACACCGGGCGCAAGGCATCCGCCCGGGCTGGGCCGCTCTGCTGGCGGCTGCCATTGGATATCGCAAGGAAGGCCGAACGGGCCCGTGGGCCGGCGTTTGGCTGCAGGCAGGTTAACAAGCCGGGCGATGGCCGCCTTGCCCCGGGGGAGCGAGAAATGTGCCGGCGGGAGCATGGGGGCCGAGTTGTGAGCAAGGTCGCATCGAAAGGCGGTGTCAAACCAAGGGTGGAGGGTGGCAAGAGGGGAGAAGGGCAGGGGATATGCGGAAAAAACGGGTGGCCTGATGGCCAATGACGCTGGCCGCGGGCAACACGCGAGGGGGCCGGTGGCCCCCTCGAAGATAAGTCAAAGCGTCCGGGCGCTGGCCCGGAGCGGCTCACTTGGGCCGTTTGAGGGCCCCGGCGAGTTCAATCTGCACCTTGACCCCCTCCTGCTTGAGCGCCGTGGCGACGGCGTTCAGATCGGTGCCCGGCTTGGCTTCCAGCAGGGCGATGCCGCCGCTGCTCTGCTTGAAGCGCAGGCCGTGCCGGCTGGCCAGCGCGCTGGCCTGGTTGTCATCGGCTTCCACCAGCAGGGTGCCGCTGGCGGTGAGCTCAGGGCTGGCCACCCCTTGCAGCAGCACGTCGCCGCTGCGCAGGGTTTGCCGGGGCGCCTTGCCGTCTGCGCTGCGGGCGACTCGCTGCTTGCTGCCGTTGTCCGGGGTGAGGTAGGTCTGACCGTTCACCTCTATGGTGCGGTACAGCTTGCCGTCGATCACCACCGATTCATCGGCGGCGTGCACGCCGGCCGAAGCCAGGAGGCCGGCCAGGGCCAGGCCGAGTAAGCTGTGTTTCATCTTGTGACTCCTTGTGATCATGAGCGGGCGGCATCGTGGCCGATCACCCGCAGGGACCAGTTGAGCAGTTGACCCGGTTGGCTGTTGTTGCGCTCGGTCAGGGTGCTGCGGCGGTTGGTGTTGAGGTCAACCAGGGTCAGCTGGCGGCTGCTGTTGGAGACGTCGGTCACCTCCAGTCGCCACTCGCCCTGGGCCGCTTCGCCATAGAATTTGTGGGAGAGCATGCGCATGTCGCGCAGCCCCTTGGTGCGCACATAACCCAGCTGCTGCCGGTCGAGGGATTGCCCCACCAGGCTGTTGTTGGGGTTGAGCAGCACGCTGCGGGTACCGGACGGGGAGACCAGCTCGATCAGCAGGTCGGGCAGGCGCTGATGATCCAGGCTCACCGTGACCTGGACCGCTTCCACGGTCAAGGCCTGCGCCACCTGGGTGCTGGAGCGGGTGGCACTGCTGCCCACATCCGCGATGCTCCCTTCACTGCGCGGCACAGTCACCTTCTGAGCCGGCAACTGCACCAGCGGCGGCAGCGGGGTGTGGCTGGCGGCGGCGGTCAGGGTCTTGTTCACGTCGATGAGACCAAAGCCATAGGTGGGGCTGTACCAGAGGCCGGCGGCGTTGCGCTCCCACCCTTCCAGGCCGGTGACCTGGCGGGGTTGACCGTTGGCGGCGGTATAGCTGACCCGGACCGGCTGCTGGCCGGCATCGATGCGGGTGGCGTTGCGGGCCAGCAGATCGCGCAGATCCCGCACCGACAGATCCGGGTAGGCGGACATCAACAGCGCCATGGCGCCCGAGGTGTTGGGGGTGGCCGACGAGGTGCCGTTCATCACGCCGTTGTAGTCGCAGGTGGCATCCAGCTGCGGGTTGTTGTGCAGCCGGTTGGTGCTGGGATCGTCGGTACGGTTGTAGCCCATGTCGCAGCCGGGCAGATCCGTGGTCACCATGGCCGGCGCATCGGTACCGTACTCCCCGCCGGGGGCGCTCAGGAAGACGTTGCTGCCGACGCTGGAGTAGGAGGAGCGCACTCCATCGGCGTTGATGGCGCTCACCACCAGGTTCCAGAAGTTGCTGTTGGAGGGGTCTATGTTGCTGTTCTCGAACGGCAGCTTGGGCAGGACGCCGGTGCGGCTGAACATGTAGTCACCCGCGGCGATGCGGTTGAAGCCGTTGCCTGCCGCCTTGATGTAGGCCGCGCCCTGTGCCTGCTGGGTCTGCTGCTCGAACAGGCGATCGAGCTGAACCTGATCCAGCCCGCTGGCGCTTTGCGGATCCACCAGGCTCATGCCGTAGCTCTGGTTGAAGACCCGGTTGTCGGCGGTGGCGGGGCTGCCGCCCAGCGCATAGAGCCAGTCTTTCTGCAGCTGCTTGCTGCGCTCATCCAGCAGGTTGAACCCCTGCAGCTGGACGCGAGGGGCCACCCCCAGGGTGCCGATGCGGTTGTCGACCGCCCCGATCAGGCCAGAGACCGAGGTGCCGTGGGCACTGTCCGGATCGGTCGGGGTGGGGTCGCTACTGCCGGTCACCACGTTCTTCGAGCCGGGGCGCACATTGTCGGCCAGGTCCGGGTGGGCGATGGCCAGGCCGTCATCCACCACGGCCACGTTGATGCCCTGGCCCTGCACGCCGGTACGGTGTGCCCACCAGAGGTTGAGGTCGTTGCCTGCCACGCCGCCGCGGGGGCTGAAGGCATTCTGGCCGCTGTTGAGCAGGTGCCACTGCTGATCCTGCAGCGGGTTGATGCCGGGCAGGCAGCGCTCGGCGCTGCTGCGGCCGGTATCGAGGCCGACTTCCTTGCCGGTCAATGGGGTGCAACTCTCACTCGCCTGAACTGAAGCGATGGGCAGGGCCGAGAGCAGGGCCGAGATTGCCAACGCTAACGATGTTTTTCTCATTAATAAACTCCATCTTATATCGCACCGTCCTGGGTGCGACTGGCATCTATACATGGGAAAAACAGAGTCAAAAAGCACTCATTTTCATTCTGAGATAAGGCTCAAAGAAATCTCACAACAAATAATCGACAGACCATGTGGGGGTTCCTGTGAATCCTTTTCTGTGCTGTATTGAGAACTTTTCTCAGCTTGCTGCTATTGATATTTGTCTTTTTATATCAATCGATTAGTAACCGTTTGTTAACGTTTGACGGGCCGTTACCGGTGTGAGAAAGGCGGGGCGGAGCTGCGCAGGATGGGGGGAATCTTCGCGCTGGCGGGAGCGCCGCTGCGATGAAAACAGGGGGCACTGCAGGCAAGCCACCCGGCGCCAATGGCGCCGGGTGGCTTGCCTGCAGGGGAGGCTATTTGATCAGCGGCAGCAATATGATACGAAACGCCGGATGGCTGGCAGGAGGGCTATTTGATTAACGCCAGAATGGATCGAAATGCCGGATGGCGGCAATCGCCCAGCAGCTCGTAGAGGCACATCTCCACCGAGGTGAGTTCGGCCCCGTGTGCCGCCAGCTTGTGGATGGCGAGATCCCGGTTGGCGGCGCTGCGCGATGACACCGCATCCACCACCAGCGACACCTGGCTGCCCGCGTCCAGCAATCCCAACACCGTCTGGTAGACGCAGATATGGGCCTCGATGCCGCACACCAGCCAGTGGCTGACGCCCTGGCGGGCGAGGGCGTCGGCCAGTACCGGTTCCCCCAGGGCGCCAAAGCTGTGCTTGGGCAGCACAAGATCGCCTGCCTGCATCAGCTGCAGCTCGGGCACGGTAGCCCCGAGCTTGTCCGGGTTCTGCTCCAGCCAGACAACCGGCAGGCCCAATAGACGGGCCCCCGCCACCAGTCTGGCGGTGTTGGCGATGAGGGCATCGCTCCCCTCGACCAGACGGGCCAGTTTGCCTTGAATATCGACGACCAGCAGGCCGATGTTCGTGGTGGTCAGCATGGATACTCTCCCGGATCAGAGTGAGACAGTGGCGCCGAGTGGGCGGGCGAGGGATGCGCGCGACTGGTTCCACAGATAGACGAGGGTCAGCGCGATGACGGTACCGATCGGAAAGGCGAACAACTGCAGGGCGACGAAGCACCAGAAGACCACCTTGAAGGCCGTCACCTGTTCGGTGAGCCCGCGATAAGCGACATAGTTGAAGGCGAGCACAAACAGGGCGATGGCGGTTGCCAGGCCAAGGCTGAGACTCTGCGACGGCGCCATGTCAGCCGGGTGGAGCGGACTGACCGTGACGACGGCCCAGGCAACGAAGGCGATCATGGCCAGGGAGAACAGAGTGGCAAGGATAAAGATGGCCTTGGCGAGCAGATGTTGTTTGGGGGTCATGAATACTCCTTGAATAGGGGGGGGGGCGTGCTCCCTGCTGGTGAGTGAGCGAACCCTCCATGTCGTTCGCGACTGACAAGGTGACGTATAAAATATGAGTCACGGCACTGTGTCGATAAGGCATAAACCTACCGGCAGGGCCGGAGCAGGTCAAAAATAAAGTAATTCAAATTGTAAATGTTGTGGTAGCTATGCTGTGTCACCCTAGTGGTTAGCTGTATATCGATTGGATGATATTACCACTTGTCTGAAGGATATCTAAAAGTCTGTTGTATAATCGATATTATTTTGTTCGGTACTTTAATTGAAAGAAGCTCCCATCAACTAAGAAATGTAAATAGGTGATGGAAGCCGTTGAACTATAAGGTGCTATCATAAAAATAAACGCAGGTTGCTGGATATTTATTTGCCGACTAGCTTAGCATCCATCAATATAGGTTCCTCACTAGAACTTGGAGATAGAAGAATAGATCTTACCCTGTGCAGCTCTTTTCTGACTGGCATTACAATGGTTCCATCTCCTTTTGCCATTATTGTTAAGAATTGATGTTGTTGTAATAGTTTAACTATGTCAGGAACAAGTTGTCTATCATTTAATTCTAGACCTCTAGATAAAGCAGACTCAGCCCTTCCCCCTAAACTCTGTATAAATAGCTTTCGCATTATTGAAAGTAAAACTTTCTCTCCTTTTGTTAGAGCTGTACTTAATATAGATGCTTGAGTACTAGATGAAGTAGTAAATACTTCTACTTCTGTATCATTGATAAAATTATTTTTCGGTAGGTCTTCTTTATTAGACCGGCCGACTAACTTAATAATGGCGCAACCATTAAATATTGGGAGTGAGCGAGTTGTGCATTCAGGGCCAATCTCAATCTCAGACAAGAAACAATCTTTAAGAATAAGGTTGTTGAGATTGACTTCTTGTTGTTCAAAACATAAGCTAACCCCATCAAAAATACCTTCTTCAACATTGAATTTTTGTTGAAGCTCATAGGGCATCATACAAAAGATAGATGCAATATCAGTTTTAAGTGCATTCATATTTGAAGTTTTATTTAAAATTAAAATTACTTGTTCAAATACGCTGCTGGTATTTATATGCTCATTTTTTAATTTTCGACATATTTTTGTTATTGCATCATTACCGGCACAAATACTGGCTAAGTTGATGGCTGTTTTCCACTGTTCGTCTTGCATGGTATCGTAGGGGTTGACAATGAAGTCATAAATGTCTCTAGCTCTACATATTCCAGATAGTTCTATGTCTACGAATATTCTAGAGTCCTCTTCATTTCTATACACACCTAGGCCTGGTAATCTTTGTAGTAGCATGTTGGCCTGATCATCAGGTTCAGTCTCACAGATATGTATAAATGCGTCCCTTATCTGCTGTTGTGTAATAGGACCTAGTCCATCAGGTGTGGAGCGAGCGATAGTTGCTAGTCTCTCTAATATTTTTCTTAAAGTTGCACCATCTAGATTTGGGCTTATATTTGACTCTCTATCATAGATTCTGTCCAGTAGAAAATCCCAACCATCAATATGGTCTAGATCATCACTTACCTCTGGGAGTGAGTCTAAAAGACCTCTGGATACTATATACCCCACGAGTAAAGGGCGTGTCGGCATCCAATTTGGGATTTTGAATGAAGAACCACCATTGAAACTTTTTAAGTATTTTTTTATCTGTCTTTCATTGAATTCATTAAGGTTCAAGGTAATGGTGTCTTTTCTTAAACTAAGAGCGCTATTCCGTTCATCATTGTTATTGAAAAAGTGCTCTCGTCCTGCGATTATAACTCCGACAGAATATGGAGTTTGTTCAATTAACTTTCTTATCGCTTCTAAAGACCTGCGCCTTGCTTCACGCATTTTATTCTTAGATGTTGTTATCCCTAAAGATGTTATCTCATCAAAACCATCTAATATTGGTATTACAAAGCCAGCTCTCCAAGCGTTAACAAGAGTATGAGCCTTCTCGAATCCAATCCTCCTGGCATGTCTTTCTAGAACTTCAGTGGGATCATCTTGCCCTGAATGCTCTCTGAGATTGATGTAAATTGGGAATAAGGGGGTGCCTCCAGTTTTATACTTTTTACTTAGATAAAAAAATATTTGCCTAAGTGTCATGCTTTTCCCCGCGCCATAGTCTCCTAAAAGGGAAAAACTTTGTCCGCTGGCTAATCCTTCGGCAATATCATTTATTTCATAGCTGCTTTCATTTTTAATGTCTATCAAATCTAGAGGGATGTATTCAATACTAGTTTTTATGTTTCCAGTGTGAGGGTCTTTAACACTACCAAAAAATGTTGCTCTCGAGATTGCAAGTATTGTGAAACATCAATAATTGCTTGCTGAAATTGCATGAAGGATAGAGTTTTTACTTGCTGTTTACCATATTTTCTAACTTCCTCTCTTTGTTCGGCAGTTGGTTCATCTTTTGTTATTAACCAGCCTATTGCACCTTTCATTGAGCCAGCTTTATGTTGTTGTGACATAAGGTCAAATATTTTTTTAGTGTCTTCCCTTGCCTTATCTGCTCGTCTTGAAACTGTTGCTTCTATATAGTGAATGACATCATCAGTCTCAAAAACACCATCACGCTCTCTTCCTTGTATTAAAGCCGCCCCTGAATATTTTGCCTCAGGCCATCTTGCTCTAGCAATTCTGCGGACTTCATTTTCAAAATTTATATTATCATCATATCCCATTGTTATATACCTCTCTTCATAAAATCATGCATTATTCATATTGAATGGCCTATCATTAATAAGAAACATAGCCATTTAATATTCCATTTTTATAACGCTTGCTTAATCTAATTAT
Source organism: Aeromonas sp. S8(2024) (assembly GCF_041403085.1). NCBI lineage: Bacteria > Pseudomonadati > Pseudomonadota > Gammaproteobacteria > Aeromonadales > Aeromonadaceae > Aeromonas > Aeromonas sp. S8(2024). Next base: position 1,050,886 of record NZ_JBGLRF010000001.1, on the reverse strand, counting down.
TTTAAATGAATCATGAATAATCCAATTGTTAATGATTCCAGCTGACCTTGAATGACACTTATATAGCGCACTATTTTCGGCAGGATGAACCTGACAATGTACGTCTTGCACCTTGGCCAAAAACGGTACCGATTGACCACAATAAGTCACTTGAGGCTGGCTTGGGGAGGGGGTCAAGCAATAACTGTGTGGTTTATCAAAGATTTCTTGTCCTGGGGACCTGACAGGGCTGAGAGCCGGGCTTCACTGCCATCCGGTAAAGCTTGCCCGGTTTTGTTGCTTGGCGAAGAGAAACGGCTCTGTTATGGTGTGCTTGATTAGCCGTTTAGATGGCTAGATGGTTGTGGTGATTCAAGCACGACTCTGCCATCGAGCCAGCCGTTGAGATCTTTACAGGGAGTTTTTATGCAGCGTCGTTCCTTCTTTGCTCTTTCCGCCTTGGCCCTGCTGGCCGGAACCCTGCCATTGGCCACGCTGGCCGCCGATCCGGCCAAACAGGCGATCGTCATCGGCACCACGGTGGGGGATTTTGCCGACATGGTGACCGACTCCATCAAGCCGCAGCTCGAAGCCAAGGGCTATCAGGTCAAACTGGTGGAGTTCACCGACTATGTGACCCCCAATATCGCGCTGGCCGACGGCTCGCTCGATGTGAACTGCTTCCAGCACAAGCCCTATCTGGAGAGCTTTGCCAAGGATCGGGGGCTGTCGCTCGCCCCCATTACCCAGGTACCGACCGGCCCCATGGGGCTCTATGCCGGCAAGCTGGGAGATCTGAAGGCGGTGCAGGAGGGGAGCACGGTGGCCATACCGAACGACCCCACCAATCAGGCGCGGGCGCTGCTGATGCTGCAGGATCTGGGCTGGCTGACCCTCAAGGAGGGGATCAACCCGCTCAAGGCGAGCGAGTTCGACGTGGTGCAAAACCCGCACAACCTCAAGCTGGTGCTGCTGGAGGCGGCCCAGCTGCCCCGCTCGCGCGAAGACGTGGACTTCTCGGTCATCAACGGCAATTTTGCCGCCTCAAGCGGCATTCCTTTCAGTTCCGGGTTGTTCCTTGAGCGCAGCTACGACTTCATCAACTGGGTGGTGGTAAAAAGTGCCGATGCGGACAAGCCCTTCGCCAAAGATGTGGCAGAGGCCTACAACTCGGCCGCCTTCAAGGCCTATGCCGCCAAGCGCTTCGTCGGCTACAAGTACCCGCAAGGCTGGCAGGGCGCGAGCGCCAGCAACTGAGCCACCACGGCAGAGAGCAGAGAACAAAAACGGGCACCCGCAGGTGCCCGTTTTTTTGTCGTGCGCATTGTTAGTAACGGCGCAGCCACCAGCGCACCGCGAACAGCGAGGTGAGGCTGCCGAGCAGGGCACTCGCCAGCACATCCAGTGGCCAGTGCATGCCGATCAGCATGCGCGACAGGCCGACACCGATGGCCCACAGCGGCAGCAACCAGGCGCCGGCGGGGGCGCGCGCCAGCCAGATCAGGCCGAAGAACTGGGCCAGGCTCATGGCGGCGATGCTGTGGCCGGAGGGGAAGGCGTAGTTCACCTCCGCCTGCCAGTGGCTGGCGAGCCACTCGGGCAGCGCCAGCAGCTGGCTGGCGGCATGGACCTGCTCGCTGCGCACCTCCACCTTGCCGGCGTAGAACTGCTGGATGGCGGGGATCAGGTTCTGGCTCTCCAGCCAGAGCAGGTAGGGGCGGGGCTCCTCGGTCAGGTGCTTGATCAGGCTCTTGATGAGCCAGTCGCCGGCCAGCACGGCAAACAGGGCGGCGCCGAGGGCCAGCAGTGCCGGCAGGCTGAGCGTCAGCTTGTGTCGGGTCAGCAGCAGCAGGGCCAGGATGCTGACGGCGATGCCGGGCACATCTACCATGCGGGTGAGGGCGTAGGGCCACCAGAGCCAGTCCGAGTGCAGGGCCTGGCTCATGAACGGTTGCCAGGGCAGGCAGACCAGCAGGAGCAGCGGCAGGATCAGGGCGGCACTGAAACAAAGCACCTGGCGGCGCGGCAGGGAAGAGGCGTGAGTCGGCATAACGGGGCTCGGCAAGGTGCCCATTCATGGGCAGCAAAAAAAGAGGCGTCATTGTGCCAGCCCAACCCGGTCGGTCAAGTCGCGCCCCGCTCCCTGTAACACGGGGTTACAAATGAGTGTGGTGATGGTCTGATTGTTGACCGGGGCCCGCTGATGACGGGGGCGGTCAGCAGATATAGCCCGGGCAGGGCGCTTCATCGGGCGCAGATGAGGCAATAGCGCACCCACCCCGGCAGAAAGTCGCGGCGACGGCCGCGTATGGGTGAATAAGCATCTGAAACTTCGGTCTGTTTGGGCTAGAATGGCGCGCTTGTGGCCGCTAGCGAAGTGAGAGAGCCCGATGAAGATCGTCGTTGATGAAAATATGCCCCACGCCCGTGAGTTGTTTGCCGAGTTTGGCGAGGTCATCCCGCTGCCCGGCAGGCAGATGCAGGCGGCGGATCTGCAAGAGGCCGACGTGCTGCTGGTGCGCTCCGTCACCCGGGTGGACGCCGCCCTCTTGGCCAGCTGTCCTCGACTGAGCTTCGTCGGCACCGCCACCATAGGCACCGATCACGTGGACAAGGCGCTGCTGGCCGAGCGGGGCATTCCCTTCTTCAGTGCCCCCGGCTGCAACAAGTATTCGGTCGGCGACTATGTGCTCTCCGCCCTGCTGGTGCTGGCCGAGCGCCATGAGCTCAACTTGAACGAGATGAGCCTCGCGGTCATCGGCGCCGGCAATACCGGCGAGTGCGTGGCAGGCAAGGCCGAGGCCCTCGGCATGCGGGTGCTGCGCTGCGATCCGCCCCGTGCCCGCGCCGCAGGGGCAGACGAGGCTGTGCAGTTTGTCGATTACCAGCAGGCCCTTGAGGCCGACATCGTCAGCTTCCACGTTCCCATTACCCGTCAGGGGCCGGATGCCACCTTCCATCTGCTGGATGCAGCGCAGATTGCCGCCCGCCCGGCTGGGCAGATCCTCATCAACGCCTCCCGCGGCGAGGTGTGGGACAACCAGGCCTTGCTGGCGCGCCAGCAGAGCCAGGCGCCGCTGCGACTGGTGATGGACGTGTGGGAAGGGGAGCCGGAGCCGCTGCAGGCCCTGGTGCCCCACACTGAGCTCGCGACACCGCACATTGCAGGTTACAGCCTGGAGGGCAAGGCCCGTGGCACCTGGATGCTCTATGAGGCGCTCTGCCGCCAGCTGGGGCGCACGCCGCGCCAGGATCTGCAGAGCCTGCTGCCCATCCCCGAGGTGCGCGAGGTGACGCCGGGCCAGCCGGCGGATCAGGCATTGATCAAGCAACTGGTCCACCTTGTTTATGACGTGCGCCGTGATGACGCCCGTTTTCGCAACCGGCTCGGTGTGGCGGGCAGCTTCGATGAGCAGCGCAAAGATTATCCGGAGCGGCGCGAGCTCTCGGCCCTGCAGCTGAAGGGGCCGTTTGCCAGCGATGCCCTGGCCCGGCTCGGGTTTGTCTGCCAGCTCGGCTGAGCGCTCGACATACTTGAAGGGGGGGGAGCCTTGTCCCGCCCATACCCGGTCTGGCTGACGCCAGACCCGCTATCAGGCAGGTCCGCCTGCCAGCGGTGATGCCAGCGCGCGTCACCGGCACCATCATAGGAGAGAACAGCAGTGAGTCAGCAATTCAATGTAGCGGTATTGGGCGCCAGCGGCGCCGTGGGCGAGGCGATGATCGAGATCCTGGAAGAGCGTGCCTTCCCGGTCGCCACCCTCTATCCGCTGGCCTCCAGCCGCAGCGCCGGCGACACGGTGCGCTTTGCCGGCAAGAACGTCGAGATCCTGGACGTGGAGGAGTTTGACTGGAGCCAGGTGCAGATCGCCCTCTTCTCCGCCGGGGCCGAGGTCTCTGCCAAGTGGGCGCCGATTGCCGCCGAGCACGGTTGCATCGTCATCGACAACACCTCCTGCTTCCGTTACGACGAAGAGATCCCGCTGGTCATTCCGGAAGTGAACCCGGACGCCCTGGCCGATTTTCGCAACCGCAACATCATCGCCAACCCCAACTGCTCCACCATCCAGATGCTGGTGGCACTGAAGCCTTTGCACGATGAGGTGGGTATCGCTCGCATCAACGTGGCGACCTATCAGTCCGTCTCCGGCTCCGGCAAGGAGGGGGTGAGCGAGCTGGCCGGCCAGACCGCCCATCTGCTCAACGGTCGTCCGGTGGAGCCCAGCCTCTACCCGCAGCAGATCGCCTTCAACCTCATTCCGCAGATCGACAGCTTCACCGACAACGGCTACACCCGGGAAGAGATGAAGATGGTGTGGGAGACCCAGAAGATCCTGGGGGATGCCAGCATCGCCGTGAACCCCACCTGCGTGCGGGTGCCGGTGTTCTACGGCCATGCCGAGGCGGTCCACGTCGAGCTGCATCAGCCGCTCGACGCCGAGCAGGTGAAGGAGCTGCTGCGCCAGGCGCCGGGCGTCACCCTGTTTGACGACGAGCATGACTATCCGACCCCGGTACGCGACGCAACCGGCAAGGACGAGGTACAAGTGGGCCGGGTTCGCCAGGATATTTCTCACCCCTGCGGTATAAATATGTGGATCGTGGCCGATAACGTTCGTAAGGGCGCCGCAACCAACAGCGTGCAGATTGCCGAACTGCTGGTGCGCGATTACCTCTGATCGGCGAGCTCATGGGCCTGGCGGGGAGGGATGCCCGCCAGAGATGGCACTGCCGAGCGCGAGGCAGATGTGACCGGGGGCGCACAGTGCGACTTCTGGAATGTTTCGCGATATCAACTGATTAAGTTTTTTCCTACACTCAGGGGCAAGTTGGGTGCTAAATGTGTCGGACTGCTGGCTTGCAACCTGAGCCTGATTTATATTGAACCGACTGTTTTGGGGTAACTATCCAGATTTTTCAATGTGATAGGGCCGTCATACGAAGGAACGAATATGGGACATTCCCGCATAACATTGGCAACGCTACTCGCATTGGGTCTGCTGGGCATGGCCCAGGCCGAAGACTCGACGCGGGAGCCCTTTTTTGTTGAGCTCAAAGGCCCGGACGAGCCGGCTCCACCCGCCGTCAATTCCCAGCCGCTGGCACAACCCGTCGCCACTCCCAGCGCCACGCCCCAGCCCAGCCGAGCGACGGCCCAGCCCATCGTGCGGCAGGTTGCGAGCAATGCCGGCAGTTATGGTCCCATTCGTCCCACCGACACCCTCTGGAGCCTGGCGAGCAAGTACCGCCCCTCCAACAGTGTCAGCGTCTACCAGACCATGGTGGCGATCTACGAGAAGAATCCCCGCAGTTTCGCTGACGGCAACATCAACCACATTCTGGTGGGCTCGCGCATCCTGCTGCCCACCGCCGCCGAGGCCAGCGTCATCACGGATGCCGAGGCCCGCGCCAAGTTCCGCAGTGACAACGCCAGCTGGAAAGGGCTGAGCCCGAAATATCTGGCCAACAAGCATGTTCAACCTGCCAAACCGGTGGCCACCAAGCCGGCCCAGCCCAAGGCGACCCCCACCAAGGCAGCCGAGCCGACCAAGCCCGAGGTTGCCAAGGTAGCGCCCGCCAAGGCGGCGCCCATTCCGGCCCCGGCTCCCAAGGTGGAGGCGCCCCAGCCGGCCACCGAGGTCAAGGAGGTTGCCAAGGCCCCCGAGCCGGTCGCGAGCCAGGCCGCGGCAACCAGTGCCGCCACCGCCAGTGCACCGGCCCCGCTGCCGGCCGACCTCGACAAGCCGGTCGGCAAGCCCTCCACCGAGATGGCGCTGGCGCTGGAAGATGCCAATGCCCAGCTCGGTCAGGTCACCGAGATGAACCACAGGCTCAAGCTGCGACTGCAGTCGCTGACCGAAGAGGTGGAGACCCTCAAGGCCCAGCTGCAGGATCAGACCGCCCTGCAAAAAGAGATTGCCGAGCTCAAGGCCAAGCCGGTTCCGCCGGCGGCGCCGGCCCCCGAGCCCAAGCAGAACTGGCTGATGGACCTGCTCTCCTCGCCGCTCAACCTCGCCATGATCATCCTGTTGCCGGTGCTGCTGGTGCTGGCGCTGGTGACTCTGTGGCTGCGGGCTCGTGCTCGTCGCGAGCTGGAAGAGCAGGAGAAGAGCCTGTCCGAATCCACCGCCATGGTGATGGATCAGGAGAGCAGCGAGTTTGACGAGCTGATGACGGTCGGCATAGCCGACGAGGAGCCGATGCGGCCGACACCGGATCTCAATACGCCGGATGGCTACATGGCGGTGGAAGAGCCCGCCGCGCCGGCCGATCTGGTGTTCAGCGATGATGGCGAGATGGATCTGGCCAGCTTCGATGCCGAGCCGGCACCAGCCGCCAAGGCCGCCATCCGGGATCCGGATCTGGTGCCCGATCTGGATCTGGCCCATGACGATCCCATCACCCTCGACACCGAGCCGGATCTCGATCTCGCCAGCGAGTTCAATCCCAAGCCCAAGGCTGACAACGAGGTCATGAGTGAAGAGGAGCTGCAGGCTGCCCTGTTCGCCGAGCTGGATGCGGATCTGGAGGCCGACCTGACGCTGGATGGCGCCGATGACGGCCAGCCGGACGCCGAGGCGGTGGTGAGCGATGAGGATCTCGCCTCCTTCGATCTGAGCGACTTTGAGACCGCCTTTGCCGAGCCGGGGGCCGACCAGGCTGCCGCTGCCGGTGCCGACGAGATGCTGGCTGAGCTGGGGCTGGAGCCCGAGCCGGTCAAAGGTAAGAAAGAGGCAGAACCGGATTGGGATCCCAACGAGATGGCCCTCTCCGATTTTGAGGATGCCTTCGCCGAAGTGGAGCCCCATCAGGGCGAGGTCAAGCCGCGCGAGCAGGCCCAGGAGAGCGGTTATGTCGAGATCGACAAGTTGCTGGCCGAGGCCGATGCCACCACCACGGAGCAGGAACCCTATCAGGGCTTCTCGCTGGATGTGGGGCTGGATGGCTTCCCCGAGGTGCTGCCGGAGTCCACCGGATTTGACGTGGATGCCGACGATGGCGGAGTGGGGGCCAAGCTGGATCTGGCGCGCGCCTACCTCGAGATCGACGACAAGGATAGCGCCCGCGAGCTGCTGCAGGAGGCGGCGGAGCAGGGCACCGAGCATCAGCGGGCCGAGGCCGAGAAGCTGCTCAAGCGCCTTGGCTAGGTAGCCACAGCACCATGATGACAGCAGGGGCAGCCGATGGGCTGCCCCTTCTTTTTGGCGCCTGGTCTGGCCTGGGCGCTGTGATTTGGGATTTTTGAGGCGAGATGGGTATAATCCGCCCCGTTTCTTTCACCGCATCCTTTCATCAGAAGACAAGTTTATCCATGCGAATTGCCCTAGGTATTGAATACGACGGCAGCCGGTATTTCGGCTGGCAGCGTCAGCGCGAAGTGATCAGCGTACAGGAGGAGCTGGAGAAGGCCCTCAGCCGGATCGCCAATCACCCCGTCTCCATCCAGTGTGCAGGACGCACCGATGCCGGCGTCCACGCCACCGGCCAGGTCATCCACTTCGATACCGATGCGAACCGTGCCGAAGGGGCCTGGACCCTGGGGCTCAACTCCAACCTGCCGCCCGACATCGCGGTGCGCTGGGTCAAGGAGGTGGACGAGGGGTTCCATGCCCGCTTCAGCGCCACCGCCCGTCGCTACCGCTACGTCATCTACAACCACAACTACCGGCCGGCCATCCTCGGCAGCGGCGTCAGCCACTACCACGAAGCGATCGACGCGACGCTGATGCACCAGGCAGGCCAGTGCCTCCTGGGTGAGCAGGACTTCAGCTCGTTTCGGGCCGTCGGCTGCCAGTCCAAGACCCCGTGGCGCAATGTGACCCACCTGTGCGTCAGCCGTCAGGGCCCCTATATCGTGCTGGATATCCGGGCCAACGCTTTCCTGCACCACATGGTGCGCAACATCACCGGCTCCCTGCTGCTGGTGGGGCAGGGGCTCAAACCGGTGGAGTGGGTGGCCGAGGTGCTGGCGGCCCGGGATCGCAACCTGGCAGGCCCCACCGCCAAGGCGGGGGGACTCTATCTGGTGGACGTGGATTACCCGCTGGAACTGGGCTTGCCGCAGGTGCCGCTCGGCCCGTTGTGGCTGCCGGACTCGGCACCGGGTACGACCAGTTTTTAGTAACTGGGCCCGAAAATTTGTGGTTTAATGATCCGTCATTTATTGCCATCGAGCTATTAAGTCATTGAACAATCTAGGCTCGATGCGTTTTGTCAGGCACAAAAGCATTAAGGAATTCCATGAGCTGGCTTGAGAAGATCCTTCCCAAGAGCAAGATCACTGCCCCGCGTCGCCACAACATTCCGGAAGGGGTGTGGACCAAGTGCAGTGCTTGTGAACAGGTGCTCTACCGGGCAGAGTTGGAGCGCAATCTCGAAGTGTGCCCCAAGTGTGATCATCATATGCGCATCAGCGCCCGTGCCCGCCTCGAGAGCTTTCTCGACGAGCAGGGCCGCACCGAAGTCGGTGCCGAGCTGGAGCCGCAGGATGTACTGAAATTCAAGGATTCCAAGCGCTACAAGGATCGTTTGTCAGCCGCCCAGAAGGATACGGGCGAGAAAGATGCGCTGGTGGTGATGAAGGGGACCCTCAAGGGGGTGCCGGTCGTCGCCTGTTCGTTCGAGTTCTCCTTCATCGGTGGCTCCATGTCCTCCGTGGTGGGCGCCCGCTTCGTGCGCGCCGTCGAGGAGAGCATCAAGGAAGGGCGCGGTCTGGTCTGTTTCTCCACCTCGGGTGGTGCCCGCATGCAGGAGGCGCTGTTCTCCCTGATGCAGATGGCCAAGACCAGTGCGGCGCTGGACCGACTCTCCAAAGCAGGCCTGCCTTATATCTCGGTGCTGACCGACCCCACCATGGGTGGCGTCTCCGCCAGTCTGGCCATGCTGGGTGACATCAACGTGGGCGAGCCCAAGGCGCTGATCGGCTTTGCCGGTCCCCGCGTCATCGAGCAGACCGTGCGCGAGAAGCTGCCGGAAGGCTTCCAGCGCTCCGAGTTCCTGCTGGAGAAGGGCGCCATCGATCTCATCATCGACCGCCGCGACATGCGCAACCGTCTGGCCAGCCTGCTCGCCAAAATGCTGAATACTCACGTCATCGAAGAGTGAAGATGAGTTCCAACATGCAACAATCCCAAAGCCGGTCGCTGGTCGACTGGCTTTCTTATTTGGAGCAGATCCACCCGGTCAACATCGACATGGGGTTGGATCGGGTCGGCGCCGTCGCCCGCCGCATGGGTCTTACCCAACTGCCGTTCAAGGTGATCACGGTGGCAGGCACCAACGGCAAGGGCTCCAGCTGTGCCATGGCGGCCAGCATACTGATGGAAGCCGGCTACCAGGTCGGCGTTTACTCCTCCCCCCATCTGCTGCGCTTTACCGAGCGGGTGCGGATCAACGGGGCCGAACTGGCCGACAGCGAGCACTGTACCGCCTTTGCCGAGGTGGAAGCAGCCCGCGGCGAGATTGCCCTTACCTTCTTCGAGTTCGCCACCCTGGCGGGCTTGTGGCTGTTCCGTCGCGCCGCGCCGGATGTGCTGCTGCTGGAAGTAGGGCTGGGTGGCCGGCTCGATGCCACCAATGTGGTGGAGTCCGATGTCGCCATGATCACCTCCATTGCGCTCGATCACTGTGACTGGCTCGGGGATACCCGCGAGGCGGTGGCGGTGGAGAAGGCAGGGGTGTATCGCGCCGGCAAACCCGCCATCAGCGGTGAGCCCAACCCGCCCGTCACCATCGCCAGCGAGGCGGCCCGCCTCGGCGCCTGCCTGCGTCAGGTTGGCATCGATTTTCGTGGCGATGAGCACGAAACCGGCTGGGATTATCACGGCCTTCATCAGTGGCACGACCTGCCCAAGCCGGCCCTGCCGCTGATGAACGCGGTCACCGTGCTGGCGGCGCTGGAGTCCCTCGGTCTGCCGTTGCCGGAGTCCGCCATCCGTGACGGGTTGGCCAACGCCAGGCTGGCTGGCCGGATGCAGCAACTGCAAAGCGCGCCGCTGGTCATCGTCGATGTGGCCCACAACCCCCATTCGGCAGCCTATCTGGCAGCCCAGTTGCGCAAGCTGCCCTGCAGCGGCGTGCGCCGCGCCGTGGTCGGCATGCTCAAGGACAAGGACATGGCGGGGTCGCTTGCCGAGCTCGATGGCCTCATCGGCGAGTGGTATCTGGCTAGCCTGAGCGGCCCGCGGGCGGCGAGCGCGGCCCAGTTGGCGGCAGCTCTTGGCAGCGAGCGGGGGCCGGCGACCCCCTTTGACGATGTGGGGCAGGCCTATGCTGCCGCGTTGGCCGCATCGAGTCCTGATGATATGGTCATTGTGTTTGGTTCGTTTTACACTGTCGCCGACATTCTGGCGGGTGGCGCCGTCTAGGCCACACCCCGGCTCCCCGGCCCTTTGGCGGGGAGCCAGATCGCATATTGAGTTACGTAAAGGTAGGATTCAACTTGGCCTCTAAGTTTCAAAACCGTCTGGTGGGGACCGTCATCCTGGTGGCCCTGGTAGTCATTTTTCTGCCGGATCTGATGGACGGCCACAAGCTGGAGCAGAAGGAAGAGGCGTTTGCCAAGATCCCGCTGCGCCCCGAGCTGGAACCCGCCAAGCCCGCCTTGCAGGTATCGGCCGCCAGCACCCTGCCGGCGGAACATCTGGCCAGCCAGCAGCAGGCGTCGGCTGCCGAGCAGTGGCAGGTGGAAGAGGTGCCCGAGCCGGTCACCCTGGGGGCCAAGCAGGGCCAGCCGCAGGTGCAGCAGCCGGCCGCCAAGCCGGTGACCCAGCCCGTTACACCGCCTGCGGCCAAGCCCCAGCCCAAGCCTGAAGTGATCGCCAAGAAACCGGTGGAGCAGCCCAAGCCCAAAGTGGTGCCGCCCAAGCCGGTAGAGGTGCAAAAACCGGTGGAGAGCAAGCCGCAGGCGGGCCAGATCAGGTCGATGGACGATCTCATCGCCAGCAAGATGGGGCAAGCGACCACGACCGTAGCCCCGGCGCCTGCAGCTACTGCACCGGCCCAGGGCAGCTGGATCCTGCAGCTCGGCGCCTTCAAGAATGTCGACAGCGTCAACGCGCTGGTGGGCAAGCTGCGGGCGGCGGGTTACTCGGCTCACACCTCGCCGCGCACGCCGGTGCAGGGTCAGCTCAACCGGGTCTTCATCGGACCGGATGTCTCCAAGACCAAGCTGCAGGGCATGCAGAGCCGCATCGGCCAGATGACCGGCCTGAGTGGTTCCGTGGTGGCTTACAACCCCTAAGAGGGACCACAAGATAAAAAAATACCGCGCTTCATTTTGGATGGGCGCGGTATTTTTTTAGATGCATTTCACCGGTTTGGGCAGGCCGCCGATCTTGGTGGCCTGCTTGGCGGGGCCTTCCGGGAACAGCTTGTAGAGGTAGCGGCTGTTGCCCTTCTCGGGGCCGTATTGCTTCTCCATCGCCTTGACCAGGGCGCGAATGGCGGGGGAGGTGTTGAACTCCAGATAGAAGGCGCGCACGAAGCGCACCACTTCCCAGTGCGGCTCCTCCAGTACGATACCTTCCTGCTCGGCCAGTACCAGTGCCAGCTCCTCGCTCCAGTCGTTGCTGTTGAGCAGATAACCCTTGGCATCGGTCTCGATGAGTTGGCCGTTGAATTCCAGCTGGTGGTGCTCGGACATGGTGGGCTCCTTGTGGCCTGTCAGGATTGGGCGGGCATGGTAGCGCCTTGTTCCCGGGTGAGCAACCGGCTCTCGTTGGCCAGGGCGAGCAATTCGTCCGCCAGCTGGCTGATGAGATTGAGCTGCTGGGTCAGCATCAGCTGCTCCTCGCTGCTGTCCGGGGTGATGACAGGGCACTGCCCCTCGATCTGCTCCGGCATCTCTCCCGCCAGATGGCCGGCGGCCCGCTCCAGGGTATGGCTCAGGTGGCGGCTGATCTCGTCCAGCTCGCCGATGGCCTCCAGCTTGTCGCGATGGGCGCCCAGCGCCGAGATGTAGGAGAGCAGGGCATGGTTGCGCCAGGTGAGGGTAAAGCAGAGATCGAGGAAGCGGCGGCGCTTTTGCGGCTCCACCAGCATGCTCTGCCAGGCCATGGCCAGTTCGCTGTCCGCCAGATGGGCGCTCTTGCGCGCCACCCGGTAGTCGAGTGACTCATCCCGCTGCTGCTGCAGGCTGGCGAGTACTGCCGAGAGGTAACGGGCGTTGGCCGACAGCGAATTGGCGATCAGGGTCGGCAGCCGTTTGTACTGCCAGTCCGGCCAGAGCCAGGCCACCAGGGCGTAGGAGAGCAGGCAGCCGAGCAGGGTATCGAGCATGCGCGGCCCCAGAATGGCAAAGCCGATGCCGTCCAGCAGGTTGAACGCCATCAACACGTAAAGGGTGATGAAGCAGACTGCGGCGCTGTAGTTGCTGCGCACCTGGGTGAAAAACAGGAAGGCGGCCAGCCCCATCACCACCAGCTGTACGTGCAGCTCGGGGAAGAGCCAGAGCACCGGGATCCCCACCAGCAGGCCGGCGAAGGTGCCGAGCATGCGCTGCACCAGCCGGCGGCGGGTGGCGCTGTAGCTGGGCTGGCAGACGAACAATACGGTCAGCAGGATCCAGTAACCCTTGTCCAGCTGGAAGGCCTGCAGAATGCCGTAGCCCACCACCAACCCGAGGGACAGCCGCAGGGCATGGCGAAACACCATGGAGTTGGGGGTCAGGTGCTGCTTGAGCTGGGTCAGCAGTGGCAGGCGGGCGGGCTTGGCCAGGGGCGGCAGGCTCTGCGGGGCCTGCTCGGGGTTTTGCAGCTCCTCGGCGCTTTGCAGCAGCTGGTTGATGCTGGCCAGGTTGCGGCGCAGAAACTTCATCGGTGTCAGCAGAGTTTTCGGGTAGTGCTGCTTGAGGTGAGTGAACTCCAGCTGATCACCGAGGGCCTCCAGCGTCCAGTGGATGCGCTTGTTGTGGGCATAGGGCTTGTGCACCAGGATGGCGTAGCCGAGCCGCTGGCACGCTTCGGAGAGCTGCAGGAACACCTCCTGGAAACCGTCAAGCACGATGCCTTGCTTGAGCTCGGCTTCCAGCTTGCTGTAGGGGTAGTGGCTGGAGGTGGCCCGCTCGTGGATCTCCAGCGCCAGCAGGTAGAGGCGCAGCAGGCTCGCCAGCTCGGGGGAGGCCCGGTGGCGGGTGCTGAGACGGGCGTTGAGCGCCGACTTGGTGAGCGTCAGGGCATTGACCAGATTGATGTTGAGCTGGGCCAGGTTGTGGCGAATGGCCTGGGCGCCGTGCTCGTCGGCCGGAAAGAAGCGGGATTTTTCCAGCAGATAGCGGGAGAGAGCAAAGTAACTCTGGGCCAGCTGCTCGTGCAGGGTCTTGTAGGGCAGCAGCCAGAGCCAGACCAGCGACACCAGGCCATACCAGAGCGCCCCGGCGCCGAGGGCCAGCGGCTGATAGAAGAGATCCGGCGCCTTGGCGGCTCCCAGCATGGTGTAGATGGCAATCAGCAGGGAGCCGAAGCTGATGGTGGCGTAACGCTGACCGAGCGCCCCCACCATCACGAAGATAAAGGTGGAGCTCGCGAGCCCTAGGGCGAACAGCCAGGGGGTGGGAAAGAGATACTGCACGCAGAGGGAGGCGAACAGGAAGCAGAGCAGGGTCATGGCGAGGTTCTTGACCCGGCCCCACAGGCTGTCGTCGGTCTCGGCGATGGCGCCGGCCACCACCCCGAGGGAGAGCAGCACGGTGAGCTGGATGTCGCCGGTCGCCAGAGTGAAGGCGAGCAGCCCCATGATGGCCAGCAGCACCTTGAGGGCGAAATAGATATGACTGTCAGTCAGCAGCCGGCGCAGCAGGCCAGAGAAATCCGTGGGCATGGGAGAGCGCAACCCTTGAGCGAAACGAAAGCGAGAGCATAACCGGTCAACAACGAAACGGCCCTGATTTGGATCAGGGCCACTTCGCTTCATATCCTTGATTTGCAACTTATCCTGACAGAAACAGGCGCCAATAAAAACCCCGCCGAAGCGGGGTGTTTGATTAGTTGCGGTTGCCGCCAAGCAGGCTCAGCAGACTCAGGAAGATGTTGTAGATGGAGACATACAGGGTGACGGTGGCGGAGATGTAGTTGGTCTCGCCGCCGCGCACGATCTGCTGGGTAGTCAGCAGGATGGCACCGGAGGAGAACAGCATGAACATGGCGGAGAGGGCCAGGCTCAGGGCGCTCATCTGCAGGAAGATGTTGGCGACCATGGCCACCAGCAGCACCCAGAAACCGACGAACAGCATGCCGCCGATGAAAGAGAGGTCACGCTTGGTGGTCAGGGCATAGGCCGACAGACCGAAGAAGGTGAGCGCGGTGCCGCCGAGCGCGGTCATCACGATCTCGCCGCCGCCGTTGTTCATGTACATGTTGATGATGGGGCCCAGGCTATAGCCCAGAAGACCGGTCAGGGCGAAGGTGAACACCAGCCCCATGCCGTTGTCACGATTCTTCTCGGTCAGGAACATCAGACCGTAGACGCCGATGAGGAAGATGGCCCAGTGCAGGGGCGGCATGTTCATCACGGTGGCGACCCCGGCCACCACGGCAGAGAAGCCAAGAGTGAGGGAGAGCAGCATATAGGTGTTGCGCAGTACCTTGTTGGTATCGCGCGCGGCACTCTGGGTGCCGGTATAGATAGAACGGGTATCCATCTTGGGTGTCCTCTTGATTTCCGGGGTGAGGCGGCAACGCCGCTTCGTTAACGCATTGTATGCACTGAATGTCGGGATGACGAGCGCTGATTTCAAGCCCCACCCCAGCCTGTTGCCCCCTACTATCCCAAATCAAATATGTATTGCATATGAACAAGGGGCTGACGTAGTATGCACGCCGTTCGGAGGGGTGGCAGAGCGGCTGAATGCACCGGTCTTGAAAACCGGCGATGGGCGACCATCCGTGGGTTCAAATCCCACCTCCTCCGCCATTTGTATAGCCCAACTGATTGATTCGGTTGGGCTTTTTTGTATCTGCAATTTTGGGTATGCCAGTGAGTATGCCATTAGGTGTTGGCTGTCCTACCCCTTGATAGCACTCCCTTGGACAAGTCATTGCCACAACTTTCTCAAGTTACTTAAAGCAAGAGAGGGCCATTGGCCCTCTCTTGCTATCGAAAGAACATCTCATCAAAGTCCGGCTCTTCATCCCAGATGGCGTGCTGACGCGCGTCCCAGCGCTCGACCAGATAGGGTTTGAGGGTTGCCAGGGAGGTGATGGTCGCCAGCTGGCCATGCAACTGCTTGATGTCCCGCTGCAGATAGTGTTGATGCTCCTCGAACGCGAGATCGGTCTTCTTCTTCGAGCGCTGTTTAAATTTGTGCAAGATAGCCCCCTGCACTCCCTCCGGGCCACGGTAAAAGCAGATCTCGAGCTCACGTTTTTTCTGCCAGAGCGCCGGGTTGATGGCCACGGCAGATTATCAGAGGGGAGGAGATGCGCCTATCCTCGCGGTCTGCTGCCGGAGAAAAGCGCACGAGGTGTACCGAGGTTGTGGTTCCCGAGTCACCCGGGCAGGCACGCAATCGCTAGAGCTGACTGCGCAGTATATTCACCAATACAGGTGCGAAGGGCTCCAGCTTGCCTTGTTTGGGCTGGCTCAGATCTTCGATCAGCATTGTCAGCAATTGTGCATCATCTTCCAGCGCCAGTGCCTGCTGATCATCGCCGTAGTGGGTCCAAATCAGGCTATCCACCAGCTGTTTGCGCTTGGCAACCAGCACCTTGTTGCTTTGCTCCGTATCACCCAGATTGAGTACCCGGATCGCCTCTTTGGCTCTTTCCGTCAACCCCTCAACCCGACCACTCCATTTAAAGTGCAACTCGGTTTCGCACTCAGGCATCAGCGGAGTCAACGGCAGAGGCTGCGAGCCATGGGCGGCATCGCACTGTTTCGGTGTTTTGCAACTGGCTACCAGATTGCTGAAATCCATGGTGCGCTTAGGGGCGAGATCCCTAGCCTCAACATGCTCGTTCATGGTGTCTTCACTGGTGCCGCTGATGGCTTGGCAACAGTAGGCGCAGAGATGGAATTGCTCAGTAGTGCAAGCCTCCCGGATCTGCTGGCGAATTGCCTGACCCTCTTCATCGTTGGGTAGGTCGTGATATCGAGCATGAGGATTTTGACGTTTGAATGACGCCAGACTTGCAGGTTCTTGTCCCTTATAAATCTTGCGCACGGCGCAGCTCCTCTTTGCGCAGCAGCAAGCTAGCCTTGGTCAGCTCCAGGTTGTTGGCTGGCAGCTCGGCTCTTAGCGCGGCCAGCAGGGCATTGGCCTTATCAAATTGCCGATCTTGAATTAAATCGAGTAAGTCATTCAGTCGGCTCGCCACCCGCTCATTGCGAATAGCGGTATCCATCACCTCCAGCAGCACCGAGTTGGCATCCTGACCATATTGGGATGGCACTTCAGTCAACTCGCCATTATCGAGCGAATAGACCAGTACATCCTTGCAATCGCTGATCACCAGGGGGGAGTGGGTGGTCAGCACAAACTGACAGTTGGGGAAGGTATCAGTGAGCCGCTGGATGATAGTACGTGCCCACTGGGGATGCAGGTGCATGTCCACCTCGTCGATCAGCACCACCCCATCGCCGTGCAGCGGATTTTCCAGCTCCGGATTCATCATTGCGAGGCGGCGGGCAATATCGCCCACCAGTGCCATCAGGGATTTCTCCCCTTGCGACAGTTGCAACACATTGAGGGTCTGACCCTCCTTGTCGATGGACATATGCAGACGCGGCTTACGGCGGACCTTCAGATTTTTAAATCCGGGCATAAAGTTGGCGATAGCTGTGCGCACCGCCGTCAACTGACGATCTCTGGCTGATGCCTGTGTCTGTTGCAACTTTTGCCAAAGATCAGGACCAAGTAAATCTTGAAGTTCATTAAGAACTTCAGTAGGGATTACCGACTCATTTTCGCTATCTTCCCGCTCGCGAAACCACTCAAAGAAACGACGAAAATCGACTCCTTGACTCAGTGAATTGTCATAACCATCGAGTTGGCGAAATGAATGTTTCTCTTTGATCTTTAGCGGAATATCCAGTACCACCCGCTCGACTGGGTAGAAGGCGATCAGGGGTAAGCTGACATTTTCCTGCTCTGTCAATCGTGCTCGATACTCATCGGCTAGTTTGCTAGCGTCGGTCAATATGGATTGCTCGTTGCTCTTGCGACCTGCGCGAGTTTTGGTGAGAGACCAGATGTATTCCCTCAGCTGATCGTGTAGTTGAAGAGAAACCACAGCGGTATTGGCGCCATTGAGGATTACCTCTTCCGGGATGGGGCTGCCACTGCCTTTGTCGCTGCGCAAACGGGCAACAAACCAGCTGAGCGAGGTCGCCAACGATTTGAGTACCGAGGTTTTGCCTGCGCCATTGTTGCCGATCAGCACGGTCATATTCGAGTTGACCCGCTCCGTGGGAGCAAACTCGATGGCAAGACGCTCAAAACGCCCCAGATTTTCGAGGGTGAGTTGTTTGATTTCCATGCTCTATTCCTAATTTTGATGCCAACACGACCTTATCTCGCCAGCACTTGGCTTACAACCCGCCGAATGTTGCCGCTGGCTGCCCATCATACGAGCGGGTTAGTCCGTTGTGCGAGTCTTGCTGGTCCCACGCTTACCTTTTTTGCCGCTGGCGGCGGCCCGCTCGGCTTGAATGCGAGCCAACAGGGCGGCGCTATTATCGCCACTGATAAGGTCCGGGTTGGCGGCGCGCCAGTCGGCGGTAAGCTCGCCGCGAAATGCCTTGACCAGAATGGCCTTGGCCCAGCCGACCCGACCCGACCCGGCTACGCAACGTGGTTTGGCGGCCACTTGGCAAGGTGTCAGCCAACTGCTCAGGGGTAAAAGCATAGTGCTGGCAAACCCGCTCGAATACCTCGCGCAATGAACGGGCTGCACCATCGGCCAATACCTTGAGCACAGCAGGCATCATGGCTTCGTAGCTGGGCAGAGGTTCTTTCATCGGGTAACCGGAGTGAGACAAGATAGGGGGTATATTTTGCCATAGCACCACAGCTGGAGCCAGTTGGTATCGAGGTCACTGGGAGCAACCTCAAAAAAACAGAGTCACCAAAACAAAGGGAAGGCCATGAATTGGCCTTCCCCACGACCTACCCACTTATCACGGACGAGTAGGTGAAAGATGCTGTGCCGACGTTGGGCATCCAGTTCACCGGTCAGCAGCTTGGCTTCCAGTGCCTTGATGATCTCCGGGAAAGCCTGGTCGAGATTGGCTATCTGCGCTTCACTCCATTCACCTATCAGACTGGCTCGATCGGATAGAAAATCGAGCCGGTAGCGACTCTGTATCAGACGAGCGCCAAAGCGTGCAGAGATATCACGCAGCAGACCTCAGCAAATGCTGGGGAGCGGTGTGAGAGTCTGGAGCTCTGGAGAGTGTGTTGGATGGGTCGTGGTCATTATTAGCGATACCTCAGTTGAATGTCTATACAGGTGCCGGGCTCGTTGTGGCGCTGTCGTAGTCTGGTCAGGTGCTCTGGGAGCGCTGTCAGGTTTGCCAGTCGCCCTCGGTAGAGCCGGGAGAGATTGGCGTAGTCAGGGTGACTCACCGTGATGGTCACCTGATGCCCTGACTGCCAGCGGCTAAACCGGCGGGCTTTGGCCTCTTTGATGGTGGTGATGCCGGGGACTGGTAACGTTTGCCGGTTGCGCAGATGCAGTGTGTTGAGCTCGGGGGCATAACGATGCACCTCGAGCCCGGTGATAAGACGAGTCATGAGAAATTACTCCGACGATTCCAAGGGCCAGCCTGTGAGGGCTGGTCCTTTATGCTGTTTGTGGATGAGCGAGACGGTGGGGCGTCAACGAGCGCAGTCAGCTGTCTCATTGATAACCGGCTTGCAGTTGAGTCGGTCCAGCAGGTGCCGCGAGCCGTACTGGGCCACTAGTCGGTCTATTGCCATCTGGGCGCAGACTGTTCTGCTGGGCTTATTTTCGGGTATGGCGTAACGAGCGGTGAGCCAGCCGCCGAGCAGGGCTATGCGGTAGCCGCTCGGGATGTGGGCGAGCGAGGTGCCGATGCCCCTCCCGTGAATAAGGAAAGGCACGGCTTGGCCGCCGATGTCGATATCCATGCGTTGGCCCTTTAGCTCAAAGGTGGTGAGCTCGCCGGTTTGCGGATGTTTGCCAGGTACCTTGATGGTGATGTGCTTGGCCATCTCACACCTCCGGTTTGGCTTCAAAATGGCGGGTTACAACGCCCGCCTCCGGGTCGATGCTGATAAATGCCGGGGCTTGCGGGTGGTACTGATAGAGCCGCGTCAGCTCGGCACGAAACGCCTCGACGTTTGGCGCAATCACATGGCCGGTATCCCCCTCGGCGTAGGTAAAAGTCTCCAGCTTTTCGGTGTGAATCCAGATGCCGAAGTACCACGCATCTGCCTCGGTGTCGTATTGTTGCCAGCCCTGGGCCAGCAGCGTCCGGTCGTAGTAGTAACGGTCTGCCTGATGGCAACCCCGGTCGATGCGGCAGCCCGTCACTGTGAGCTCAAGCGGGATACGCCCAGTCTTGTTAGCCTTCTTGACCCGGCGCATCAGCTTGAGGGCCTTGGCCCGGCTGCGGCCATTACCGAGCGGGAGTGGCTGCCTGGCCCGCAATGCAAGGTGGGTCATTATCTTCGGCGCGGTGTTGTGGTTGAGATGGCTGATGGCAGTGGTGAGCTGCCGAGCGGTCAGGGTGTTGTAATCACGCAGGTCGTGCATGGGTGGGTTCCTTAAAATGCAAACAGCCCCTCGGTGTGAGGGGCTGCATGAGGTTGTGGGGAGGATTGTCTACAGCGATTGCTTGAGGCGGTTGATGTCTCGCTGATAGCGACGGCGGTGGCTGTGCCAAATCACCCGCTCGGCTGCAGCCTCCAGCAGTGCCGTGGTCACTGTGCGAGGCAAAACCAGATTTGCCCCGTCCCAGTTATCCAGCTCCAACACGCCGGAACGCATTAGGTTAGCCAGCTGTACATCGAGCCTTTGGGTCAGCTCCAGTGCAATGAACTCCTCGATATGGGCTCGGAGACGGGCGATAGCGGCCTCTGTCCCCATGGGTGATGCAGTGGGCGTTGTCATGTATGGCTGCTCCAATCCGGCGTGTCGTTGCTGCCGTGGTTAACGTAGGCCCCTACTATCACCCGCTGCCACTCGCCGACCGGTTGACCCGCTGCATTACAGGGGCAGCGAAAGCGGGCGAAGTTAATCTCACGCGGCAGGTGCTCGCGCATATCGCGGGGACTGACAAAGAGCGTGGTCTTGTGCAACACCGGGTTGGGGGCCACCAGCGGGCCACCAATACGCCGCCCCTCTACATCGTGGGCATAGGCAAAACTCGGCAGCATCAACTGCTGACTGATGAGCTTGGTAAGTGCTGGATGGGCACACATGGCCTCTGCCACGGCGGCTTGGCTAAAGCTGTCGTTGAACTCAATCATTGATGTTTCTCCATTGCTTCCGGTGAACGGTAAGCCGCTGCCAGCAGCGCAAATTGTTCGACCAGATAGCTGATGCTGATGCCCAGTTCATCACTGACCCCATCCCCTAGACGGTGATGCAGGTGTGCCATGTCATCGGCGATACGTTGGGCCAGCACGGCAGTGTTGTGCGGCGGTGAACTCGTTATGGTCAGGGTGATGGAAAGAGCCATTACATCTCTCCCCAAGGGGCTTTTTCCCACAGTGACAGTCGAGTCAGCACGTCTTGCGCCAGTGCTTGCTGAAACTGCTGTATCACCTTCACTAGCCGAGGTGCCTGCTCAGGGCTTCCGGTCCATTCGCTCGATTGGTACAGGGCGCAGCAGGTGAATTTGTAGAGAGCCATCAGTTCGCTATCGGTGAGTGGAGCCTGGTGGTAACGGTGGGCAGGTTTGAGCGGACTCAGCTTGGTCGAGTGGTGCTGGCGTGGTTCCTTGTGCTCTTGCTGACGCCCCAGCTGATAGCGATGCCAGACTGCCCGACGATTGGCGAGCATCATCAGTCGTGCCAGCCGGTCTACCCGCCACGTCCAGGTACTGGTCGTGTCTGCTGGCGGCAGCCACCAGAGGGTGTGCAGTAGCTCCATGGTGTAATGGGGTGGCATCGGGGCATTGCAAAAGCGGTGTAACTGCACGGCAAAGGCAAGGTAGTCCTTGCGATCGATCATGAAGGCAGACATGGGAATAGCTCCTTGAAATGCAAAAGGCCACCTGCAGTGAGGTGGCCTTGCTGGGGATCGGAATATCCGGATCATGGTGTTGGCGCGGATGATCCGGGTTTGGGGATGCTGGCGTTATTCGTGCGCCTACTCTGTGCTGGGGAGAGCCGCATCGAACAGGATGGCGTAGAGCGCACAATCAATGCCGTTAACGGCGTCGTGATGCGGGTAATAGGGCGGTGCGTCTCGGGAGCGCTCGAAGTAGTCGCCAAAGCAGCTGAGACACTCGCGTATCTCGACGGTGGAGCCTTGCAGCAAGGTCTCTTCAAACTCCTTGGCGTAGGCCCTGTCATCACAGGCCTTGGCGACGGCTTTCTCCAATAACGCCAGCGCCCCTTGGTTGCTGGCGGCTGCCAGGCCATGGCGCAGCTTCTCGAGAGTCTCCTCTAAGGTATAGGGATTGGGTAATCGCATGGTGTTTGTCCCTTCTTGGCGCAGCTGATGCAGCAGCGCATCAATGGCCTCTATGCAGTCGGCCTGGGTGAGTTGATAGCCGTTAGGCAGGTGAGCCACGATGGCAGGCTCGGCCCGCATCTCGACGTTGTCAGCAAGCCAGCAACGCAATTCGAGGAGGATATCGAGGGCGGTGAGGTGTGACTTACCTGGGGTTGGAGTCATAGTTGACCTCTCTCGGCCAGCGAGACTACGCCCTCTGCCCCAACCACCAGATGGTCGAGCAAACGGATGTCGACCAGGGCCAGCACGTCTTTCAGGGCTTGGGTGAGGGCCCGGTCTGACTGGCTGGGTTCGGGGTTGCCGCTCGGGTGATTGTGAACGGCGATTATCGAGGTACTGCAAAGAGCTAAGGCCCGCTTGACCACCTCGCGGGGGTAGACGCTGGCACCATCGAGGGTGCCGCGAAACAGCTCCTCAAAGGCTAATACCCGATGCTGGGCATCGAGGAACAGTGCACCAAACACCTCATGCTCCCGGTCCTGCAGCAAGGTTTGTAGCCGCTCTGCTGCGTCGGTGGTGTTGGTGATGGCGGCGCCCTTAGCCAGGCGCTTGCGGGCAATCTGATTGGCGATGCGTAGCAGGTCCTGCTCGGTCACCGGCTCGGTGACGACATAGGTGCCTGGGTGCTCCCCGGCTTTGAGTTTGTGGTAACGCATATGGGGTTCTCCAAATAAACAAAACCCCGGCATGCAGGAAGCATGGCGGGGTCAAAGGCAGAGAGGTTGTTGGTTCACCGTGAGAGTAGTTCAGTTGGCTGTCGTGATGGCTCCTGTCGTGGCGACGGATTCACTCTGTATCGGCATCAGCGGTTCGGCTTCTGCTCGGGTGAACGCGATGGGGTGATGCGTGATAAAGCGGTCCTGCCATTGTGCGAAGATCTGAGTGAATTGCGCTGGGGTTAAGGGACCCCCTTGGCATTAATACTGGTGCTGTTCGATATCGACGTAGAGCTCCTGAAAGGGCCGTTGCATGTCAGGCCAGCTGCTGGCATCCGTGACACTGAGCAATTGCCATTGCACATCCCCAGGGTCTGTCGTGCCAGGCCACTGCAGTACCAGAGTGGTCGTGGTGTGGGCCATATCCCCTTCGGTTGGTGTGAGATGCAATAACCAGCGCTTGCTGGCAGGGGATATACCAGGCTGCCTGGATAAAGCTATCAATGCGAGCCGCCACGGTCGTGTTGATGGAGAGAGTAATCATCATGATGTGGATACTCCTTATCCGGAGGAGCGCAGGCTTCTAACCAGCCGAGCAAGGCCATAGCCAATCAGTCCTCCGATAACCACGGGACCACCCAGTGAGCGACAGACACAACTCCCCACACCGTACAGCGCTGCCCGGCCATAGGGTGTCAACAGCAGCGTGCCGGTGGCGATGGCAGTGCTGACCTGTGGACTGCGGGCCTGTGCGTCGATACACCAGTTAACGAAGTGTTCGCAGTTATTGGTGAGGGGATGGTACTGATGCTCGCCCAGGCGAGAGAGCGCCCGTTGAAGGCGAGCATCGGGGTCATAGGTGGCAGAGAGGTGGGGTTGCACCGTGACGGTGCGGCCATCTGCAAAGATTGCCAGCGAGACGATTTCCACCCCGTCAGCCTGCTCGCGGCTCGACAGCCCGCCGCCATAATGAATGACCTGCTGCCCGCCCAGATACAGGCCATGATGGGTAAACAATCCCCGTGAAACGACCAGGTGGTCACCTCGTTTCATAACGTACTCCCATAAGTGCGTGAAGACCGAAATGAACAAGCCCCGGCAAATGCCAGGGCTTGTTCGATATGAAGACATCCAGTGTGATGTGTCACATGAGTAATATCGGTCTGAAAAATTATGGAAGTGAAGAAAGTGGCTTACTCCATATTAATGAGAAAAGTCCGCCATCAGGATGATGATTTAATCTGTTGGTGACGTTCCTTAATCAGCATTTCCAGCACATCACTGATGCGCATGTTATAATGCGCGGCTAGTGAGTCTAAGTGCGCTTTTGTTTCGTTCCTCAAATATGTGTTTACCGCTTTCTTATCTGTGCGTTGTTGGCGCAGTTTGCGTTGATTCCAAGCTTTGTTGAGATTGAGTAAAAATAATCGTTTACTGTCGGGGGCATCGACCCACAAATCCAGTGCGGCACGCACGGCCAATAACCGTTCATCATGGTTGTATGGCGTAAACCAATGCGTTAGTTGTCGCGCAGATGAAAACATAGAGGTGTTTGCGCCAAAAGTGAGAGGAAAATGTTTCTGTAAACTTTCCCAAGCCCACTGCACCGATGCCTCTTCATTAGGCAACCATTTTAGCGGAATTGGTTGCGCGTATACGTATTTCCATTTTTCTTTGAGTCTTTCAAGTAAGTTCTCTTTAAAGCCTATTGCTTGAGGTGAGACAGTAAATCGGTCCATAAAGGTGATGATGAGCGATAGTCGTCCTTGATGATTACATGGCGAACTGCTCAATCCCAGCCTGTTATACATATTATAAAAAGAGTTGTTTTCAAATGGTATACCAAGTGTGTTGTCCTCCGTTTGATAAATGTACGCCCACAACCAAAACGCCGCGCGCGTATCTTCTTTGAACCAATCAAAATGTGATATGGGAAGGATGTTTGCCGCACACGCTTGCTCTAGTTCAGCAATCAAATGGTAGCGTTCATTCTTGTTTGATGTGACCATTGAAATCATATCGTCAATTGCCATCTGACAGCTATGGATATCATTTTGGTCACAACTGGATATTTGCATGTGCCTGGTATTATTAAGATAAGTAAGGCAAAACTGACATCTTCGGATATCCATAGTCATAGCGGACTGTCGTACATCATCGTAACTTGTTTTCATGTTTCCTTGCACCCATAAAAACTACGTAGTGGTGAGACCGTATCACGATGGAGGCATTGCTGTCTCCAAAAAATGCCTCTTGTCGTCATATCGTATCTATATGTTAGTTTTTACATTGTTTTATTGAGGCTTTACTGAGGTTTTTTTGTAGTTTTTTTTAGTCAAGGAGGCCTCCCGCAACCCATCTCTGTTGCTGTATCCCTCGGTAAGACACGCTGTAACCTCCTTTTCCCTGCCACAGTTCTCCTTGTACTAACGGTCTCGTCGGTCATTGCATCCAGCCTTGCCGCCTCACTTGCAGCTAGGCTAACAACCATACTCACCATTTTTTTATTACTGGGTCTGGCATTCTTTTTAGGGTGACTGGTGGCCTGATTTATGCAGGAATAGGACTGGTGTGCGTGCCAGTGAGCGGGAGTGCTTGGGAAGTAAAAAAAGACTGGAGGCTTAATGAGGTGGTCACTCGTCATCTTCGTTTCATGCCTAGACAGCAAAGAGATAAAGCGGGAGGTTGGAACAACAATGTGGTGGTGATGTGATGGACCTTGTAGCCATGCTGCTACAGTTTCTCGCGATGAGTGAGAGGTGAGGGCGGCTCTTTCGACGGGTAAAAAGGAATGGCGGCAAAATGATAACTCCAGAGTGGTTTTTACCACTGTGAGTGCAGCCATATACATGGCCGAGGCCTTGTGGTGTCTGGATTTACCTTTCCATTAAGCCAACTAAATACGAGGTGAAACATGTCGGATTGTTAATATAACATATAAGAAGTGACATATAGGTGTGCGTTAGTAATGGATTAATATACGTTGATAATACATGGCAACATGAATGTGGAAGCAATGTACGAACCAATGGCAACGTATAGAGAAATGACAATAAGTAAATAGATAGCGCAGAAAGCATAAGTCGTAGTAATGTTGGGTCTATGCTCAGTATAATGAATGCAAGGTAATGACTAGGTGTGCGAAGCCAATAAGCATGGGATGTATTTATTATAGCTGCGAGTCATGTAAATCATATCTGTGGTTCATGTGGTTCATGTGGTTCATGTGGTTCATGTGGTTCATGTGGAGCATGAATGCAGGACATATGTCTGTAGAGATATGGCATACATAAAACATAGATGCTAACAGATTTCATTGAGAGCGAAAGTGTTGCTGTAGGCATGCCCTCTCCCAGAGGTGGAATATGAATATGGCCTCATTGATAGGCTTGCGATGGTTTGTCCATAAGGATGTGTTGATATAACCCTGCAGGGATATCGATGGCGGTCGTAAGGAATATATGTGAGGTGTAGGTAGGCATCTGCCATCTTAATCCAATTATCTACTCAGAGGCCTGTGTCGCATCATGAAACGTTTTATCTGGAATAGCGAAATGAGCGAGTGGGCTGATATCTAACCTCTGTGTCAGGGTGGATAGAGCCTATATGACCGGCATAGTGACTGATACTGTTATCGACGTTATAGCCGACGTTGATGAGGCCACTATGGCTGGATGTTAAACAACATGACCGTCAATGGATTTCCTAGTGGGTAGGATGCCTGAATGAAGGGGGAGAGAAAGGGATACTATCGGTCATCTGTATCGCGTTTCTGTTTCATGGTGCGTTGTTGGTGATTGAGCCTATCTGACGTGCCCCCTCAATGAGCCGTGTAGTCTGGCGGGTTCGTTATCGTTCCTGCGAGTGCCGTACAGTCCTTTGAGACCCATGGCATTTAACGAGTCATCTTTCCTTGGATAATGCCTCAGAGAGCGAATGAAGCGCCATACAAGGCCTTGTCGTTCAGGGTAACGCGTTGTACTTCACCGTCAGCGCCATCAGTACCATCAGCGCATCAATGCGCCCATCACCTGAGCAGGCATCCGGTTCAAATCGTCATGCCCGGAACAATCGACATAAATTCTTACGGCGACATCCATCTAGTGACACCAAACACACCCAAGAGGATTTCATCATGTTGTCACTGTCTGGCCCGTACCATAACGCTTACTACCTGCAGCGCTGTCAGGACACTATCGACCGGGCGCTTGAGACCCACCCCAGACTCATGGCGGTGCGTATCGACCTACGCTTCCCTAGCAAGGAGCTGGCAACAGATATTAAGGCCATTTCCCGCTTCATTGACTCGCTCAAAGCCAAGCTCAAAGCAAACTTGAAGGCTAAGAAAAAAGAGGCTGAAGGCAAGCGTGTACATGACACCGCCCTGTTTTATATCTGGGTCAGAGAGTATGGGGAGCAAAGTGAGCAGGCCCATTACCACCTGGTGCTAATGCTCAACAAGGATGCGTTCTGTTCATTAGGTAACTACCAGGCAAGTCTGACGTGCAACCCGAGGCCAAGCCTGTCAGTGATGGTACGCCAAGCGTGGTGTAGTGCCTTGAAGCTAGGCGATATGGAAAATCATGTGTCTCTGGTGCACTTTCCCAAAAACCCCTGGTATTGGATCAGGGCAGAGGAGCGAAACTCTGTCGACTACAAAGGGTTTCTTGAGCGTGTCAGCTACTTAGCCAAAGACCGGACCAAGGCGTACAGCAAAGCTGCCCGGTCATTTGGGTGCTCTGCCGGTGGCAAGAAACAGACGGAGTCATTAATGCCTGATGGCCAGTGACCCAAAGGGGCATAAACCAGAGAGCTTTCGGACGCTCGCCCCCCCCCGAGCAATCCTCGTTACCAAGACATCACCTCGCCCCGATGGGCTCCATCGGTATTTCTCTACGGCACTTGTTATCTGATGAGCAGACATAGCACTCACATCATCACTACTGCCTGACCTCATCACCGACAGCACCACAGTGTGCTGTTCCCCTTCCTATCCCCATGCCATGGTTGCACTTGTTGCCATGGCATTTTTTATTCAGGAAATTTCACCATGAGCCAACACAAACCAGTTCGAGTTCTGCGCCTCAAAGACATGATGTTCAAGCTGAGCGTTGCTCGCAGCACGCTGTATGACTGGATGAACGAGCGTTCGCCTCGCTATGACCCATCTTTCCCCAAGCGCGTGCGCCTTGGTCTAAAAAGTGTGGGGTGGCTGGAAAACGATGTGGACCAGTGGATTCTGGCCCGGTTTAATCAGGCTGATGCCGTCAATACGTAGCCAACCCCATGTTATGTAACAACAACGTTTGGCCCCGTGCCTGTCATATCACCCCGCGTTGTGGTGAATATCGGGCACACGGGCCTGCCTGTGGCATTCCCGTCCTATGAGAGCCGGTGTATCAGGTAACATAAATGACGTCTCATACTTGCATAACGCGGCCAGAGGCCCGGGGTTTATGTGTTTGAAATCCAATGTAAGGGAAAGACACACGGAAACATCCGATATAGGGTAATCAGACCAATACCTATTGAGATGTCTACTGGAGTTTCTCTAGCCAGTCTTGCAGCTTATGGGTCGCCCCTGTCACTTCATGAGGTAGTGCCACGAACGCAATCCGTTTGTCACTATCGAAGCGCCATGGACTGTTGGCCTCTGCTGGAGCGAGGCTACCCAAATCTGGATTTTCCGGGTATGCCAGAATACCCCAGGCTTTTTGGTCTTCTCTGGTGTGAAAGCTGCTCAAATAGGCTGTCATCTGATAGAGATCTTCACGCTGAGGCCCCCATGGATAGTTGGCGGTTGGATGGATCGATTTGTACTTGGCGTCAACGACCCCTTGGATATGATCACCTTCATACAGCAATGCATCCGGGATGAGCATGCCCAATTCTTTGCCACTGACTTCACTGGTCAGTAATTGACGACAAGCATTTAGCTCGCGAGTGCCATGTTTCACAATCCAAGGGACATCAAGCTGTCGAAGCGAGCGTAGAACGTGTAGTTCCCATAATTCAGCAACATCAAGTAGTACCCCCTTAGCTTGGCCGGAGGTATTTACGTCAGCTGACATGCCTCGGCGGTTTGCAATCTGACGAGATAGCTCAGCAATCAGAGCGAAGCCTGCCGTAATCGGTGTGTAACGGATACGATCCAGTTCGGCTTTGGTTGGAACACGCGGGCGGGGTCCTGTGACAGTCAGTAGCTGTGGCAACAACTCCTTCGCTCGCTGTGGTAGCCAACTGCTGTCTGGCAACCAGCGGCGCAGTACATTGTATGCTGCCACAATGGCCTCGCTGGCGGCATGATCTAGTGTTTTCGCTGAACGCACGGAGATGACTTCAGGACTTCCCTTCGCAAACAGTGGCACCGAGGCAGCTACGTCCAACCGTCCCCGAATCGTCGTCCCTCGACTGGAGTGCTCATAACGTAACGAAGGTAAACCGTGACGAGCCGCGTCGACAAAACCCTGCGCCCATACTGACGCCAGTAGTTGGGCAATGAAGGTCTCATCCTCGCGCAATTGCCCTGGGGTGTCGACTAACACTATCGACGCAGCTTCAAATAGCCAATGGTGTAAAGTGGCCAAACCGAAGCGCGGTAGGAGGGTCAACCGCTGTCCTTCGAACTCAACTGTACCAACATAGCGCCCTGCCCACCATGTCCCATCCCGCTCGCAGTAGACAATAGGCTCATCCTCTTTTCGACGAGATGACATTGGGACAACAAGGTCGGTATAGCTAATACTCGCAGCCAAACGCTGCAACCATGCGGCTTGGATTGAGTCAGGCTGAGGTACTAGGGGCAAACAGTCTTTTACGCGCCAACTCATACCTTCACCGAAGAGGTCAACATCACTTTCTCTAACTGATCCAGCTCAGCATTGCGTGCTTTGGCATCTAGGCCTGCAAGGTATTGCTCAAGCAGGGGGCGCAATGAAAACTTCCACACCTGTTCTACAGGTTCCAGCGCGTTTCCCTTGCGGGTCCATAGGAAATTCTGGGGCCGCGTCTTATGTTGCAGCGAATTGTGCAGAAAGGTGACGACATCAAGCAGGTAGGTATGCCCGATCTCATACTGTGCGCCCAGCAATGGACTATCGTGGATACGTTGGTTTAGCACAGAAGCTGCATCAGCAATACGTTGGAAATCCCCAGCGATACGCTCCCACTCAACACGACTCGACAGTGCGTTCCATTTCGATTCTGCCGCTCGCATTAGGGCATCGGCACTGAATGGGCATGCCTGCCATAAGAATCGGCGACGTAGGGCAAAATCGATTTGCTCAATGGATTGATCGATCAGGTTCATGGTGCCAATAACAAACAAATCTGTAGGCAAGGAGAGTGTCAAAGCCTTCCCCTCAAGTGTGCGTCCTGGGAGTTCAATGCTCTGCTCCCTGTCTTCCAACAGCGAGAAGCATTCCCCCAACAGACGGCTCAGGTCGGTTCGGTTCATCTCGTCGAGGATCAGCACATGAGGTAACCGTTGGTCTACCGGACATTGATTTATTTCTTCAATCAGGTGTGGCAAATAACCAAGTCGATATTCGGTGCCGCCATGCGCAGTAAGGTGTAAAGCACGGATGAAGTCCTCATAGCTGTATGCCGGATGAAGCTGCAATCGATGAATATTCGCTGTAAGCGCCTTCTGAATTTCCATCTCGGACTGAAAATAGCGAGCTGGCTTCCATTGGCGCAACGCGGCAGAACGAATGATGGTTTCAGCCAGTTTTTTTGCGGTATATGTTTTTCCTGTCCCAGGTGGCCCATACAACACAATCTGTTTTTTATGCTCGATCAACTCCAGAGTTGTGCCGCCTGTCTGCGTTTCATCGCTATTGTCAAACCATGCTTGTACTAATGGCGGCCAGTAGAAATCGAGTTTTTTACCAGGAAGCAGGGTTTCCAATTTGCTACGTATGGCGTAAATCCGTTGATCGAGATTGTCATCTTCCCCAGGCTCATCAACAAGATCGCCAAATGCGTTGACTATGCGTCTTTTGTGACCGTTGCTTGCTATGCGCTCAAAGTGGTCAGGGTAAAAGAGATAGAGCAGCATATGGCGCAATTGCCGAGAATCTGCCTCCTCAAGACTGTCCGCGAAACTCTGGAACAACCAAGGATCATTCGCGATCAGCTTTTGTTCTTCAATCGGTAACGCTTTCCATGCCAGTACAAGATTTATCAGGTAGGTTAGCTCAAAGGGGCGTCGCGTATTGTAGCCTTGTCCGCCACTACCGATGCCTGTTGCAAATGCTTGTGAGACAGGATGGCTATCAGGTAAGGAGTCGCCACACCAGCTAAGTACCTCATTGATCAACTCGCGCTTGCGTGCACCGCCAACATTTGAGGGGAATAGAAAATATACACACAGCAACTCAGCCGCTAGCCGGATGACATCTTGGCCTTGGGGTTTAATCTGATCACGGAATTTGTCGGTGAATTGTCGATCACCCTCGTCTGGCGCAGCTACAAAGGCGCTGTGCAAACGCTGAAGAACGTCTATTGTCCAAAGAGTGTCTACTTCAAATAGCAGAGATCCATCATGTAGAAGGCATTTTGAAAAGAAGGTTTCAGCGGTTTGAAGGATCTGGCTGGGATCATGTTCAGTGTAACGTGCCATTGGATAGTTCTCTAAAAGGGTTCGACAGCTGTAGGTGATGCTGCCGTTTTTCATTTGGTCGTTCGCACGTAAGCGTCCAGCGAAGGCCGTATTGACAGGGTCTATAGGTTATCCCACGGGTAAACAACGCACCATGGCTGCAAGTTCGTTGACCCGGTCACGAGCACATTCAACACATGCCGTAGGTAATCGGATCAACCCAATTCAACCGGCTGGTGCTGAGCAAGTTCTACAGCAGTGCTTAGGTAACGCGGCTTAGCCTGACTTTTTTCTTCTCTCCATCAATAAAAATCGAGAAACTGGATGAGGGCTTGCTGCTTCTCCGGGGTCATGCTTGCCCACTGCTGCTCTAGTCGACGTTTGAGTCCCTCTGTTGGACGATACACCAAGGGTGCTGACGCAGTAATGAGCGCTTCGTAGCCTGAGGTGCACTCCAAAAAGAACCACTCGACCGGGGTATCCAGCAACGCTGCAATATCAACCAACAACGCCGCACTAATTCGATTCCCACCCCGTTCATATCGGGACAGTTGCTGCTGAGACAGGTCTAACGCTTCAGCCAGTCGCGCCACTGACACCCGCAACTCCTTGCGCCGGAGTTTGACTCGCTTCCCTAACAGGGCATCCATCTCTGTTGATGTGAACTTACTCATTACACGGCCATCATGAACTCAAAAGTTGTGGAAATAGTTTTGTTGAGCCAAAGGGTTGATGAAATGAACGTTGGGTTGTAAATTGGTCACTTAAGAAATCAGTGTGTTCACCTTGATGATTTACACGCGTTTATTGGTAAGCGAACAACCTATCGGTATGGAGAGGCATGACATGAGTGACATCGAAAAAGACGCCGTAAAGGCGGGAGCTGTTGGTGCTGCAGCGGGTGCCGCTGGGTCAGTGGGTACTGTATCTGCAGTAGGCGCCGTCGGCGGGTTGGGTGCTGCCGGTATTACATCGGGCCTGGCCACGGTTGGGAGTGTGGTGGGTGGCGGTATGGCCGCTGGACTGGCGGTCACAGCCGCAGCGCCCATTGCAATTGGGGCTGCCGCCTACGGATTGTACAAGTGGTGGAAAAGCTAGGTCCTCCTGGCGCAATCCATAAGGGGGGAGGCGGCAGGCTTTGCCGACGGAACGGGACTGTGGACAGCCATGCTCCTGACCCCAATCGGCCTTGATGTGCATCCCGCCATCATCTCTCTGCCTTGGGGAAGGCCCAAGAGCAAGCCGAGTCCCCCACTATTTCCTTATCCACTTAACACAACCAATTTCCCTTATCAGAGGTTTGCATGGGATTGAAACCGTATTTATTACTCGCATGCCTGTGCGTCAGCAGTGGTGTGTTGGCAATGAACGAGTCTGTCAAAATCAGCGTCGGTCAGGAGGGCAACTATCGGGTTGTCAATGTCACGGGGTTGGCCAATGAGCTGACCATTAACAAGGTGGTGGTCAATCGGGGTCAATGTCGCGCTAGTTGGGGTGATCCTGTTAAACCGTACACATTAAAGTTTGGAGCGACTCAGTCTTATCGCTACATGCTGTATAACAGCCTCAATGGTAATCGCTATCACTGTGATGTGGTTGAGATTGTTGTAGAGACAGACCAAGGCAACTGGACATTCACACCAACGAGCTGATGACGCTCATGGCCTTGAACTATCACATCAATGACAACCCACAGCTCGGCGTTAAGCCGAGTTGTGGGTTTTTATGCTTCTAGGGATATATCACGGACTTGAGTCAGCTGTCTGGCGAGAAACAGCAGTATCTTTAATCCGTTTTCTGCACCGGTGTATTTATCACAGAAATCCAGATAAGCATCGATAGTAGAGAAGCGATTTTTATGGAAAAAATGCATGCGCAATGGGTGTTTAGCACTGTTGAACAATGGGTGCCTCAATTGGTCGAATTTGTTACCCAGCGTTGACTGAAACTGATCGAGCGTGAGGTCATAAACTCGGCCATCAACCGTTAGCCAATAATGGTAATTGGTATCAAAACCCCTAGTACTGCCTTTGATAATGACGACAGAGCATGTTGGGATGAAAAATTCAGCTAGCATACCTAGCATGATGGATGCTCCCTGGCAGCAGTTTTCAGGAAACATTGAGAAAAATGGGAAATTCATTTCGTCAAGTTGTTCGTGATGTAGCTCAAACACTCGTCGTAAATCCTTGGCTAGCTGGTCTACCGTATAATGCATGAGCTCTGTCTGGGGAATGTATTTCCCCTACGATACTACAGTTCAATGTAGTTCGTTATCCCGAAGGTCCGATGGGGGGCGCATGTAGGAGAGTGGTGCATGTGAAATCCGCGTAGGTGGAAAACAGGGATAATAGTGGTGTATAACCCCTTTTCTGGCTGTGATGCTAATAGGCCCACGACCCTGTTATGCGCCTTTTTGTCATGACTGGTTGCCCTTCTGAAATAGAGACCCCGTAATGAGCGATTTTTTGAAAGTATTACTGAATGTGCGCAGTTTGCGCGCGGCAATGCGCGAGCTGTCTCTGGAACAAGTCAAAGAAGCCCACGAGAAAATCGAAATGATTTATCTGGAGCGATTGGAGCTGGCAGAAAAAGAACAAGCTACCCAAGCTGAGCACCAGCAAAAGCTGGCAGAGTTCCAGGCGATGTTGGCTCAGGCTGGTATCGACCCCACTGAGTTGGTAGGCAGTGCCCCAGCAGCGACTGCGGCCAAAGCTAAACGGGCACCTCGTCCGCCGAAATACCGTTATGTTGAAAATGGCGTAGAGAAAACTTGGACCGGTCAGGGCCGTACACCCAAATTCCTGGCTCAGCAGCTCGAGCAAGGCCGTCAACTTGACGAGTTCCTCATCTGAACATGTTGGGCCGCATCGCGCATTGATGCGGCCTTATCTATCATTAGCGGGTGATAGATTGCGCCATCTGATTGATTGTTGGTAATATTTAGTACGTTTTATCGCTTGTAAGCTGAATGCTTGACCACTACCCCGCTTCATTTCCTCAATACTGCCGACGCACTGACGCTCATCACCCAGCTCGAGACGGCAACTGACGAGCACACCATCGTCACGCTGTTGCGCACCCTCTGCCAGCAGATGGGCTTTGACCACTTTCGGCTGGGATTCATTTTTCCAAGTTCTATCCAACGCCCCGAGGTGCGTATCTTCAATGGCTGTCCAGCCGAGTGGGTGCAGACCTATGGCGAGCAGCGCTTCTTTACGGTAGACCCAGTAGTGCGCAAAGGGATGACTCAGAGTACGCCTATCCTGTGGGCCAACCTCATCACCGAATGTTGCGACCGACAGGATACTGATGGGCTTGAGGTGATGCTGCAGGCTCATGAAGCGGGATTGTGCGATGGCATCACCTTTCCCTGGCATGGAGCCAACGGTCATGTGGGGTTACTGTCATTCATTACCCGAACACCGCGTACTGAACACCAGTGGCTGACGGCCACGCCCTTTTTGAGCTGGCTGTCGGTGCACATTTTTGAGGCTGCTGCTCGGGTCTGCTTGTCCGATATTCCTCCTCGGGAGGCGCTGAGTCTACGGGAGCTGGAAGTGTGCCAGTGGGCGGCGGAGGGCAAGCAAGTCAGCGACATCGCCCAGATATTAGGTATCACCCCAAGAACCGTGACCTTTCACCTCAATCGGGTAGTCGAGAAGCTGGGGGCGAGCAGTAAAAGCCAGGCGATATCCTGGGCAGTCAAGCAAGGGCTGGTGCGGCTCAATATCGATACGGCGTTAGTGGGAAATGTTGATGAGGGTGGTTAGTAGTTCTGTCTGGCGCAATGCGTTGCGCGATGAAAAGCATTTAATGCTGACAATGTCATTATTGCTGGCTTGATACTCCGCCTGATGCAACATTTTGCTGCTGGTTGGGGCGGTGTCGTGGTGGGTTTCTGTAAGTCGTTGATAATTAACAACTCAATAAAGTGGCATGGTCACTGCTAAGAGTTTTGGTCGAGTGCTATCTCATTTAACCAATTTATCTAGGAGCATACCCATGCCAACTCCATGTTATATCAGCATCGAAGGTAAAACCCAGGGCAATATCACCGCAGGTGCCTTCACCTCCGATTCCGTCGGCAACATCTTTGTACAAGGTCACGAAGACGAGATGCTGGTGCAAGAGTTCCAACACGTCGTGACCGTACCGACTGACCCGCAATCCGGTCAGCCAGCTGGTCAGCGTGTCCACAAGCCGTTCAAGTTCACCGTTGCGCTGAACAAAGCTGTGCCGCTGATGTACAACTCGCTGGCTTCCGGTGAGATGCTGCCGAAAGTGACCTTGAAGTGGTTCCGTACCTCTGTTGAGGGCAAGCAGGAGCACTTCTTCAGCACCGTACTGACCGATGCCACCATCGTTGACATCGACTGCCAAATGCCCCACTGCCAGGACCCGGCGAAGTCTGACTTCACCCAACTGATCCAGGTCTCTCTGGCGTACCGCAAGATTGACTGGGAGCACACTGTTGCCGGTACCTCAGGTGCTGACGACTGGCGTGCGCCTATCGAGGCCTAAGCCTCCCTTTCGTACTTTGGTATTCCTTGTAAGTAACCCTGTATCTTGTGGCCGGTGTGCTCCGGCCTTTATCCCGTGTTTCTCCGGCCAGCCGTTGGCTGCCGGAGCTTTTATGTTTTGCCATCCCCCTGTTATGACGCTGGTGTCTTGTATAGCGAGTGCGGAGTGATGGCAAAGCACACAAGAGGTTTGAATTATGTGTCCCTCCATTGCACTGCTCGGTGACATCGGTACCGACCACGATGGCTTTCCACCGACCCCGGTGATAGCCGCCAGCCCTGATGTGTTCCTCGATGGAAAACCTGTGGCCCGTCAGGGCGACCCGTTAGCGCCGCACGACAAGTCCAACAATCCACCCCACCCGCGCAGCATTGCCGGAGGAGTTGGCTCGGTGTTGGTGAACGGCAAACCCATCGCCGTCACAGGCACAGCGGTGGATTGTGGTGGCGTGGTGATTGGTTCGGGCAGTGGACAGGCAGGATAAGGAGCAAGGTCATGGCACAGAGCACAGGATTACAATTCACCGTCAAGGTCGGCGCACTGACTAACAACACCTTTGCGGTCGCGAGCTTCAAGCTGGATGAGGGCTTGAACCGCCCCTTTAACCTCCACCTGGAGGTGGCTAGCCAGCAACCGGAAATCGACTTTGGTGCCGTGCTGGACCAGCCATGTGAGCTGATGGTGTGGTACAACGGCGAGCTGCAGCGCAGAGTGTGCGGGGTAGTGAGCGAGTTTGCCCAAGGTGACAGCGGCTTTCGCCGCACCCGCTATCGCCTTGAGGTCAAACCGGCCCTGTGGCGATTGGGTCTTCGCCAGAACTCCCGCATCTTCCAAGCCCAGAAGTCCGATGAAATCCTCTCTATTTTGCTGCAAGAGCACGGCATCACCGACTACGCCTTTGCGCTCAAGAATGAGCACGTCCAGCGCGAATACTGCGTCCAGTATCGCGAGACCGACCTCGACTTCGTTAACCGCCTTGCTGCCGAAGAGGGGCTGTTCTACTTCCACGAGTTTGAAGCAGGCAAACACCGTATCGTCTTTGCCGATGATGCGGTTGCGCTAACCGCTGGCCCCGAGCTCTTCTTCAACCTCGGCAACCGCTCGCTGGAACAAGGGCCTTACGTGCGTCAGTTCCATTACCGCGAATCGGTGCGCCCCTCTGACGTAGAGCTCAAAGACTACAGCTTCAAAACCCCGGCTTATGGCCTCTCCCACAAGAAGCAGGGTAGCGATCTCGAGCATCAACGGGACATCTACCAGCACTTCGACTATCCGGGCCGCTACAAAGAGGACCCGAGCGGCAAGGCGTTTGCCCAGCACCGCTTGGATGCCCTGCGCAATGACGCGGTGGCGGGCAGTGGCAAGTCCAACAGCGCTGGGTTATTGCCGGGACAGTTCTTCTCGCTAACCGAACACCCCAACGGCAGCCTCAACACCGACTGGCAAATCGTCAATATCCGCCACACCGGCGAACAGCCGCAGGCGCTGGAAGAGGAAGGTGGTAGCGGCCCGACCGTCTACCACAACGAATTTGGTGTAGTGAAGGCGAGCACCACATGGCGTGCCCGCATCGGCAGCCCAGAGGCGCCACACAAGCCCATGGTGGATGGCCCGCAAATCGCGATAGTGGTGGGCCCCGAGGGGGAAGAGATTTACTGCGACGAACATGGCCGGGTGAAACTGCAATTCCCGTGGGACCGCTACGGTAGTTCAAACGACCAGAGCTCCTGCTGGGTGCGAGTATCGCAAGGTTGGGCTGGCGGCCAATACGGCATGATGGCCATTCCGCGCATCGGCCACGAGGTCATCGTCTCGTTCCTGGAGGGGGACCCCGACCAGCCCATCGTGACCGGTCGCACCTACCACGCCACCAACCGGCCGCCGTATGAGCTGCCAGCCAACAAGACGCGCACCGTGCTGCGCACTGAGACCCACCAGGGCGAGGGCTTCAACGAGCTGAGCTTCGAAGACCAGGCGGGGCAGGAAGAGATTTACATCCACGGTCAGAAAGACCTGAACGTGCTTATCGAAAACGATGCGGCGTGGCACATCAAGCATGACCAGCACACCGATATCGACAACGAGCGGGTGACCCGCATCAAGGCAAACGACCACCTGACGGTAGACGGCGAGAAGCGCGACCACATCAAGGCGGACTACTCCCTCACGGTCGATGCCTCCCTGCATCAGAAGCTGGCCCAGTCGCTGCTGGTTGAGGCTGGTCAAGAGGTCCACATCAAGGCCGGTAACAAGATTGTGCTGGAAGCAGGCTCCGAGCTGACCCTCAAGGTCGGCGGGAGCTTTGTGAAGGTTGACCCCAGTGGTGTCACCCTGGTCGGCCCCACCATCAAGATGAACTCAGGCGGTAGTCCCGGCTCGGGCTCCGGTTGGGCGGGTCAAATGCCTGGCTTGCCGGGGGCTGTCAAAGTACCACCCGCACCACCAGCCACTATCCCGGCGAGCGCCGTTCAAAAAAGCATGGAGTCCATGGCCCCGTTGGTGAAGCCCTGCCCCTTTGCCCAGGGAGGTAAGGCATGACCTTTCAAGAGTGGCGTAGCCAACATCCCGGCCCACTGTTTGCTATCGTCGATGCTGCGCTCGATACCACCGCCGTGGCGGACTACTGCAACCAGGACGGTAGCAATGCCATCCCCTTGTTTGCCGGTACGGCGTTTGCGGACCAAGCCGAACAAGGCCCCTGGCTACTGCCCGACCCTGCTCCCGAGTTTATCGCTGCACACCCTCAATTGGGGGGAGTATATGTCGCCAGCGATGCGGCTATCGATGTCGTCCTGTCGCACTGGCAAAGCCTGATTGAGGTGGCCTTCGAAGGCGAGGTGATGTGGCTGCGCTATGCCGATAATCGGGTCTTTCCCAAGATGCTGGCCACCATGAGCCAGCGGGAACTCGATGATGTCCTGGGGCCCTGCTTAAGCCTGTGGGCCAACGACAGTGTCTGGCAGCGCACGCCGGATACCGAATTTACTCCCCGCCAAGCCCCCTGGTTTCGCATTCAGCCTCACCACCTGACGCCGCTGTATGACGAAAACCGTCACGCCTACATCCTCTCTCGCCACTTCTGGCAACGTATGGAAGATATGATGACGCGTCATCCCAATCCGGAAGCCGCCATTACCACCGTCCTCAAGCAGGCCAATCAAGTTGGGCTGACAGACGACGTCCTTGATGGCGTGGTGGCTGGCGCGCTCACGCTACAGGCAAGCATGGCGCTGGATGCCATCAGAGCGCCGTTGATGCTGACCGACGATGAAATGGCTCAGGTGAATAACTGGCTGAACAAACACCCTGATTTGATAGGAGCCGTGTAATGGCTATCAGTGCCTACTGCATCCCCTGTGAGAAGAACAACTGCTGGATTGAGATAGACGTTCGCGACGAACAAAACCGCTCGTTCAAGGGGCAAAAGGCCACCTTGACCGATGCCACTGGCACCAGCAAAACAGTGACCCTGAAGGATGGCCCAACCCTGGTACAAGGCTTTGCCGTGGGGCCGGTGACGGTAAAGCTGGAGACCCAACCTTGGCTCAAAGCCGCCCAATCCCGTGAAGCCTTGAAAGAGGGCGAAACCAGCCAGGTTCCTGCTTATACCGACAAACTCTTCGGGCACGACGATGTGAAGCGCGAACACATCAAGGTTACTTCCGGCGACCTCTGCCTCACTGACCCCGAGCAGCCGCTACCGGAAGGGCACAAAGCCGGGCAAGCCCAGCCGCCGCGCTTTATCACCAAGCACTCCTACGTGATTGAGATAAAGGGATATCAGCTGAATATCCTGCGTATCGGTGTGTTCTTTGATGGCACCGCCAACAACACTTTCAAACACCTGGAAGGACAGGAGATGATCGAGGCTTTCCTCAGCCAGTGCGATGACCCTGTTGAGCGGGAAGCATTGCGCCAGCAGTGTCAGGCCGGGGCTCTACCGCTGGACGACAACAGCGAGAAGAACGACGTCACCAATATTGGCAAGGCTCATGAGCTTTATCTTCCTCCAAGTAAATCATCACTAATTGTAAAGGCTTACATCAGTGGCATCGGTACCGCAGCCGGTGAGGGGGATACCAGCCGAGGGCTGGGCTTCGATAATGGAGCCACCTCCAGCTTGGCCAAGGTAGAACAGGCTTGTCGCAGCAGCATAGTTCAGGGAATAAAATCCCAGCTAGGGGATTTCCTGCCCGGCATTGACTGCATTCACAAAATCGAATTCGATGTGTTTGGCTTTAGCCGAGGGGCGTCGGCGGCCCGCCAGTTTGTCAATCAGCTTGACCAACATGCCGACCACCTCTTGGTCGAGGCAATAGCCAATGAACCCAGCATCACTCTCAAGGCGGGCTTTGATTGGGCCAGCCGCGACGATGTGCGTATTCAGTTTGTCGGGTTGTTTGATACCGTGGTCACCTCGCAATTTGAAAAGCGCCAGGTGACCCTGGCCCCCGACTGCGCAGAGCGGGTGGTGCACCTGATAGCCAATGATGAGTGGCGAATGAACTTCGCACTGACCCTTATCAGAGACGATGCAGCCAGCAACAAGATACCTCCACACTTTACCGAGCTGACCCTGCCGGGTGCCCACTCTGACATTGGGGGTGGTTACTATAGCCGCTGGAGCTTGCGCAACCCCAATAGCGATCCGGCGCTGACGGAACAAAAGGTGATTAAGCTGTTTCAAAGTATGGAACCCGCAGGGACTCGCCCAGCGCAGAGCTCCGCTTATCAGCAAGCGATGGACTATGCCCAAGCCAAACTGAGCCAGGGCTGGGGAAATGGGGTGACTGTGTTACCTTCTCCAGCTAGCGACCCAGTGAAAGGGAAACTCAATTTACGAGTTCGCACGTTAAACCGCCCCGAGTTTGGCCGGGAAAAACCGTTGGAAGTCAGTGTCACAGTGTTGCTCAACCGGGTGGTCGAGGGGGAGTATTCCCGCATTCCGCTGCACATCATGGTGGAGGCCGCCCGTGAAGCTGGCGTGCCGTTCGAGGAGTGGAAGGCAGATAATCGAGATTTGATGCTAGAGAGCGCCGCCGTGCCGCACCCCAGGGTCGATTTAACCAAGCTGGACGCCCTGTGGCTGGCGGCGGGCAAACGCAAAGGGGTGGTTGAGGATCTGGCTCAGACGCTGCCCCCAGATATCTACCGTTATCTGCGTTTTGAGTACCTGCACCATAGTGCAGACAGCGGCTTGGTGAACTATCCAAACCAAATTGATGGTCGAGAAGCTCGCCGTATAATCAACAATCTGAAAGGTGGGAAGTAATGCGCTGGTTGATATTGCCGTTAGTGGTACTGGGGCTGATTGCCTGCCAGGACAATGGCCCCACAAACATGGATTGGCGCTACACGGTCGGCTCCAATGCAGACGGGATCTGGCACACCAAGGCCAACTTCTATCGCGAGGGCAAGCCGGTGCATGGCTCGGCAAATGGAGCCTCAAGCCGAGTCGATGAAAAGTCATTAAAAGAGCGTGATTATCGTTGGTTAGTCAGTGGGGGACGAAGTGGCTACAATGAGCCCGTGCCAGACAAGGTTGTGATTGAGTGGGTCTCCTATCACGACAAAAAACGCTATGGCATCACCCTGGACTTGCCCAAGGATATGGCTGCCCAGATGGCCCGCCGCTATCGAGTGCAGGTCGGTGATAAATGGCAAGAAGAACAGCGCAACAACATAGCGCTGGGCCTGGCCAGCGGTGGCTATGTCGAGGTGTTTTTAAGAAACCCCAAGGTCAAGCCGGACATATTGCTGGCCAGAGGGTTGGCGACAGAAGTGACCGATGACACTTATGACAAACGAGTACCACTCAACAAGCAATATGCCATAGATGAGTTTTGGGCAAAGTTTGGTCAGGCCTACCAACAATACCCCACCCCCAGTGGTATGGCTTGGGCTCCCATCATGGATGCTTATCGCGCCGCACAGCCTAAAACGGATACCGATCCGGTCAATTGATTTGGATAGCGGTTTAAGAGGTATCAATGAAGCAGTACCAAAACTGGCTGGCCCAGTATCTGATTTGTCGTCGTGATAACGACCATGCCATGGCCGCAGAATTGGCCGAGAGCATCTGTGCTTTCTGGCAGGCTAGAGGCGATAAGGTTGAGCATACCAAGTGGCAGAAGGTCTATCAGGAGCACCTGCAACAGACCACCTGATAGGCAAGGCTAATGGCCAGGGAAGGCGCCGCATCAGCTGCTTTATGCCCATCAGGTGGCTGCGTAGCATAACGGATTAGCCCGTAATACAGCAGTACCTCATCCGTCACTTTTTCACTCTGCGAAGATTTATCCATGACATATCGAGTCTTATGGCTGACGCTGGCGACCGGCCTGCTCGCGGCCTGTTCTTCCACAACTTCACTCACTGATGCCGAGTTATCCCAAGCCGCAAAGCAGGGGGATGGTCGCGCCCAGTATGAGCTGGCCAAACGCCTGGCAAGTCAGCCCGATTACCCCAACGCCATGCACTGGATGCAGCAGGCCGCCGAGCAGTCTGGCCCCTTGGCCGCCGATAAAGAGATCCGCGCCAGCGCTGCCTGGCAAGTGGGTGACTGGTATCAGGCAGGGCTCGGGGAGCCCAAAAATCCGACGCTCGCTACCCAGTGGTGGCAGCGTTCAGCTCATCTTGGCAACATCAATGCCAGCTATCGTCTGGGGCTGATGTGCCAGACGCAGCATCAAGGCAAACTGGTGAGCGAATGCCTCGATTGGTTCGAGCAGGCTGCTAAGCGGGATCATGCTGAAGCTCAGTTGATCCTGGCCCGGTGGTACAGCACCACCCAACCGGGGGCAGATACGGATGCCGTCAAGTGGCTTGAACGGTCCGCAGAGCTGGGTAACCGTGATGCCCAATACCTGCTGGGTGAGCGATATGCGCAAGGTAAAGGGGTAGTCAAACGACCAGATCTCGCTCAGCGCTGGAACGATAGATCCGCCGCCCAGCAGCAACCGGACGCTTTGCTACAGCAAGCCAAACAGGTGGCACCAGCCAACGCTTTCGCTGCCTATCAGCGCACTGCTAATGCGGGCTCTGCCGAAGCAGAACTCTGGCTAGGGATGGCTTATCTGGCGGGGGAACAGATCCCGACAGACCCGGCTTTGGGGCGCTATTGGCTGGAGCTGGCTGCCGGACACGGCTCCCACGAAGCCGAGTACCAACTGAGCTTGCAGCAGGTAGACCACAAGCAGCAGGTCTACTGGTTAGAGAAGGCAGCTAACGGTGGCGTACCCAAGGCGTTGTTCGAGCTGGCGGAGCTACAGCATAAGCAAGGTGAACTGACGCAGGCCAGAGCCAGTTATGCCAAGGCTGCCCAACAAGGACACACTGCAGCGCAGTACACCTACGGTGAAATGCTGCGTCTGGGACAAGGGGGAAAAGAGGATTACGCGCTGGCTCTCAAGCAGTATCGCCTAGCGGCCCAGCAGGGCGACCGCCAAGCCCAATACCGAATGGGGGCATTGCGTGAGGAAGGCTTGGGGGCCCCGCGTAACCGAGTTCATGCCTATGCTTGGCTGTCACTGGCGGCAACAGAGGGGATGCCTGAAGCAGTACGGGCTCGTGACGAGCTGGAGGCTGTAATGACCAAGCCAGAAGTACAGCAGGCTCAAAAACTGTCGGAGCATTGGTTTCAGTCATCAAAAAACAAAAGAGAAAGGGGATGACTATATATCCCCTGTCTGTTTTAGTATTAACACTCACTGAAAAACTTCAATTCACCGCATTCCTTGCAGGCGATATGTATGTTATTTCCAGTCATTACGGCAATAATTTCATGAGAGCTACATTCTGTACAATGCAACAAGTTAGGCTCGTGTGCAGTGAAATATTTTCTCTTGATATCTTCTTCCCAGAAAGAGGCCAGTGGTTTGTAAAACCCAGCATCCTTAGCATTAAGTATTTGCTCGTAAAGAATAATGCTTAATGCTGAGCGGGGTAGGGCGAGATTTCTCGGGGGGTTGGATATTGACCATGACTTTGTTTTGGCTCGCTCTGCTTTTTTAAGCATTTCACCAGGGATGCAGTATGTAACATGTCTTCTACCTTTCGAGCGTCCACTATCGTAAAACTTAATGGCATTGTCTATTGCTAGCTTTGCAAGATGACGAATCTCACTTACTGAAAAGTCATTTAGCATGGCAATGATGCTTTTTCTCGTGCTGGTGCTAGGTGGTTCAGTAAGTTGGTCATGTTTCTCTATCGCCGCACTTATATTCATCATGGCCTCTTCAGTGGCTATTCTGAAGATCAAGTCATGTATCTCTATAGACCACTCTGGCTTGATTCTACCATATATGACATCTTGAACGATTTGGTCTCGCAATACTGTTAAATTAGCTTTTTTAATTGTATCTAAGGTGACGTTCACTACCCAAGATACACTCTCAAAATTGAAAGTGTTGAAGTTGTCTAGCTCATGGAAGAAGCAGGTTGGTGTATCAGGATTAACCAGTAATATCTTCCTATGAAAAAGTGATGTCAAGCATTCAACTCCCATACTACGACTTGGCATAAATGGCTTGCTATTAGATGTTTTATTCAGTGGGTGAAAAGTTTGCTCGGTATCAATGTGCCCAGCTTCAATAAGGGCAAGGATAAACAGTTTCTCCGAAAAGCTTAACTGTGAGTAAGGATAAGCAGGGTATGAATTAGTTGAATATTTTTCAGAAATAATAGCTCTGTTCATAGTTGCTTTTATTTCTGCTTTGTGCTTTTTTAAGTTGTTGCATTGGGTGCATGTGCAAAATTCATTTCTGTTGTTATCTTTATCTGCGTACTCTACATGTTGACATTCTATGCATATTGCAGAAGGCTGATTATAGTAGTGTGTATTCTTTCTTCTTACCTCACGATACATCTGTTCTTTACAGTGAGGGCAAGTAAAATTACTCGCTATACATAATGGTAAAATTTTCGAGAGCTTGTTTGGTGTGGTTTTGATATTGTAATCACTTATCAGTTGGGCACACTTATCCCCCGCCTCATATCGGGAAGATAGTTCATCTATCTGTGCTGCAGATAGGTGGGTTAGTTCTTCTCTTATTTTTAGTAACGGCCTATTAGAACTCATCATTAATGCCCCTATTCGAAAGTTCACTTATTTTACATAAAAATTTAAAACTACCAAAGCTGAGCACGGACGGTGATGTTCTGTTTGGTGACTTGATATCGATTACAGGCTGTGGCAAAGAAGAGAATGGATGTAGATACTGGCGTAATACTGGGTTGTCATATGGCATAAGGAATGAAGAGGGGTTTGTAATACTACGCATGCCTATTTTTTGCCATGCCTGATGGACTACAGTAAAGATATGGTCAGGCTGTCTGAGCTCTACCCTGGCAAGATGGCATCATCAGTCAGAGCAAGCTAAAAAAAGAACATAGAAGGAAGCGGCCCTGATGGGCCGCTTCCTTCTTATTCTGTTGGTAAATTATCAGCCACAAACTCTGCCCAGGCATCCATCATCGGACGTCGCTGATCCAGCAAGTCTGTGCGGTGGTATGCAGCTTCGACCTTGTTCTGCACTGT
Source organism: Aeromonas sp. S8(2024) (assembly GCF_041403085.1). Taxonomy (NCBI): domain Bacteria; kingdom Pseudomonadati; phylum Pseudomonadota; class Gammaproteobacteria; order Aeromonadales; family Aeromonadaceae; genus Aeromonas; species Aeromonas sp. S8(2024). The sequence continues at coordinate 1,005,943 of NZ_JBGLRF010000001.1, read as the reverse complement.
GTGGGCTAACGCTCGTTCAGCGAGATCTCGCGCATAGCCTTGCTCGCTACACCAGTCTCGAAAGCTGGAACGAAAGCCATGAGCAGTTGCCATTCTGTCAGGAGTACAGCTCGCCGCTTTGGTTCTTCTCAGAAACATCGTCAGCACTGTGTCTGAGAGCGGTACCTGGTCTCTGGGAGAAGGGAACACCAAGTCGTCATGTAATCCCCTTAACCCCTTCAGGATCTCGACTGCACGAAGAGATAACGGAACACGATGTTGTTGCTTAGCTTTCATACGTTCGGCTGGTAGGGTCCAGATCCTTGCTTCCAAGTCGACTTCTGACCACTTCATGGCTCTGACTTCACCTGAGCGGCAAGCGGTCAGGATCAAGAACTCCAGCATTGAGCGGGTTACATCGTATTGTTGCTCCGTTCTTAGGTGCTTTTGCACAAATGCAGGGATATCACGCCAAGGCATTGCAGGCTGGTGTTCTACCCGTACAGACTTGCTGGGTTGTGCCGGTAGTAAGTGACCCACCACATCTACTGGGTTTGCGGAGGTATAGCCATGAGCCCATGCCCAAGCCATGACTGCGTGTAAACGCTGTTTAACACGGCTTGCCGTTTCTGGGATCGTCAGCCATATCGGTTGCAGGACTGAAGCGATATGAGCTGGGGTTATCGTATCAATGGAGATAGCACCAATGGTAGGAAAGGCATATTGCTCCAATGTGGTGATCCATTGTTTCCCGTGCTTGGGGTTCTTCCAGCCTGGTAGCAAGCTTTCGTAGACCAATCTGGCAGATGCTTCCAACGTCGGGATTTTCGGCTTGTTCTGCTCCTGCAGCCGAACCTCTAGCGGATCCAGATTATTCGCCAGTTGTTCCCGCATTGCCTGTGCGTCTCGAGCTGCGTCAGCGATGGAGATCTCGGGGTAAGTTCCTAGGCCTGCATTACGTCGTTTCTTCGTCAGTGGGCTGACATAGCGGAATACCCACTTACCTCTTCCTTTGACGGTTGAGGGGTGTAGCGTCAACCCAGTTACACCACCATGAGCAAGGGGTTTATCTTCAGGCTTGATGCTACGAGCTTTGGTATCGGTGAGGATTGCCATCAGGTAACCTCCTTGGGAATTGAATATGCCACGCAGTATGCCACCAAGCATGCGCAGTGGTAACATGTGATTGGGATGAATCGGACAAGAGTTACCTATAACTTACTGATAGGGTTTGGTTTGTCTGACTGCTTCAGAATTGATTGGACGTTATTGCGGCGGGCACCTCCTCCGCCATTTTCAGAAAAGCCCCGGCAACCAGGTTGCCGGGGCTTTTTGCTGTCTGTTGCAAGCGGGATGCGCTGCTCATGGCTGGCTGCCGGGGGAGGGCTGCGGGTATCTGCCGAGCACCAGCAGGGTGAGCAGGCAGCAGGCGGCGCCGGCGTAGAAGGTGCAGGCGGCGCCCAGAGTGTCCCACAGCAGCCCGGCCAGCAGGCTGGCCAGCAACATGGCGAGGCCGCAGACCAGATTGAAGAAGCCGAACGCGCTGCCGCGCAGTTTCGCGGGCGCGCTGGCGGCCACCATGGCGGCCAGCAGACCCTGGGTCATCCCCAGATGAATGCCCCACAACATCACCCCCAACAGCAATGACCCCCAGTGGGTGCTGGCCGCCAGCACCAGATCGGCGGCCACCAGCACCAGCAACCCCCAGACCAGCAGGGTACGGTGACTCATGCGATCCGAGAGGCGGCCGAACGGATAGGCGCCGAGGGCATAGACCAGGTTCATTGCCACCATGACCAGCGGCACCAGGGCGAGCGCCATGCCGCTTTGCTGGGCGCGCAGCACCAGAAAGGCTTCGCTGAAACGGGCCAGGGTAAACAGGGCGCCGATGAGCACCACCCAGCGATAGGGTTTACCCAGCTGGCGCAGGTTGTCGCGCCGCAAGGGGTTGCTGCGGGCGTGGTGTCCAGCCGCTTTGGGTTCACGCAGGCCGATGGCGAGCAGGGTGACCGAGGCCAGCCCGGGAATGACCGCCAGCCAGAAGATGGCGCGAAAGTCATCGTGCCAGAGCAGCATCAGCCCCACCGCCAGCAGCGGCCCCAGCAGGGCGCCGACCGTGTCGAGAGACTGGCGCAGGCCGAAGGCAGCGCCGCGCAGCTCCGGCGGAGTGAGGTCGGCCACCAGTGCATCGCGGGGGGCGCCACGGATGCCCTTGCCAACTCTGTCCAGCAGGCGGGCGGTCAGGATTAGCCCGCTGCCGGTAGCGATGGCAAACAGCGGCTTGGTCAGCGCTCCCAGCCCGTAGCCCAGCAGGGCCAATCCCTTGCGGCGTCCCAAATAGTCGCTCAGGGTGCCGGAGAAGACCTTGACCATCAGGGCCGTCGCCTCTGCCATCCCTTCGATGAGGCCGATGGTGAGGGCGCTGCTGCCGAGCACGGTCACCATGAACAGGGGCAGCAGGCTGTGGATCATCTCGGACGAGATGTCCATCAGCAGGCTGACAAACCCCAGCACCCAGACGCCACTCGGGATCCGGCCGGCGGGTTGGGGAGCGGGGGGGCGGCTTATTGTGGTCATGGGGTTCTCCTGTCTTGCATCGATTCACCCAGAGCATAGCCAGCCCGGCCGCCACAAGGCTGCCGGGCTGGCTGGTCATGTCTGCCAGCGTGACCGCAGACGGTTGCCTGCGGTCACGGCATCATTGCTCGATGTCGAGTTCGGCCCGAACCGGTTGCCGGTTGCGCAGGGTCGAGATCAGCACCAGGGTGGCGATGGCGGCCAGCAGGGCAAAAGAGGCGGAGTAACGGCTCAGTTCAAGCCCGCCCTTGCTGAGCGGCTTGTCCAGAAAATCCCCCACCACGGCGCCAAGGGGCCTGGTCAGGATGAAGGCGGCCCAGAACAGCAGGGTGCGCGATACCCGGGTCAGGTAGTAGGCGGCAACGATGGCGGCCAGCATGCCGCCAAACAGCAGGGTGCTGCCCGCATAGCCAAAGCCGGCCTCGTCTGCGGTCCAGTCGCCCAGTGCGGTGCCCAGAGTCTGGGAGAACATGATGGTCAACCAGTAGAACAGCTCGGTGCGCGGCGTGGTGATGCTGCCGGTGGAGATGCTGCCCTGCAGCCGATACCAGAGCAGGAAGGATCCCATCAGCAAGGCCAGCAGCAGGGTGGAGCCGCCGTCATAGCCCAGCCCGAGCGAGCGATCGGCAAAATCCGCCAGGGTGGTGCCGACCGTGGTGGTGGCGATGATGGTGGTCCAGTAAAGGAAGGGGTTGTAGGAGGTCGTTGCGATCTGCGCGCTGACCGAGACGAAGAAGATCACGGCAAAGATGCCTGTGCTCACCAGATAACCGAGCTCCATCGACATGGAAACGGCGTCCCCCCCTGTCTCCCCCAGGGTGGTCGCCAGGATCTTGATGACCCAGAACGCCAGGGTGATCTCTGGCACCTTGCTGATCGCTGCCTTGCTGTTGTCGTGCATGTTAACCCTCTCTCGTATCTGTCGTATGACGAGGACTCGTCAGGAGACAGCGTCGCCGAGCACTCTTAAGCAAAACTTAAGCGCGGGAGAGGGACCTGAAAAATGGTGGTAACGACGTGCCGATGGGAGGGCGTTGTCATTCAATATGACAGCGCGCCGGTTTTTTGAGCGACCACATAACACGGATTGCTTAATTCTTCCTTAAGTTTTGCCGGTTAGGCTGTCGGTTTGCTGTGATTGTTGATATTTATCACATTATTGAAAATGTCTGAAAATATCGCATTTGGCGTTTTCAACACACTGTTAATATCCGGCGCCAAATATCGGCGTGTCGACTCCGGAGCGGGTATTTCAAGGTGTAATAAAGAAGTGTAACAGGGAGATATACATGCCTTCTTTTCTTAGAATAAGAATTGTTCCATTTGTTTTTTTGCTGGCATTCATCTTTGCCTTCTTGCTGAACTGGCCAGTATTGCTGCATTTTTATGAAATATTGACACAGCTTGAACATTTTAAAATCGGGTTTGCCATCTCTATTCCCATCGTGCTGGTTGCGGCATTGAACTTTGTCTTCATGCCATTTTCTGTGCGTTATTTCATCAAGCCTTTCTTTGCCTTTCTGTTTATCACGGGGGCCATTGCCAGCTATACCATGATGAAATACAAGGTGCTGTTTGATGGCAACATGATCCAGAACATCTTTGAGACCAACCAGAGCGAGGCGCACTCCTATCTGAGCGTGCCCATCGTGATCTGGGTATTGCTGGCCGGGGTGTTGCCGGCGGTGCTGCTGTTCTTCGTCAAGATAGAGTATCCGGCCAAGTGGTATCAGGGGCTGCTGCAGCGCGGGCTCTCCATGCTGGCCTCCCTCGTGGTGCTGGGGCTCATCGCCGCGGCCTACTACCAGGACTACGCCTCGGTCGGGCGCAACAACCAGACCCTGAACCGGGAGATAGTGCCGGCCAACTACATGTACAGCACCGCCAGGTATCTGCAGAAACGCTATCTGACAGAGCCGGTGCCGTTCCAGCGCCTGGGCGACGACGCCAGGCGGGTGGCCGGTGCGGACAAGCCGACCATGATGTTCCTGGTGGTAGGGGAGACGGCGCGCGGCAAGAACTTCTCCATGAACGGCTATCACAAGGAGACCAACCCCTTCACCAGCAAGCAGGCGGGGATCATCTCCTTCAACGACGTGCGCTCCTGCGGCACGGCGACCGCGGTCTCGGTGCCCTGCATGTTCTCCAACATGGGGCGCAACCAGTTCGACGGCAACCAGGCCCGCAACAGCGAAGGGCTGCTGGACGTGCTGCAAAAGAGCGGCGTCTCCATCTTCTGGAAGGAGAACGACGGCGGCTGCAAGGGGGTGTGCGATCGGGTGCCCAACATGGTGGTCAACCCCAAGGATCACCCCAAGTTCTGCGACAAGAACACCTGTTATGACGAGGTGGTGCTGGAGGGGCTGGATGACGAACTGGCGGGCATGAAGGGGGACAAGCTGGTGGGCTTCCACCTCATCGGCAGCCATGGGCCGACCTATTACAAGCGTTATCCGGGCTCGCACCGCCACTTTCTGCCGGATTGCCAGCGCAGCGACATCGAGAACTGCACCGATCAGGAGCTGGAGAATACCTATGACAACACCATTCGCTACACCGATTATGTGATTGCCAGCATGATCGAGCGCTTGAAAAAGTACGAGGACAAATACAATACGGCGCTGGTCTATATTTCCGACCACGGTGAGTCACTGGGGGCATTGGGACTTTATCTGCACGGCACCCCTTATAAATTTGCGCCGGATGATCAGACCCGGGTCCCCATGCAGGTGTGGATGTCATCGGGTTTTGCCAAAGAGAAGGGGATGAACCTCGACTGTTTGCAGCAGAAGGCGGCCAATACCCGTTATTCTCACGACAACCTGTTTTCCTCCATGTTGGGGATCTGGGATGTGAATACGGCCGTATATGAACAGCCGCTGGATATCTTCAGCCAGTGTCGCAGCGTGCAATAACGCCATAGCGAGATAAAGGGGAGCCAGGCTCCCCTTTTTATTTTGGCGCGCCACTATGATTATCCTTTGAGCGACTTGTCGCACCGACCAGATGGGGCGGGCGGATCCCTTTATCTGGTGTATGATATTTCTGATTATTAATTGTTCAGAGCGATGGCGGGATGTGGGTCTGCGTCGCCGGGGAATTAATCCGGCCAGGGCTGAGTAATTTATTTTCACGGCGAGACTCGTCTTTTGCAAAAGAGTCGATATAAAGTGGGATGCCATGCTGGGGCGCGCGGGTTTGCCGGAGGAACAGGCCGTCACGCTCACCTTCCCGGCTCGTCCGTCATGGCGCATCACACAGCAATCAAAGAGCAAGGGGCGAGTACGTGCCAGGGGCACTGCCCGCCTCGGTGCAATGTTCAGCAACATGACGCAGGCAGCCATGAGCCGCGTCGGTAGGGATTGGCAATGCGGCGTCATCTGTTTATCTGGTTAGGCCCGTTATGTAGCTTGTTGTTGTTGGGGGCGGCGCTGGTCGTCCTCTATCGTTTGACCCACCTCTGGCACTGGCACGACATCCGGCTGGCCATCTGGTCTTTGCCGCTGCCGCTGCTGGGCGGTGCCCTGTTGCTGACCCTGCTCAGCTATGGCTGCCTCTGCTGCTACGACATGCTGGCGGTGCACGCCCTCGGCAAGCGGCTGCCCTGGCAGCAGGTGGGGGTCACCTCGTTTATCGCCTACACCTTCTCCAATACCCTGGGTTTCGCCCTGCTGACCGGCTCGTCGGTGCGCTATCGCATCTACTCGGCCCTCGGGCTCAACACCGGGGAAGTGGCCAGGATCATCCTCTTCTGCTCGGTGACCTTCTTCCTCGGCCTGCTGGCCTGGGGGGGCTCCGCCCTGCTGGTGGGGCAGGCCACCACCCTGTTGCCGGACTGGCCGCTGTGGGCCGATCAGCTGCTCAACCTGGCGGGGGGGCTGGCACTCTTGGCGGTGCTTGGCTACCTGTGCTGGCCAAAGCCCGTGCTGGTCTGGCGCGGCCACGAGCTGGTGCTGCCGGTATTCAGAACCCGGTTGCTGCAACTGCTGGTGGCGCTGCTGGACTGGATGGCCGCCGCCGCCGTGCTCTATGTGCTGCTGCCGGCGGACAGCGTCTCCTATCCGGTGCTGCTCAGTGCCTTCGTGCTGGCCAGCTTCCTCGGGGTGCTGGCCCATGTGCCGGGCGGGATCGGGGTGTTCGAGGCGAGCATGAGCCTGCTGCTGGCCAAGTACCTGCCGGTGGACAAGCTCCTGGCCTCCCTGCTGCTCTATCGCTGCATCTACTATGTGCTGCCTTTCCTGTGCGCCCTGCTGCTGTTCACCAGCCAGGAGCTGCTGCAGCAGAAGGCGCGCTGGAGCCGGCTGCAGGGCATCATGAGCGCGGTGCGCGAGTTTTTGCCGGCGCTGATCAGCCTGGGAGCGTTCGCGGCGGGCAGCCTGCTGCTCTGCTCCGGGATGATCCCCACCATGCGCGGGCGCATCGAGATGTTCCTGCAGGTATTGCCGCTGCACCTGCTGGAGCTCTCCCATGTGCTGGGCAGCGTCAGCGGCGTGCTGCTGATCCTGCTGGCCCGCAGCCTCTACCGGCGCCACGATGCCGCGTTTCGCATCACCCAGCTGCTGTTGGGGCTGGGGATGATCTTCTCCCTGCTCAAGGGGTTTGACTGGGAGTCGGCTCTGCTGCTCGGGCTGTTCCTGCTCATCATCACCCCCTGTCGCTCACTGTTCTATCGCAAGGGCTCCCTGCTGCACGCCCAGTTCACCCCGGGCTGGCTCATCTCGGTGGGGGCCGTGCTGCTGGGGGCGCTCTGGCTGCTGCTCTTCTCCTACCGCCAGGTGGAGTATGACCACGCCCTCTGGTTCCACTTCTCGCCCCATGGCGCCGCCTCACGCGGGCTGCGGGCCATGGGCAGCGTGGTGGCGGTACTGGCGGTGGTGGGGGTGGCCCAGCTGCTGGCGCCGCTGCGGGTCTCCGGGCGCAAGCCGGAGCCGGACGAGCTGGCCCGTGCCCATGCCCTGGTGCTGCGCGAGGGGGGCGGCCACGGTTACCTGGCCCAGCTTGGCGACAAGTCGCTGCTGTTTCATCCCGGCGGCGAGGCGTTTCTGATGTACGGCGTCGAGGGCAACGGCTGGATCGTGATGGGGGATCCCATCGGTCAGCCTGAGCTTATCGAGGAGCTGCTCTGGCAGTTTCGCGAGCTGTGCGATCAGCACGATGCCAGCCCGGTGTTCTACCAGGTGTCGGCACGCTACCTGCCGCTCTATCTGGAGCTGGGGCTGATCCCGTTCAAGCTGGGGGAGGAGGCCATCGTCGATCTGGCAGCCTTCGAGCTGGCCGGCAGCCGGCTGCGCAACCTGCGCCAGAGCCATGCCAAGGGCAAGCGGGAGGGGTTGTCGTTCGAGGTGGTGGCGCCGGAATGCGTGCCTGCACTGCTGCCCCGCCTCAAGGAGGTGTCGGACACCTGGCTGCAGAGCAAGCAGGGCAAGGAGAAGGGCTTCTCGGTGGGCAGTTTCGAGCCGGCCTATCTCAGTCTGAGCCCGGCCGCCCTGGTGTGGCACGAGGGTCAGATCGTCGGCTTTGCCAACCTCTGGGTCAGCGCCAACAAGGCGAGCCTCTCCATCGATCTGATGCGCTACAGCCTGGACACGGGCACGGCCCCCATCATGGATTTCCTGTTCGTCGAGCTGCTGCTGTGGGGCAAGGGCGAGGGTTACGCCAGCTTCAATCTCGGCATGGCCCCCATGTCCGGCTTCAACGATCACCCCTTGAGCGGCTACTGGACCAAGCTTGGCAACACCATCTTCACCCGGGGCAGCCGTTTCTACAATTTTCAGGGGCTCAGGCGCTACAAGGAGAAGTTCTCGCCGGACTGGGAGCCGCGCTACCTGCTCTGCGCCAGCAAGCTGGTGTTGCCGCGGGTGCTGACCAACCTGATCTCCCTGATCAGCCGAGGCCCGTTCGGGCTCATAAAAAAGTAGGAGTCGTTCATGAAGATCCTGTTATTGCTGCTGGCGTGCTGCGCCTTCTCGCTCTCGGCCGCGCCGGTGAAAGAAGATCTCGGGTTGGTGGAGCTGCCGGTGGCGCAAGCCTCGAATGCCCCCATGGTGGTGTTTCTGAGCGGTGATGGCGGCTGGGCCGCGCTGGACAAGGGGCTCAGCGCCCAGTTGCAGCAGCACGGCATGCCGGTGGTGGGCTGGAGCTCGCTCACCTACTACTGGAAGAAGAAGGATCCAGAGCAGGTCACCGCCGATCTGGTGCGGATCCTGGACGATTACCAGTCCCGCTGGGGGCGCCAGCGCTGGCTGCTGGTGGGCTTCTCCTTCGGGGCGGAAATCGTGCCCTTCGTCATCAACCGGCTGCCCGAACCCTACCGCAAGAGCCTGATCGGGGCCGTGATGCTCTCCCCCTCGACCGCCTCCGACTTCGAGATCCACGTCAGCGACATGGTGACCCGCGACAAGGCGGGCAGCTATCCCACCCAGCCCGAGGTCAACGCCATTCACTCCCTGCCGATGCTCTGCCTGCAGGGGGCGGCAGACGACTCGCCGGTACGGCTCTGCCCCCACTTGCAGCAGCCCAACGTGACTACTGTGACCCTGCCGGGATCCCACCATTTCGAGGATGACTACCCTGTGCTGTACCAGGCCATCGCCAGCCATCTCAGCCTGCAGTAAGTGTGAACGCGGGTAGAAAAACTTGATGTAAATCAAAGTTCATTCCCTATCAGGCCGGATTGCGCGCAGCCGGCCTGTTTCTTTTTGATTTTGCCTTTACAGGCGTGGATTGCTTCCCAACACTCTACTGAGAAATAAAACAGTAGAGGGGGCTGCATGCGCGAACAAAGAGCTCATCTAGTTGATCAGGAAGTGGATTTCGCCGCCGATGAACAGCTGGTGTCCACCACGGATCTGCGGGGCGTGATCACCTACGCCAATGACAACTTCTGCCGGGTCGCCGGTTACAGCCGAGCCGAGCTGGTGGGGCAGCACCACAACATGGTGCGCCACCCCGACATGCCCAAGGCGGCATTTGCCGACCTGTGGGGCAAGCTCAAGCAGGGCCAACCATGGCGCGGCATGGTGAAGAATCGCTGCCAGGATGGTCGCTACTACTGGGTGGATGCCTATGTCACCCCCATCTTCGAGCAGGGCAAGATCAGCGGCTACCAGTCGGTGCGCTGCCGCGCCGATCCTCAAATGAAGCAGATCGCCGCTCGCACCTATGCGCGGCTGCGGGCGGCGGAACAGGGCGGTGGCAGGCCCAGGCTCTCGTTGGCGCGGCTGCGTCACGGGGTGGCGGTGGCCGGGCTGCTGGCACTGGGTTGGCTCGGCACAGTAGAGCTGGGCGGCTGGGCCGCTCTTTACATGGCGCTGCCGCTGATCTTGCTGGGGCTGCTCTATCGTCACGAGCTCATCACCACCCCCCGTTACTTGCAGCAACTAGCCGGCGAGTATGACAGCCTGACCCGTCTCATCTACTCGGGGCAGGAGCCGAGCGCCATCGCCGACTTTCACATCAAGCTGCTGCAGGCCCGTATCCGCACCGTGCTCGGCCGGGTGGACGACGCCACGCACTCGTTGCAGGATCTGGCGGTGCATCTGAAGAGCGCCTCCAGCGAGGCGAGCTCGGACATTGCCGAGCAGGATGCCCAGACCCAGCAGATGGCGACCGCCATCACCGAGATGGCGAGCACGGCGCAGGAGATTGCCCGCAACATCCAGGATACCAACAGCCAGATCGCCGAGGCCAAGGCCCACTGCCAGCACACGGATCAGCAGTTGATCGAGACCGAGCACAAGATCACCGATCTGGCGAAGGAGGCGGAGCACGCCTTTGCCTCGGCGGTGGCGCTGGCCAGCGAGTCGGATCGCATCGGGGTGCTGATGGGGGAGATCCAGGGCATTGCCGATCAGACCAACCTGCTGGCGCTCAACGCCGCCATCGAGGCGGCCCGGGCTGGGGAGCAGGGGCGCGGCTTTGCGGTGGTGGCTGACGAGGTGCGCACCCTGTCTACCCGCACCCACAAGGCGACCGAACAGATCCAGGGCAGCATCGGCCAGATCCAGCGCACCCTGAACGGCTGGAAGGGAATGATGCAGAACAACCTGCAACAGACCCAGGCCTGCGTGGAGATGACCCGGATGGGGTCGGACAGCCTGCATCAGGTGCTGGCGGAGATCGAGCTGGTGATGGACTTCTCGGCCCAGATCTCGGCGGCGGCGGAGCAGCAGCAGGCGGTGGTGGAGGATATCAGCCAGAACGTCAACCTCATCTCCCAGCACTCCCACGCCAACAGCAACAAGATGCAGGACGTGGACGAGTCGAGCGAGATCCTGCTGACCAAGGCCAGACAGCTCAAATCCCTGGGGCAGACCTTCGGCTAGCCGCCGCTGACATCCATACAACAACAAGGCCACCCACGGGTGGCCTTGTGCTGTCAGGCGTGTCGATCAGATCGCGGCCTGGCCCAGCGGGTTCCCCTTGTCGTGGTACATGGCGCGGTCGGCCTGGATCAACCACTGCTCTGGGCGCCAGCCCGGCTGGTACTGGCTGATGCCAACGCTGATGCCGACCGACAGCGGGACTCCCTTCACCTCGAATGGCGGCTGCATGGTGGCCCTGATCTGCTCGGCGATGGCGTCAGCCTGCGCCTGATCATGGTCCGGCAACAGCAACACGAACTCGTCGCCGGCCAGCCTGGCGAAGAAGTGCTGTGGCCCGAGGCTGCGGCTGATCCGCTCCGCCAGCTGGCAGAGGAGGGCGTCGCCGTGGCTGTGGCCGAAGTTGTCGTTGACCTGCTTGAAGTCATTGAGATCGCAAAACAGCAGACAGCCGGGGGTCGGCCCCTTGACCTGGGCATCGAGCCGCTCCATCAGGCTCAGCCGGTTGGGCAGGTTGGTGAGGGGGTCGCGGCGGGCCAGCTGCCAGATCTCCTCCTCCCGCTGGCGGCGCAGGGCGATTTCGCGGTTGAGCCGCTGGTTGCACATCAATAGATAGAGGGCCAGCAGCAGGATCAGCACGCTGGCTGCCAGGCTCAGCAGGAACCAGGGGCGCCAGAAGATCCACTGCTCGGAGGGGGCCTGATAGAGAAAGTCGCTCAAGGAGACCGGCTTTGGCACCAGCCCGATCTCCACCAGCTGCTGCATGATGTGCGCCATGCGGTCCGGATTCATATACCCGATCTCCACATAGAGCGGCTGGATCATCTCCTTGCTCACCTGCAGCTCGTACTCCATGTGGGCCTGACTGCGGTTGACGCCATACTCCTTGCGCAGCAGGGCGATGGCCTCCTGCGGGTGGGCCAGGGCATAGCGCCAGCCGGCCAGGCTGGCGACCCGAAAGCGGGCCACCCGATCCGGATGGGCGTGCTCCTGGGCCTGGGTAGTGAACAGGATGTCGCTGTAGAAATCGATGCCGTAGTTGCGCGGATTGATGACGGAGACGGGAATGCCGCGCTCCTCCAGATAGAAGGGCTCGTTGCTGAGGTAGGCGTTGAAGATGTCGACTCGCCCCTGGATGAGATCCTCGATGTTGACCGAAGTGGGCAGCGGGATGAGCTGACGCTCGCTCAGCCCCTGATAGAAGAGGGTGGCCAGCAGTTCGGCGTCCTGATGGGCCGAAAACATCATGATCCGTTTGCCACGCATGTCATCAACGGTGAGAATGCCGCTGTCACGGCGGGCCAGAAAGATGGACGGCGAGTGCTGATAGACGCTGGCGAGCGCCAGCAGCGGCTTGCCGTTGGCATAGCTGGTCAGCACCTCGGTGTTGCCGACCCCGAAGTCGGCCCGCCCGCTCAGCACCTCTTCTACCGGGCTGATGCCCTTGCCGCCGGGCCGTATCTCGACGTCCAGCCCGGCACTGGCATAGAAGCCCTTGGCCTTGGCCATGTGATAGCCAACGAACTGGGGCTGGTGCAGCCAGCGCAACTGGAGCACCACCCGCTCCGGGGCCTCAAGGGGGGATTCGCTGGCCCGCAGGGGAACAGCATGGCTGATACCGATCAGCAGCAGCCAAAGCAAGCATCTCTTCATCCGTGCGAGTCTTGTTCTGAGTGTTCATGGGGTGCGACCCCGCAGGGTCATCTTCTTGTAATTAAAAACATTCTAAAGGGTTATTGATGTACCGGATACTAGCGCAGCACAAAGATTTCATGGTTATCAACAAGGGGCCCGGGCTCGGCATGCACGACGAGACCGACGAGTCCGGTCTGCTCCATCCGGGCCTGGTCAGCCGGGTCAAGGCCGACACCGGTCTGCTGCTCTATCCGGTGCATCGGCTCGACAAGATGACCTCCGGGCTGGTGCTGCTGGCGCGCACCACCGAGGCCAACCGGGCCCTCAGCATGGCCTTTGCCGCGCGAGAGGTGAGCAAGCAGTATCTGGCCCTCTCCGATCGCAAGCCGAAGAAGAAGCAGGGCTGGGTGAAGGGAGACATGCAAAAGGGGCGGGGGGGCAGCTGGATGCTGACCCGCACACTCGACAACCCCGCCATCAGCTGGTTCGACTCCGTCTCGGTGCGCGAAGGGTTGCGCCTTTATCGCATCAAGCCTCAGACCGGCAAGACCCACCAGATCCGGGTGGCCTTGAAGAGCGTGGGGGCGCCGATCCTCGGGGATGAGCGCTACGGCGGCACGGCGGCCGATCGCGGCTATCTGCACGCCTGGCGCCTCGCCTTCACCCTGGCGGGGGAGGCGTTCGACTTTGTCTGCCCACCCGACGAAGGCACGCTGTTTGTGCTGCCCGAGCTGCACGCCGCCATCGCGGGGTTGGCCGAATGAAGGGGGCTGCCATGCAAGGGGCCTCGGATCTGCCCGCCAGCGGCTGGATCCTGGCGGATTTTGACGACACCCTGGCGCCGGATGATAGCCATGCCGGGCTGCTGCGCTTCATCCTGCGCCGCCGCATCTGGCCGCTGCTGCTGTGGCCTGTGATGGCGCTGGGGGGGCTGGTCTATCTGCTGCCAAGCCAGCGTCGGCGCGGCATTTCACTGATCTGGTGGGCCATCACCCTGGGGCTCTCGCCGCTAGGGTGGCGCCGCCTGGTGCGAGCCTACTGCCGCACCCGACCTGGGCTGTTTCAGGAGGCGCGCGCCCTGTTGCTGGCCGAAGGGCAGCGCTGCTGGGTGCTCTCCGCCAGCCCCCGCGCCCTGGTGCGGGGTCAGCTCCATCAGCAGCTGCCCGGCCAGCTGCCCCATCGCATTTTGGGGTCGCGGATGCACTATCGCCTCGGCGGCCTGATGCCGCGTTTTTACTGTCACGGCCGCCACAAGATCCTGCCCGGGATCCAGGCCCTCGGTGCCACCCTGGCCCTGAGCGACAGCCTGCACGACTTGCCACTGCTGGCTGAGGGGCAGGCGGCCTGGCTCATCAACCCCACCCCGGCGCGGCTGCAACGCGCGCGGCAGTCACTGTCCCACATCGAGCCCAGATACTGGTCCCTGTAAGGCAAAACTGACAGCCTTGTGGGTCGCCACCGAGCGCGCCACAAGGCTGCGGCTTCAATGTCACAATCTATTTACATCTTTTGGCGCCGCCCTCCGCCAAACTATCTGAACGCCGCCTCTTTTCTTCCGCTACGCCCCTGCCTCTAATGAAACAAGTTGTTAACAACGCCGGTGGCAGCTGCCCGCAGCGCCCCGGTGTGACCCGTTTCGTTATCAGTCAATCGCAAGGAGCGCATCATGACGACCACTTCTTCTACCCGTACTCACACCATCAACCCGCTCGGCACCGATGGTTTCGAATTCGTCGAGTACACGGCGCCGGATGCCAAAGGCATTGCCGCCCTCAAGGCGCTGTTCGTCTCGCTGGGCTTTGCCGAGGTGGCGCAGCACAAACACAAGCAGTGCTGGCTCTACCGCCAGGGGGACATCAACTTCGTGGTCAATGCCGAGCCCCACTCCCAGGCCGAGCAGTTTGCCAGCCTGCACGGGCCGAGCGTCTGCGGCATGGCGTTTCGGGTGAGCGATGCCGGCAAGGCCCAGCAGTACGCCATCGCCAAGGGCGCCAAGCCGTTCGTCGGCAAGATTGGTCCCATGGAGCTCAACATCCCCGCCATCTACGGCATCGGCGAGAGCACCCTCTCCTTTGTCGACCGCTACGGCGACAAGGGCTCCATCTATGATGTGGACTTCGTCTTCTATCCGGACTGGCAGGCGCGCATGGCCGAGGTGGATGCAGGGCTCTACGAGATTGACCACCTGACCCACAACGTGCAGCGCGGCAACATGGATGTCTGGTCCAACTTCTACGAGCGGATCGGCAACTTTCGCGAAATCCGCTACTTCGACATCGAGGGCAAGCTGACCGGGCTCCATTCCCGTGCCATGACAGCTCCCTGCGGTAAAATTCGCATTCCCATCAATGAATCCTCTGACGACAAGTCCCAGATTGAGGAGTACCTGCGTCAGTACAAGGGGGAGGGGATCCAGCACATCGCCATGGCGTCGAGCGACATCTACCACACCATCCGTACCCTGCGCGGCCGTGGCACCGGCTTCATGCCGACCCCGGACACCTACTACGAGAAGGTGGACAGCCGGGTCGAGGGGCACCAGGAGGATCTGGCGGCGCTCAAAGAGCTGCGCATTCTCATCGACGGCTCTCCCACCAAGGACGGTATCCTGCTGCAGATCTTCACCGACACAGTGATCGGCCCGGTGTTCTTCGAGATCATCCAGCGCAAGGGCAACGAAGGCTTTGGCGAAGGCAACTTCCAGGCACTGTTCGAATCCATAGAGCTGGATCAGATCCGTCGCGGGGTGCTCAATGATGCGTAACGAAAGCCGCCACGCGCAGGTTGTCGGTCAGGCAAGGGAGGATGGCAATGCGTAACTGGATTAACTTTCCCCACCGGGAGGGGACCCACTCCCGCCAGGCTCATGCCGACCTGCCCGAGCAGGCCATCTATGAGCGTGAACTGGGCCGCTCCGGCTTTTTCGGGCCGGCCACCCACATGCACCACAAGCATGCCCCCACCGACTGGATCAACTGGGAGGGGCCGCTGCGCCCGCGCCTGTTCGATCTCAACGCCTTGGGCGAAGAGGTGAGCTCCCTCTCCCCCTGGGTGATGCCGGATATTCTGAGCAACCCCCACTGCCGCTACCGCATCTGGCGCCTGCACGAGCCCATGCCGTTTCTGGTGCGCAACGCCGATGGCGACGAGCTCCTGTTCATCCACGAGGGGAGCGGTGAGTTTTACTGCGACTACGGTCACCTGACCCTGCGCGATGGCGACTACCTGGTGATCCCCCGCGGCACCATGTGGCGCATCGAGCCGACGGCACCCCTGTTCATCCTGATGATCGAGGCGACCAACGACAGCTACCAGCTGCCGGACAAGGGGCTGGTGGGCAATCACGCCATCTTCGACCCGGCAGCGCTCGATGTACCCGCCATCAACGAGCGCTTCCTGGCCCAGCAGGATGAGAATCCCTGGTCGCTGCAGGTGAAGCGCCACAACCAGGTGTCGGTCATCACCTGGCCGTTCAATCCGCTGGATGCGCAAGGGTGGCACGGGGACTTGTGCGTGGTGCGCCTCAACTGGCGGGACATCCGCCCGCTGATGAGCCACCGCTATCACCTGCCGCCCTCGGCTCACTCCACCTTCGTGGCGAGCCGGTTCGTGGTCTGCACCTTCGTGCCGCGCCCCATCGAGAGCGATCCCGGCGCCCTCAAGGTGCCCTTCTATCACAGCAACGATGACTACGACGAGGTGCTCTTCTACCACGCCGGGGATTTCTTCAGTCGGGACAACATAGAGCGGGGCATGGTCACCTTCCATCCCGCCGGGTTTACCCACGGTCCCCATCCCAAGGCGTTTGCGGCGGGTCAGGCCTACACCAAGAAGTTCACCGACGAGGTGGCGGTGATGCTCGATACCCGAGATGCGCTCAACGTCGGCAGCCTGTGTGACGGGGTGGAGAACCCGCGTTATGTCACCAGCTGGTTGCGCCCGGAACTCACACCCGCCACCAACGGCAAATAAAAGGAATCCCTATGAAACTGGCAACCCTGAACAATGGCAAACGGGACGGCGCCCTGGTGGTGGTGAGTCGCGATCTGAGCCGCGCGGTGCGCGTGCCGCACCTTGCTGCCACCCTGCAAGCTGCCCTCGACGAGTGGGCCGAGCTTGCGCCCAAGCTGACCGCCGTTTATCAGCAGCTCAACGATGGCGCCTGCGCCGATACTTTCCCGTTCGACGAGACGGCCTGTCTCTCCCCGCTGCCGCGCGCCTACCAGTGGGCGGACGGCAGCGCCTACGTCAACCACGTGGAGCTGGTGCGCAAGGCGCGCGGCGCCGAAATGCCGGAAAGCTTCTGGCACGATCCCCTGATGTACCAGGGGGGCTCGGACAGCTTCCTGCCGCCGCGGGGGGCCATCCCGATGGGGTCGGAGGAGTGGGGCATCGATTTCGAGTCGGAGATCGCCGTCATCACCGACGACGTGCCTATGGGCACCAGCCCGCAGGCGGCCGCCGGCCACATCAAGCTGCTGATGCTGGTCAACGACGTGAGCCTGCGCAACCTCATTCCGGGCGAGCTTGCCAAGGGCTTCGGCTTCTTCCAGTCCAAGCCCTCCAGCAGCTTCTCGCCGCTGGCCATCACCCCGGACGAGCTGGGGGATGACTGGCGCGACGGCAAGGTGCATCTGCCCCTCGAGACCCACCTCAACGGCGCCCTGTTCGGCGCTCCCGATGCCGGGGTGGACATGACCTTCAACTTTTATGAGCTGATCGCCCACGCCGCCAAGACCCGGCCGCTCGGGGCGGGCTGCATCATCGGCTCGGGGACCGTCTCCAACTACGACAGAAGTCGTGGCTCATCCTGCCTCGCCGAGCTGCGAATGCTGGAAATTATCGAGTCAGGTCAAGCCACTACACCCTTTCTGCGCTTTGGTGATACAGTGTCCATCGCGATGCAGGATCGCAACGGGATGAGTCTGTTTGGCACCATTTTGCAGCGGGTCACGCCGGCAGAGGCCAGTCAGACGAAGTGAAGGGGCCGGCATGGACACGTGGCCGACGGGTGAGCGGCAGGTGTCCATGCACCTGTCAACACAGGGACAAAGTATGTTGCAGTTGTTTGGATATTGGCGTTCATCGGCAAGTTATCGGGTACGGATCGTGATGCAGCTCAAGGGGCTCGACTACGAGCAGCATCCGGTCAATTTGCGGCAGGGCGAGCAGCGCGAGAAGGCCTATCGCCGGCTCAATCCCCAGGGGCTGGTGCCGTTTCTGGTGGATGGTGAGGTGCAGGTGGGGCAGTCGGTGGCCATCATGGAGTACCTCGACGAAACCTACCCCGCTCACCCGCTGATGCCGTCCTCCCCCGAGGAGCGGGCCCGGGTACGCCAGATCGTCAACATGATCGCCTGCGACATCCATCCCCTCAACAACCTGCGGGTGCTCAATTACCTGGGAGAGCATCTCAGGGCGGGCAAGGAGCAGGAGGCGGCTTGGTATCGCCACTGGATTGACGAAACCTTCAGTGCGCTGGAGCAGCTGTTGATGACCACTGCCGGCATCTATTGCGTCGGCAACGAGGTGACCCTGGCGGACTGCATGCTGGTGCCCCAGGTCTACAACGCCCGCCGCTACGACATGTCGCTGGAAGACTATCCCACCATCAACCGCATCGTCGCCAACTGCGAGCAGCTGCAGGCCTTTATCAAGGCCGCCCCCGCCAATCAGCCGGATGCCCAGCCCTGAGGCTGCGCCCTCCTGCCAGGTTCCAATTATCGAGCCCCGCACCGTCAGCCGACCGTGCGGGGCTTTCATATCAGGGGCTCGCTAGCCGCGGGTGGGCTTGGGCTGGAAGAAGGCGATGAACTTGCCGAATTTCTCCCCGTCGTAGCTGTCCCCCTTCTCCAGCAGCCCGGTGTTGAAGGATTCGAGCAGCTTGCCCTTGCCATCCAGCACGTAGAAGTGGGGCACCCCCAGGTACTCGGGATAACCTTTGAGGAAGGATTCGTTCTTGTTCTGCTTGCTGACGTTCACCTTGACCACCACGAAGGTGCGGTTGAACTGGCCGGCGAGAGCGGGCTCCCGGTCCAGAAAGTGGTTCATCTCCTGGCACCAGCTGCACCACTCGCCCCCGACCAGCAGCAGGACTTTCTTGCCCTCTGCGCTGGCCTTGGCGGTGGCGGCGGCGAGATCGCGGGCCGGATCCCGCTGCTCGTCATAGCCCTGGCTGTAATCGGGCAGGGTCTGGCTCCAGAGGTGGTCGGCGCTGTACACCTCGCCATGAAACAGGGCGGTGCCAAGCACCAGCGGCAATAGCAGTCGGTTCATCACGTGCTCCTTGTGTTGTTGTGGTTGCTTCCAAGCCGCAACAATGTGACACGAGCGAGCCCGGCCGCCAAGGGCGAGATGGGCCCTTGTTATGCAAAAAGCGGGAATGGGTCGACGGGAAAAACAAAGCCCCTCGCAGGAGGGGCTTGGCATTCAGGCAAGGGTGGTCGCCGGCAGATCAGTAACCCTGCTGGTGCACGTCCATCACGGCGCGACCGGAGGGGTCGGCCATCTCCTTGAACTTGGCATCCCATTCCAGCGCAGTCGGGGTGGAGCAGGCGACCGACTTGCCGTAGGGCACGGTGCGGGCGGCGGACTCCAGCGGGAAGTGCTCGTCAAAGATGGCGCGGTAGAAGTAGGCCTCCTTGGTGAGCGGGGTGTTGACGGGGAAGCGGAAGGCCGCCGCCTCGAACATCTGATCCGTCACTTCCTGCTCGACCATGGCTTTCAGGCTGTCGATCCACGAATAGCCTACGCCGTCGGAGAACTGCTCCTTCTGACGCCACGCCACTTCATGGGGCAGCAGATCCTCGAATGCTTCGCGCAGGATGTGCTTCTCGATCTTGCCCTTGCCGCACATCTTGTCGGCAGGTTGCAGGCGCATCGCCACGTCCATGAACTCCTTGTCGAGGAAGGGCACGCGACCCTCCACCCCCCAGGCAGCCATGGACTTGTTGGCGCGCAGGCAGTCATAGAGGTGCAAAGAGGCGAGCTTGCGCACGTTCTCTTCGTGGAACTCGCGGGCGTTGGGCGCCTTGTGGAAGTAGAGGTAGCCGCCGAACAGCTCGTCGGAGCCTTCGCCGGAGAGCACCATCTTGATCCCCATCGCCTTGATGTAGCGGGCCATCAGGTACATGGGCGTGGAGGCGCGGATGGTGGTGACGTCATAGGTCTCGAGGTGATAGATGACGTCCCGCAGGGCATCCAGACCTTCCTGCACGGTGAAGTGGATCTGGTGGTGGATGGTGCCCAAATGATCGGCGACCTTGCGGGCGGCGGCCAGATCCGGCGAGCCTTCCAGGCCCACGGCGAAGGAGTGCAGCTGGGGCCACCAGGCCTCGCTCTTGCCATCGTCTTCCACCCGACGGGCGGCATAGAGCTTGGTGATGGCGGAGATGACGGACGAATCCAGCCCGCCGGAGAGCAGCACGCCGTAGGGCACGTCACACATCAGCTGGCGTTTGACCGCCGCTTCCAGCGCGGCTTTGAGCTCGGCTTTGTCGCTGACGTTGTGCTCGACCGCGCCGTACTCCATCCAGTCGCGTTTGTACCACTGTTTAAGCTCGCCATCCTTGCTCCACAGGTAGTGTCCCGGCGGGAAGGTTTCGACGCTCTTGCAGACCGGTACCAGCGCCTTCATCTCGGAGGCGACGTAGAAGTTGCCGTGCTCGTCGCGACCGGTGTAGAGGGGGATGATCCCCATGTGGTCGCGGCCAATCAGGTAGGCATCCTGCTCGGCGTCATAGAGGATGAAGGCGAAGATGCCGTTGAGATCGTCCAAAAAGGCCGGGCCCTTCTCCTTGTAGAGGGCCAGCAGCACTTCGCAGTCGGAGTGGGTCTGAAACTGGAAGTCGACCTTGAGGTTCTTCTCCAGCTCCTTGTGATTGTAAATCTCGCCGTTGACGGCCAGCACATGGGTGCGCTCGGGGTTGTAGAGCGGCTGGGCGCCGTTGCCCGGATCGACGATGGCCAGGCGCTCGTGCACCAGAATGGCCTTGTCGGAGCTGTAGACGCCGGACCAGTCAGGACCGCGGTGACGCAATCGCTTGGACATCTCCAGCGCCGATTTGCGCAGGGCGGCCGCATCGGATTTGATGTCCAGAATGCCGAAAATAGAACACATTGGCGGTAATCCTCTTGATTTTTATATGAGCCCCCCACGTTCGGGCTCGAAATTCCATTTACATTCCTCGCCAATCACAATGCCTAGTGCAAAAACCTTTTGCAAGCGGGAAAACCGCAGAAAATCATGCCGTAAGCGTCAAGCAGGTAGGGGAGTGCGGCGACCCGTCCGGCCGCCGGAAAAAAGAGAAGAGGTTGACGTGAACGTCAGCTGGCGGGCTCGAAGATCACATAGAGCTTTCGGCAGGGGGTGAGGGTTTCCCACTGCCCGACAAAGCCGGCGGGAATGACGAACTGGTCGCCGGACTTGAGGGGCAGCCTGCCGCCTTGCTCGTCGTGGATCACCGCCTCGCCCTCCAGCAGCTGGCAGTATTCATGCTCGGTGTAGTGAATGGCCCAGCGGCCCGGCTCGCAGCTCCAGAAGCCCACGTGGAACTGCTGGCTCGGATCCGAGTAGTGGTTCCACACCGTCTGGCGCGGGTTGCCGGCGCGCAGGCGATCGGGGGCGGGCATCAGCGGGGTGGGAGCCACCTCGTGGCGGTCGAGCAGGATCCAGTCGTTGAGGGTCTTCATGCTGCCTCCTTGGCAAGGGATAAAAAACGGGGCCATCCTGGCCCCGTGATTGTTCGTTTTATTAAACGAGGTTGCGTATAACGTAAACGATAGCGTCCTCCTTGCCAAGGGGCTGCTCCCGCCCTTTAGCGTGGCTGCAGCCGCTTGATGACGTGGCGGGCGAAGCCGCTGCCCGCTTCGTCGTAGACGTTGAACACCGCATCCACCCCTTGCTCCTTCAGGGAGGCGATGTCGTCCTCGAAGCGGACGATGGCGGCAATCTTGCCGGCAAAGCCGTGGCTGCGCAGCTTCTCGATGGCGTAGAGGTTGCCCGAGTGGTGAGGCATGGCCAGCAGCACCAGGTTGACCTGGTTGGAGAGCAACACCTTGTCCCAGAAGTCGGTATCGGTGGCGTCCCCCTCGATGACGTTCATCCCCTGGGCGCGCAGGGTGGGCAGCTTGTCGCTGTCGTTCTCCACCCCGAGGATCACGGTGCCGTACTTGTTCTCCAGCTCGAAGTAGGCGCCCTGGCCGATCCGCCCCATGCCGAGGATGATCACCTCGGCATCGCCAAGCTCGATGGGCCTGTCCTCCGGGTGCAAAGTGGTGGCCTGCATGCCGCGCAGCCAGTTGCCGAGCCGATGGTAAATTCGCTCGCTCTGGCCGTTGAGGGGGGCCGAGATCATGAAGCTGGCCGCCAGCGCCAGGGAGAGCGCAACCAGCCACTCGTGGGAGATCCAGCCCGCCTTGGCGGCGATGGCCGCGACGATGAGGCCGAACTCCGAGAAGTTGGTGAGCGCCAGGGTGGAGAGCAGGGCGGTGCGCACTCGCAGGTGGGCGCCGCTGTAGACCAGGTAGTAGAGCGCGCTCTTGAGCGGCAGGGCCAGCACCAGTGCCAGCGCCAGCAACATGGTGTCGTGGGTCGGCAGGCCGTTGAGGCCGATGGTGAGAAAGAAGCAGATGAGAAACAAGTCTTTGAGGTTGAACAGCGACTTGGCCAGCCCCGCGGAGGCGGGGTGGGAGGCGATCAGCATGCCGATGATGAGTGCCCCCAGATCCGGTTTGAGCCCCACCACCTCGAAGCCGGCGGCCCCCACCACCAGCGCCAGGAAGATCCCGAACAGCACCTGCAGCTCGCCGTGGCCGGCCCGCTCCAGCAGTTTCAGCAGCAAGGGGCGCAGCAGCGGCAGCCCCAGGATCCAGAGCGCCCAGATGCTGGGCCACTCGCCGCTGGAGACCGCCAGGAAGGCCACCGCGAACAGATCCTGCATCACCAGCACGCCGATGGCGAGACGGGCATAGAGGGCGTTCATGTCGCTGCGCTCCTCCAGCACCTTGACCGCAAATACTGTGCTGGAGAAGGAGAGGGCAAAGCCCAGCAGCAGCGCCAGCTTCCAGTCGAGCGACATGGCCAGCGCCAGCCCGAGCCCCTTGCACACCAGCAGCACCACGGTAAAGAGCAGGGTGGAGAGCAGCAGGTGCAAACTGGTAGTGCCCCAGACGTCGCGCCGCATCAGGATCTTGACGTTGAGCTTGAGGCCGATGGTGAACAGCAGCAGGGTGACGCCGAGATCGGCCACTTCGCTGAGGGCCGGGGTGTTGTGATAGCCCATGGCGTTGAGGATGAAGCCGGCGGCCAGAAAGCCCAGCAGGGGCGGCAGGCCGATGAGGTTGACCAGCATGCCGCAGCCGAAGGCCACGGCGATAAGAATGGGTTCCATGTTGTTTCCTGCTAGGGCAGGACCGGCCTGCCCTCTTCTCTATCCTGGGTAGCGGGTCAGACGATGTCGATGTCCACTACTGAGTCGAAGATGTGGTTCGGCCGAAACGGCATGCGGTCGATGTCGGCCACCTTGCTCACCCCGGAGAGCACCAGCACCGTCTCGAGGCCGGCCTGGAAGCCTGCAAGAATGTCGGTGCGCAGGTTGTCGCCGATGATGATGGTGTCGTCGGAGTGGGCCTCCATCCGGTTGAGCGCCGCGCGGATGATCCAGGCGCTCGGCTTGCCGACGTAGAACGGCTTCTTGCCGGTCATCCGCTCGATGGGGGCGCACAGGGCGCCGCAGGCCGGGTGCATCATGGGGCCGTGGGTATCCGGGTTGGTGGCGATGAAGCGGGCCCCCTGATCGACGAACTTGGCCCCCAACTGCATCATGGTCCAGTTGTAGTTGCGGGTCTCGCCCACCACCACGAAGTCGGGGTCGATGTCGGTGATGGTGAAACCGGCCTTGTAGAGTTCGTGGGTCAGTGCCCCTTCACCGATCACATAGGCCTTCTTGCCATCCTGGCGCTTGAGAAAGTCGGCGGTGCCCATGGCGGAGGTGTAGAAGCACTCCTCCGGTACCTCGATCCCGGCGGAGCGGAAGCGGTTTTGCAGATCTTTCTGGGTCTGGGCCGGGTAGTTGGTCAGAAACAGCAGCTTGCTGCCCTGCTCCAGCAGGCGGTGGACGAAGCGGTCGGCGCCCGGCACCAGATCGTTGTTGTGCAGGATGACGCCGTCGATGTCGCAGATGACGCTTTTCTTCATGGGGACTCCTTGTGTAGGCGCAAGAGGCGGCGGAAAGTTGCGCCAACTCTCAAGATCTTCAAATAGTTATGTTGTTTTTGTGACGCCATTATAAGTCTGTTTGATGACAAGTCTCCCCCATAAACAGAGATAGGTGCACAATCAATTGCAGGGGAGGGAACCGCTCTGCCACTGGCGGGTCCCGCTGTCTGTGCACTGATGGAGCCGTCATCATGGATAACTTTATTGCCGGTCTGCCCAAGCTGGAGCTGCACCTCCATATCGAAGGCTCGCTCGAGCCGGAACTGATGTTTGCCCTGGGCCAGCGCAACGGCGTGGCCCTGCCTTGGCCAGACGTGGCCAGCGTGCGCGCCGCCTACGAGTTCGACTGCCTGCAATCCTTCCTCGATCTCTACTATCTGGGGGCCAGCGTACTGGTCACCGAGCAGGACTTCTTCGATCTGACCTGGGCCTATCTGGCGCGCTGCGCCGCCGACAAGGTGGTGCACGTGGAGATCTTCTTCGACCCCCAGACCCACACCGCTCGCGGCATTCCCTTTGCCACCGTGCTGGGCGGCATCGAGCGGGCGCTGCAGGCAGGGGAGAAAGAGTTTGGCATCAGCTGGCGGCTCATCATGAGTTTCTTGCGCCACCTGAGTGAAGAGGAGGCCTTCGCCACGTTGGCAGAGGCAGAGCCCTTCCTGTCGCGCATTCACGGCATCGGCCTTGATTCGGGGGAGCTGGGCAACCCGCCCGGCAAGTTTGCCCGGGTGTTTGCCCGCTGCCGCGAGCTGGGGTTGCCGGTGGTGGCTCATGCCGGCGAAGAGGGGCCGGCGGACTACATCTGGCAGGCCATCCGGGAGCTGGAGGTGCGGCGCATCGATCACGGGGTACGCTGCGTCGACGATCCCGAGCTGCTGCGTTATCTCGCCGATACCCGGCTGCCGCTCACCGTCTGCCCCCTCTCCAACACCCGCCTCAAGGTGTTTGACCAGATGGCCCACCACAACGTACTGAATTTGCTGGAGCAAGGGCTGTGCGTCACCATCAACTCCGACGACCCCGCCTATTTCGGCGGCTACATGAACGCCAACTTCCACGCCCTGGCCCATGAGCTGGGGGCCAGCATGAACCAGCTCTGCCGCTTGTCACTCAATGCCGTCGAGGCGAGCTGGCTGAGCCTGGCCGACAAGGCGCGGCTGACCCGGGAGATCAGAAGCTACGCCGCCTGTTACGGGGTCAGCCTCTACTGAGTATTGGCTCGCGTGAAAAGCAAAAACGGCGCGCCCACCAGTGATGGTGGGCGCGTTTTTTTATGCCAGGGAAGCGGTGCTGACTCAGGCCGAGTGGGACTGGGCGGTTGCCTGATAGGTCGGGTAGTCGGTCAGGCCCTTCTCGCCACCGCCGAACAGGGTGGCCGGATCGTGAGGGGCCAGCGGATAGCCGTGGCGCAGCCGCTCGGGCAGGTCTGGGTTGGCCACGAAGGGGCGACCGAAGCCTATCATGTCGGCCCAGCCTGCCTCGAGCGCCGCCCGGGCGCGCTCGCCGTCATACTTGCCTGCGTAGATGAGGGTGTTGGGGAAGGCATCGCGCAGCCCCTGCTTGAAGCTCTCTGCCATCAGCGGGGCGTCATCCCAGTCCGCCTCGGCAACGTGCAGGTAAACCACGTCGAGCCGGCCCAGCAGGCGGGCAGCGGCCAGATAGGTCTCCTGCGGATTGGCATCCACGGTGCCGTTCAAGGTGGTGAGCGGCGCGAGGCGCACCCCGACCCGGTCGGCCCCGATCTCGCTGCAGACCGCCTCGGTCACCTCTTTGAGGAAACGCAGCCGATTTTCGAGCGAACCGCCGTAGCCGTCGGTGCGGGTATTGGACTCGGAGTCGAGGAACTGGTTGATGAGGTAGCCGTTGGCGGCGTGCAGCTCGATGCCGTCAAAGCCGGCCAGCATGGCGTTGCGGGCCGCCTGGCGAAACTGCCCCACCACCTGGTCGATGTCGGCCTGGGTCATGGCGCGCGGGGTGACGGTCTCGACGAACCCGGGGGCGTCGCTGCCGTTGTCGACGAACACCTTGACCCCTTTGGCCTGAATGGCCGAGGAGGAGATGGGCTGAGCTCCGCCGAGGTTGTCAGGGTGAGTGACCCGGCCCACGTGCCAGAGCTGGGCGAACATGGTGCCGCCCTTGGCGTGCACGGCGTCGGTCACCAGCTTCCAGCCGGCCACTTGTTCGGCACTGTGGATCCCCGGCGTCCAGGCGTAGCCCTTGCCCATGGGGTCAATCTGGGTGCCCTCGCTGATGATGAGACCGGCCCCTGCGCGCTGGGCGTAGTAGGTGGCCATCATGGCGTTGGCCACGTCACCGGGCTGGCTGGCGCGGGAGCGGGTCATGGGGGGCATGACGATGCGATTGTTGAGGTGCAGCTGGCCGAGGCGCAGGGGGCAGAACAGGTGATCGTGGTGCATGGTGAATTCCTCATGGTGATGATGGGCTCACTCTAGTGCCGGTATCCCTTGCGAAAAAGAGGGGTAATTGCAGAAAAGAATTGCGCTGATGACAGCAATGGCGACATGAGAGAGGAGAAAGGGGGGAGGATAAATAGAAAAGGGGACCGGCAAGGTCCCCTTTTGCAGCAGGGTTCACGAGATGGCGTCAGGCCGCCAGCGGCATGACGCGCACCCGCTCGATGCGCCGCTCGCTCACCTCGACTACCTCGAAGCAGAGCTGCTGCAGTTGCAGCTGCTGGCCCGGGGCGGGCAGGGTGCCGAAGTGGGAGAGCAGCATGCCGGCGAGGGTCACGTATTCGTCGCTCTCGCTCACCAGCCCTTCGTGCTCCAGCACCTGCTCCACGTGGTGGATGTTGGTGCTGCCGTTGATGAGCCAGCCTTCCCCGTCGCGGATCATGTCCGGCGTTTCATCTTCATCGGGCAGTTCGCCGACGATGGCCTCCAGCAGGTCGTGGGTGGTCACCAGCCCCTGGATGATGCCGAACTCGTCGGCCACCAGGATGAGGCTGCCCTTGGCCTGGCGCAGCTCCGCCAGCAACCTGATCACGTTGATGGTCTGCGGCACGATAATGGGGTCGTTCTGTTTGGCCAGTGCGCTCAGGGACTGCCCCTCGTTGAGGGCAAACAGCAGATCGCGCGCCTTGACCACCCCGATCACCTCGTCCAGATCGCCGTCACAGACCGGGAACAGGCTGTGGGGCTCCTGCTTCAGCAGGGCGCGGATCTCGTCATCGGTGTCGTTGACGTCGATCCAGGCCATCTCGGAGCGCGGGGTCATGATGGTACGGATGGATCGATCGGCCAGCGACAGCACCCCGGTCACCATGTAGCGCTCCTCCTCGCCAAAGCTCACCGGCTCGGGGGCGGGGGCATCCAGATCGTCGTCCGGTTTGTCCTGATACGCCTTGCTGCCCATCAGCTTGAAGATGGCGGCGGTGGTGCGCTCGCGCAGGGGCAGCTTGGCCTCGTGGCGCTCGGCACTGCGCTGGGATAGCTGGTTGAAGAACTCGATCAGCACCGAGAAGCCGATGGCCGCATAGAGGTAGCCCTTCGGAATATGGAAACCGAACCCTTCCGCCACCAGGCTGAAGCCGATCATCAAGAGGAAGCTCAGACAGAGCACCACCACTGTGGGGTGGGCGTTGACGAAGCGGGTCAGCGGCTTGGAGGCGAGCACCATCACCACCATGGCGATGGTCACGGCCGCCATCATGACGCCGAGCTGTTCCACCATGCCGACGGCGGTGATAATGGAGTCCAGCGAGAAGATGGCATCCAGCACCAGGATCTGGGTGATCACCACCCCAAAGCTGGCGTAGACGCCGACCGGCCCCTCTTCGGGCGGCTTGGCCTCCAGCCGCTCGTGCAGCTCGGAGGTGGCCTTGAACAGCAGGAACAGGCCGCCCCCCATCAGGATCAGGTCCCGCCCGGAGAAGGGGTGATCCCAGATGTGCAGGATGGGGGTGGTCAGGGTGACCAGCCAGGACATGACGCTCAGGAGCCCCAGGCGCATCAGCAGGGCCAGCGACAGGCCGATGATGCGGGCCTTGTCCCGCTGGGCGGGGGGCAGTTTTTTCACCAGGATGGCGATGAAGACCAGGTTGTCGATCCCGAGCACGATTTCCAGAACGATCAGGGTAAAGAGACCGATCCAGATGTGGGGATCCAGCAGCAATTCCATGTAGTGACCTCAATAAAAACAGACAGAGCAAAGAGTAAGCACGGCGCACGACGGCCGTAGTGACAGCAAGGCTATGACGTTATTCAGAGGCGCTGATTAAGCAGATAAAGATAGGTTTTGACGGGAAGAAACGAAGGGCAACTTCGGGGATTGTCCATGATGGGCAATAAAACCTCGGGTTAAAAGTGAGCCCTGATGATAGCGGTTGGCGCCGTTTTGGCAAGAGGGAAGCCATGAAGATGTGATGACTGGGGGAGGCGGCTGGCCTCCCCCAAACGGCAGTTCAAGCGGCGGTTACAGCCAGCGCTTTTCGCGGGTGAAGCAGACCGACAGCCAGGCGTCCCCCAGGGTATCGCCGAGGCGGGACCAGAGCTCCTGGCGCAGGGCATCCTGGCGCTCGATGGGCCACTCCTGACCCGGGGCCACCAGGATGTTGAGCTCGAGATCGAAGCGGCGGCCGCTTTTCGCCAGATGGCTGTAGCACTCGACGCCATGGCGCAGGCGCAGGGCCTCGACTTCGTTTGCCACCAGCCGGGAGACGTCCCCCTTGGGGGCAATTTTCAGCACTTCCCGCAGGTTGCGACCGAGCACCTTGATGGGAATGAGGGTGGCGCACAGGGCCAAGAGAGAGACCAGCAGCGGGTCTATGTAGCGGTTGTAGTGGCCGTAGCCGATGGCATCGAGGCCAATGGCGACCACGAAGCCGATGAGCAGGGTGGTGCTGAGCAGGGTGTCCACCAGCCACTCCTTGGAGTCCACCCGCACCAGCTCTGAGTTGACCCGCTCGGCCACGTTGGCCTCGACCAGATAGATGATGCCGCAGAAGAAGGTGGAGACGACGGCATAGATGAGGGCGTGGCCGAGATCGATCTCCCGTCCCCCCGCCAGCAGGGTGGTCAGGCCGTTGTAGAGCGCCGCCAGACAGAGCAGCAGAATGATGGTGCCGTTGATGACGTTGGCGATGGGTTCGAAGTGGGCGTAGCCGTATTGAAAACGGGCATCGGAGGGGCGGGTAACCAGGTAGGCGGTGATGAGCCCGAGGCCCGTCATGCCCATGCTGAACAGGGTGAAGATGCCGTCGAGCATGATGGCGTTGGATCCGACGAACAGACCATAGCCGATGCCGAAGATGGCAAAGGTGATGCAACCAAACAGCGACAGGGTCAGCGCCTGTTTTTCGGTGCGGACAAGCGTACTGATAACATGGCTGTAGTGAGCCATAAAAGTCCTCCTTTCAAATGGTGAAGATTGCGCGCGCAAGCGGTTTTCTAGCTGATATACTGCCCGCTCACATGTGAGCGGACTGGTTCGGGGGCCCGCGAAGAGGCTGGCCCGAACGGTCGTTGTCGCCGGAATGCCGGCATCAAGCAAAGGATGGGAACAAGGATTCATGATCCCGAGACTCGATTACCAGGACAGTTTGTCACCTACAACCCTGCAGTTTCTTGAGTTGCTGGCGCGATCAGCATTTCGTGGTGATATCGAAAAGTCTTATGCAAGCCGGTTGGCGATGGCGACGGATAACAGCGTCTATCAGGTCGTACCTCAGGCGGTTCTCTATCCGCGCAGCGCGGACGATATAGCGGTGATGCTCAAGCTGGCCCAGGGGCCCGAGTACGCAGCCTTGAGTTTCTTCCCTCGCGGCGGCGGTACCGGCACCAATGGTCAATCCTTGGGCGGCGGCATTATCGTCGATCTCTCGCGCCATATGAACCAGATCATGGAAATTAATCTGGAAGAGGGCTGGGTGCGAGCCCAGGCCGGGGTGGTGAAGGATCAGCTCAACGCCTATTTGAAGCCTCATGGCTACTTCTTCTCGCCGGATCTCTCCACCTCCAACCGCGCCACCCTGGGGGGCATGGTCAACACCGACGCCTCCGGGCAGGGGTCGCTGGTGTACGGCAAGACCTCGGATCACGTGCTGGGTCTCAAGGCCGTGCTGGAAAACGGCGAACTCATGGCCACCGAGCCGGTGACCGGTGAGCGACTGGCCGACAAGCTGGCGCTGGAGAATCGGGAAGGGGAGATCTATCGCACCCTCTATCGCATAGGCCGCGAGCGGCGCGCCGACATCGAGGCTACCTTCCCCAAACTCAACCGCTTTCTGACCGGATACGATCTCAAGCACCTTTATATTCCAGAGAGCGACACCCTGGACGTGAGCCGGGTGCTGTGCGGCTCGGAAGGCTCCCTGGGTTTTATCACCGAAGCCAGGCTCAACATCACCCCCATCCCGCGCTACCGGACCCTGGTCAACGTCAAGTACGACAGCTTCCCCTCGGCCCTGCGCAACGCCCCCTTTATGGTGGAGGCCCACGCCCTGTCGGTGGAGACGGTGGACTCCCGGGTGCTGGGGCTGGCCCGCGCCGACATCATCTGGCACTCGGTGAAGGATCTCATCCAGGACGTACCCGGCAAGGATCTGCAGGGGCTCAACATCGTCGAGTTTGCCGACACCGATGAGGCCGAGCACCAAGCCAAGGTAGTCGAGCTGTGCCGGCGCATCGACGGTCTGCTGGCGCGCGGGGAGGCCGGGGTCATCGGCTATCAGGTGTGTGACCACCTGCCGAGCATCGAGACCATCTACGGCATGCGCAAGAAGTCGGTGGGGCTGCTCGGTAACGCCGAGGGGCGCAAGAAGCCGGTGGCCTTCACCGAAGACACCGCCGTGCCGCCGGAATCCCTGGCCGATTTCATCATGGAGTTTCGTGCCTTGCTGGACGCCCATGGCCTTGACTACGGCATGTTCGGCCACGTCGATGCCGGGGTGCTGCACGTGCGCCCGGCGCTCGATCTGTGCGACCCCGAGCAGGAGGTGTTGCTGCGGCGCATCTCGGATCAGGTGGTGGCGCTCACCGCCAAATACGGCGGCCTGATGTGGGGGGAGCACGGCAAGGGCTTTCGCTCCGAATACAGCCCCGCCTTCTTCGGCGAGCTGTGGGAGGAGCTGCAACGGGTCAAGGGGACGTTCGACCCGGCCAACCGCATCAACCCGGGCAAGATCTGCATGCCTTACGGCAGCGGCGCCGAACTGGTGTCGGTGGACGGGCCCAAGCGTGGCAAGTTTGACCGCCAGATCCCGCTGGCGGTACGCACCAGCTATACCCGGGCGCTCGATTGCAACGGCAACGGTCTGTGCTTCACCTTCGAGACCGACTCCCCCATGTGCCCCTCGGTCAAAATCAGCCGCGATCGCCGCCACTCCCCCAAGGGGCGAGCAGGATTGATGCGCGAATGGCTGCGCCAGTTGGCGGAGCAGGGTTTCGACCCTCTTGCCGAAGAGGTAGCGCTGCAAAGCGGCGGTCTGCGCTTCAAGCAGATTGTCGACAAGTTCCGCAATACGGTGGCCCGCGCCCGCGGCCAGTATGACTTCTCCCACGAGGTGATGGAGGCGATGGAAGGGTGCCTCGCGTGCAAGGCGTGCACCAGCCAGTGCCCCATCAAGGTGGATGTACCCACTTTCCGCGCCCGCTTCATGCAGCTCTACCACAGCCGCTATCTGCGTGGACCCAAGGATTACTTCGTCGGCACGGTGGAGAGCTATGCCCCCCTGCTGGCCAAGGCGCCGAAACTGGTCAACTTCTTCCTCGAGAAAGAGTGGGCCCAGAAGGCGACCGAGAAGAGTATCGGCATGGTGGACGTGCCGCTCTTGAGCGTGCCGACCTTGGCCGAGGAGCTGCGTGACCATCGCGCCCGCTATTTCGACCTGCCGGGCCTCGAGGCCATGAGCCCAGAGCAGCGTCAAAAAGTGGTGCTCATCGTGCAGGATCCCTTCACCAGCTACTACGACGCCCCCGTGGTGCGTGACCTGGTGAAACTGGCCAGCAAGCTCGGCCTGCAGCCCTATCTGCTGCCGTTCAAGCCCAACGGCAAGCCCCAGCACGTGAAGGGTTTCCTGCGCGCCTTTGCCCGTACCGCGGCCAGCAGCGCCCAGTTCCTCAACAAGGTGGCGGCGCTTGGCATCCCCATGGTGGGGGTCGATCCCTCCCTGGTGCTCTGCTACCGGGACGAGTACGTGAAGGCGCTCGGCCCCGCTCGCGGGGACTTCCAGGTGATGTTGCCCCAGGAGTGGTTGCTCTCCCTGCCGGCCGAGGCGCTGCCGGTGCGGGAAGAGGCGGGCACCGAACCCTGGTATCTGTTCGCTCACTGCACCGAGAAGACCGCCAAGCCCACCACCCACGGTGACTGGAGCACCCTGTTCCGCCGCTTCGGTGCCACGCTGCAGCCGGTCTCGGTGGGCTGCTGCGGCATGGCCGGTACCTATGGCCACGACGCCAAACAGGTGGAGAACTCCAAAGGCATCTATGGTCTGAGCTGGGCCGAGCCCCTCGCGCGCCTGCCCAAGGAGCGCTGCCTGGCCACCGGTTATTCGTGCCGCAGCCAGGTCAAGCGGATGGAGGGGGAGAAACTCAAGCACCCGTTGCAGGCCCTGCTGGAACTGCTCTGATGCTGACGCTGCCCAAGCGGTTTCGGGTGCCGCAAGCCTATCGGCACCCGCACTTCCTGCTGCTGCCGGTCAGCCCGGCCCAGGCGGTGGTGGAGTTCGTCGCCATGCTGCGCGAGCGCGAGCAGCTCCATCAGCTGTTTCGCCCGGACGATGTGTGGCCCTCCGCCAATTTCAGCCTGAGCCAGCACGAGGCCGATCTGGAGTGGCAGCGCTCCGAGTTTCTGGCCAAGCGCTCCTTTGCCTATGGTCTCTGGAGCCCGGCACGGGAGCCCGAGTTCTGGGGCGGAGTTTACCTCTACCCCTCGGTGCTGCCGGAGGTGGCGGTGGAGCTCTTCTTCTGGAAGGTGGCCGAGGCGCCGCTCACCGATGCCGAACTGGAGGCCGAACTGCGCGCCTGGCTTGGCAAGGTGTGGCAGTGGCCCGAGCCGAGCCTGCCTGGGCGGGACGTCCCTTGGGCCGGGTGGCCCGGGGTGACCTACCCCTGGTGACAGGGCCTGGCCAGCCAGCCCTGAAGATGCCCCCTCAAGCGGGGCATCTTTTTTTCTGCGCCTTTTTCGCCGACACTGCTGGTTTGCCGCTACGGCGCAGCGATAACCCATTGATCACAGAAGGAGTCAGCTCGTCATGAGTCAAGATAACGCCCCCATCTGGCGCAAGCCCATGAGCCTTGAGGGGCTCAACGCCAGCTCCCGCAATACCCTGATGGCCCACCTCGACATCGTCTACACCGCCTTTGGTCCTGACTGGCTGGAGGCCACCATGCCGGTGGATCACCGCACCCATCAGCCGCTCGGCATGCTGCACGGCGGCGCCTCCGTGGTGCTGGCGGAGACGCTGGGATCGCTTGCGGCCAACATGGCGGTCGGACCTGACAGTTACTGCGTGGGGCTGGAGGTCAATGCCAACCACTTGAGGGCCAAGCGGGAAGGGGTGGTGACGGGGCGCTGCGCGCCGCTGCATCTGGGGGCGACCACTCAGGTGTGGCAGATAGAAATTCGCGATGAACGTGGTCGTTTATTGTGCACCAGCCGGTTGACCATGGCGGTGCTCAAGCACAAGCGGGACAAGGACTCTGGCGAAGCGTGATCCGCAATCACGCACCATGAGTGAAAAATAAGCAAGCCATAGTCGTCAGATCCCTCTATAATTGCCAACGTCTTGAGAGGCCTATCACATTTTTCAAGACAGCAGAACAAAGTGGCGCTATAATCGCCGCCTTTTTGCTATTCCGCGGTGTTAGCCGCCTGCCTTAATCTGGAAGAATCTATGTCTGATACCGAACAACTGCCCCTTTTTAGTGAGCTTGGACTGGCCGCGCCTGTACTGAAAGCGCTGCAGGACGTGGGCTATGAGCGCCCGTCCCCCATCCAGGCCGCAGCAATTCCCCACCTGATGGCGGGCCACGATCTGCTGGGGCAGGCGCAAACCGGTACAGGGAAGACCGCTGCTTTTGCCTTGCCTCTGTTGTCTCGTCTGGAAGCTGGTAACCGCAACACCCAGATCCTGGTGCTGGCGCCTACCCGCGAACTGGCCCTGCAGGTGGCTGAGGCGTGCCAACGCTATGCCCACCACATGCCTGATTTCCACGTGCTGCCCATCTACGGCGGCGCCTCCTACGAAACCCAGACCCGCGCCCTGCGTCGCGGTGCTCAGGTTGTCGTGGGTACTCCGGGCCGTGTGATGGACCTGATCCGTCGCAAGAACCTGGACCTCTCCGGTCTGAAAGCCCTGGTGCTGGACGAAGCGGACGAAATGCTGCGCATGGGCTTCATCGACGACGTGGACTGGATCATGGATCAGTGCCCGGCCGGTCGTCAGGTTGCCCTGTTCTCTGCCACCATGCCGGAGCAGATCCGTCGCGTTGCCCAGAAGCACCTGAAGCAGCCCAAAGAGATCAAGATCGCCTCCAAGACTGCTACCGCCACCACCATTCGCCAGCGCTACTGGCAGGTGACCGGTCTGCACAAACTGGACGCCATGACCCGTCTGCTGGAAGTGGAACCCTACGAAGCGCTGCTGGTGTTCGTGCGTACCAAGAACGCCGCCGAAGAGCTGGCCGGCAAGCTGGCCGCTCGTGGCCACGCCTGTGAAGCGCTGCACGGCGACATCCCGCAGAAGCTGCGTGAGCGTACCGTCGACAAGCTGCGTCAGGGCCAGTTGGACATCCTGATCGCCACCGACGTGGTTGCTCGTGGTCTGGACGTTGAGCGTATCACCCACGTAGTGAACTACGACATTCCGTACGACACCGAATCCTACGTTCACCGTATCGGCCGTACCGGCCGTGCCGGTCGCAAGGGCGAGGCCATCCTGTTCGTGGCACCGCGCGAGCGCCGCATGCTGCGCGCCATCGAGCACGCTACCCGTCAGGCCATCGAGCCGATGAAGATGCCGAGCACCGAGGACATCAACCAGCACCGTCTGGCCAAGTTCAAGGAGCGCATCCGCGAAACCATGATGGGCGAAGAGCTCGAGATCTACGTGAACCTGGTGAACGAGCTGATCGAAGAAGATTCTGCCGATCCGCTGGAGCTGGCTGCCGCACTGGCCAAGCTGGTACAGGGTGATCAGCCGCTGCTGCTGGATGACTCCATCCCGGATCCGCTGTTCAGCAACAACAACGATCGCGGTGGTTTCGAGCGTCGTGAGTTCAACGACCGCGGCGGTCGTGACTTCGGTGACCGTGGCGATCGTCCGGCCCGTCGCATGCCGTCCCTGGAGCCGCGTCCGCTCAAAGACAACCCGGACGTGGAGATGGAGCGTTACCGCGTAGACGTGGGTGCCCATCACGGCGTCAAGCCGGGCCAGATCGTGGGCGCCATCGCCAACGAAGCGAACATCGAGAGCCGTTTCATCGGCAACATCGACATCGCTGACGACTTCTCCACTGTCGATCTGCCCAAAGGCATCAGCCCTGACGTGCTGGAAGTGATCAAGAAGGCCCGGGTCTGCCAGCGTCCGCTGCAGATCAGCCGCTACACCGAGGTGCCGGCCGGCGGCAACACCAGCAGCCGTCCGCCGCGCGGTGATCGTCCGTTCCGTGGCGACCGTCCTTTCAACAAGGATCGCCGTCCGCAGGGTGACCGTCCCTTCAACAAGGATCGCCGTGAAGGCGGTTTCGACAAGGGTCGCAAGTTCGGTGGCAAGCGCCGCGACAGCTAAGCCCTGATGGTTATCTAAAAAGGCCGCTCATCGAGCGGCCTTTTTGTTGCCTGTGGTTTACCCATGCTGTGCTGGTGGGGCTCACCCATTGAGCGCCATTGATATCACCGACAGGCTGCCCGGCATCGGCATCGGCATCGGCATCGGCTGCAAGGTGCAGGATGGTAACTAAGGTAGCCAGCCCATGAGCCGCCTTGTGCCGTTGCGAGCAGAACCTGCGCGAAGGGGAGAGCGAAGCAGAACAAGAGAGGGCCGACAGAGCAGCCAGGAAGGAAAAGTGCCTCGCCTGTTCGCTCGTATATTCCGGCGTATACATGGCACGATGAAGGCAGCAAAAAGGCGACCCATAGGTCGCCTTTTTGCTGTGTTGTCTCTTGCTGCCCGGCTTAGAGCACCATGGCGGCAATCCAGCCGAAGAGGATGAGCGGGATGTTGTAGTGGATGAAGGTCGGCACCACGCTGTCCCAGATATGGTCGTGCTGGCCGTCGGCGTTGAGGCCCGAGGTGGGGCCCAGGGTCGAATCCGAGGCGGGCGAACCCGCGTCCCCCAGCGCGCCGGCTGCCCCCACCAGGGCGATGGTGGCCATGGGCGAGAAGCCGAGCTGGATGCACAGCGGCACATAGATGGTGGCGATGATGGGCACGGTGGAGAAGGAGGAGCCGATCCCCATGGTGATGAGCAGGCCCACCAGCAGCATCAGGAGGGCGGCCAGCCCCTTGTGGCCGGTCATCATGCCGGCGACGGACTGCACCAGGCTGTCGACCCCGTGGGTCTCCTTCATCACGGCGGCAAAGCCGGCGGCGGAGATCATGATGAAGCCGATGAGGGACATCATGCGCACGCCCTGGGTGAAGGCATCCTGACTCTCGCGAAACTTGATGACGCCGCCACAGGTGAAGATGACGAAACCCGCCAGGGCCCCCAGCACTATGCTGTTGGTCATCAGTTGCAGCCCCAGCGCCACGGCGATGGCCAGCAGGGCCACCCAGATGTGACTGAGGTTGAGCTCGACCGTCTCCGGCTCGGCGGCCAGGATCTTCTCCAGATCGTACTGGCGCGGCTTGCGGTAGCTGAAGAAGACGGCGATGAGCAGGCCGCAGAACATGCCAAGCACCGGGATGGCCATCGCCATCGGCAGCTGGCTGAGCTCGACCGGCACGCCGTTGTCGATCAGGTTCTTGGCCAGGATGTTGTTGAGGAAGATGCCACCAAAGCCCACCGGCAGCAGCATGTAGGTCGCGGTCAGGCCGAAGGTGATGACGCAGGCCACCTGACGACGGTCGATCTGCATCTGGGCCATGACGTGCAGCAGCGGCGGGATCAGGATGGGAATGAAGGCGATGTGAACCGGGATCAGGTTCTGGGAAGAGACGGAGACCGCGAGCACGGAGGCGAGCAGCAGGCTCTTGACCCAGAGAATGCGGGTACTGCTGGCATCCTTGCCGAGCTGGCTGATCACCTTGCGGGCCAGCAGATCGGTGATGCCGGAACGGGAGATGGCGACGGCGAAGGCACCCAGCATGGCGTAGGAGAGGGCGATCTCGGCGCCGCCACCCAGGCCACCGGTAAAGGTGGAGAGCGTCTGCTCAAGGGTGAGCCCCCCGATCAGGCCGCCCGCGATGGCGCCGATGGCGAGGGAGACCACCACATTGATCCGCAGTAGGCTGAGCACCAGCATCAGCGCCACTGCGATAACAACAGGATTCATTTGATTTCCTTATAGTTTGTGTTGCTGTCTGTCGTGTGAAAGGCAGTTAGTTTGCGAAAAATGTGACAAATGTCGAGTAAAAAATCAGGCTGATGGCCTATCTGCAGCATTCACGGCGCTCTGCTGCCGACAACGGGGTCGGAGGCGTGAAAAAAGGCGCTGGATGGCACTTTATTATCTATTCTGGTCAAACCAGATCAGGAATAAACCAGCAGAGGCAAACCGTGCAAAGAAAAGCGGCTGCCGTGGCAGCCTGCTTGAGATCGGGGTTTATTCGCCCGCATCGTCACTCTCGTTGTCCGGGTGAGCGGGTGGCCAGCCACCCAGGCTCTTCCAGCGGTTGACGATATGGCAGAACAGCTCTGTGGTGCGTTCGGTGTCATAGAGGGCGGAGTGTGCCTCTTTGTTGTCGAACGGGATGCGGGCGCTCTGGCACGCCTTGGCCAGCACCGTCTGACCCAAGGCCAGGCCGGAGAGCGCCGCGGTATCGAACGTGGCAAACGGATGGAACGGATTGCGCTTGAGGCCGGCCCGCTCGGCGGCGGCCATCACGAAGCCGTGATCGAAGGTGGCGTTGTGGGCCACTATGATGGCGCGGCCGCAATCCTGCTCCTTCATCCCCTTGCGAATGCCCTTGAAGATCTCGGTCAGCGCCTCTTTCTCGCTGACGGCGCCACGCAGGGGATTGAAGGGGTCGATGCCGGTGAAGTCGAGCGCCGCCTTTTCCAGGTTGGCGCCCTCGAACGGTTCGACATGAAAATGGAAGATCTGATCGGGCACGAGCCAGCCCTGCTCGTCCATCTTGAGGGTATGGGCAGCGATCTCCAGCAAAGCGTCGGTTCTGGCATTGAACCCGGCGGTTTCAACATCGATGACGACGGGGTAAAAGCCACGAAAACGGCCCTTGAGGGTGTGAACTGCGTCGGTCATGGTATCTCGGTCGGCGTGAAATGAGGCGGCATTATGGCAAAAAAGCGGGCCCTTGTCCCATCTCCGCCGCCCTGCAGGCGCTAGCCGATTCTATTATCGACACGCGAGCTTATAATTGACCACTCAATCAATGGAATGGAGAGCAAGGATGAAGAAGCTGGGATTGGCGCACAAGATGTTGCTGGTTGTCTGCCTGCCACTGCTGGCCCTGCTGTTTTTCTCCGGCCGGTACGTGTATGAGCGTTATCGGGTCGAACAGGAGATGAGCCAGGCCCAGGCCGCGCTGGATGTGGTTCGGGAAGCGGCGCAACTGGCCCACGAGCTGCAAAAAGAGCGCGGCATGTCGGCCGGCTTCCTCGGCTCTGGCGGCAACAAGTTCCGCGATGCCCTGCCGGCCCAGCGCAAGGTGGTGGATGGCCTGCTGCAGCGTTTTGCACAAGACCCGGCCCTGCTGGCGCTCAGCGAGGTGCAGCAGGAGCTGGCCGGGCTGACGGCCATGCGCGAGCGGGTCAGTGCGCTGGGGGTGGAGGTGGCGGAGCAGGTCGGCGTCTACAGCCGGATCATCTCCCGCCTGCTGGCGGTGGTGGATCAGATCAGCATCCACAGCCGGGATGCCACCATAGCGCTGCAGACCAACGCCTATGCCGCCTTCTTGCAGAGCAAGGAGCGGATGGGGCTGGAGCGGGCGACCTTGAGCAACGTGTTCGGCCGAGACAGCTTCACGCCAGCGCTGCTGCAGCAGTTCATCTCGCTGCTGGCGGCCCAGAATACTTATCTTGAACGCTTCCAGGCGGTGGCGAGCCTCTCCCAGCGCCAGCTGCTGGCCGACAGCCTGGCCTCGCCCGTGGTAGCCAAGGTGGCCGCCATGGAGAAACTGGCGCTCGACAAGGCGGCCACCGGTGGTTTCGGGGTGGATGCCGAAGCCTGGTTTGCCTTGAGTACCGACAAGATAGGCCTGCTCAAACAGAGTGAGGATCGCCTCTATCAGCAGCTGTCCGAGCGGGTTGACCAGATGCGAGCCCAGAGTGCCAGCGACTTCTGGTGGGCTGCCATCGGGGTCTTGCTGTGCGTGGCACTGACCACCTTCGTCTGCTGGCGGGTGGTGCGGGATCTGCACCTGGGCTTCACGGCGCTGCATCAGACCTTCAAGCGGCTGGTGAAGGAGAACGACCTGACGGTGCGGGTCAACTGGCAATCCGGCGACGAGCTGGGGGCGCTGGCGCGGGATCTGAACCACTTCCTCGAACACCTGGAAGGCTTGCTGCTGGCGGTGCGCCGCTCCTGCGAGGTGTTGACCCGCAGTGCCGCCGCCTCGGCCAACGTCATCTCGGAGGTGAACGCCGGGGTGGCCAGGGGCTTTGGTCAGGTGGACCTGGTGGCGACCGCCGCCACCGAGATGGCCTCAACGGTGGCAGAGATTGCGCGCAACGCCACCCAGACCTCGCTGGCGACCCAGCAGGCCATCGGTCGGGCCCGGCAGGGGGACAAGGAGGTGGATCAGACCATAGACGCCATCCAGCTGGTGGCGGGTACCCTGAGCGATACCCAGCAACTGGTGGACAGTCTGCATCAGGATACCGAGTCGGTGGGGGAGGCCCTCAACCTCATCAAGCAGATCTCGGATCGCACCAACCTGCTGGCCCTCAACGCGGCCATCGAGGCGGCCCGTGCCGGCGAATCCGGCCGCGGCTTTGCGGTGGTGGCGGAAGAGGTGCGGGCGCTGGCATCGCGCACCCAGCAGGCCGCCGACGACATCGAACGGATGCTGGCGCGTCTGCGTCAGGGGGCCAATCAGGCGGTGACGGCCATGCACCTGGGAACCGAGCAGGCGGGGCTGAGCGTGACCGAAGCCAAACGGGCGGGCAGCGAGCTGACCGACATCGTCAACGAGGTGCGCAAGGTGAGCGACATGACAGCCCAGGTGGCCACCGCCACCGAGGAGCAGCGTTATGTCACCGATGATATCCAGCACAACGTGATGACTATCCGCGAGGTATACGAGGCGCATCGCCAGCACTCTGAGACCCTGCAGCAGAACAGCGTTGAGCTGGATCAGCTGGCACGAGAGCTGGCAGGCCGCATCGCCAGCTTCAAGCTGATGGGCGGATCTTCACCCCATTGAGCGCTTTGACCTAAAGCTTGTCCTGCCCCTGCCGATACCTAACCAGAGATCGTGTGGAGGGCAGGCAGTTGAACGCTTGGGTGTTGGGGTTGGTCAGCATATCAGTGAGTATGCAGTTGCAGGCGGGGGTCACCGAATTCGGTGCCGGCCTGGATCAATCCGTCTGGCGGTTGACCTCTGATACCCAGGTGGAGTGCCGGCTCGAGCATCCCATCCCCAGCTGGGGCACGGGGGCCTTCGTCAGCCGCGCCGGTCGCAAGATCAATCTGGACTTCGAACTCAAGGGGCTGCGCCAGCAGGCCCAGACCCAGACGGTGAGTCTGGGCATCATGCCGCCCATCTGGCGCCCTGGCCTGGCCGGTCGGGAGATAAGCCAGCTGCGTTTTTACCAGCAGTTTGATGGCCTGGTGGAGGGGCAGACCGCCTGGACCATGCTGGACGAGCTGGAGGGGGGGCGCATGCCGACCTTCCAGTATCGTGACTGGTATCGCCAGAACCGGCCGGTACGGGTCTCCCTCTCCTCGGTCAATTTCCGGGTCAAGTACCAGGCCTTCATGGACTGCGTGAATGGCCTGCTGCCCTACAGTTTCAACGACATCGCCTTCAGCGTGCTCACCTACGACAAGAACAGCGATCAGCTGTCGCTGGCCTCCAAGCGGCGGCTGGCGATGATCGGCGAGTACGTGAAGGTGGACAAGAGCATCGACGTGGTGGTGATCGACGCCTACAGCGACAGCTACGGCGGTCGCTGGCCGAACCAGAAGCTCTCGGAGAAGCGGGCTGATGCCATCAAGAAGGTGTTCGTCGATCTGGGCATCGATCCTGGCAAGATCTCGGTGGAAGGGCACGGCGAGAAGCAGCATGTCGCCTCCAACGAGACCGAGGGTGGCCGTGCCAAGAACCGGCGGGTGGTGATCAACATGGGCCGTAATGGCGCCATCTGAGCGATATCTCTGCCATAAAAAAGAGCGCCTCGGCGCTCTTTTTGGTTTTTCGGGGACAAGCCTGGATCAGAAGCTCTCACCAAGGCCGCTGCCGGCATCTTTCTTGGCGATCAGTTCAATCTTGTAACCGTCCGGATCCTCGACGAAGGCGATGACGGTGGTACCGCCTTTGACCGGACCCGGTTCGCGGGTGATCTTGGCACCAGCGGTGCGCAGCGCCTCGCAGGTGGCATAGATGTCGTCCGCTTCCAGCGCGATGTGGCCGTAGGCCGAACCCAGCTCATACTCGCTCACGCCCCAGTTGTAGGTGAGCTCGATGACGGCCTCATCCTTCTCGTCGCCGTAGCCGACGAAGGCCAGGGTGTACTTGTACTCGCTGTTCTCGCTCTTGCGCAGCAGTTTCATGCCCAGCACACGGGTGTAGAAGTCGATGGAACGTTGCAGATCGCCGACGCGCAACATGGTATGCAGAATTCTCATTGCTCAATTCTCCGGGTTGGTGATTGGTACTGCCTTGAATCCATGACCCTCGGCCTGGCTCCGCAGACGCCTGTGAGCCAGGCCTCGCCCTGCGGATCAGCTCTCGGGGTAGACTTTTTCTTTGTACTCACACAAATCTTCGATGATGCAGGAGCCACAGCGCGGCTTGCGGGCCAGACAGGTGTAGCGCCCGTGTAGGATCAGCCAGTGGTGCACATCCAGCTTGAACTCGGCCGGGACCACCTTGAGCAGCTTCTCCTCCACCTGATCGACGTTCTTGCCCACCGCAAAGCCGGTGCGATTGGAGACCCGGAAGATATGGGTATCGACGGCGATGGTGGGCCAGCCGAAGGCGGTATTGAGCACCACGTTGGCGGTCTTGCGGCCGACGCCGGGCAGGGCCTCGAGGGCCTCGCGATTCTCCGGCACCTCGCCGCCGTGGCGCTCCAGCAGGATGGCGCAGGTCTTGATGA
Organism: Aeromonas sp. S8(2024); assembly: GCF_041403085.1. NCBI lineage: Bacteria > Pseudomonadati > Pseudomonadota > Gammaproteobacteria > Aeromonadales > Aeromonadaceae > Aeromonas > Aeromonas sp. S8(2024). The sequence goes on along the minus strand of NZ_JBGLRF010000001.1, from coordinate 963,806 downwards.
CATTCTCGGCCTTGGTGTTGAACAGGCCAATGGTCTTGATGTACTCCTTGAGCCCGTCCACCCCCAGATCCAGCATGGCCTGCGGGGTGTTGGCCACCGGGTAGAGCTTGTCGGTGGCCTTGTTGACGCTCACGTCGGTGGCCTGGGCCGACAGCAGCACGGCGATCAGCAGCTCGAACGGTGTGGTGAAGTTGAGCTCTGTGGTGGGGTGGGGATTGTCGTCCCGCAGTCGCTCCAGGATCAGTCTGCGTTTCTGGTTGTTCATGGCTCCCTCTTGGCTCAGAGCTGGGTCGCGCGGGCACCCGCGGCCGGCACGCTGCAGTGGGCCTTCTCGGCGCTCTGCTTGCGGCCCATCCAGTCGTTGATGGCGTTCTTGCCGGCGATCATCAGGCCGAGGCCGATGAAGCCGCCAGGGGGCAGGATCGCCAGCAGCAGGCTGGCGTCGGCATGGAACAGCTCGATGCGCAGGGACTTGGCCCACTCACCCAGCAGCAGGTCGGCACCGTCAAACAGGGTGCCCATGCCGATGATCTCGCGAAGGCCCCCCAGCACCAGCAGCACCAGGGTAAAGCCCAGTCCCATCATGAAGCCGTCGATGGCCGCCAGCAGCGGCGGGTTCTTGGAGGCATAGGCCTCGGCCCGGCCTATGATGACGCAGTTGGTGACGATGAGGGCGATGAAGATGCCGAGCGCCTGATAGAGGCCGTAGGTATAGGCGTTCATCAACAGCTGCACGCTGGTCACCAGGGCCGCGATGATCATCACGTAGACCGGGATGCGGATATCCTTGGGCACCCAGTTGCGCACCAGGGAGATGGCGAGGTTGGAGCTGACCAGTACCGCCATGGTGGCAAGGCCGAGCCCCAGCGCATTGGTGAAGGTGGAGGAGACCGCCAGGGTGGGGCAGAGCCCCAGCACCTGCACCAGGGAGGGGTTGTTCTTCCACAGCCCCTGCAGCATCAGCTCCTTGAGCTCTTCACGGCGGCCATTGCTCTCGCTGATCGGGCTCTGCCCGTCAATCACATCAACTTGTTCCATAGCTTGTGCTCCGGCGTTAGGGGGTGGCGTCACAGGCGGGGGCGTCCCGCAGCAGCTCGGGGTGCTCCTGTTGCAGCAACAGCAGGTTCTTCACCGCCTTGACCACGGCCCTGGGGGTGATGGTGGCGCCGGTGAAGGCGTCGAACTCGCCGCCATCCTTCTTCACGGCCCAGCTGGATTCGTTGTCGCGGTTGAGAAACTTGCCGACGAAGCTGTTGATCCAGCCAGATTTTTTCAACTCTATCTTGTCGCCAAGACCGGGCGTCTCGTTGTGGGTCAACACCCGCACCGCGCTGACGGTGCCCTTGGCGTCCGTGCCGACGATCAGGCGAATGGCCCCACTGTAGCCGTCGGGGGCCACGGTTTCCAGCGCATAGCCGGTGGTGGTGCCTTGCAGGGTCGCGGTGTAGAGGGGCATCGGCTGATCGCTGCCCAGATAGCGCTTGCTCTGCACCAGCTTGCAGCTGGCCACCAGATCGTTGTCATAGCTCCCCTCCGGCAACAGGGCGGAGAGGGTGCGCAGCTTCTCCAGCTGCTGTTGATGGGCGATCCGGCCCTGGGTCAATTCGTTGGTCAGCACCACCAGGGCGGTACAGGCCAGGGCGAAAATGGCCAGGGTGACGCCGTTCTTGCGCATGCTCTTTAACATTGCATCGTTCCTGAGAGTGAGGTGTGCGCGACGTTCATACGACGGGCGCCATGGGCGCCGGGACAGCTCAGGCTGTCTGTCCAGCAAGCCATGCAGGCGTTGGCTGTCGAGATCATTTGCGGCGGGCTCCATAGACTTTGGGGCGTGTCAGGCTGTCGATCAGCGGTACGCACAGGTTGGCCAGCAGCACGGCAAAGGCGAAGGCATCCGGGTAGCCGCCAAAGCGGCGGATGAGGTAGACCAACACCCCGATGAGCACACCATAGACCAGGCGGCCGCGCGGTGTGGTGCTGGCACTCACCGGATCGGTGGCGATGAAGAAGGCCCCCAGCATGGTGGCGCCGCTGAACAGGTGGAACATGGGGGTGGCGGTGGCATCCGGCATCACCAGATAACCCAGGGTGGCAGCCAGCAGCAGGGCGCCGAGGATGGCCCCCGGGATACGCCAGTTGATCACTTTCTGTTGCAGCAGGAACAGACCGCCCAGCAGGTAGCCGAGGTTGACCCAGCTCCAGCCGATGCCGCCCCAGCCCTCGAACACCTTGTGGGTCATCACTTCGCCGGCGGTGAGGCCCTGGGTCAGCCCGGTTTTCAGGGTATCCAGCGGAGTGGCCATGGTCAGTCCGTCCACCCCCTGCTTGAGCTGGGCCATGCTGTAGCCATCCAGGCTGAAGCCGGTGAAGATCACCGAGGCCGCATCACCAAAGCCGATGTCGTAGGCGGCGATGCTCGACGGCGGCAGCCAGCTGGTCATCTGCACCGGGAAGGAGACCAGCAGCAGCACGTAGGCCACCATGGCAGGGTTGAACAGGTTCTGGCCCAGTCCGCCGTAGAGGTGCTTGGCGATGATGATGGCAAACGCCGTGCCCAGCACCAGCATCCACCAGGGCAGCAGCGGCGGCAGGGAGAGACCGATCAGCACGGCGGTGAGCGCCGCGCTGCCATCCAGCAGGGCTGGTTTGACGGGGCGTTGGCGCAGGCGCAGCACCAGGGCTTCGGAGGCCAGCGCCGTGACCAGGGCCAGCAGGATCTGGATCAGGGTACCCCAGCCAAAGAACCAGCTCTGCGCCAGAAAACCGGGCAGACAGGCCAGCATCACCAGCAACATCAGGGTTTGGGTCTGTCTGCGGTTATGGGCAAACGGCGCACTCGCGATATTGAACATGGATCAGTGGCTCTTGTCGGTCGATGGAGAAGGGGAGGCCTGGGCTGCCGCCTCGGCCGCCAGTTTCCGGGCCTTGGCGCGGGCTACGGCGGCAGCGATGGCCGCCTTCTTGGGATCTGCCTCGGCGGCATCAGGCTGCGGGACGGCGGCAGCAACGGCCTCTTCATCCGCGCTTACGACTGCGTCGCCTTGCGCCTGAGCCGCAGCCTTCTTGGCCTTGGCGCGGGCGATGGCGGCGGCGATGGCCGCCTTCTTGGGATCCGCCTCGGCGGCATCAGGCTGCGAAACTACTGCTGGCGCAGCCGCCACGGCCTCTTCACCCTCGCTCACGGCGGTGTCGCCTTGCGCCTGAGCCGCAGCCTTCTTGGCCTTGGCGCGGGCGATAGCGGCGGCAATGGCCGCCTTCTTGGGATCCACATCGGCGGCATCAGGTTGCGGGGCGGAAGCAGGGGCCGCCGCAACGGCCTCTTCATCCTCGGTTACGACAGTGTCACCTTGCGCCTGAGCCGCGGCCTTCTTGGCCTTGGCACGGGCGATGGCGGCGGCGATGGCTGCCTTCTTGGGATCTGCGTCGGCAGTGTCAGGCTGCTGGACGGCAGCAACGGCCTCTTCACCCTCGGTTACGGCTTTGTCGCCTTGTGCCTGAGCCGCGGCCTTCTTGGCCTTGGCACGGGCGATGGCGGCGGCAATGGCTGCCTTCTTGGGATCGTCTCCCGCGCCGGTCGGCTCGGCTGTCGCCGCACTGCTGTCAGCGCCTGGTTCGGTGGCATCTGTCTCGCTGCCAGCTTGCGCTTTCTTCGCCTTGGCACGGGCAATGGCTGCCGCGATGGCGGCCTTCTTGGGATCGCTCTGGGCAGCAGCACTGGTTGATGCTGTGGCATCCTCCGGGGTGGCCTGTGCCGCCTCGGTGTCACCGCTCTGGGCTGCTTTCTTGGCCTTGGCCCGCGCCAGTGCGGCGGCGATGGCCGCTTTTTTCGGATCCGCCTCAGTGGTGGCAGTGGCATCGCCCGGCTCGGCTGCCGTCGTGTCGAGCGCCTTGGCGGCGCGGCGGGCTTCCGCCTCCCGCTTGCGGGCCTCACGGGCGGCGATCACCGCGCTGTTGTCGGGCACACCTTCGGCAGTGGCGGCAACGGCCGTGACGGGAGCCTCCTGCTTGGCCTTGAGACGGGCCAGGGCCGCGGCTACCGGATCTTCTCCGCCGGCCGCCGTCATGGCCTGGCGCCGCTGGGCGGCCGCCTCGGCATGGCGGGCTTCGCGAGCGGCTTTCTCCCGCTCGAAGCGGGCCTGCTTGGCCTCGAAGCGCTGCTTGGCGCGCTCGGCCTTCTCGGCCTCGGCGCGGGCCTCGCGGATATCATCCTTGGCAATCTTGTAGTACTGCACCAGCGGGATCTCGCTCGGGCAGACCCAGGCGCAGGCGCCGCATTCGATGCAGTCGAACAGGTTGAGCCCTTCTGCCTTGTCGTACTCCTTGGCCCGGCTGTACCAGTAGAGCTCCTGGGGCAGCAGGTTGGCCGGACAGGCATCGGCACAGGCGCTGCAGCGAATGCAGGCCTGCTCCGGACCGGGTGGCGGCAGCTCGGCCCGGGTGGGGGAGAGCAGGCAGTTGGTGGCCTTGACCACGGGTACCATGGCGTGGGGCAGGGTGAAGCCCATCATGGGCCCCCCCATGATCACCCGCTGATCCGCCTCGGGCTGCAGCTCGAAGCGCTGCAGCAGCCAGCGCACCGGCGTGCCCAGCAGCACCCAGGCGTTGCCCGGCTTCTTGAAGGCGTCGCCGGTGAGGGTGACGATGCGGGAGATGAGCGGTTCGCCGTCGATGATGGCGCGCTTGATGGCAAACACGGTGGCCACGTTGAGCACCATGATGCCCATGTCCACCGCGCGGCCGCCTTTGGGTACCTGACGACCGGTGAGCAGCTCTATGGTCTGCTTGGCGCCGCCCGAGGGGTACTTGGTGGGGACCGTCTTGACCAGTACGTCTTCGTCGGTGGCGTGACGGGTCAGCTCGCCGATGGCGGCCGGCTTGTTGTCTTCCACCCCGATCAGGGTCAGCTTGGGTTTGAGCAGGTGCTTGAGCACCCGGATGCCGTCCATGATCTCGTCGGCATACTCCTGCATCAGCCGGTCATCGGTGGTGATGTAGGGCTCGCATTCGAGGCCGTTGACGATGAGGATCTCGGTGAGCTGGCCGCGGCCGTCGAGCTTGCTGTGGGTCGGGAACACGGCGCCACCGAGGCCGGCGATACCGGCCTGCTGAATGCGCTCGAGCAGCTCGCCCCGCTCCAGATTCCAGTAGTCGGCTTGGCCCTTGCGCTCGCCCCAGGCATCTTCGCCATCCGGGGTGAGGGTGATGCAGAGATCGTCGAGACCGGAGGGGTGGGCCACCGTATGGTGGCCGATGGCGGTGATGGTGCCGGAGGTAGAGGCGTGCACCGGCACGATCCGCCCCTTCTCATGACGGGTGAGTGGCTGACCCTTCTTGACCCGGTCACCGACCCGCACCAGCAGATCGCCGGCCGGGCCCGCGTGCTGGCGTACCGGAATGATGAGCTGGGGCGGCAGGCCCGCGTCCACCACCGGGGTGAGGCTGGACTGCTCCTTGTTCTCGGGAGGATGAATGCCGCCGTGAAAATCCCACAGGGTGCCGGCTTTGATGCGTTCGAGTAAGGACTGCATGGTTACTCCACTATCTTGACCGGAATGGTGACGTTGTTGAGATCCCACTTCCAGTTGTCGACCGTGGTGGGCACCGGGATCATCTCGATACAGTCGGTCGGGCAGGGATCGACGCAGAGATCGCAGCCGGTGCACTCGTCCTTGATCACGGTGTGCATCGCCTTGGTGGCACCGACGATGGCATCGACCGGGCAGGCCTGGATGCACTTGGTGCAGCCGATGCACTGATCTTCATGGATGAAGGCGACTTTCTTGACCGGTACGGCGGCTTCTGCGCCGCCCAGCGGCTGGGGTTCGACCCCCATCAGATCGGCAATCTTGCGCATGGTGGCATCGCCACCGGGCACGCACTTGTTGATCTGATCGCCGTTGGCCAGTGCCTCGGCGTAGGGTTTGCAGCCAGGGTAGCCGCACTGGCCGCACTGGGTTTGCGGCAGCAGGGCGTCGAGCTGATCGACGATGGGATCGGCTTCCACATGAAACTTGACGGCGGCAAAGCCCAGAATGATGCCGAAAGCCAGGGCCAGCAGAGCCAACACCAGAACGGCAAAAAGAATGTGAATCATAGCGCTATATCTTGATGAGGCCGGTAAAGCCCATAAAGGCCAGCGACATCAGGCCGGCGGTGATCATGGCGATGGAGACGCCGCGAAACGGGGTGGGAACATCGGCGGCCACCAGGCGCTCACGCATGGCGGCAAACAGGATCAGTACCAGCGAGAAGCCGGTGGCGGCACCAAAGCCGTAGATGATGCTCTGGATGAAGTTGTGGTGCTCGTTGATGCTGAGCAGCGCCACCCCCAGCACGGCACAGTTGGTGGTGATGAGCGGCAGGAAGATGCCAAGCAGACGGTAGAGAGTGGGGCTGCTCTTGCGGATAACCATCTCGGTAAACTGAACCACGACGGCGATCACAAGAATGAAGGCGAGCGTGCGCAGGTAGGCGATGTTCAGCGGGATCAGGATATAGTGTTCCATCAGATAGGAACAGGCGCTGGCCAGGGTCATCACGAAGGTGGTCGCCAACCCCATGCCGATGGCGGTTTCCAGCTTGCCGGAGACGCCCATGAAGGGGCACAGGCCAAGAAACTTCACCAGCACGAAGTTGTTGATCAGCACGGTGCCGACCAGTAAAAGCAGGTACTCAGTCATTGCAGGTTGGTTATCCGGTTTGAAGGCGGCGGTATTATCTGATTTTAGGTGCCTTTTAACAACCGCAAGGCCGCATGGTTATTATTCAAATAGCCAATTTCATGGAGGAAACGTGCGCCCTTTACCCATTTTTACCCTGACTCTGGCGATGCTGCTCTGGTCCAGCTCCTTCATCGCGCTCAAGCACGTGCTGGCGGTCTGGGGCTTCGGTCAGGTGCTCTTCATGCGCATGAGCGTGGCGGCCCTTTGCTGGCTGTGCTGCTACCGCTATCTCGGCAATTTTCGCTACCAGCCAGGGGATTGGCGCTGGCTGGTCTTGATGGGGGCACTGGAGCCTTGTCTCTATTTTCTGCTGGAGGTCAACGCCCTGCGCTACACCAGCGCCGGCCAGGCGGGCATGGTCTGCGCCCTGCTGCCGCTGGTGGTGGCCCTGGTCGCCTTTTTGCTGATCGGGGAGCGGGTGAGTCGCCGCCAGCTGCTCGGCTTTGCCGTGGCCATCTTCGGCATCGCCCTGCTCGGTTTTGGCAGCGGAGCCGATGAGTCTGCCCCCAACGCCCTGCTTGGCAACAGCCTGGAGATGGCAGCCATGTTCTGCGCCGCCACCTACTCGGTGGTGTTCAAGAAGCTCTGTAGCCGCTACAGCGTGCTGACCCTGACCGCCCTGCAGGCTTTCGTCGGCACCCTCTTTTTCGCCCCCTTTGCCCTCAGCGAGCCCTGGCCTGCAGACTGGGCCTGGCAGGATATGGCGGTCATCGTCTTTCTCGGTGCCTGCGTGACGCTCGGGGCCTACCTGCTCTACAACTGGTCGGTGACCCAGGTGAAGGTGACGCTGGCGGCAGCCTACGTCAATCTCATCCCGGTGTTTACCCTGCTGCTGGCCTACCTGCTGTTGGGGGAGACCCTCAATGCCCTGCAATGGGTGGCCTGCGGCGCCGTGCTGCTGGGCATCGCGCTGGGGCAACTGCCGGCCAGGCGCAAGGGGGCGCAGGCCGTCACCGCCGAGGGGTAACGGGCGGAGCACCCCATCGAATGCAGGCGGGTAACACAGGAGACAAAGCAAACAGGCGACGCACCGGCGTCGCCTGTCTGTTGTGGGCGAAATGGCTAGATGGAGAGCCCTTTGACCGTCTCCGAGACGGAGTTGGCGTCCTCGATGATCTCCTGAATGACGCCGGCGATGATGTCGGCCTGGGCCTGACCTGCCATCGCCTTTTCCGATACCACCGAGACGGTCTGGGTGATCCTGGAGGTGATGTCGGAGTTAAGCCGGATGACGGAGACAATCTCGCCGGTGGAGGTGGAGGTTCTGGCCGCCAGCTGGCGCACTTCATCGGCCACCACCGCAAATCCGCGGCCCTGCTCGCCGGCGCGGGCCGCTTCGATGGCGGCGTTGAGCGCCAGCAGGTTGGTCTGATCCGCGATGCTGCTGATGGTCGAGATGATGGACTCTATGCTTCTCGACTGCTGGTTGAGGTTCTCTATCTGCCGGGTGACCTCGCTGACCGAACTGTTGATGTGGGCCGAGGTTTCCAGCACCTTGTCGATCACCTCCCGCCCTTTGGCGGCGCTCGAGACGGTCTCACCGGCGATGGCGCAGGCTTTCTGGGCCGCTTCGCGCACCGAGATGGATTTCTCCACCCGCTCGCTGATGTCGCTCGCCAGCTTGATGATCTTCACCACCTTGCGCTCGTGGTTGAAGATGGGGTTGTAGGTGGCCTCCAGCCAGATCTTCTCGCCGTGGCGGCCGCGGCGCATGAAGAGCCCGGACTGGATGGCGCCGGATCCGAGATCCCGCCAGAAGTTGGGATTCTGCTGATAAAACTCCTCGTCGCAGAACATGCGGTGGGGCTGACCCACCACCTCGTCCAGCCGGTAGCCAAAACAGTGCAGGAAGTTCTGGTTGGCGGTGATGACGGTGCCATCGGGTTGGAAGTCGATGACGGCCAGGGACTTGTCCAGTGCTGTCAGCAGGGCCTGGGTGCGCTCCAGGGTGGATTGTTGCTCGCTGACGTTGGAGGCCACCTTGGCCACCTTGATCACCTTGCCATCGAGGAGGATCGGGAAGTAGCTGGCTTCGAGCCAGACCGCCTTGCCCGATTTGGCCTGCCGAATGAAGCGGCCGCTGCGCGACTCTCCCCGCCGCAGCTCCTGCCATAGCTGCTCGTATTCCCGGGTGTTGACATCGTCGGGGAAGCAGAGAGAGCTGTGGTGCTTGCCGATCACCTCCTCCCGGCCGTAGCCCACGATGGCGAGAAAGCGATCGTTGACGAAGGTGATGACCCCCTCCGGGGTGAATTCGATATAGGGCAGCCGTGACTGGATGGCCTGCTCAAAGGCGCCGAGTGCTGCGATCTTTGCCGCTTGTTCACTCTTGTCGTGATTTCCCGTGCGATTCCAAAACATGGCGGAGCTCCTTGTTAAGACCCTTGTGAGGCTCTTCATGACAATAACCGACCGTCTGAATACTAGTACAGGTTCTTTGGCCATCGCCTTGGCCATTGTGGGGAACTGCTTGTTTTGTCGTTATTTATTGTTCCATGCGGGGGAGCGGCAACAGGGGGGAATGGGGCAAGTCCGCCTGAGGGCGTGACGGTAGGAGGGGCGGCGGCGGTTTTTGTCCCTCCATTTGCTCATTTTCCCTGCGATTCAACACATCAGAGCACCTTATCGCGGCAAGATGAGGTATCTTATGCCCCGATTTCATCCATCAAACGGATAAGAGACAACACATGATCATCAAACCCAAGGTTCGCGGCTTTATCTGCACCACCACTCACCCGGTCGGTTGCGAAGCCAATGTTCGTCGTCAGATTGCCTATACCCAGGCCAAGGGCACCATCGAGAATGGTCCCAAGAAGGTGCTGGTGATCGGCGCCTCTACAGGTTATGGCCTGGCGTCTCGCATTGCCGCCGCCTTCGGCTCCGGCGCCGCCACCCTCGGCGTCTTCTTTGAAAAAGCGGGCAGCGAAACCAAGACCGGTACCGCCGGCTGGTACAACTCCGCCGCCTTCGACAAGGCCGCCAAAGAGGCAGGTCTGTACGCGAAAAGCGTCAACGGCGATGCCTTTTCCAACGAATGCCGCGCCAAGGTGATCGAGCTCATCAAGCAGGATCTGGGTCAGGTTGACCTGGTGGTCTACTCCCTGGCCTCGCCGGTGCGCAAGATGCCGGAAACCGGTGAAGTGGTGCGCTCCGCCCTCAAACCCATCGGCGAGGTCTACACCACCACCGCCATCGACACCAACAAGGATCAGATCATCACCGCCACCGTCGAGCCGGCGAATGAGGAAGAGATCCAGAACACCATCACCGTCATGGGCGGTCAGGATTGGGAGCTGTGGATGGCTGCCCTGCGCGATGCGGGCGTGCTGGCCGACGGCGCCAAGTCCGTGGCCTACTCCTACATCGGTACCGATCTGACTTGGCCCATCTACTGGCATGGCACCCTGGGCCGCGCCAAGGAAGATCTGGACCGCGCCGCCGCCGCCATCCGTGGCGATCTGGCCGCCAAGGGCGGCACCGCCCACGTGGCCGTGCTGAAATCCGTGGTGACCCAGGCATCAAGCGCCATTCCTGTGATGCCGCTCTACATCTCCATGGCCTTCAAGATCATGAAGGAGAAGGGCATTCACGAGGGCTGCATGGAGCAGGTGGATCGCATGATGCGCACCCGTCTGTACGGCGCCGATCTGGCGCTGGACGAGCAGGCCCGCATCCGCATGGATGACTGGGAGCTGCGCGAAGACGTACAGCAGACCTGCCGCGACCTGTGGCCGTCCATCACCAGCGAAAACCTCTCCGAGCTGACCGATTACACCGGCTACAAGCAGGAGTTCCTGCGCCTGTTCGGTTTCGGGCTGGACGAGGTGGATTACGACGCGGACGTGAATCCGGACGTGCAGTTCGACGTGGTCGAACTCTGAGTCTGACCCAAGTGAAAACGGGGCCCCGCGGGGCCCCGTTTTTTTGGCAAAAATCCCGCCAACTTGCGAAATTTTATTATCCGCGATCACCTTTTTCCCATATCAAACCCGCTAGTCTGGCGGTGATCGGATCACATGACGGCATTGCCGAGGTACGGAAGCTATGACCACTCCAAATGACGCGCCCAAGAAGCGCCAACTCCCCACGGTTTACACCCTGCTTTTCATCATCATCGCCCTGATGGCGGCCCTCACCTGGGTGCTGCCGGCGGGCAAATACAACTATGTGACTGCCAAGAGCCAGCAGCCGATGGCGGCGGCGGCCGTGGCCGACTACAGCGGCGATGAGCGGCTGTTGCCAGTGCCAGGCAGCTACACCGAGCTCCCCTCCCAGCCGCAGGGGCTATTCGATGTGCTCAAGGCACCCATTCAGGGCTTTCACAAGGCGGCGGACGTGGCGCTGTTCGTACTCATCATCGGCGGCTTTCTGGCGGTGACCATGCAGAGCGGGGCGCTCGATGCCGGGGTGGGGGCCATCGTCCGTGCCTTTGCCGGGCGCGAGCGGCTGCTCATTCCGGTGCTCATCGCCCTGTTTGCCCTCGGCGGCTCCACCTTCGGCATGGCGGAGGAGACGGTGGCCTTCTGGGCGCTGATCGTGCCGGTGATGATGGCGGCGGGCTTCGATCGCATGGTGGCGGCGGGGATCATCCTGCTCGGCTCCGGGGTCGGGGTGCTCGCCTCCACCGTCAACCCATTTGCCACCGGCATCGCCTCCGGTTTTGCCGGTATCCCCATCGGTGAGGGGATTGGGTTGCGGGTCATCCAGTGGCTGCTGCTGGTGATCTTCGCCTCCTGGTTCGTGATGCGCTACGCCAGGCAGGTGCAGCAGGACAAGTCCCGCTCCGTGCTGGCCGACATCGCCTATGACGACGAGTTCTCCCAGATGAAGAGCGGCAACCTCGCCTTCAGCGGCAAGCAGAAGCTCACCATGCTGGTCTTCTTCGGCACCTTCCTGCTGATGATCTATGCGGTGGTGCCCTGGTCGGATTTGGGGATCGATCTGCTGCCCACCCTGGGTTGGTGGTTTGACGAGCTCTCCACCCTCTTCTTCAGCGCCTCCATCCTGATCGCGCTGATCAACCGGATGCCGGAGTCCAACTATGTGGCAACCTTCCTGAACGGGGCGCGGGATCTCATCGGGGTGGCGCTGGTGGTGGCGGTGGCGCGCGGCATCTATGTGGTGATGGAGCACGGGGTCATCATCGACACCATCTTGCACTGGGCCGAGGGGCTGGTGAGCGGGCTCTCCTCATCGGTGTTCATCCTGATGGCCTATCTGGTGCACATCATCCTGAGCTTCTTCATCCCCTCCACCTCGGGGCTGGCGACTGTCTCCATGCCGCTGATGGGGCCGCTGGCTGACTTCTCCGGCATTTCGCGGGATCTGGTGATCACCGCCTACCAGTCCGCCTCCGGCTGGATCAACCTGTTCGCCCCCACCGCCGCCCACCTGGTGGCGGGGCTGGCGCTCGCCAGGATCCCCTACGATCGCTTCGTGCGCTGGGTGTTGCCCTTCATCATAGGAGTGGCCCTCATCACCATGGCGGTGCTGGTGGCCGGGGCCCTGCTGCAGGGGTGATAAGCAGACCGCTGTCTCGATGAAACAGGGCCGCTCAACCGGGGTTGAGCGGCCCTGTTGTTTACTCATGTCGCGCAGAGCAGGGTGAAAGGCAGCCGCTGGCTCGCCACCTTGACGCGCGATGGATCAGGAAGAGGACGCCATGGCGTTCATTTTTATGCGTGCCTCTGGCAGCATATCAATATGAGTCCTGACTGAGGCGCCAGACCGGCGAAGTGAGCACAGTGGCAGAATGCGATGTCGCCCCTTTCGCCGCTTCGACTGCAGTGCTATTACTGCTGGTGATCTTTGTTATGACTCGATTTTTTGCAAGCGAGGGCGATGAGCCCTATGTGTCATGGATGACGCCAGGAGAGGGATAGGGGGACGTTGCCCCGTCCGTTGCCGAACGTGGTCATCATGATGAAACCTGACGGTCACGAGGGAGAGGTTATGGGGCACAGAGGGATCATCAGGCTGGCAGGGATGCTGCTGGCCCTGCTCATGGTCGATAGCGGGTGGGCGGCGGAGCCGAGACTGGAGCCGACCGAGCAGGAGCAGGCCCAGACCCTGACCCTGTTTCACGAACCCATAGTGATGCTGCAGGCGAAATTCGGTCGCCTGGACGGGGCGGCCCGGGTACGGATCGTCAAGGAGCGGGTAAGACAGCTGCAGCCCGAGGATCTGACCCATCCGGTGACCGTGGTCAGCTCGACCCGCCTCGGTCAGGAGGCCAGGGAGTTCAGGCTCAATGACAAGCACCTGCTGGTGTTGCTGGAAAAAGATCTGGAGTGGCTCGATGAGCTGACCCTGGATCAGGCCGCAGAGCGGGTGCGGCTGCGGCTGGAAAATGTGCGGGTCAAAGTGCTGGAGCTGCACTCCAACACCTACCTGCTCAAGGCGGCGGGCAAGACGCTGCTGGTGACCCTGCTGTTTCTGATGGTGGTGCAGCTGCTGCGGCGGGGGCATCAGCGGGCACGTCGCTGGTTCGCCAACAACCTGCTGCAACAGAAGGGGCTGATCCCCCATCAATGGCGCCAGGTGCTCGGCAACCTGGAGATCCGCGTCATCGGCGTGTTCACCTGGCTGGTGATCCTGCTGCTCACCTATGGCTGGCTCACCTATGTGCTGGGGCTGTTCCCGCATACCCGGATCTGGAGCGATCAGCTGGGCTCCTCCCTGCTGGAGCTGTGCAGCAACATCATGGGCGGGATCGTCGCCGCCATGCCGGGGCTGGCGACCGTGCTGGTCATCTTCGTGCTGACCAAGCTGTTCATCCGCATGCTGGCGGTCATCTTCGCGCGCATCGAGCGCGGCCATTTCCGGGTGCAGGGGCTGCACTCCGAGACGATAGGGGCGACCCGCCGTCTGCTCTCGGTGGTGATCTGGCTGTTTGCCCTGACCGTCGCCTATCCCTATCTGCCGGGGGCGGATTCGGACGCCTTCAAGGGGGTGAGTGTCTTCTTCGGTCTGATGGTGACCCTGGGCTCGGCCGGGATCATGAACCATGCCATGAGCGGCCTGGTGCTGATCTACTCGCGGGCCCTGCGGCCGGGGGATCTGGTGCAGATAGGGGAGGTGGAGGGGGTCGTCACCGAGCTGAGCGCCCTCTCGACCAAGCTGGTGACGCGCCACGATCACGAGGTGACCCTGCCCAACGCCGTGGTGGTGGGGGGCAAGGTGACCAACCTGAGCCGACTGGCAAGCGACAAGGGCATTGCCCTGCTCACCAAGGTCACCATCGGCTATGACACTCCCTGGCGTCAGGTGCACGCCATGCTGGAGCTGGCGGCCAGGCGCTGCCAGCTGATCAATCAGGAGCAGGCCCCGCTGGTGCGCCAGCTCAATCTGCAGGACTGGTACGTGGAGTACGAGCTGCAGGTGCGGATGAAAGAGGGGCTGTTGCCCGGTCCGGTCAGAACCGAGCTGCACGGCCACATCCAGGATGTGTTCAACGAGTTCGGGGTGCAGATCATGTCCCCCAATTTCGTGGCTCAGCCGGAGCAGGCGGTGCTGGTGCCCCGCGAGCAGTGGTATCAGGCTCCTGCCGTGCCGCCTGTCGAAGTGGCCACCGGGGAGAAATAGCCCACAACGCGGGCCTTGCGACGGGACTCTCTCGCCATAAAAAAATCCGAAGCGGTGCAGACCGCTTCGGATTTTTTATGATCGGCCTGCTGCTGGCGAGCCGCAGGCCGGGGCAGACGCCGCGTTGCGGTTACTGCTTGTAACCCTTGAGGAAGCGGGCGAGGCGGCCGATGGCCTCTTCCAGCTCCTCTTCCCGGGGCAGGAACACCAGCCGGAAGTGATCCGGCGCCGGCCAGTTGAAGCCGGTGCCCTGCACCAGCAAGAGCTTCTCCTGCTGCAGCAGGTCGAACACCATCTTCTGGTCGTCGCGAATGTCATACACCTTGGGATCGAGGCGCGGGAACATGTAGAGCGCCCCCTTGGGCTTGACGCAGGAGACCCCGGGGATCTCGTTCAAAAGCTCCCAGGCCTTGTCACGCTGGCGGCGCAGGCGCCCGCCCGGCAGGATCAGCTCGTTGATGCTCTGGTAGCCACCCAGGGCGGTCTGGATGGCGTGCTGCATCGGCACGTTGGCACACAGCCGCATGGAGGCCAGCATCTCCAGCCCCTCGATATAGCCTTTGGCACGGCCCTTGGGCCCGGTGATGACCATCCAGCCCTGGCGGAAGCCGCAGGCGCGGTAGGCCTTGGAGAGGCCGTTGAAGGTCACCACCATCACATCGTCGCACAGGGTGCAGACGCTGGTGTGGGAGATGTCGTCGTAGAGGATCTTGTCGTAAATTTCGTCGGCGAAGATGATGAGGTTGTGCTGGCGCGCGATCTCGATCACCTCCAGCAAAAACTCGCTGCCGTAGACGGCGCCGGTCGGGTTGTTGGGGTTGATCAGCACCAGGCCGCGGGTGCGCGGGGTGATGCGGGCGCGGATGTCGTCGAGATCCGGATACCAGTCGGCCCCTTCGTCGCAGCGGTAGTGCACCGCATGGCCGCCGGAGAGGGTCACTGCCGCGGTCCAGAGCGGGTAGTCAGGGGAGGGCACCAGCATCTCGTCGCCGTTGTTGAGCAGCGCCTGCATCGCCATCACGATGAGCTCGCTGGCGCCGTTGCCGATGTAGATGTCGTCGATGTCGACCTTGCGCATTCCCTTCTGCTGGTAGTACTGCATCACCGCCTTGCGGGCGGAGAAGAGCCCCTTGGAGTCGCAGTAGCCCTGGCTCTGGGGCATGTTGAGGATCACATCCTTGATGATCTCTTCCGGCGCTTCGAAGCCGAACGGAGCCGGGTTGCCGATGTTGAGCTTGATGATGCGGTGGCCTTCGTCTTCGAGACGGCGAGCTTCTTTATGCACCGGGCCGCGGATGTCATAGCAGACATCGTCGAGCTTGTGCGACTTGTCGATTGTGAACATGGTGACTGTGATTCCTTCCCCATGGGGACGCGTTGGCGAAAAAGGCGGTTTTTAGTATCAAATTTCTTTTCCCCTATTCTTCACAGAATTGAATGCTAGAACAATCCTCTTTTTAGTAGAATTCCCTGATTTTTAGCCCTGAAACAGGGTTGCCAAAACGTTAAATTCAGCACGATCGTTTGTGTGAACCAAGGTTATCCAGTGAAAGATGAGGGGCTCATTAACAAAGCTACCCGACTGTGTTGAAATATTCACGCTCGCTGGCACGATTGGCTTGCGTGAAAAATGCCGTTCTTTTTGCCCACGGCGGCCAAAAACAGGAGCTGACGCGTGCTGTCAGGTTTGTCCGGGCCCCGTACCCACACCATGGAGAAGTCATCATGCAAGCCCCCGCCGCCGGTCGTTATCGTCACTTCAAGGGTGGTTATTATCAGGTGCTGACCCTGGCCTTGCACACCGAGACCGGGGAGCAGCTGGTGGTCTATCAATCGGAGCAGGATGGCGCCGTCTATGCCCGTCCCGTGGTCATGTTCATGGAGTGGATCGAGCATCAGGGTCAGGTGGTGAGCCGCTTCAGCCCGGTGGCGGAGTGACGCCGGGGAACGACCATGAAAAAAGGCGCCTGATGGCGCCTTTTTTACAACGTGAACTTACTGGTAGAGACCCAGGTTCTCTTTGGCATAGGCTTCGAAATCGGTGCAGCCACCGATGTGCTGTTCGTCCAGGAAGATTTGCGGCACGGTATTGACCGGCTTGCCGGCGCTCTTGGCCAGATCTTCCTTGGTGATGCCCTCGGCGTGGATGTCCACGTAGCGGAATTTGAAATCGTCACGCTGTTCGACCAGTTGCTCGGCAATCTGCTTGGCACGGACACAATAGGGGCAACCGGGACGACCAAAAATCACTGCAAACATGTTCTCTCTCCATTCATTTGAGGCTGGGCACAGGATAGCCCCGCCTCGTGGCTAGTCAAAGTGGAAATTGTCGATACGGCCGTTCGCCATCTTCGATAAGGCGCATTGCGCCGGCCGTCATCGTCACTCACCTCGCAGCGGATCACCCCTCATCGGCGATCTGGATCGGCTGCTGCTGGTAGATGCTCTCCAGCACCCCCTTCTCGAACACGGTCCAGGGCCAGGGGGCCTTGCTGGCGCGGTAGCGCTCGTGGGTGGCCGGATCCTGCGACAGGCCGCGCTGGAACATCACGAACGCCTTGCGCTGGCCACCTGCCGTGTCGATAAAGCCCACCAGGTTGGAGGTGCCGGTGATGGTGCCGGTCTTGGCATGCACCTTGTTCTTCATCATGGGGGCGGTGACGCTGCGCCGCCAGGCCAGGGTGCCGTCCACCTGGGAGCTTGGCAGCAGCTTGATGAGACCGAGCTCCGCGTCATTTTTCTGGATGAAGTTCAGCACCGACAGCATCTGGCGGGCGCTGATGAGGTTGTGGGCGGAGAGGCCCGAGCCGTCGGCCAGGGTGGCGTTGCCCAGATCGATGCCGTTCTTGGTCAGGATGGCGCGCACCGCCATGGTGCCGCTGCGATAGCTGCCCGGCTTGTTGTAGTAGTGGCGGCCGACGGTCTTGAGGAAGGTATCGGCGTAGAGGTTGTCCGATTTCTTCAGCATTTTGGCCAGCATCACCGGCAGGGAGACCGAGTAGTGGGTCCCCAGGGTCTCGGCATTGTCCGGCGACTTGTGGGTAACCCGCAGCAGGCCGTCATGCTTGATGCCGGCCCGGTCCATGGCCCAGCGGATGTTGTCCCAGCCCCAGGCTTCCACGTCATGGATGGCGAAACGCAGCCCCTGCGGATCCTTGTTCGGAGTAATGCAGCCCTTGAGCTCGTAGAAGTTGCCCTTGGCCATGTCCACTTCCAGTGCGCAGAACTGGCGTGCCATGTCGGCGTAGCTCATCACTTCGACGTTGTCGGCACCGACCCCGATGGGGACCCCGGTGGCCACGTTGCCCACCGCCGGCTTGCCGATCTGGGTGGCGGTGATGGTGGCGTAGGCGCAGTTCTTGTCGATGATGACCGAGGAGACGGGCGCGGCGAAGCAGAGGGTCTGATCCCCCCAGGACCAGCCGTTGCCGCGCTCGTAGCCGTTGTAGGCGCCGGTGTTGACGTAGACGTTGCCCTTGATCTGGTTGACCCCGAGCTGCTTGAACAAGGCCAGCAGATCCATCCGTGACAGGGTGGGGTCGCCGACGAAGTTGATCCAGATATCACCGTTGATGACATTGCCCTGCTTGGCGCCAGGCTGGGCCTGGATGTCGGTGGCGAAGCGGAAGTCGGCGCCGAGCTCGAGACGGGCCGCCAGCGCGGTGAGCACCTTCATGGTGGAGGCGGGGGCGATCATCTGATCCGCATGGCGGGCAAACTCGATGCCGTTGTTGCCCTGCACCACGATGGCGTACTGGCCCCCCTGGGGGGGCGTCAGCGGGGCGGCCTGGGCCGCCAGGGAAAAGAGAGCACAAAAACCAATCAACAGCCGCTGCATAACATCCTCTAACGTGACGAAGGGGCCCGGCAGTGGGCCGGCCCTGATAACTCAAACCTTGTTGTACCCGCCGATACCGGAACGGCCGTGGCAAAGCAATTCATACGCCTTATGCCGGTCGCCATCACGCCAGTGAATTGGCGGTGCGATAGCGACCCTCATAATCAAAAATCTTCTCTTTTATCTGCCAGAAGCGCCCTGACTTGCGGGCGATGACAAAATCGGGGTGGCGAAACTGATGTTCCACCGCCAGCACGCTCGCCAGGGTGGCAAATTCGGGCTCCAGCCCCGGGGCGGGCCAATGATGACGCACAAAGTGCTGTTGAAACAAGCGCCGTGCGCCTGCCGAGTGAAATCCGAAGTACTCATTGAGGGTGAGACCATCCTCGTCGTGATAGACAACCTCCAGCCGCTCCCCCTGTTTGCCGCGCCCGGCCGTCAAGGTCAGCCCTGCGCAGCGGATCACCATGCAGTCCTTGAGATTGAGTGCCTCCTTGAGCTTGTCGTCAGGGTCCACCAGCAGTTGATCGCAGCTCTGGCAGCGGCGGGCGGCGATGTCGTTTTCACTGCCGCAGGCGGGGCAGATCTTGGCGCGAAAGCGGTAGTCGCACTCCTCGCGGTTGCCCTCGTCATCTTCAAACAGCCCCTGACAGCGGCGGCCGTAGTGCTCGATCACCTTGCCATCCTCGTCGGTCTTGCCCCAGAAGGTGTTGGCAAAGCCGCAGGCGGGGCAGGGCACCTGCACCGGCTCGGTGCCGGCATGGGGTCTGGGCTCCCCCACTTCGGGAGCGAACAGGTTGAAGTTGTTGCCGGCGTAGTCGAGCACCAGACAATCAGTCTTGCCGGGCGACAGGCGCAGGCCCCTGCCCACGATCTGCTGGTAGAGCGAGACCGACTCGGTGGGGCGCAGCATCACGATGAGGTCGACGTGGGGGGCGTCGAAGCCGGTGGTGAGCACCGCCACGTTGACCAGGAATTTGAGCTCGCGCGCCTTGAAGGCGCTGATGAGGGCATCGCGCTCCGGCCCCGGGGTGTCACCTGTGATGAGGGCCGCCTGCTCCCCTCTGGCACCCAGCAGGCCGTGAATTTCCCGGGCATGCTCGACGGTGGCGGCGAAGATCATCACCCCCTGCCGCTCGCGGGCATACTCCAGTACCTGGCTCAGGATATGGGGGGTGACCCGCTCCTGACGCTTGAGCTCGCCGTTGAGATCCGCCTCGCTGAAGAGGCCATTCTCCCGCGGTACCAGCCGGCTGAAGTCGTAGTGGACGATGGGGGCATCCACCATGCGCGGCGGCGTCAGATAGCCATTTTTGACCATGAAGCGCAGCGGCAGCTCGAACACGCAGTCGCCGAACAGCCGCTCGCCGTGGCTCTTGACCATGCCGTGGTAGTGGCGCCGGTAGATCCAGCCCAGACCGAGCCGATAGGGGGTGGCGGTGAGGCCGAGGATCTTGAGGGCCGGATTGGCGGCCTTGAGATGGCCTAACACCTGATGGTACTGGCTGTCGTCATCGAGCGAGACCCGGTGGCATTCGTCGATGATGAGCAGCGAAAAAGCGCCGTCGAAGGCGTCCAGATTGCGCGCCACCGACTGCACCGAGCCGAACACCACCTGGGCGCGGGCCTCCTTGCGATTGAGCCCGGCGGCGAAGATGTCGGCCTGGAGCCCCCAGGCTTCGTATTTGGCGTGGTTCTGCTCCACCAGCTCCTTGACGTGAGCCAGCACCAGTACCCGGCCGCGCGCCTTGCGGGCCAGCTCGGCGATCACCAGACTCTTGCCGGCCCCGGTGGGCAGCACCACCACGGCGGGATCCGGGTGTTTGCGAAAGTGGCTGATGACGGCGTTGACGGCGTCGGTCTGGTAGGGTCTGAGAACGAACATGCAGGCTGGGTACGTCGACGAGGGGCGGAGCAGGGTGGCGCCATTATAGGGAACTTGGCGCCAAAAAACAGCGGGCCGGCATGGTGCCGGCCCGCTGGCTGCGTCGTTGCGGCTTAGTGGAAGGGGAAGATGTAGTTCATCCAGCTGGCCATGCGCAGCAGTACCTTGCGCATGATGGCCACGTGATGGAAATGCTTGGTGTAGATGGCAGCCTGACCGCTGGAGCCGGCTATCACCTGATACTCCTGCCAGCGCGGGTCGGTGATCTTGATGCGCACCGGCAGGCGGCCGGGGATCACCGCTGAGCTCTGGTCGATCAGCGCCGCATTGGCCTGCACGTTGCCCGAGGCGATGGCGGGGATCACTGCTTCTACTTCACCCTTGAAGATCTTGCCGGGGATGCCGTCGATCACCACTTCGGCCTCGTCCCCTACCGCCAGGCGCTGCATGCTGTTTTGCCAGAACCAGCCGACGTAGGCATTGTCATCCTCGTGGATGAAGGTCATTACAGGGCGATACATGAAGGGGGTGGCGATCATGCCCGGACGCAGGGCCAGCTGTACCACATGGCCGTCGCTCGGGGCATAGACCACGGTCTGGTCGAGCTGATACTTGGCTTCGCGCAGTTGGGCCCGCACATCGTCCAGGGTGGCCTGCTGCTGATCGAGCTGGGCGACCAGATCGTCGACGTTGGCCTGGGTCACGTCCAGATCGCGCTGCTTGCCGATGCCGCGGCGCATCAGCTCGGCGGCGCGATCCCGGTCGAGCTTGGCCGAGCGCATGCGCGCATCGATGGATTTGAGGTGCTCCTCGTTGGAGCTGACCCTGGCCTCCAGGCTCGCGGCGCGCTGGCGGAACGGCTCGTCGTCGATACGAAACAGCACGTCACCCTTCTTCACCTTCTGGTCCGGTTTGACCGCGACCTCGCTGACCCGGCCCTTGACCAGGGGAACGATGGGGGTGGAGACATAGTAGTTGCGCGCCATCTCTGAGTAGGGGTGGTTGTAGTTCATCAGCATGATGAGGGTGCCGATGAGCAGCACGCCGCCGAGCACGGCGGTGGGCACGGTCCACTTGTTGAGCGGGATGCGGAAGATTTTGAAGACAGCTACACAGATGGCGGTGTAGGTGAGTACCAGCAAGAGATCCATGATCACTCCTTCTCTTGGGTCAGCTGATCGAGGCGGCTGCGCAGGGCGGCGACCTCATCCTTGAGCTCGGCGAGATGCTTCTCGTCGCGCTCGATACGCTGGGTAAAGCCCCAGCCCCGATCCTCCCGGTAGAGGGTCGCCCAGATCCAGAGGAAGGGCCACAGCACGTGCAGGGTAAACAGGCTGACCCAGCCGGCCACGTGAATGGCATCCTGATGGGGATGCTGACGATGCTTGGCTATTTCATAGGGAATGTCGTGAATGACGATGACCCCGTAAAAGATGACCAAACCCACAAAAAAAAGCAGACCAAGAGCAAAATAATCGAGTGTCATTTATGCCTCCACCGGCGTGACGCACAGCATTGTCATTGGAGCCCGGGTTCTGCAACACAACCAGCAACCGGGTTTCCATCCTGTTGGGCCCGAAATCTTAAGCAATCTTGTTGTACTGAAGCTTAAGTGGCTTCGAAATCGTCAAGATAGATGACGGTATTATTGGGGCGAGTCCATAAAGTCGTATCCATGACAAGGACTTACGCAGGGAGTATGGCATCAGTGAGGGGAAATTAGCAGCAAAAAAAGGAGCCTTTATGGCTCCTTTTCTGACATGTTTGGCGTGGTTCAGCTTTCGCTGGCCTTGCCGATCAGGGCGGGTCTGAACTTCATCAGGAAGGCGACAGTCACCACCAGGGTGCTGGCCAGACCGATGAGGGTGGAGACGCCCATCTCCAGTCCGAACCCGATGGGGGCGTTGGCCAGATAGGTGAACACCACGGCGGTCATGAACATGGCCGGCAGGGTGCAGACCCAGTGCAGCTTGCCCTCTTTGGCGAGGTAGGCGGCGGCGGCCCACAGCATCATCACGGCGGTGGTCTGGTTGGCCCAGCCGAAGTAGCGCCAGATCACCCCGAATTCGGCCTTGGAGATGATGAAACCGAGGATGAACATGGGGATGGCGATGAGCAGTCGCTTGGCCATCGGCTTCTGGGTCAGGTTGAGGAAGTCCGCCACGATGAGGCGGGCGCTGCGAAACGCGGTGTCACCGGAGGTGATGGGCAGGATCACCACGCCCAGGATGGCCAGGATGCCGCCGACGGTGCCGAGCAGGCTGGTGGAGACCTCGTGCACCACGGCAGAGGGGCCGCCGCTGGCCAGGGTGGCGTTGAGCGCTTCTGTGCTGTCGTAGAAGGAGAGCCCCAGGGTGCACCAGATGAGGGCGATGATGCCTTCACCGATCATGGCCCCGTAGAAGATGAAGCGGCCGGATTTCTCGTTTTGCATGCAGCGCGCCATCAGCGGGGACTGGGTGGCGTGAAAGCCGGACACGGCGCCGCAGGCGATGGTGATGAACAGCAGCGGCCAGAGCGGCAGCTCGGTCGGGTGCAGGTTGGAGAAGTCCATCCCGGTGTTATAGAAGCCTTTGCCGGAGACGATGAGGCCGATGATGAGGCCGACCGACATGAACACCAGCAGGGCGCCGAAGATGGGGTAGAAGCGGCCGATGATCTTGTCGATGGGGACTATGGTCGCCAGGATGTAGTAGGCGAAGATGGCCACAATCCAGTAGACCAGGTCGGTGGAGGTGAGGTTGGCCAAGAGGCCCGCCGGGCTCAGCACGAACACTACGCCCACCAGCATCAACAGCACCACGGCAAAGAGGTTCATGAAGTGCTTGGCGGCGGTGCCCAGGTGCTCGCCGACCACGGTCGGCACAGAGGCACCCTTGGCGCGTACCGACAGCATGCCGGAGAAGTAGTCGTGAACCGCGCCGGCGAAGATGCAGCCGAAGACGATCCAGAGCATGGCGACCGGGCCGTAGAGGGCACCCAGGATGGGGCCGAAGATGGGGCCGACGCCGGCGATGTTGAGCAACTGCACCAGGTAGACCTTCTTGTCCGACATGGGGACATAGTCCACCCCGTCCGCCATGGTGATGGCGGGGGTTTTCAGCTCGGGTTTTGGCCCGAATATCCGCTCGATGAATTTGCCGTATACGAAGTAGCCGGCTATTAACAAGCCGACACAGAGGAAGAACCAGATCATTGCTACGCTCCTGCTTTGTTATTTTTTGGTGTGCGCGGCCAGTGTAGGGGCTTGCACTGTTAACGGCAGGTAAAAAGGGGCGAGCGGCCGTATGGCGACCCGAGCGGTTGGCGCTCGTGATCCGGCTCACACCGCGCGGCTCACTCTAGCCCGAGCTGCTCCTTCAACTCCTTCAGGTAGCGGCGGCTGACCGGTACCTGGGCACCGCTCGGGGTCACTATCTCCGCCAGCTGATTCTCCAGCAGCCGGATTTCGAAGATGGCGGTCGGGGCCACCAGATACTGGCGGTGGCAGCGCAGCAGCGGGGTCTTCTCTTCCAGTGATTTGAGGGTGAGCTGGGTGTGAAACAGCTCGCCCTGGCTGGCGACGTGCACGCCGCCGAGATCGGAGAAAGCGTACTCCACCTGTTCGATGGGCAGCAGCCGCACCCGGTTATGCAGGTAGCCCGGAATGTGGCGAATGGCGGGGGCGATCGCCGTCATGGGCTGCGGGCTGAGATCCTGTCTCAGCCGTGCCAGCGTCTTGGCGAGGCGGGCCGGCTCCACCGGCTTGAGCAGGTAGTCGAAGGCGTTCTCCTCGAACGCCTGGATGGCGTAGTCGTCAAACGCGGTGACGAACACGATGCGGGGCAGGGGATCGAGCATGGCCACCAGCTCCATGCCGCTCAGCTTTGGCATCTGGATGTCGAGAAACACCACGTCGGGTCTGAGCCGCTGAATGAGCAGCAGCGCCTCGATGGCGTTGGCGGCCGTCCCCAGCAGCTCGATATCGGGCTCGGCGGCCAGCTGCTGCATCAGCTCCTCGCGGGCATACGGCTCGTCATCGACGATGAGGGTGCGGATCATGGTGTTCTCCTGCGTGGCTGGGGGACAAAACTGGCTTGGTGTGACGGCCGGATCATGGCGCCTCCCTGGGCAGGGTGACGGAAACCCGGGTCCAGCAGTCGGGCTCGCAGCTGACGCTCAGGCCGTAGCGGTTGCCAAAAGCGCTCTTGAGGCGCCGATCCACCAGGGTCATGCCGAGCCCGTCACCGGCCGGTTTCTCCTGCCAGGTGCCGGCATTGTCCTCGACGTGAATGGTAACCCGATCCGTCGTCAGCTCGGTGTAGAGGCGAATGCGCCCCTGCTCCAGCAGGGTGGAGATGCCGTGCTTGATGGCATTTTCAATCAGTGGCTGCAGGGTGAAGCTCGGCAGCTTGAGGCCGGCGAGGTCGGGCGGGATGTCGTTTTGCACCGTCAGCCGGTCGCCAAAGCGGGCCAGCTCGATCTCCAGATAGGATTGGCAGTGCTCCTGCTCCTCCTGCAGGGTGGCCAGCCCGCTCTGGCGCTTGAGGTTCTTGCGAAAGAACAGGGAGAGGTGGAGCAGCAGCTGGCGCGCCCGCTCGGGCTCGCGCCGGGTGATGGCACTGATGGTGTTGAGGGTGTTGAACAGAAAGTGGGGGTTGATCTGGGCCTGCACCAGCTTGAGCTCGGACTGCACCAGCAGCCGCTGCTGCTGCTCCAGCCGGCCGGTCAGCAGCTGCTGGGAGAGCAGGTTGGCGATCCCTTCCCCCAGGGTGTGGTTGATCTTGAGAAACAGCCGCTTCTTGGGTTCATAGAGCTTGATGGTGCCGATCACCCCCTCGTCGCCGTGCAGCGGGATCACCAGCACAGAGCCGAGCTGGCACTGGGGCGAGATGCTGCAGCGGTAGGGCTGGCTGTTGCCGTCGGCAAACAGCACCTTGTTCTGGGCGATGGCCTGCATGGTGATGGCGGAGGTGATGGGGGTCCCCGGCTTGTGGTGATCCTCGCCGATGCCGATGAAGGCGAGGATCTTGTCGGTATCCGTGATGGCGACCGCACCGACCCCGGTCTCCTCCTGCACTATCTGGGCGATGCGGGTGCTGGCCTCGGGGGTAAAGCCCTGGCTCATGATCCCCACGGTGCGGTTGGCGATGGTGAGCGCCTTGGCGGAGAAGACCCGGGAGAACTTCTCGTACATCCGCTGCTGGTCGCGGATCATGCTGATGAAGAGGGCCGCACCGCAGGAGTTGGCGAGGATCATGGGGGTGGCGATGGTGCGCACCAGCAGCAGGGATTTGTCGAACGGGCTGGCTACCAGCAGGATGATCACCATCTGCATGATCTCGGCGTAGAGGGTGGTGAAGAAGGCGATGCGCGGCTCGAACAACGCATCCATCTTGCCTGCCCGCATCAGTCGCCAGTGCACCAGTCCGCCCAGCAAGCCTTCGCAGGTGGTGGAGATGGCGCAGGCGAGATCGGTGAACCCCCCCAGGGTATAACGGTGTATCCCGCCGGTCAGTCCCACCAGAAATCCCACCAGCGGGCCTCCCAGCAGTCCTCCCAGCACGGCGCCCACGGCGCGGGTATTGGCGATGGCATCGTCGATATCCAGTCCCACATAGGTACCCAGAATGCAGAAGCAGGAGAAGATGAGGTAGATCAGCACCTTGTGGGGCAGCCTGACCGAATAGTTGGTCAGTGGGCGCAGCAGCGGACTCTTGGAAAAGAGGTAGGCGATGACCAGACTGACGCTCATCTGTTGAAGCAGGGAGAGGACCAACTGCATAAAAAACGTTCCTCAGAGTCCGTGCCGAAAAAAGCGGCAGTCTTGAATAAATGTGATCAGGATCTTGTTCTGTGGGCCATTCTGGCCATAACGCCGGCGAAGTGTGCCAGAAACGCGGAATAAAACCATATCAAATCAGCATGTTAAATTGATATTTGTGTAATTGCCCAAGGATTGATATTGCTGAATTGAGCATGAATGTATCCGTTGGATACGCCACACGGAGGTGGCATGCTCCGCCCGACCAGCAGGTCGGGCGTTTTTTATCCAGGGGACGTGGCAAACCATTTTGAGGGTAATCGGGCAATTATTCAGGTTTGTCCAATGAGTTATCCCCAGCTTCTGGGGATAACTCAGAATGCAAAATAGTAACAGAAGCGTCGGGTCAGGTTGAAAAACAGCCGCTGCCCTTCGTCCAGATCTTCCTGCTTGAGAAAGGATTTGATGGTGCGCTCATCCTCCCGCAGGTCGACCATGGCCACCCCTTCCGGTCGTTGTGCCTTGATGTAGGGCAACACCTTGGGTTTGAGGGGCATGGTGGGTTCGGTGGAGAGCACCAGGGCCACCGAGTCGTCGGAGAGCAGCACCAGGGAGCCCGGCGGATAGACCCCCAGTACCTTGATCAGCAGCTTGACCAGATCCTGGTCGAATTTCTTCTGCGACAGCTTGTAGAGCTGGCTGATGGCCTGGCTCGGCGCCGCCGGTGTCGCGCTGTTGCGCGGGTGCAGCAGCTCGTCATAGTAATCCACCAACCCGATGATCCGTGCCAGCGGCGGGATCTCCCCCCCCTTGATGCCAAGGGGAAAGCCGCTGCCGTCGAGCCGCTCGTGATGCAGGTGGGCCACCTGACGGATCTTGGGCTCGAAGGCCTGCAACTGGGTCAGCATTTCCAGTCCGTACTGAGGGTGCATCTTGAGGAAGTTCTGCTCCGACTTGTTGAGTTCCCCCCGCTTCTGGGTGATCTGGGTCGGGATCTTCAGCTCGCCAATATCGTGTACCAACCCGGCCAGACCGGTCTCCTCGATCTCGATGGGAGTCATGCCCAGCTCCCGTGCCATCAACATGGCGATGAAGGCCACGTTCAGGCTGTGCTGCAGCAGGATGTCGGTATGGGGGCTGCGAATGAGGTGCAGCCCGAGTGGGCCCTCGTGGGCGCTGATGCGGGCGGCGGCATTGCGCACTATCTGCGCCGTGTTGGCGAGCCCTTCGTCCGGCTTGAGGTTGAGGGCGCCCAAGGCATCGCGCAGCTCGGACATGGACTGGCCGAAGGCCTTGTCGGCGGCGCGCAGGGAGCGGCGAAATGCCTTCTCGTCAAACGGGGGAGGGCCGCTATCCTCCGGCTCTTCGACAACGGAGAGATCGGGGCCTGGGCTCGGAATATCGCCACGCAACAGGGGCTCGAGAGGGAGGTCGCTCTTGTCGGGGTCGACCATCAGCAGATTGAGGTCAAGGTGGCGGATGATGTCGAGTTGCTGTTGATCCTTGATCTTGAAGGCATTGAACATAAAAGGGTGATTGGTCCATCCCGTGGGAAGATGGATATAGTGACCGACCCGCAACTGTTCTATGGATGCCTGTATCAGCGCCATACGCTCGCTCGCATTTCATGAATGCCTATGAACAAGCTAGCAAAATTAAGCAGATAGACAAACAAAAAAGCCCGCGCATGTGCGCGGGCTCTCTAGTCGACTCAGCTTATCAGGCTTTGGACTTCTTCTTGCCTTCTACTTTGGCATCAACCTTGGCGGCAGCTTGGGCCTCCTCGGTGAACGGACGGCCGTAGTAGGTGTCCAGCAGGATGGCTTTCAGCTCGCTGATCAGCGGGTAGCGCGGGTTGGCGCCGGTGCACTGGTCATCGAAGGCTTCCACTGCCAGCTGGTCAACCTTGGCCAGGAAGTCTGCCTCGGCGACGCCAGCTTCACGGATGGAGGCCGGGATACCCAGGGTCGCCTTCAGCTCGTCCAGCCATACCAGCAGCTTCTCGATCTTGGCGGCGGTACGGTCACCGGCGGCGGTCAGACCCAGGTGGTCGGCCACTTCGGCGTAGCGACGACGAGCCTGCGGACGGTCGTACTGGGAGAACGCGGTCTGCTTGGTCGGGTTGTCGTTCGCGTTGTAGCGGATGACGTTGCTGATCAGCAGGGCGTTGGCCAGGCCGTGCGGGATGTGGAACTCGGCACCCAGCTTGTGGGCCATGGAGTGGCACACACCCAGGAAGGCGTTGGCGAACGCGATACCGGCGATGGTGGCCGCGTTGTGTACCTTCTCACGAGCGATCGGGTCGTTGGCACCGTTCAGGTAGCTGGAGGGCAGGTAGTCCTTCAGCAGTTTCAGGGCTTGCAGTGCCTGACCGTCGGAGTACTCGTTGGCCAGCACGGAAACATAGGCTTCCATGGCGTGGGTCACGGCATCAATACCACCAAAGGCGCACAGGGACTTGGGCATGCCCATCACCAGGTTGGCGTCGACGATGGCCATGTTCGGGGTCAGCTCGTAGTCGGCCAGCGGGTATTTCACGCCGGTGGCGTCGTCGGTCACGACCGCAAACGGGGTCACTTCAGAACCGGTACCGGACGTGGTGGTGATGCAGACCAGTTCGGCCTTCACGCCCATTTTCGGGAACTTGTAGATACGCTTGCGGATGTCCATAAAGCGCATGGCCAGATCTTCGAACGCGGTGTTCGGGTGCTCGTACATCACCCACATGATCTTGGCCGCATCCATCGGTGAACCACCGCCCAGGGCGACGATCACGTCCGGCTTGAAGGAGTTGGCCATTTCGGCACCCTTGCGCACCACGGACAGGGTCGGGTCAGCTTCGACTTCGTAGAACACTTCCACTTCCATCTTCAGGCCCTTGAGCAGACGAACCACTTCGTCGGCGTAGCCGTTGTTGAACAGGAAGCGGTCGGTCACGATCATGGCGCGTTTCTTACCTTCCAGGTCGCCCAGGGCGATCGGCAGGGAGCCACGACGGAAGTAGATGGATTTCGGAAGTTTGTGCCACAGCATGTTTTCTGCCCGTTTTGCGACTGTCTTCTTGTTGATCAGGTGCTTGGGACCCACGTTTTCGGAGATGGAGTTGCCACCCCAGGAGCCGCAGCCCAGCGTCAGAGACGGTGCCATCGCGAAGTTGTACAGGTCACCGATACCACCCTGAGTGGTCGGGGTGTTGATCAGAATGCGGGCAGTCTTCATCTTGTCGCCGAAGTACTTGATGCGGTCGGCGTTGCGATCCTGGTCGGTATAGAGACCGGAGGTGTGGCCGATACCACCCAGGTTGACCATGTCGCAGGCCATCTCGACGGCTTCTTCGAAGTTCTTGGCACGGAACAGACCCAGGGTCGGGGAGAGCTTCTCGTGAGCGAACTCTTCCTCTTCACAGATCTTCACGCCTTCACCGATCAGGATCTTGGTGTTGGCAGGCACGGTGACGCCAGACATTTCAGCGATCTTGACCGCAGGCTGACCCACGATGTTGGCGTTCATGGCGCCGTTGATCAGGATGACCTTGCGGACCTTGTCGGCTTCTTCCTTGGACAGCACATAACCATTGTGAGTGGCGAAACGCTCTTTCACCTGGTCGTAGACGGAGTCGACCACGATGGCGGCTTGCTCGGAGGCACAGACTACGCCGTTGTCGAAGGTCTTGGACATCAGGATGGAGGCGACGGCACGCTTCACATCGGCGGTTTCGTCGATGACGACCGGTACGTTACCGGCACCTACGCCGATGGCGGGTTTGCCGGAGGAGTAGGCGGCCTTCACCATGCCCGGGCCACCGGTGGCCAGGATCAGGTTGATGTCGTTGTGCTTCATCAGGGCGTTGGAGAGCTCAACAGAGGGTTGGTCAATCCAGCCGATGATGTCTTTCGGTGCACCGGCGGCAATGGCTGCATCCAGTACCAGCTTGGCAGCGGTATTGGTGGAGTTTTTGGCACGGGGGTGCGGGGAGAAGATGATGGCGTTGCGGGTCTTCAGAGAGATCAGGGACTTGAAGATCGCGGTGGAGGTCGGGTTGGTGGTCGGTACGATACCGCAGATGATGCCTACCGGCTCGGCGATGGTGATGGTGCCCATCTCGTCATCTTCGCTGAGGATGCCGCAGGTCTTCTCTTCTTTGTACTTGTTGTAGATGTATTCGGAGGCGAAGTGGTTCTTGATAACCTTGTCTTCGATGATACCCATACCGGACTCTTCCACGGCCATCTGGGCCAGGGGGATACGGGCGTTGTTGGCGGCCAGGGCGGCGGCACGGAAGATCTTGTCTACCTGCTCTTGCGAGAAGCTGGCGAATTCACGCTGCGCTTCTTTGACGCGGGCAACCAGTGCATCCAGTTCAGCCAAATTGGTTACTGCCATGTTTATCTCCTGATGATTTGAAAACTGTTTAGTAAGACCTTGGCAATGCCCGGCAATTATAGATGCCCTGTCAAGAACAGAATCACCACAACGGGGTATTTACATGCCTTACTAAATCGCTTTCTGAGTCGATTATAGAGCGGGGCTGACTCAGAAAAACTTGATCTGGATCATGTGTAACAAAAGAACAAAAGAAATTTTGTTTCACAATACATGTTTGCCAGATGTTGCGCAGTTGTTTAGTGAGCCAGAGGCGGGATGAATGGTGCGTGAACAGGGGCTCACGCGCCATTTTTCAAGCAGTTAGCACGATCACGTCCCAATGTCCCCGGTCCGTGCCCAGGGGCAGAATGGGGGCGGCATTGTGATAGAAACGGCGATCATCCAGGATCAGATACTCACCGACGTTTAATTGTTGTTGGAAAAATGGTTGTTCTTTTAATCCATGATAGAGCTGCAAGGCGCCGCCGCTGACCCCTTCGCTGCCGCAGAAGAAGACCCCGATGAAGTCAAAGCCATCCTGGTGCACCCCCTCCGGCGCGGGCGGGACGCTCTCTCCTTCACCGGTGACGATGCGCATTTGGTGAATGCCGATGGCCTGACCGTCTTCCAGCCGGGTGTGGCGGGCGAACAGTTTCAGCAGCTGTATAAAGGAGGGATGAGCGACGAAGGCAGGCTCCAGCTCGGCATAGGTTCTGGGCACATCCCCCAGAAACTTGTTGATGGCGGCCGCCTGAAAGAAGACGCCGTTGTCGAGGGGCTGAAAGCGGGAGCCCTCCTTCTCCACCCGGCCGTAGCGGCGCTGGCGAAAGCTGCCCTGAATGTAGGGATCAACCGGCAGTCGCCCGAAGAAGCTAAGCAATGGGTTCAGGGTGCCTGCGGGCAGTGCATCCAGGTGCCACTGCAACTTGATGTCCGTATCAATCATCACGAAATCCTTGTTTGCTGAGATGAAATGTTGCGGCCAAACTCCATGGCCAGATAAAACTCGAAGCGATTTTATCAGAGTGTTAAATTGCGACAATCTTTATTAACAACTCAATCTGTCGAATTTTGTCGATGCATTAGAGGAACTAACTGAAAAGCCACGGAAAGGGTGAGATTATTTGATTGGTGAAGGTTTCGGGCATGATGTAAATTTACGCTCGGTTTATCGGGGTGGCCCACAGGGCCTCGTACTACTTCTGGATGGCGCCTATGGCAGCGATTGACGTCTCTTTATATCTGAAGTTTTTCATCGGTTTGTTTGCGATCATCAACCCGCTCGGCTTGCTGCCTGTGTTCGTCAGCCTGACCAGCCATCAGACGCCGGAAGAGCGGATGAAGACCAACACCACCGCCAACATTGCGGTGATGATCATCCTGCTGGTCTCCATGTCCATGGGGCAACTGATCCTGGACGGGTTTGGCATCTCGCTGGCCTCCTTTCGCATCGCCGGCGGCTCGCTCATCACCCTGATCGCCTGGTCCATGCTGCAGGGCAAGCTGGGGGAGGTGAAGCACAACAAACAGGAGAAAGGGGAACTGGCCGCGCGGGAATCTGTCGCTGTGGTGCCGCTGGCGCTGCCGTTGATGGCGGGCCCCGGTGCCATCTCCTCTTCCATCGTCTACGCCAGCCAGAGCACCTGGTCCCAGATGCTGGGCATGTCGCTGGTGGTGATGGTGTTTGCCTTCTGCTCCTGGTTGATATTCCGCGCCGCCCCCCTGCTGTTCAAGGTGATGGGCAACACCGGCATCAACGTGGTGACCCGGATCATGGGTCTCATCATGATGTCGCTAGGTATCGAGATCATGGTGGCGGGGATCAAGGGGGTCTTCCCCGGATTGATGTGATTCAGGTCTGTTTTGTTGGAGCCGGTCCTTGTGACCGGCTTTTTATTGTTTCTTTTTTGTTGGTCATTTCCTAGAATCGAGCGGGTTTGTATAAAAAACGTCCATCACGGGATATTTAAATTCTGAATAATTGGTCAAAAGCTGCTTTTTTGACCATGAAGTCCAGTCCTGCCTGACGATATCTATTGCATTATCAGAAATGTCAGGGAATTATGCTGGCAGCGGGGTACTTATCTCGTTGATGGAAAAATGCATGGAATGTTCTTGTGGAGTATGGAAATGACTCATAAAAAAACAATGATTAATACCCTATTGGTGGCAGCTCTGTTTGGCGGTGTCAACGCGGCACAAGCCGCCGATGTGCCCGCAGGTACCAAGCTGGCTGAGGTTCAGCAGCTGGTGAAAGGCAACGGCTCCGAGCCCGCAACTCTCGACCCGCATAAAACCGAAGGAACGGTTGAATCCAATATTCTGCGTGACCTGTTCGAAGGTCTCGTCTCCTCCGGCCCCAAGGGTGAAGTGCTCCCCGCCATGGCCGAGTCCTGGGAAACCAAGGACAACAAACACTTCGTCTTCCACCTGCGCAAAAACGCCAAGTGGTCCAACGGGGATCCGGTCACTGCCCACGACTTCGAATATGCCTTCAAACGGGCCGTCGATCCGAAAACCGCCTCTCCCTACTCCTGGTATCTGGAGATCCCGACCATCGTCAACGCCTCCGACATCATTGCCGGCAAGAAGCCGTCAGATACGCTGGGCGTGAAGGCGGTGGACGACTACACCTTCGAGGTGCAGCTGGAGAAGGCGGTGCCTTACTTTGTCAGCATGCTCTCCCACACCACCACCTACCCGGTGCCGAAGAAGGTGATCGAGAAGTTCGGTGACAAGTGGACCCAGCCCGGCAACATGGTATCCAACGGCGCCTATGTGCTGAAGGATTGGGTGGTCAACGAGCGCGTCGACGTCGAGCGCAACAAAAACTACTGGAACGACGCCAAGACCGTCATCAACAAGGTGACCTATCTGCCGATCCAGTCCACCAACGCCGAGTTGAACCGTTACCTGGCCGGCGAAGTGGATCTCACCTACAACATGCCCATCGAGCGTTTCAAGCAGATGAAGAAGGATCTGCCGAACGAGGTGAAGGTGAGCGGCTACGTCGGTACCTACTACTACCAGTACAACTTCAAGAAGAAGCCGTTTGATGACGTGCGGGTGCGTACCGCGCTCTCCTACGCCATCGACCGCAACGTGATCGCCGACAAGGTGATGGGCAAGGGGGAAACCCCGGGCTACACCCTGGTCCCTGATTTCGTGGACGGCTTCAAGCCGGTGGCGCCGGCCTGGTCCAAGCTGACCCAGGCAGAGCGCGATGCCAAGGCGAAAGAGCTGCTGACCGAAGCCGGTTTCGGCCCGGGCAAACCGCTCAAGTTCGAGCTGCTCTACAACACCGACGACAACCACAA
Organism: Aeromonas sp. S8(2024); assembly: GCF_041403085.1. Taxonomy (NCBI): domain Bacteria; kingdom Pseudomonadati; phylum Pseudomonadota; class Gammaproteobacteria; order Aeromonadales; family Aeromonadaceae; genus Aeromonas; species Aeromonas sp. S8(2024). The sequence continues at coordinate 930,352 of NZ_JBGLRF010000001.1, read as the reverse complement.
GAAGGTGGCGGTTGCCGTGGCCTCCATGTGGAAGAAGCTGGGCGTGCAGGTGAGCCTGGTCAACCAGGAGTGGAAAACCTACCTGGAGACCAAGAAACAGGGTCAGTTTGACGTGGGCCGTGCCGGCTGGATCGCCGACTACAACGAAGCCTCCTCCATGCTGGATCTGATGCAGACCACCCACGGCAACAACGACGGCAAATACTCCAACCTGGCGTTCGACAAGCTGATGAACGAGTCGCGCAACCAGGTGGATGCCGAGGCGCGCAACAAGCTCTACGTCCAGGCTGAAGAGATCCTGGCCAAGGACATGCCGATTGCCCCCATCTATCAGTACGTGACTTCCCGTATGGTCAAGCCCTACGTGGGCGGCTATCCGGCCAACCCGCTGGACAACCTGTACAGCAAAGACATGTACATCATCGCCCACTGATTTTCGTTACAAGTCGCATAACAAGCAGGGCCCGCCAGACGGCGGGCCTTTATTACAACCGCGACCCTTTGGAAGCAGTACAGGACAGGAATTGTCTATGTTGAAATTCATTTTTAAACGTCTACTGGAAGCGATCCCGACTCTGCTGGTCTTGATCACCGTCTCCTTCTTCATGATGCGTTTCGCGCCGGGTAACCCCTTCAGCAGCGAACGTACCCTGCCACCCGAAGTGATGGCCAACATCGAAGCCAAATATGGCCTCGACAAGCCGATCGGGGTGCAATATCTCACCTATCTGGGCAACCTGGTGCAGGGGGATCTCGGTCCTTCCTTCAAGTACAAGGACTTCACCGTCAATGATCTGGTGAGCCAGGCACTGCCGGTTTCCGCCAAGATAGGCTCCTTCGCCTTTCTGTTTGCGGTGACGCTGGGGGTCACCTTCGGCACCATTGCCGCCCTCAAACAGAATACCGTCATCGACTACCTGTTGATGTCGTCGGCCATGGCCGGGGTGGTGATCCCGGGCTTTGTGCTGGCGCCCCTGCTGGTGCTGTTCTTCAGTATCCATCTGGGCTGGTTCCCGGCCGGTGGCTGGCAGGGTGGTGGAGTGCAGTTCATGGTGCTGCCGGTGTTCGGCATGATGATGTATTACATCTCCGCCATCTCGCGGATCATGCGGGGCAGCATGATCGAGACAATGAACTCCAACTTCATCCGTACCGCCCGCGCCAAGGGACTGCCGCTGCGCCACATCATCCTGAAACACGCGCTGCGCCCGGCCATGCTGCCGGTGGTCTCCTACCTGGGCCCGGCCTTCGTCGGCATCATCACGGGTTCCGTGGTGATCGAGACCATCTTCGGTCTGCCGGGGATTGGCCAGCTGTTCGTCAACGGTGCTCTCAACCGTGATTACTCCATGGTGCTCGGTCTGACCATTCTGGTCGGTGCCCTCACCATCACCTTTAACGCCGTGGTCGATATTCTCTATGCCTTTATCGATCCCAAGATCCGTTACTAAGCCGGGAGTACATCATGGTTGTCACAACTGAAAAACGCGAAGCCATCGAGGCGTTCGCCCAGAAAGTGGAAGTGGTGGAAGGACGCTCCCTGTGGAAGGATGCCCGTCGCCGTTTCCTGCGCAACAAGGCGGCCCTGACCAGCCTTATCATTCTCTCCATCATCGGCCTGGCGGTAATAGTGGGGCCCCATCTGTCCCAGTACACCTTCGACGATCCTGACTGGGGCGCCATGCAGACCGGCCCCGACATGGAGACCGGCCACTGGTTCGGCACCGACAGCCTGGGGCGCGATCTGTTCGTGCGCACCCTGCTTGGCGGGCGCATCTCGCTGATGGTCGGCATCATGGGGGCCATGGTGGCCGTCATCATCGGCACCCTGTATGGCGCGGCATCCGGTTTCATCGGCGGTCGGGTCGACAGCCTGATGATGCGGGTACTGGAGATCCTCAACGCCTTCCCCTTCATGTTCTTCGTGATCATGCTGGTGACCTTCTTCGGCCGCAACCTGGCGCTCATCTTCATCGCCATTGGTGCGGTGAGCTGGCTCGACATGGCGCGGATCGTCCGTGGTCAGACCCTGAGCCTCAAGAGCAAGGAGTTCATCGAGGCGGCCCATGTCTGCGGCGTCTCCAAGTGGAAGATCATCACCCGTCACATCGTGCCCAACGTGCTGGGAATAGTGGCGGTCTACGCCACCCTGCTGGTGCCGGGCATGATCATGTTCGAATCCTTCCTGAGCTTCCTGGGGCTGGGGGTGCAAGAGCCCATGACCAGCTGGGGCGCCCTGCTGGATGAAGGCTCCAAGTCGATGGAAGTGGCCATCTGGCAACTCCTGTTCCCCGCCGGTTTCATGGTGGTGACCCTGTTTTGCTTCAACTTCCTCGGGGATGGTCTGCGTGACGCCCTCGATCCGAAGGATCGCTGATAAAGCGGCGGAAAGAGCGTTGGAACAACGCGCCGAAGGGCCGCACAGTGCGGCTCAATCGGGCGGACAGCGCATCGGATCGACAGGAAAACGTCACGAAAGATCGATAAGGAGTTTTTATGAAGTTACTGGATGTAAAAGATCTGCGGGTCGAGTTCAAGACCCCGGACGGCAATGTGGTGGCGGTCAACGACCTCAACTTCTCTCTCTCTGCCGGCGAGACCCTGGGCATCGTCGGGGAGTCCGGTTCGGGCAAGTCCCAGACCGCGTTCGCCATCATGGGGCTGCTAGCCAAGAACGGCATCATCACAGGGTCTGCCAAGTTTCAGGGCGACGAGATCCTCAATCTGCCGGAGCACAAGCTCAACAAGATCCGCTCCGAGAAGATCGCCATGATCTTCCAGGACCCCATGACCTCGCTCAACCCCTACATGAAGGTGAAGGATCAGCTGATGGAAGTGCTGATGCTGCACAAGGGGGTCAGCAAGGCCGAGGCGTTCGAGGAGTCGGTGCGCATGCTGGATGCGGTGAAGATCCCCGAGGCGCGCAAGCGGATGGGGATGTATCCGCACGAGTTCTCCGGCGGCATGCGCCAGCGGGTGATGATCGCCATGGCGCTGTTGTGCCGGCCGCAACTGCTCATCGCCGATGAACCGACCACGGCGCTGGACGTGACGGTACAGGCCCAGATCATGACCCTGATGAACGAGCTCAAGCGCGAGTTCAACACCGCCATCATCATGATCACCCATGACCTTGGCGTGGTGGCCGGCATCTGCGACAAGGTGCTGGTGATGTACGCCGGCCGTACCATGGAGTACGGCAAGGTCAACGACATCTTCTATCGCCCGAGCCACCCCTATACCGAAGGCTTGCTGCGCGCCATTCCCCGCCTCGATACCGAAGGGGAAGTGCTGCCCACCATCCCGGGCAATCCGCCCAACCTGCTGCGTCTGCCCACCGGCTGCCCCTTCCAGGAGCGTTGTCACCGGGTGAGCGAGATTTGCGGCCGGCAATCCCCAGTTCTGACGCCGTTCAACGACGGCCGGGAGCGGGCCTGCCACTGGGTATCGGATGCCATTATCAAGGGAGTGAACTAAATGGGGACTGACAAGAAACTGCTGCTGGAAGTGTCCGACCTCAAGGTCCACTTCAGCATCAAGAGTGACAAGGCCTGGCCCTGGGCCAAACCCTCCGCCCTGAAGGCGGTGGACGGGGTGACCCTGCGCCTCTACGAAGGGGAGACCCTGGGCGTGGTGGGGGAGTCCGGTTGCGGCAAGTCCACCTTCGCCCGGGCGCTGATCGGCCTGGTGCCGGCCACCGACGGCAAGGTGGTGTGGCTCGGCAACGATCTGACCAAGCTCGACCAGAAGGCGCTGCGCGAGAAGCGCAAGGAGATCCAGATGATCTTCCAGGATCCACTGGCCTCCCTCAACCCGCGCATGACCATAGGCGACATCATCGCCGAGCCCCTCATCACCTTCTACCCGGCCCTGCCGAAAGAGGAAGTGAAGGAGAAGGTGCGCGCCATGATGAGCAAGGTGGGGCTCTTGCCCAACCTGGTCAACCGCTACCCCCACGAGTTCTCCGGCGGTCAGTGCCAGCGCATCGGCATCGCCCGGGCGCTGATCCTCGAGCCCAAGATGATCATCTGTGACGAGCCGGTGTCGGCGCTGGATGTGTCGATCCAGGCCCAGGTGGTGAACCTGCTCAAGTCCATCCAGAAGGAGATGGGGCTGTCGCTCATCTTCATTGCCCACGACCTGTCGGTGGTCAAGCACATCTCCGACCGGGTGCTGGTGATGTATCTGGGCAATGCGGTGGAGCTGGGGACCGGCAAGGAGATCTTCGCCAACCCCTTGCACCCCTATACCAAGGCGCTGATGTCGGCGGTGCCCATTCCGGATCCGGATCTGGAACGCAGCAAGACCATCCAGATCCTGGAAGGGGAGCTGCCATCGCCGATGAATCCGCCCTCAGGCTGCGTGTTTCGTACCCGCTGCCCGGTGGCCGGTCCGGAGTGTGCCAAGACCCGGCCTCAGCTTGAGGGCAACTTCGACCATGCGGTCTCCTGCCTCAAGGCGGATCCGCTCTGAGGATGAGCAGGCAGAACAGGGCGCCCGGGTGGCGCCCTGTTTTTTTGCAGCCGGCATGAAGATGCCTCTTGGCGTTATCTTTTTCCGCTGTTACTATCCGCGCAACAAGGGGAGTAACTTCTCGCCGGTTTGTCGTCATTACGGTGCACCCATATCCTGCAGTGCACCCGGCAGCCGGGCAGTCGATGAAAATCGGCTGTAAGTGAGACCTTGCCGAGAGGCAAGGTGTATCTGCTCCAGACGCGAACCCACTGCCTCCCGGCCGTGGGTTTTGTCGTTTTTGGGAGAAGTGAAAATGGGTGAATGGTGGATGTGGGCCGGTTTCTTCAGCATAGTGCTGGTCCTGTTATGGATTGATATCCGCTTTGTCGGCGGCGGCAAGGCGCACAAGGTGTCGCTGAAAGAGGCAGGTGTCTGGTCCCTCATCTGGATCAGCGTGGCGCTCCTCTTCAACCTGGCCATCTGGTTCTGGCTGGATCACAGCGCAGGCCGTGAAATTGCCAACCAGAAGGGGCTGGAGTTTCTCACCGGCTACCTCATCGAGAAGGCGCTGGCGGTGGACAACGTCTTTGTCTGGCTGATGCTGTTCGGCTACTTTGCCATTCCGGCCGAGCTGCAGCGCCGGGTGCTGCTGTACGGGGTACTGGGTGCCATCGTGATGCGGGCCGGGATGGTGTTCGCCGGCAGCTGGCTCATCGAGCAGTTCCACTGGATCCTCTACCTGTTCGGCGCCTTCCTGCTGCTGACCGGGGTCAAGATGCTGTGGGCGGCCGACAAGGAGCCAGATCTCGCCAACAACCCGCTGCTGGGCTGGATGCGCCGCCGCTTCAAGGTGACGGAGACCCTGGAGGGGGAGAACTTCTTCGTCTGGCGCGATGGGGTGCGCTACGCCACGCCGCTGCTGCTCATTCTGGTGCTGGTAGAGGTGAGCGATCTCATCTTCGCGGTGGACAGCATCCCGGCCATCTTCGCGGTGACCACGGATCCCTTCATCGTGCTGACCTCCAACATCTTCGCCATCATGGGTCTGCGTGCCATGTACTTCTTGCTGGCCGGCGTGGCCGAGCGCTTCGCCCTGCTCAAATACGGCCTGGCACTGATCCTGATGTTTATCGGGGTCAAGATGCTGCTGCTGGATGTGTTCAAGATCCCGACCGGCATAGCGCTCGGTGTGGTCGCGCTGATCCTGCTGGCCTCCATGGGGCTGAGCCTCTGGGTGACCCGCAAGAAAGCCGCTTGAACGCGGCAGACTATAAAGCACTGACAACAAGGGCTCCCGCGGGAGCCCTTTTTTATGGCAAAGAGTGGCTTAGCGCTTGATCTTCTTGGGGTTGGTGTAGCCCCAGATGGTGTACATGTCCGCCAAGAGGGCGCCGTTGTACTCCTCGAGATCCGCCTGTTTCACCTCGGCCTCACCCTGGCGGCCGAACAGCACCACCTCGTCACCGGGTTTGACCCCCTTCAGATCGGTCACGTCCACCATGATGGTGTTCATGGAAGTCTTGCCGACGACCGGCACCTTCTGGCCCTGGATCAGCACATAGGCCTTGTTGCTCAGCGCCCGGCGATAGCCGTCGGAGTAGCCCAGCGGCAGGTTGGCGAGCCAGGAGTCGCGCTTGAGGGTGAAGGTGCGGTCATAACCGACGGTGTTGCCGGCCGGGTAGTGGTTGACGGAGGCAACCTGGGTCTTGAACGCCATCACCCGCTTGTACTCGGTGTAGGAGGGGATGGAGTCACCGTACAGCAGGCCGCCTGGGCGCACCATGTCGAAGTAGGCGTCCGGCACTTCCAGGGTGGCGAAGGAGTTGGCGGCGTGGATGGTGATCTTGCTGCGATCCAGCTTGCCCGCTTCCAGCAGCCACTGGGAGTCCAGCTTGAACTGGGCCAGACCCATCTTGACGTCCTCTTTCTCCTCCACCGGGAAGTGGGTCATGATGCCGACCGGGGTGATCCCCTTGAGCTTGAGCATGGCCAGCGCGTCTTCCTTGGAATCAGCCAGGCGCAGATCGATGCCGTTGCGGCTCATGCCGGCGGAGTTGAGTGCGATGTGCACCGGGATATTGGTGTGGTGGCGCTGGGCGATGTCGGCGATGCCCTGGGCACTCACCAGGCTGCCAACCAGCTCCTCCATCTTGTAGGGCAGGGCCTGCTCAACCTCATCCGGGGTGGCGGCACGTACCCGCATCAGGCGGCCGCTGAAGCCCTTCTCGCGGGCCACACGGGCCTCTTCGTTGCTGGCGATGCCGATGCAGGGAATGCCCGCCTTGACCACCGAGGGGACCAGCAGGTCGATGCCGTGGCCGTAGGCGTCCGCCTTCATGATGGCGCAGATCTTCGGCCCCTTGTCGCCGAGGCGATCCTTGAGGGTCTGGATGTTGTGCTCGAAGGCGCCGAGATCAACTTCCAGCCAGGCATTGCTGGCGGTCTGCACTTCGCCGTTGCGGTGATCGCTGGCGAGCGGCAGATAGGGGGCTGCGACGGCCTGACCGGCCAGCAGGCCCAGGATCAGGGTGGCCAGCAGTGTCTTCTTGTGCATGGGGTGGTTCCTTTCTTTATTGTTTGGGTTGAGGCGCATGACGGTCAGCGGGTGACCGTTTTCATGCAGATGGGATAAAGTGTAGCCAAGGCATTGTTATCGTTATGAACTTTGTCAATTTTCCACGGCGCTTTCCCGCCGGGGAGTGTAACGCAAGGTGCCGATCGTGGCACCTTCCGGGAGCCAATAGATGATGAGTCTTGAGTGTCGGGTACCACCGTTGCTGCTGTTTGGCCTGATCGTGGCGGCCATGCTGGGATGGGGCGCGGGTGACGTGAACGGTGGCTGGCCGCTGCCGGCCCTGTTGCTGGCCATGCTCGGCAGCCTGTTCGGGCTGGGAGGCGTGCTGCGCTTTCGCCGCCAGGGCACCACGGTGACACCGCTGCACCCGGCGCAGGCCAGTGCGCTGGTCACCGGGGGGATCTTTCGTGTCAGCCGCAACCCCATGTACCTGGGGCTGCTCTGCTGGACCATGGCGCTGGCCTGTTATCTGGGCGGGCTGGTGGTGTGGCTCGGTCCGCTGCTGCTGTGGGGCTGGCTCAGCCGCTGGCAGATAGTACCGGAGGAGCGGGCGCTGCAGGGGCGCTTTGGCGAGGCCTATGCCGATTACTGCCGGCGGGTGCGGCGCTGGTGCTAGGGAGCGTGCTGTTGCCATGAGGCACAAGAAAACGGCCCGCAGATGCGGGCCGTTTTGATGGGATGGCGGGGATCACGCCTTGGCGGTATCCACCTCGCCGAGCGGTGCGGTTTCCCCCAGGCTGTCTTCGCTCTTGGCTACCACGCTGGCGGCGATGGCGTTGCCCAGCACGTTGGTGGCGGAGCGACCCATGTCGAGGAAGTGGTCGATGCCGAGCAGCAGCAGGATGCCCGCTTCCGGGATCTGGAACTGGTTGAGGGTGGCGGCAATCACCACCAGGGAGGCGCGCGGTACGCCGGCCATCCCTTTGGAGGTGACCATCAGCAGCAGCAGCATGGTGATCTGCTGGGCCATGGAGAGCTCGATGCCGTAGGCCTGGGCGATGAACATCACCGCGAAGGTGCAGTACATCATGGAGCCGTCCAGGTTGAAGGAGTAGCCCATGGGCAGTACGAAGCTGGCGATGCGCTTGTCACAACCGAACTTCTCCAGCCGATCCAGGGTTTTTGGATAGGCGGCCTCGGAGCTGGCGGTGGAGAAGGCCAGCAGGATGGGCTCGCGGATCAGGGCCAGCAGAGTCAGCATGCGGCGGCGGATGAACAGGCTGCCCATGGCGATCAGCAGCAGCCAGAGGCAACCCAGTGCCAGGTAGAACTGGGCCATGAAGGTGCCGTAGGTGGCGAGGATACCGAGCCCCTCCTTGGCGACCATGGCGGCGATGGCGCCAAACACCGCGAACGGCGCGAAGTTCATCACGTAGCCGGTCACCTTGAGCATGATCTCGGCGCCGCTGGCCATCAGCATCACCACTGGCTTGGCGGCGTCCCCCAGGGCGGCGGCGGCCAGCCCGAAGAAGAGGGAGAACACCACGATCTGCAGGATCTCGTTGGTGGCCATCGCCTCGACCACGCTTTTCGGGATGGCGTGGGTGACGAAGTCCTTGAGGGAGATGGCGCTGGCGACCACGCCGGAGCTGGCGGTGTCATCGGGCAGGGAGAGGGAGAGCCCCACCCCAGGCTGCATCAGGTGAACCATCACCAGCCCCAGGGTCAGCGACAGCAGGGAGGCGAGCATGAACCAGCCGAGGGTCTTGACGCCGATGCGGCCCACGGTGCGGGTATCGCCCATCTTGGCGATACCGACCACCAGGGTGGTGAACACCAGGGGGGCGATGATCATCTTGATGAGACGCAGGAAGATGTCGGTCAGCAGGGTGATGTCGCTGGCAAAGCCGGCGGCCTGGTCAGGGGCAAACATCCGATAGCCCTGACCGGTGAGGATGCCAACCAGCATTGCGATGAGGATGGCAACCGTCAGTTTGTTCATTTTCATGGGGTGGGTCCCAGTTTTGATAAGTGCAGAGCATTTCAAGCGGCAAGGGTGCCACTTCAGTCCGTTTTTGTGATCCGAGCCGTAGATTCCTGACAGCCGGTGTGCTGGCAGCATGCCTAATCCGGGGGGGTAAATCCAGCGCCTTGTAGCAGAATTTTATCTTGCTATTAGGTGTATGTGATATGGATCTTGCAATTTGCCTATATTAATCACTGTTTATTTTGATGTTGGCAAGATAATTAGCTTTCAGGCTTTGGTCGTTTCTTGCCCGTTTGGCGAGGGTGAAGACCAGCAGCGCCGAGATGCGATGCTCCACGGTGCGCTGATCCAGAAAGGGGTCCGGTTCGTCATCATCGAACCCGAACAGGGGGCGGCTCGGGGTTACCCTGACCGCATCCCGCTGCAGGGTCAATTCATTGACCTCAAGCCACTGATATCCTTCGGCTTGCGCCACTTCGCCCGCCCGTTTCAGCACGTACTTGCGGGCGGTTTCCCGGCTCACCAGATCGTTGCCGACAAATTCCAGCTGCCACTTGTCCGGCCCGAGCCGGGTCTGGGAGAAGCCGGTCTGGCCGTTCCAGAACGAGGGCTTGCTGTGATAGGGGGTGGCACAGCCGAGCAGCAGGGCAGCGCAGAGGCAGGCCAGTAGCAGGACGGGCACAGAGGGACGGGGAGAGGGCATCTCGATCACCGGTTGGCAGCAGAGGGCTTCACTACAGCACAAAGCCATGGGGGGCACAATCGGGGGGCCGCTTCCTGCGGTGGCGCGCGGCCAAAAGAAAAAAGGCCTTGTCGTTTGACAAGGCCTTTCTCGGGGAATGATGGTCGGCGTGAGAGGATTTGAACCTCCGACCCCTGACACCCCATGACAGTGCGCTACCTGGCTGCGCTACACGCCGACGAAGTCAGCTCGGCTGACGGGGGCTGAGTTTATGGAGCTGGACCCGACCTGTCAACAAGGAAACCGCGGCGGCGGTGCGTTCGCCTGCTTTGCGAACAATCGGCGCTCAAAGTGCCGCCACTTGCCCAAAAACTGCTCATGGCGGGGTTGAGAACCCCTTAAAACAAGCAGGCCGCCCGGGTGGGCGGCCTGCGATGGTGACGATGGCACCGATTGGGAGGGATCAGCGGGTGAAGGTGAGCCGCTTGCCCAGCACCTCGTTGGTGACCTGACCGTTTTGCCAGGCGATCTGGCCGTTGACCAGGGTCATCTCCACCGTGCTGTGGAAACGGTAGCCGTTGAAGGGCGACCAGCCGCACAGGTAGAGCAGGTTGCTGTCGTTGACCACGTAGGGCTTGCCCAGATCCAGCAGCACCAGGTCAGCGAAGTAACCCTCGCGGATGTAGCCGCGATCCTGCACCTGGAAGCGCTCGGCTACCGCGTGGGAGGTCTTCTTGACGATGGTCTCCAGCGAGAATACCCCGTTGTGGTAGAGCTCCAGCAGGGCCAGCAGGGAGTGCTGCACCAGCGGCACGCCGGACGGCGCCTTGAAGTAGCTGTTCTGCTTCTCTTCCCAGGTGTGGGGGGCGTGGTCGGTGGCGATGATATCGAGCACGTCATTGCGCACCGCATCCAGCAGGGCGTGCTGGTCGGCGGCGCTCTTCACCGCCGGGTTGCACTTGATCTGGCTGCCCAGGGTGTCGTAGTCCGCCTCGTTGAAGAACAGATGGTGGACGCACACCTCGGCGGTGATGTTCTTGTCCTTGAGATCCTTCAGATCCGGGGTGGCGGTAAAGAGCGACAGCTCTTTCGCCGTGGTCAGGTGCAGCACGTGCAGCTTGGCGCCGTACTGCTTGGCCAGGGAGACCGCCAGGCTGGAGGATTTGTAGCAGGCGTCGGCGCTGCGGATGCGGCCGTGCTCGCGCATCGGCACATCTTCGCCCCACTTGGCGCGGGCTTCGTCTTCCAGCACCTTGATGGTGGGGGTGTCCTCGCAGTGAGTGACGATCATCACCGGGCTCTCGCGGAAGATGGCGGCCAGGGTCTCCTGATTGTCCACCAGCATGTTGCCGGTAGAGGCACCCATGAAGATCTTGATGCCGCAGGACTGTTTCGGATCGAGCTTCTTGATCTCTTCCAGGTTGTCGTTGGTGGCGCCGAGGTAGAAGCTGTAGTTGGCGGCGGAGGAGTTGGCGGCTATCTGGTATTTGGCTTCGAGGGCATCGAGGGTGGTGGTCTGGGGATTGACGTTGGGCATTTCCATGAAGCTGGTAGTGCCACCGGCCACGGCGGCCCGGGATTCACTGGCGATGGTCCCCTTGTGGGTCAGCCCCGGCTCCCGGAAATGGACCTGATCATCGATCATTCCTGGGATGAGGTGACGGCCCGCGGCATCGATCACCACTGCATCGGGGGCGCTGATATCCGGGGCGATGCGGGCGATCCGTTCCCCCTCGATCAGCACGTCGGAGGCATAGATGCGGCCTTCGTTGACCAGGGTGGCATTCTTGATAAGCAATTTGTTCATGGGGGGTTCCAGTTCCTTTGCCGATAATCGCGGGTCATAATAGCGCAAACCGCCCTTTCTCTGTAGCAAGGCCTGACTGATGAAGTTATTTGTAAAAGATTTGACCGTGATCGACTCCAGCTACCTGTGCGAACGCCGCGGTATGGTGGGGGAGAGCTGGCTGGTGGACATCGAAATGAGCGGCGAGCTCAACGAGATGAGCATGTTGCTGGACTTTGGCCGGGTCAAGAAACTGATCAAGTCGATCATCGACGACGAGGTGGATCACAAGCTGCTGGTGCCGACCGAGAGCCCCCTGGTGCAGGTGGCCCAGCTGGACGGTGACGAGAGCACAGTCGATCTGCTGCGCCCGGGTCGCTCTATCCACCTGCGCTGCCCGAGCCAGGGCTTTGCCTTCATTCCGGCGCCCCAGGTGGACAAGGAGTCCGTCACCCGCTATCTGCTGGCGGTGCTGGCCAAGCGGCTGCCTGGCAACATCAAGGATCTGTCGCTGACCCTGCGCCAGGAGGCCATCGACGGCGCCTTCTATCACTACAGCCACGGCCTCAAGAAGCACGACGGCAACTGCCAGCGCATCGCCCACGGCCACCGCTCTCCCATCGAGATCCATGTGGACGGCGAGCGCGACCAGGAGCTTGAGCTCAACTGGGCCGAACGCTGGGCCGACATCTATCTTGGGACCGACGAGGATCGGGTGGCCCTCGGCGATCTCGCGTTGAGCGAGCAGGCCAAGACCATTCTGCAAGAGGCTGGCGAACACTACGTCGGTTTCAAGTATGTGGCGCCGCAAGGGTTGTTCCAGCTGGCCATGCCGGCGGCGGAGGTGGAGGTGATCGACACCGACACCACCATCGAGCTGCTGGCCCACTACATCGCCCGCGAGGTGAAGAAGAGCGTGGGCGACAAGTTCATCAAGATTGTCGCCTATGAAGGGGTGGGCAAGGGCGCCATCGCCTACGCCTGATCCCGCGCTGCTTGCCAGTAAAAAAACAAGGCCCCGCATCTGCGGGGCCTTGTCGTTGCTGGGGCTGGCGTGGGTGTCAGGCGCTGAGCCTAAAGCGCTTGACCAGGCTCTCCTGCTGCTCGGCCAGCGAGTCGAGCTGCTGGCTGGTCTCGGCCACCCGCTCGATCCCCTGGTAGTTGAGATCCGAGATGTCGGAGATGCGGTTGAGGTTGGTGGCGATGTCGGCGCTGGTGGCCTGCTGCTGCTCGGCGGCGGAGGCAATCTGGCTCGACATGTCGCTGATGAGCACCACTATGCCCTGCACCTCCTCCATGGCGTTGTTGGCGTGGGAGCTCTGATCCATGCAGCTGTCCATCTCGCGGGAGCACTCCTGCATCACGGTGACCGCCTTGGCGACCCCCTGCTGCAGGTTCTCGATCATGGTCTGGATCTCGCTGGTGGACTGAGCGGTGCGCCCGGCCAGGCTGCGCACCTCGTCGGCCACTACCGCAAAGCCACGCCCCTGCTCGCCGGCTCGCGCCGCTTCAATGGCGGCATTGAGGGCCAGCAGGTTGGTCTGCTCGGCGATGCCGCGAATGACGTCGAGGATGTTGCCGATCTGGCCGCTCATGGCGCTCACGTCGCCAATCACCTTGCCGGTCTGCTGCAGCTTGCCCGCCAGCTGGTGGGTGGTGGTGATGTTGCCGGCCATCACCTTGCGGCCGGTCTTGGAGGCTTTCTCCACGTCCATCACCCGCTCCAGGGTCTGGTTGGCGGCCTGGGCCACCTCGCGCACCGAGGCCTCCATCTGGGTCATGGCGGCGGCGACCGAGGCGGTCTCCTGGCGCTGTTTCTCCAGATCCGCCCGCACCGATTCGGTGGTGTGGCGGTTGTCATGGGCGGCGTTGTTGAGCTGGTTGGAGGCCTGGGAGAGCTGGCTCAGCACTTCGCCCATCTGCTCGATCAGCAGGTTGACCTGGCTGCCGAGCCGGCCAAATTCGTTGTTGCTGCGAAAACCGATGCGCTGGGTCATGTCGCCCTGGGTCACCTCGGTCAGCACCCGCAGCAGCTCCTTGAGCGGACGGCGAATAGCCTTGCCGAGGGTGTAGGCCACCAGGATGGCGATGGTGATGGCGATGACCAGCGCCACCCCCTGGGTGAGGGTGCTCTGGGTCTGCACCTTGCCGGAGGCGCGGATGCTGTTGTTCATCAACTGCTGGCTCTGGGCGGTGATCTGCTCGAGCTTGCTCTGGATGTTGACGATGAGCTTGCCGGCCTGCTTGCTCTGCTCGCGCATCCGCTCCTGCTGCTGCATCAGCGCCAGGTACTGGGCCAGCACGCCGTCGCTGGCGGTGGTGTCGCGCACGAAGCCGTGCACGTAGTGGCCCATGTTGTTGTCGAACTCCTTGAGCTCCCCCTGTAGATCCTTGATGGTGCTGTTGAAGCCCTCGATCTGCATCTTGTTGCGCTTGAGCGCCGCCTCGATGGGGGCGGGGATGCTCTGATTGAGGGCATCCATGGTGGAGAGTTCAATGGCGGAGAGCTTGGTGGTCAGGGTCTCGGAGAGCATCTTGATGAAGCTGTCGTCGATGGTGATCATCATGTCGCCGAGGTTCTTCTTGAACTGGGGCAGGCTGACCTGGAACTGGCCCTTGGCCTGGTTCACCTTGTAGAGCCGGGTGAGCAGGGCCTGGTGTTCGGTGGGCAGGGTCTCGGTCAACTGCAGGTAGTCCTTGACCAGCTGGTTGAGCGCGCCGAGCTCACTCTGCAGCTCCGGGTGTTCCGCCGCCTGTTGGGCAAGGGTGGCGAGGGTCTGGTCGACCTGCGCCTTGGCCTGCTGCAGTTCAGCCACTTCGGCCGGGATCTGCTTGAGATCCTGCTCGGTCAGCACGTCGGTGAGCCACTTGTTGGCGCTGAGCAGGCTGATCTGGGTCTGACTGCTGGCGATCACCAGCGGCATGGTCTGCCGGGTGACCTGATCCAGCGCCTGATTGAGCTCGCTCTGGCTGCGGAAGGTGAGTACCGAGGTGGCCGCCATCACGGCCACCAGGATGGCAAAGCCAAGATAGACCCTCTGCAAGATGGAGAGGTCTGACATTGTTTGTTTCATTATTGTCCCGCTGTATATGCAAAAGTCCCTTGCCTGAATACCCCGTCCATTTGATACCCTGCTACCACTGTGGGCGAGCAACGTCGGCAGACGTCTTCCGGCTATCGGTATTTTTAACAATAACTGAAGAGAATGGGACAACGGCTGTGTCAAATGTCGGCTTGTGTCACACTTGCCGGGCCTTGATGACGGGCGTTGGAACCGCTTGAGACAGGCATTGAATTTTCTTTTTCATATAAAGGAGTTATCCATGGCGCAAGAAACCATTTTCAGCAAAATCATCCGCAAAGAGATCCCCGCCGACATCCTTTATCAAGACGACCTGGTGACCGCCTTTCGTGACATCCAGCCCAAGGCCAAGACCCATATCCTGATCATCCCCAACGTACTGATCCCCACCGTCAACGATGTGGAGCCGGATCACGAGCTGGCGCTGGGCCGGATGTTCACCGTGGCCCGCAAGCTGGCAAGCGAGGCGGGCATTGCCGAGGATGGCTATCGCCTCATCATGAACTGCAACCGCCACGGCGGGCAGGAGGTCTACCACATCCATCTGCATCTGGTCGGCGGCCAGCCGCTGGGACCCCTGCTCAGCCTGTGATGCCGCGCCTGCCGCTGGCCGGCCTGCTGCTGGCCGGTTCCCTGCTGGGGGGCTGCGCCTCCCACTGGCAAGACATGTTCGTCTCCTATTCCGATCAGATGGTGCCGCTGCGCAACCAGCTGCTGCTGGGCCATGCCGCCGAGGCGCTGCCCGAGGTGCGCGACTCCACGCCGGGGGACGATACCTATGTGCTGGACCGGCTCGAGCAGGGGCGCATCGCCTGGCTGGCGAGTCAGGATGCCGCCAGCAAGCAGGCCTTTGCCGCCGCCGACAGCCGGCTGGCGTGGGAAGACAATCAGGCCGAGTACCGGGTCAGCCAGGGGCTGGCCCAGGCGGGCAGCCTGCTCACCAACGACCAGACCATGGTCTACCGGGCGCCCGATTACGAGCGCACCATGCTGCACCACTATCTGGCTCTCAACTACCTGCAGCGCGGGGATGCCGAGGGCGCCCTGGTGGAGGTGCGCCGCGCCAACCAGGTGCAGGAGCAGGCCCTCAAACGGCGGGCCGACGAGGTGCGCAAGGCAAAGAATGAGAGCGAAGAGGTCGAGGCGGATACCGCAACTGAAGGGGAGATGCGCCAGCTGATGTCGCGCGGCGCCCCCGAGCTCGACCGGCTGATCGGGCGGGTCAAGAACGGTTTTCAGAACGCCTACACCTTCTATTTCTCCGGCGTGCTCTATGAGGCCGCGGGGGATCTCAACGATGCCTGGGTCGACTATCAGCGCGGTTACCAGATAGCGCCGGACAACCGCAGCCTGCAGGATGCCTTGCTGCGCCTGGCTGTGCTGCGGGGCGCCGCGGACGAGATCCGTGAGACCGAGAAAAAGGTGGGCCGCAAGGCGCCGCCCCTGGCCAAGAGTCAGGGCCAGCTGGTGGTGCTGTTTGAAGATGGGTTGATCCCGGCGCGGCGCGAGCTGTTCCTGCCGCTGCCCATCGCCACCTCCGGCGGCGATTTTCGCACCTTTACCGTCGCCATCCCCTATTACGATAATCGGGCCAGCGACACCGGGCCGCTCACGGTATCGGTGGGCAAGCGGGTCGAGCAAACCAGCGAGCTGGTCAGGCTGGAGGCGCTGGCGGCCAAAGATCTGCAGGAGCGGCTGCCCGGCATGCTGACCCGCCAGGCGCTGCGGCTGGTGGCCAAGGAGCAGGTGCGGCGCACCGCCGCCAAGGAGGGGGGCGATGTGGGCAACATTCTGGTCGGCATCTTCAATACCCTCTCGGAGCGGGCTGACACCCGCAGCTGGCTGACGCTGCCGGCGCAGGCATCGAGCTGGCAGGGGATGCTGCCGGCGGGTGACGTGAACCTTACCCTGGGTGCGGGGGCAGCGCAGCGGCAATTGCCGCTCACCATCCACCAGGGACGCACCACCCTGGTGTGGGTGCAGCGGCTCGGTGCCGGGCTGACGACGCGGGTGATGCCGCTGTGACGGCGAACAATGGCAATACACATGAGTGACCGGTCGGGCCCATCGGGGTCGCCGGCAAGGAGAGCAAGATGAAAGCACACGGGTTGGCTCTGGGCCTGGTTCTGCTGCTGGCAGGCTGCGCCACCAATACCTCCGGCGTGGCGCTCTATGGGGCACCGGGCGCCGCGCCAGTGGCGGAGCAGCATCAAAACGTCAATGTCACCCTGACCGAGCTCAGCCGGCGCGAACAAAACGGCCTGCTGCAGGTCAATGTGGCGGCGGCCAGCACCCAGCGTGGCGACAACAAGCTGCAATACCTGTTCTATTGGTATGATGAGGCGGGGCAGGAGGTGGCCAGCGATGGCCGCGGCTGGACGCCGCTCAAGCTGCACGGCTATCAGACCCGTACCCTGTCTGCCCTGGCGCCTAGCCCGGCCGCCCGGGGCTACCGGATTTACGTACGCGAAGTGATTGAGGAATCCTACTGATGAAAATGAATCATGCCCTGCTGATATTGACTGGCGCCCTGCTGCTGGGCGGCTGCTCCAGCACCACCGTCAGCTATGGCGATCCGACCGAAACCGAGACGGTGACCGTCGATTACGGTTCAAGCGATCTGCAGGCCATCGCCGACAAGATGGCGGATTCCATGCTGGCGTCGCCGGCCACCAGCGAGATCACCGCCGGCGGCCGTCCGGTGATGTTCATGGACTCCATTCGCAACAAGACCTCCGAGCACATCGACAC
The DNA here is from genome assembly GCF_041403085.1 of Aeromonas sp. S8(2024). Lineage (NCBI taxonomy): Bacteria > Pseudomonadati > Pseudomonadota > Gammaproteobacteria > Aeromonadales > Aeromonadaceae > Aeromonas > Aeromonas sp. S8(2024). The sequence continues at coordinate 913,093 of NZ_JBGLRF010000001.1, read as the reverse complement.
CGAGGCCATCACCGACACCATCCGTACCAAGCTGCTGCGCGCCGGCAAGTTCCGCTTCGTCGACATGAGCAAGGTGGCGGCGGTCAAGCAGCAGCTCGAATACCAGCAGAGCAGCGGCATGGTGGATCCTGCCTCCATGGTGCGCCTGGGCAAGCAGACCGGCGCCCGCTACATGGTCTATGGCAACCTCGCCAGCATCGTCAAGGACAACGGCAAGGTGAAGGATGTCTACTACCAGATGACCATGAACCTGATGGATCTGCAAAACGGCGAGCTGCTGTGGGCCGATCAGAAGGAGATCCGCAAGCAGGCCAAGAAGTCCACCTTTGGCTGGTAAATCGAACGAGGACTCTCTGGCGGCCGCCGAGCGCGCTCTGCTGTCCCGCCTGCCGCCACCCTGGCGCTCGGGTCGGCTGGAGCCATTGACCAGCGGCCTGACCAACTGCAACTATCGACTGCGCCTCCCCTCGGGGCGCAGTCACTTTTTGCGCCAGGGCCACCCCGATCCGGTGCGCCTTGGCATCGACCGGGCCACCGAATGGCAGCTCTATCAGGGGGCCGTGGGGCAGGGGCTGGCCTTGCCCTGCCATCACAGCGATCCCGCCACTGGCCTGATGCTGCTGGAGTGGTGCGACGAGCCGAACTGGCTGGCGGCGCCGCCCCCGGCTGCGTTGCAGCCAGCGCTGCTGGCCGGGGTGCTGACGCGGCTGCACCGGTTGCCGGTGCCGACCGTGGTGATGGCGGTGCGGGCCCACAGCGCCGGCTATCGTGCCCGGCTGGCCCGGGTGCCGGCCTGGCTGCCTGCGCTGGAGCGGGGGCTGCTGGCCAGCCGCGAGCCTGCCGATTGCTGGCTCCCTTGCCATCATGATCTCAATCCGGCTAATTTGTTGGGGAGCCGGCCCTGGGTCATCGACTGGGAGTATGGCGCCGCCGGGCATCCCGGTTTCGAGGTGGCCAGCATCCAGCGCACCCACAACTGGCAGGAGGCCCAGCGCGAGGCGCTGGAGCAGGCCTACTGCGAGCGGGCAGAGCAGCCGGTCGGCCCGCGCGGCTTTCAGAGCCGGGCCTTTTTGCCCTGGGTCGACTACATAGGGCTGCTGTGGGCGCTGTTGATGGCCGAGCAGCAACCGGGGCCCGACTATCAGGCGCTGATCGATCTCAATCGGCAGCGGTTGGAGTAGAGGGGCAGGCATTATGAATCATCCGTATCGACAACCCTGTTTCATCAACATTGGAGCCCTGCATGGTGACCACCTTTTCCTGGCGCAAGCCCAGTAGCTGGAGTCTGCTGCTGCTCTGTCTGCTGCTGGCTGGCTGCTCCACCCGGGTCGTCTATTACTGGCTTGACGTGGCCATCGTCTGGCAGCTGGACGACTACTTCTCGCTGGATCGCAGCCAGAAGCGGCTGCTGGACAACGAAGTGAAGGGGTTGATGGCCTGGCACCGCCAGCATGAGGTGCCGCGCTACGCCAAGGATCTCGATGCGCTGGCCAAGGCGGTGGCGAGCCCCATGACCCCGGCCCAGGTCTCCCGCCATCTGGATGCGGCCCAGCAGAGCCTGACCCGAACCCTGGAGGACACGGTGCCGCGGGCCGTGCGGCTGGCGCGCACCCTGACCGAGGCGCAGGTGGCCATGTTCATGAAGGACAGGCTCACCCGTCAGGCCGAGCGGGAAAAGGAGTTTGCCGACAAGCCCAGGGAGGAGATGCTCAAGGAGTTTCGCGACAAGATGAACGAGCGGCTGGTGTTCTGGATTGGCGAGGTGAAGCCGGCCCAGGCCCCGCTGGTGGCCCAGTGGGCCCAGTGGCAGTACGAGCTGCAGGCCCCCTGGCTTGAGTTTCAGACCGCCTGGACCAAGGAGCTGGACCGGCTGATGAAGCAGCGCCAGAGCCAGGACTTCGGCGCCCAGCTCACCGCCCTGCTGCAACAGGGGGACGGTCTGATGGATGGTCGCTTCACCGGCTATACCGATCAGTCGCGCCAGCGCACCGTCAACTGGCTGAGCGATCTCAGCCAGTCGCTGGATATCTCCCAGCGAGCCCACCTCTACAGCCTGCTCAAGGGCTATGCCCGCGATTTCAGGCAGATGTCTGAGGGATGATGGTTGCGGCCAGCCAGTGGGGAAGGGGGTTGGCGACCCCCTTCATCCTTGTTCCAACGGGCCCCCTGTGGTAGTTTGCCCTTTCTATTATGCGGGAATTAACTTTTTGAACCTGATCGACAAAGTGAAACTGGTGCTGATGAGCCTGCTCATCTCCCTCGCTCTGTTGTTCTCCACTCTCTCGGTGGAGGGGTTTTCCCTGCCCGTATCCCTGCATCACGCCCAGCATGGTCAGTTGATGGATGGCGCCGCGGCGCCGTCCGACGCAGGCCAGGTGAGCCACAGTGCCAGCGACAGCGACGACGGGGTCGTCAAGTTCGTCAGCTCCCACCAGAATCACCTGCTGCGGCTCGAACACTCCCTACGCAGCGATCATCAGCCCGGCAGCGTGGTGTACGAGCTTGTCACCAGCTGGTCCCAACAGGCGATCCTGCTGCTGCTGTGCGGCCTGCTGTTCTATGCCGCCCTCTTCTATCGCAAACACAGTTTCCGCGATCGGTTTGCCACCATCCATCGGCACCGGTTGCAACGCCAGCACCTGCAATACCGTTTCTGTCAGAGTTACCTCGCCTGATCCCGATGGGGTCCGGTCCTTTCGTACCACCTCATCGCCGCCTGCTGCCTGCTCACCGCGCGTGAACGGGCCACTGTCTCATTCCTGTTTTTTTGCGTGCCGCCGCCCGGGCGTGGCGAGTGCGCCGCCTTCTCCTGACAGAGGCTGATTTCATGAGAAAAAAGAGTCGTATCACCTTGAACCGCATGAACATGTGGCAGTACGCCCTGCTGCTGCTCATGCTGCTCACCTTTACCTTTTACTCCCTGCCCACCTTCTTCGGTGAGCAGCCCTCCCTCGGTCTGCACGGCCAGACCAGCCTGACCGAGGCGCAGCGTACCCTGCTGGCCGACAACCGCATCGAGCCGCAGAAGCAGGTGCAGCAGGGCGAGCGGGTCGAGCTGGTGTTTGCCAGCCAGGCCGAGCAGCAGCGCGCCAAGCAGCTGCTGGAGCAGCAGGGCCATGACAGCTCGGCGCTGACCCTGGAGTTCTACTCCAACGCCCCCGGCTGGATAAGTCAGCTCGGCGCCGCCCCCATCAAGCTCGGGCTGGATCTGCGCGGCGGTTCCCAGCTGCTGATCGGGGTCGATCTGAGCTTCGTGGTCGACAACCAGACCAAGAACCTGGTGGACATGTTGCGCACCCAGTTTCGCGAGGCGCGCCTGCGCGGCGCCAACGTAGCCAGGGTGAGCGAAGGGGAGGTGAGGGTGACCCTGCCTGAGGTGGCCGATCAGGCGCCCTGGCTCACCATCATCAAGGATTCCGCCGGCACCCGGCAGGATCAGTGGACCCTCAAGCGCAGCGGCAACGAGCTGCGGCTGGTGATGAGCGAGGCCGAGCGCACCCTGCTGGCCAACAACGCGGTGACCCAGAACCTGTCGATCCTGAAAAAGCGGATCAACGAGCTCGGCATCGTCGAAGCCTCGGTCCAGCGCCAGGGGCAGGACGGCATCCGCATCGAGCTGCCGGGGGTGCACAATCCCAAGCAGGCGAAAGAGGTGATCGGGGCCACCGCCTCGCTGGCCTTCTACGAAGCCCAGGCCGACAGCCGCTTCTTCATGGCGGATCGCAGCGGCCAGGCGGTGGGGCTGGCTCGCAAGCCGGTGCTGACCGGCGAGCACATCGTCGATGCCCGCGCCAACATGGGCGAGATGGGGCAACCCCAGGTCAACATCGTGCTCGACAGCCTGGGCGGCAGCAAGATGAACCAGTTCAGCCGCCAGCACGTGGGCAAGCCGATGGCCACCGTCTTCACCGAGTACAAGACCAACGCCCAGGGCAAGCTGCGGGCCCAGAGCGAGGTGATCAACGTTGCCACCATCCAGACCGCCCTTGGCAACCAGTTCCGCATCACCGGGATTGGCAGCGTACCGGAAGCCCAGGAGCTGGCCATGCTGCTGCGGGCCGGCGCCCTCACCGCACCCCTCAAGATCCTGGAAGAGCGCAGCATAGGCCCGACCCTGGGTCTGCAGAACATCGAGGCGGGCTTCACCGCGCTGGCGTTTGGCATGGCCGGCATGATGCTGTTCATGATGGCCTGGTATCGCAAGTTCGGCTGGGTCGCCATCACGGCGCTGATCGCCAACCTCTTGATGCAGGTGGGCATGCTGGCAGTGCTGCCGGGGGCCGTGCTGACCCTGCCGGGGATCGCCGGCCTGGTGCTCACCGTCGGCATGGCGGTGGATACCCATGTGCTGATTTTTGAGCGGATCAAGGACCGGTTGCGGGAAGGGGGCTCGCTGGCCAACGCCATCGACTTTGGTTATCGCTCCGCGTTTCGCACCATCTTCGATGCCAACATCACCACCCTGATCTGCGCCGTGGTGCTCTATGCCATTGGCTCCGGGCCGCTGCAGGGCTTCTCCATCACCCTGATCCTGGGCCTCATCTCCAGCATGGTGACCGGCATCTGGGGCACGCGCGCCATCATCAACCCCCTGTGGGGCAAGAGCAGCGCCAAGCTGCTGAGAGTGTGACCATGACTGACCACCACCTGTGTCATCGCGCCGCGCGTTCGAGCCTGCTCCGCGCCCGCGTCACGCGCTTCCCTGCGGGAAGCCCGAGCCATCTGCTGTCGAGGGAAGAAGAATGCTGAGAATGATCATTGCCATGGGATTGACCCGCTGGCGTTACATCGGCCTGTGGGCCTCCGTGCTGCTGACCGTGGCGAGCATCGCGGTGCTCGCCATCAACGGCCTCTCCCTCGGTCTCGACTTCACCGGCGGCATCCTGCTGGAGTTTCGCATCCAGACCCTGAAGGAGGCCCATGAGCTCAACGCTCTGTTGACGGCCCCCCTGGCGGGCGTGGTCGAGCTGCACGGCGCCGGCGTGCCCGGCGAGTGGCTGATCAAGCTGCCACCCCACGAGCTGCCCTGGCCGGCCGAGGAGCTGGCGGTGATGCTGGGTCAGCAGCTCAACCTGCCGGTGGAGCTGCTGCGCACCACCATCGTCGGCCCCCAGGTGGGCGCCGAACTGTTCCAGCAGGGGATGCTGGCGGTGCTGGTGGCCTCGCTCGCCATCTCCGTCTACCTGGCGGTGCGTTTCGAGTGGCGCCAAGCCATCGGCATCCTGGTGTCGGTGCTGCACGACGGCCTGGTGGCGCTGGGGCTGCTGGCGCTGTTCAACATCGAGTTCGATCTCAACGTCATCGCCGGTCTGATGGCGGTGATCGGCTACTCCCTCAACGACAGCATCGTCATCTCCGACCGTTTGCGGGACTTGCTCAGCTCGCGCACCCAGATGGGGATCCACGACTGCTCCGACGTGGCCATCAAGGCCACCTTCAGCCGCACCATGATCACCTCGGGCACCACCCTGTTCACGGTGGGGGCCCTGCTGCTGTTCGGCGGTGACGCCCTCTACGGTTTCTCCTTCACCCTGTTCGCCGGCATCCTGGTGGGCACCATCTCCTCTATTACGGTGGCCTCCACCGTGCAGGAGCTGCTGGGGCTCACGCCGCAGGCTTACCAGAAAAAAGAAGAGGAGCTGGCGGAGGCGGCGTGACCTTCATCGACGGCCGTCACACTGTGGGCCTACCGGGTCATCCCGAGCGAAGATAAATAGCGAGAAGGAAGACGACATGTCTTCCTTCTTTTTTATTGGCTGGCCGGCACAGTCGTAGCCGGGTCTTTTTCGCATTCACATTCAGCCAGCGAGGTTATTTTCGGGCCTGGTTCTGACCATCGGCAGCGGGTGAAACACGAGGGCTAGCAGTAGTGACAGATGTGCAAGGAAGCGCACATTTTACGGGCCATCCGGAGGTTGCCCATCGTCTACACTGCAATGGAGTTTATTAACGGAGTATGCCTTTATGAACATTGCTCGCCGGCTTCAACTCATTGCCCTGCTGGTTATGCTGGCCCTGACCTTTCTCAGCTGGTTCAGCATCAACCGACTCTCTGCTGCCGACACTGATCTCGGTTATGTCACCGACAATACGGTGCCCAGCATCTCCCTCATCAAACAGGTACAAGCCGATTTTTACGCATTGCACGCCTTGATCCAGACCCATGTGCTCAATACCGACAACAGCAAGATGAATCAGATTGAGACGGGCATTGCAGATCTGCGTACTGAAATCCGCTCTCTGTTGCAAAAATACCAAGCAGAGATGCTCTCCAATGAAGAGGATCGGCAACTGACGACGGATGATCAGCGCATCATTGAGCAATATTATCAGGAGATAGAAAAGGTCCTGATATTGTCTCGCGATAATAAAAACACCGAGGCCAGAGACTTTATCGCCAGCAATGTCATGCCACTGTTCGAACAGTTTTCCAAGGCCATAGATAAGCATGTGAAATTCAACATTGATTTGGGGGCTGCAGTCAAACTGCAGGGTGAAAAGAACTACGACAATAGCCTCCAGACCATGCTGTTTATTTCTTGTGGTACCGGAATATTGACCCTGGTGCTGTTTATCTGGTTGTTCAGACAGGTCGCCAATCCACTGCGGCTGGCAATGGCGACGCTCTCCGATATTCAGCACAATTTGAACTTTACCTTGCGGGCCAAGGTGGCCCAGCAAGATGAGATTGGCCTGACCCTCTCGGCCGTCAACCGTCTGCTGGACACCTTGCAGCAAACCTTTACCGAGTTTTCAGTGGGCAGCCTGCAGATAAAGAGCACGGCCGAGTCGCTCTCCCAGGCGGCTCATCACCTTGCCTCGTCGGCGAGCCAGGCCAACGATGCCACCAGTCTCATTGCCGCCGGGGTGGAAGAGATGACGGTGAGCATCACGGATATTTCCCAGCGAACCCAGGAGGCCAGCCGCATCACCAATGAATCCGGCAAGCTCGCCAGCGATGGGGGGACCACGATAGACAGAACGGTGAAAGCCATCAACGAGATCGCAGAGGCCATTCGTCAGGCTTCCAGTGAAGTGTCGGCATTGGGTGATGGCATTTCCCGGATCGGTGGCGTGGTGAACGTGATCAGCGATGTGGCGGGGCAGACCAACTTGCTGGCGTTGAATGCGGCCATTGAAGCCGCGCGAGCGGGTGAACAGGGTCGAGGTTTTGCCGTGGTGGCTGATGAGGTACGCAAACTGGCGGAGCGGACGGCCCAATCAACCAGGGAGATCTCGGAGACGGTGGAGGCGATTCAACAGGGCTCCCAGCTCACGGTGACCAAGATGGTTCAGGTGGAAGAAAAGGTTGCGCAGGGGGTGGCCATGGCCACTGAAAGCGGGGAGATCATTACTCAGATCCGTCATGCTTCCCATCGCGTCATGGATCAGGTCGGTGAGATCACCATCGCGATTCGCGAACAGAGCTCGGCGGCGGAGTCCATTGCCCATCAGGTGGAGCAGATTGCCCAGGTGGTCCAGCAGACCAGCAGCACGGCGGAAGAGACATCGGCTGCGGCGGAAGAGTTGAATGTGACCACCGAGAATATTCACCAGCAGATCTCTCGTTATCGCATCCAGTGATCACGATGGGTGCCAGCTCCCCGCCACATGGCGGGGATTTTTTTATGGGTCAGAAACCTGACCCCGGTTGCAGCAGGAAGGCTGCCTCTTCCTCTGTGCTCGCGCGGCCCAGGATGGCGTTGCGGTGGGGGAAGCGGCCAAAACGCTCGACGATCACCTGATGGCGGCGGGCAAAGTCGGCAAAGCCGGCGAAGGTCTCCCGCGCCGGGCCGTCAGCCTGTTCGGCCGCCAGTCCCTCGAACAGGGTCACGCTTCTGGCCTGCTGCTCGCGGGATTCGGCGTGCTCCAGCGGCAGGTAGAAAAAGACCCGTTCCAGCGGTGGCAGCGCCAGATCCGCTCCCAGCGAGAGCCCCTTGAGGCAGAGATCCCGCGCCTTGGCATCCTGGGCAAATGCGGCGGGAGTGCCGCGGTGGATGTTGCGCGGCAGCTGGTCCAGCAGCAGGATCAGGGCCAGCCGGCCCTCGGCCGATTCGGCCCAGTGGGCGAGCTCACCGGCGGCGGCTGCTGCGGCCTGGTCACCGAAGCGACTGGCGAGCAGGGCGTCGGTGTCGCTGTTTTTGCCCCACCAGAGGGGCGCTTGGCGTTTGGCGCGGGTGACGTCGTCACTCTCTTCGCCAAACCAGAATGTGAGCAGCGGTTGCCAGGGTTGCATGGAACACTCCTTGGGCCTGCGGGCACCGGATGAAACAAGGCCAAATGACCCTGATGTGGTTGCTGCCGAACGGGCGGCTTCTGGTTACACTGTGCCATCTTTTCCCGCAATAGGGATCCCCCTTCGGCCGGCATCGCTCTCGACATCGGCAGTTGCCGCCGGTGAACCGTGGGACCCTGACTACCCTGATGAGGATTTTCTGATATGGCCGGAACCAGTTTGTTGGCTCTGCTCGACGATATTGCCAGCGTACTCGACGACGTGGCGTTGATGACCAACGTCGTGGCCAACAAGGGCGTGGTGTGCCGCGGGAAGCTCTCTTCTACTGACATAAGGATTCTCTGATATGGCCGGAACCAGTTTGTTGGCCCTGATTGACGATATTGCCAGCGTACTCGACGACGTGGCGTTGATGACCAAGGTGGCGGCGAAGAAGACGGCCGGGGTGCTGGGGGACGATCTGGCTCTCAACGCCGAGCAGGTCTCCGGGGTGCGCGCCGAGCGGGAGCTGCCGGTGGTGTGGGCGGTGGCCAAAGGGTCGTTTCGCAACAAGCTTATTCTGGTGCCTGCCGCCATCGCCATCAGCGCCCTGGTGCCCTGGCTAATCACCCCGCTCCTGATGCTGGGGGGCGCCTACCTCTGTTTCGAGGGGGCCGAGAAGCTGGCCCACAAGTTTCTGCTCCATGAGGCGAGCGAGGGGGAGGCGAATACCGCACCCATTCCCGATGATTTGGTCGCCTTCGAGCAGCAGAAGGTGAAGGGGGCCATTCGCACCGATTTCATCCTCTCGGCCGAGATCATCGTCATCGCCCTCGGCACCGTGCAGGGAGCCAGCCTGGCACTGCAACTGTCGGTGGTGGCGGGCATTGCCGTATTGATGACGGTGGGGGTTTACGGCCTGGTGGGGCTCATCGTCAAGCTCGACGACATCGGCCTGCATCTGCTGCAAAAGCCCGATGGTGGCGCCCTGCGCCGGGCGGTGGGGCAGGGGCTGCTGGTGACGGCGCCACGGCTGATGCACCTGCTGGCACTGGTCGGCACCATCGCCATGTTCATGGTGGGGGGCGGCATCCTGGTGCATGGCTGGCCTTTCGTGCACCACCTGATTGAAGGGGCTGCCGCTGCCGTGGCCACTCTGCCTGCGGTCGGCGCCGCCCTCGCACTGGTGACGCCGACCCTGCTCAACGCCGTGGCCGGCGTGGTGGCCGGGTTGGTGCTGGTGCTGGCCATGACCCTGGTGAGTAAGCTCAAGCCCGCCAAATAGTGCCGGGGCCTGACTGTCAGCGGGCATTTCCGCGATAGCGGGTCATCCCGTCAGATACTGTCTCGTCTGTTGCCTCGGATGGGGGCTAGGCAAGGGCCGGCCTCCTTTCGTACTATCCGGTTGACACCCGCTCACAGAGGCGGGGTCAACCCACATGGATGCAAACAGACAAGGAACGTCATGAAACCACCCGTTTGGCAGGATGATCACATCTATGCCGCCCCCGACTGCCCGGCGATCGATGCCGATTTTCAGCGTGTCAGCGAGGCCATGAAGCGCCTGCAACCCCTGCTGGATGAACTGCCCAAGACCAACGACATCAATGCCTTGCGCCATCTGCTGCGGGCCATCCGGGCCTGCTGGCGCGAGGTACGCCTGCTGGAGTGGAACTGGCAGACCTACGGTTACAACCGGCTCAGCCGGGACGGGCGCGACGAGGCGGCCCGGCTGCTGCTCTCCCGCGGCCAGCAGTTGCAGGCAAGCCTGGCCCAGCTCTGCAAACCGGTGGCCCTGTTCTGGGTGCGTGCCCCCGAGGAGCAGGTGCGTTCCCTGTTGCAGGATCCCGAGCTGTTCGAGCTCGCCTACGCCATTCGCCACGACCGGCGCCAGCGGGATCAGTGGTTGTCGCTCGAGAGCGAGCAGTTGATCGCGGGGCTGAGCGTGGATGGCCTGCAGGGGTGGGGGGATCTCTACGGTAGCCTGGTCGGAAGGCTCAGGCCGGTGGTGGAGGGGCAGCCCATGGGGCTGGCCCAGGCGGACAACCTGCTGGCCCACCCGCAGCGGTCTCGGCGCGCCGCGGCCTGGCACGCCATCCAGGCGGCCTGGGAGGCGGAGCAGGAGACGGTGGCCGCCATCCTCAACGCCATCAACGGCTGGCGCAACGAGCTGGCTCGCCAGCGCGGCAAGGAACGCAAGTGGGATGCGCTCGATCTCTCCTGCCATCAGGGGCACCTGGAGCGGGCCACCCTGGAGACCCTGATGACGGCGGCCGGCGAGCACAAGGAGCTGGGGCGGCGCGCCCTGCGTGCCATGGCCTGCGCCCAGCAGATCAACGACTTCGCCCCCTGGGATCTCTATGCCCCGGCGCCTGTCGGGGCGAGCAGCCTCATCAGCTTCGAGCAGGCGCTGACCCTGGTGGCCGATGCCTTCGCTGGGTTTGATCCCGAGATGGGGGCGTTTGCCCGCATGATGGCGGCCAATGGCTGGATTGACGCTGCCCCGAGCGAACAGAGGCGCAGCGGCGCCTACAGCACCGAGTATGCCGAGCCGCCCGAGCCGCGGGTGTTTCTCACCTTCGAGGGGACCCTGGACAACGTCATCACGCTCGCTCATGAGTTGGGGCACGCCTGGCACAGCTGGCTTATGCGGGAGTTGCCGTTGGAGCAGCGTGACTACCCCAAGACGCTGGCGGAGACAGCTTCCCTGTTTGCCGAGGCGCTGGTGCGCGATGCCCTGCTGGCGGCCACCGACAACATGGAGCAGCGCCGGGCCATCGCCTGGCTGGACGGGGAGCGGGCCGCCAGCCTGCTGCTCGACGTGCCGGCCCGCTTTACCTTCGAGCGGACCCTGGTGGCGGCGCGGGAGGAGGGCTACGTGGGGGCCGGCCAGCTGCGGCAGATGATGAAATCGGCGCAGCAGCAGTGGTATGGTGACACCCTGAGTCAATATGACGAGCTGTTCTGGGCCAGCAAGGGCCACTTCTCCATCGCCGAGCTCGGGTTCTACAACTACCCCTATCTGTTTGGCTACCTGTTCAGCCTGGGGCTCTATGCCCAGCAGGCGCGGGCGGGTCGCGAGTTCGTCCACGCCTATCGGGAGCTGCTGCGCGACACCGGCCGTATGAGTGCAGAAGAGCTGGTGGAGAAGCACCTGGGGGTCGACATTCGTGAGCCCGCCTTCTGGCAGGAGAGCCTCGATTATGTGGAAGAGGCGGTCGCCCGCCTCGAGCGGCTGGTGTAGGTAGCCCGGCCGTTTTTATCCTGGTGGCGGGCCTGTGGCTCGCCACGCGCATTCAACGGGGCCCGGCCCCGCAACCTGATGACGAGCGTTTGATGCAGCAACGAATCTACCCACAACAGTGGCAAAACCAGCATATCTATCCCGCCCTCGACTGCCCGCAGGTGAGCGCGGATCTCGCCCTGGCGCGCGCCAGTCTGGACGAGCTCGGCCAGTTTATCGAGGGGCTTGGCGCCGCCCGGGCCAATGCGCAGGCGCTGCAGGATTTCCTGCGCGAGGTGCGGCTGCGGACTCGGGACATTCACAACATTGGCTGGAACCTGGCCGTGCTGGCGGCCTGCCGTGGCAGTCAGGATGCCCGCGACGAGCTGGCCAAGCAGCTGGCCTCCCGTGCCCGCGCCCTCAATGCCGATCTGTTCAAGACCCTGGCGCCGGTCGAGGATCTGATGCTGGCCCTGCCGGAACCCGAATTTGAACAGCTGATGGCTGACTCCCTGCTGGGGGAGGAGGCGTACCGGCTGCGCCACGAGCGCCTCTTGCAGGATCAGCGCCTGCCGGTGGAGGCGGAGCAGCTGGTGATCGGCCTTGGCACCGACGGCTTGCACGCCTGGGGCAATCTCTACAACGATCTGGTGGGCAAGATCCGGCTGCTGATCGATGGCCGCGAGATGGGGCTGGCCGAGGCGAGCAACCTGCTCTCCAGCCCGCTGCGGGCCCTGCGCCGGGAAGCATTCGATGCCATCAGCGCCGGCTGGGAGGGGGAGCAGGAGACGGTGGCCGCCATCTTGAACGCCCTCAATGGCTGGCGGCTTGAGCTTTCGCGCCAGCGCGGCCGCAGCCGCCAGCTCGATGCGCTCGACCTCTCCTGTCACCAGAGCCACATCGAGCGGGCGACCCTGGATACCCTGATGCAGGAGACCTGGCGCGCACGCGGGCTGGGTCAGCGGGCGCTGGGGCTGATGGCCGAGCGCCTCGGCATCGAGGAGCTGGGGCCGGAGGATTTGTTTGCCCCGCCGCCGGCCGCGGTGAGCCGCGAGATCCCGTTCGAGGAGGCGATCGAGATCATCGCCGAGGCGTTCTCTCGTTTTGATCCCGAGATGGGCGAGTTTGCCCGCATGATGGCCGAAAAGGGGTGGATCGATGCGGCGCCCACCCCCAACCGGCGCACCGGGGCCTACTGCACCAAGTTTGCCGAGCCGGTGGAGCCGCGGGTCTTCATCACCTATGCCGGCACCATGGACAACGTCATCACGCTGGCCCACGAGCTGGGCCACGCCTGGCACAACTGGCTCATTCGCGATCTGCCCATGAGCCAGCGTCGTTACCCCATGACGCTGGCGGAGACCGCCTCCATCTTCGCCGAAACCCTGGTGCGCAGCGCCCTGTTCGAGCAGGCGCAAAGCTCGGAAGAGCAGCAGGCCATCGCCTGGGCGGAGGCCGACGGCGCGGCCACCTTCCTGGTCAATATCCCGGCCCGCTTCGATTTCGAGCGGGCCCTGGTGGCGGAGCGGGCGTCTGGCTATGTCTCGCCGGCCCGGCTCAAGGCGCTGACCGACGAGGCCTGGGGTCGCTGGTACGAGCAGAGTCTGTGCCGTTATCACCCCCTGTTCTGGGCTGCCAAGGCGCACTTCTCCATCGCCGGGTTTGGCTTTTACAACTACCCCTACCTGTTCGGCTATCTGTTCAGCCTCGGCGTCTATCAGCAGCTGATGCATCGCCAGAAGGCGGGAGAACAGAATGTGGCCCAGGCCTACCGCGACCTGCTGCGCGATACCGGCCGCATGAGCGCCGAAGATCTGGTGGCCAAGCACCTGGGCCAGGACATCCGCCAGAGCGCCTTCTGGCAGGGCAGCCTGGCGCTGGTGGAAGCGGCGGTGGAGCGCTTCGCCCAGACTCGCGGCTAGCGCAGGCTTGCTGAATGAAACCGCCGGGCAGCCACGCTGCCCGGCGGTTTTTTATGGGGCGGGTTTGCCTGGCTGCGGCTGAGCGGGCGGGCGCTCCGGCCCCACCAGCAGGGGCCTCGGCTGGTGGCGCAGGTCCGGCTGGTAGCCGTTGAAAAAGAGGTTGAGCAGCACCGAGCTGAGGGTGGCCAAGAGGATGCCGCTGTGAAACAGCGGCTGCAGGGCGGCGGGAAAGTGCTGGAAGAAGGCGCCGGAGACGGTGGGGATCATGCCGATGCCTAAGCTGATGGCGACGATGTAGAGGTTGTGGCGATTGCTGTTGTAGTCGGCCCTGGCCAGGATGCGGATGCCGGTGGCCAGCACCATGCCGAACATGACTATGCCGGCGCCCCCCAGCACGAAGGGGGGGATGGAGGCGACCAGCACCGACATCTTGGGCACCAGGCCGAAGGCGAGCAGGATCCCCCCCGACATGACGCAGACCCAGCGGCTCGACACCCCGGTCACGCTCACCAGCCCTATGTTCTGGGAAAACGAGGTGTGGGGGAAGCTGTTGAAGATGCCGCCTATGATGGTGCCGATGCCATCCACCCGCAGGCCGCGCACTATGTCGCCCCGGCTGGCCGGGTGGCCGACGATGTCGCCGAGCGCCAGAAACATCCCCATCGACTCGATGAAGGTGATCAGCATGATGACGGTGAGGGTGGCGATGGAGATGGGATCGAAGGTGGGCCAGCCGAAGGCGAACGGCACTATGGGGGCGAACCAGGCCGCCTCGCCAAGCCCGTCCAGACTCACTTCCCCCATGGTGATGGCCACCCCGAAGCCGAACAGGATGCCGAGCAGCACCGAGATGTTGCTGAAAAAGCCCTTGGTGAAGCGGGTCACCAGCAGGATAAAGGCCAGCACCAGAAAACTGGTGCCGATGTAGCGCAGGCTGCCGTACTCGGGGTTGCCCTTGCCCCCCGCCATCCAGTCGATGCCCACCTGCATGATGCTGATGCCGATGGAGGTGATCACCACCCCGGTCACCACGGTGGGAAAGAGCGGCATCAAGCGGCCGATGAGCGGCACCAGCAGGGTGGAGAGGATGCCGGCGGCGATGGTGGCGCCAAAGATGCCGGTGAGCCCCAGCGCCGGGTTGGCGCCGATGGCCAGCATGGGCATGACGGCGGCGAAGGTGACCGACATGATGACCGGCAGGCGGATCCCGGCGAAGCGGCCGATGCCAAGACACTGCTGCAGGGTGACAATACCACAGCAGAAGAGATCCGAACTGATGAGATACGATATTTGATCCTTGGGCAGCCCCAGGCTGCCGCCGATGACCAGCGGCACCGCCACGGCGCCGGCATACATCACCAGCACATGCTGCAGGCCGAGAGTAAAGAGCTGGCCGGGGGGGAGCAGGCGCTCCACTTCGTCGATGGCGCGGCCCTTGGCCGCCCCAGGGGGCTGGGTCTGGTGCATGAACAGATCACTCCTTGCGACCCGGCGGCAAGGGCCGGGCAAGATGGGGCAGGCTGGCTGTCCCGTTCATGGATAGGGGCCGGGTCGCCCAGGATCCGGCCACGTAGACGAAGGTCGCCTTCGCGCTGCATCGCAGGAGGAGTGCAGGAACCGTGCTCGGTTGGCATGAATGTGGGTCTGTTGGCCCTGTCTGTGGGTATTTTTGCAGGCGGGATCACGCTTGCACACGCTGATGGCTGCCAATCGTTTTCCTGCCGGCAGGGGAGGGCTGTCAGATTGGTAGCCCGGTTATCATTTCGGTCGGTCTGGCTCTCAGATTGATAGTCGGCGCTGTGCCGGCCCCGCCGCTCTGGTTTCATCAGCAACAGAGGGCGTGATCCAAAGCAAGAAAGTTGGATGTTTTGGTGGCGCAGGGCCCTGCCGCTGGGGTAGTTTCGATAAAACCGACACAGATCCTGAGGTCTTATCCATGATCATCTATCTGCATGGCTTCGATGCCACCAGCCCCGGCAATCACGAGAAAGTGCTGCAGTTGCAGTTTATCGATGATGATGTACGTTTCGTGCACTACAGCACGGTTCACCCCCGTCATGACATGAGCCACCTGCTCAAGGAAGTGAAGAAGCAGCTCGACATGAGTACCGATCCCAAGCCCCTCATCTGCGGGGTGGGACTGGGTGGCTACTGGAGCGAGCGCATCGGCTTTCTGTGCGGCATCAAGCAGGTGATCTTCAACCCCAACCTGCACCCCGAGATCAACATGCAGGGCAAGATCGACCGGCCGGAAGAGTACGAAGATATCGGCACCAAATGTGTGTCTGAGTTTCGTAGTAAAAATTCAGGAAATTGCCTCTGCATCCTTTCCGTTCAGGATGAAGTGCGCGATAATGGCGAAACTGAGCGTGAATTGAAGAATTATTACAACATCGTGTGGGATGAACGAGAGACGCACAAGTTCAAGAACATCTCTCATCACCTGCAGCAGATGAAGGCTTTCAAAGAAGCCTGATTGATCGTCACGTCATGGATTCAACTATCAAGGGAGCCGATGGCTCCCTTCGCTTTAATGGAACCGAGGTAATTAACCATGACCAATATTGTTGTCGTCGGCGGCGGTGCCGGCGGTCTGGAGCTGGCTACCAGCCTGGGCCGCAAGCTGGGCAAGAAGAACAAGGCCAAGATCACCCTGGTTGATCGCAACCGCACCCACCTGTGGAAACCCCTGTTGCACGAAGTGGCCACCGGCTCCATGGACGCGGGCATCGACGCCCTGAGCTACCAGTCCCACGCCAAGAACCACGGCTTCGACTTCCAGCTGGGGACCCTGACCGACATCAAGCGCGACGAGAAACGCATCGTGCTGGCGAAGATCGTCGACGAGAACGGCGACATCGTGGTCAACGAGCGCGAGCTGCCCTACGACTACCTGGTGATGGCCATCGGTTCCGTCTCCAACGACTTCAACACCAAGGGCATCAAGGATCACTGCATCTTCCTGGACAGCCCCTCCCAGGCGCATCGTTTCCACAACAGCATGATGAACCGCTTCCTGCAGTTCGCCACCGAGTACCAGCCGGGCGACAAGGTGAAGATTGCCATCGTCGGCGGCGGCGCCACCGGCGTCGAGCTCTCTGCCGAGCTCTACAACGCGGTGGAGCAGCTCTACGCCTACGGCTTCAAGAACCTGACCACCGACAGCCTGAAGGTGACCCTGGTGGAAGCGGGCCCCCGCATCCTGCCGGCGCTGCCGGAACGCATCAGCGGCGCCGCCCATCAGGAGCTGGTCAAGCTCGGCGTGGACGTGCGTACCGCCACCATGATCACCGAAGCGACAGCCGAAGGTCTGCACACCAAGGATGGCGAGCTGATTGAAGCGGACCTGATGGTGTGGGCGGCCGGTATCAAGGCGCCGGACTTCATGAAGGATATTGCCGGTCTTGAGACCAACCGCATCAACCAGCTGGTGGTGAAAGAGACCCTGCAGACCACCCGCGACGAGAACATCTTCGTCATCGGTGACTGCGCCGCCTGCCCGCAGCCGGACGGCAAGTTCGTGCCGCCGCGCGCCCAGTCCGCCCACCAGATGGCGACCCAGGCGTTCAAGAACATCCTGGCCAAGATGAACGGCGGCGAGCTCAAGCCCTACCTCTACCACGACCACGGTTCGCTGGTGTCCCTGAGCCGCTTCTCCACCGTGGGCAGCCTGATGGGCAACCTGATGCGCGGTTCCATGATGGTGGAGGGCTATATCGCCCGTCTGGTCTACATCTCGCTCTACCGGATGCACCAGATTGCCCTGCACGGCTACATCAAGACCGGCCTCATCATGCTGGTGGGCCGCATCAACCGGGTGCTGCGCCCGACCCTGAAGCTGCACTAAGCAGCCTGGGGCAAACGTGGCGGGGCGACAATGGTCCCGCGCACCATGAAAAAGGAGAGGCCTTGGCCTCTCCTTTTTTGTTGCGGTCGTATCAGGAGGCGTCCACCTGCAGGGTGCGCACCTCGGTGAGGGCGGCGGTGAAGAAGAGCCGCGCCAGTTCCGGATCCCCTTGCCCGGCATCGCGGGCGACGTTGGCAATGTCGCCGCCGAGCAGGGTGATGGTGTTGCCCACCTTGCTCACCCGATCGATGAGGGAGCCAAATTGCTGGGAAAACGCCGTCGTCTGGCCGAGGAAGCCCTGCTGGCGCTGGATCTGCCCCTCGATCTGGTTCACCTGTCCTTCCAGGCTGCTCACCTTGTTCTGGGTCTGCGTCAGGGTGACGGCCAGAGCGATGAGGCCAGGCAGCCCCAGCAGTCCCAGCCCCAGCAGGTAGAGCTTCTTCTTGTTGAGGGAGTCCAGCTCCTGACGAGCGCCGGCCAGGTTGGACTGCAGCCCGGCGATGGTTGCCTGCAGCTCCACGCCGATCCGCTGCAACGCTATGTTGTCCTGCGTGATGCGATCGTTGGCCGCCTGGCTGGCAGTCAGGGTCTGGGCGGTCAGGGTCTGGATGGGGGTTATCTCCTGCTGGACCTGATCGACAAACGCCTTGAGGGCGTCGGGGTTGAAGGGGCCGGTATTGGCCAGCTGCTGGGTCAGTTGCGTCTCCAGGCGGCCAGCAAACGCCAGCACCTGCTGCTGCATGGTTTGCACCTGAGGCAGCAGGGCCGCGACCACCTCACCGACGTTCTGCTGAATGTTGACGGCGTTTTGCGGCAGACCGGTGAAGGACTGAATGGTCGCTTCGGCCTGCTGCATGTTGGCAATGGATTGGGAAAGAATGCCGTTGCTCATGGGGTCTCCTTATGAAAGAGGGCGGCCAGGCCGCCCTCCCGGGGGTTAGGCAGCCAGGCGCGCCACGAAGTTGGCGATGGTGTCGGTCTGCGGCACTTGCAGCGGGCTCACGCCGGCCATCTGGGCCTTGATGGTGGTCACGTCGGTGAGCACCGTCTTGACCGTGGTGTCGGCGGCGGTCAGCCAGAGCTGGCGGATGTCGTCGCCGCTGGTGATCCCCTTGTCCAGGTCGGTGATCAGGCTGCCCAGATCGGAGGTGAGGGCGTCCCAGGCGTTGCTCATCTGGGTGGCCGCGGTGACGGCGTTTTGCGCCTGCACCTGCAGCCCCTTGTAGCCGTTGCCGATCTGGGTGGCGATCAGTACCTCGCTGTTGAGGTTGCTGCGTTTCTGGTACAGATCCTGGCGGGTACCGAGGGAGTTGTGCAGCACGATGGCGCCAGCCGTGATGCCGCCGGCCCCGGCCACCATCATGGCGACCCCGCCGATGACCACCGGGGTCGAGGTGCCGGCGGTGACGAAGTCGGCCACGGCGCCGATGGCGGTGACGAAGGCGCCGCCAATCACCAGCAGCCCCCCGGCGACGATGCCAGCGATGGCGCCGTCGATGGCCGCGTTCACCTTGTCGATGTCACCGTTGAGCTGGGCGAGTACCCCGTTGTCCCCCTGCACCTTGCTGTTGAGGTTCACCACTATGCCCTGGAAGTTGCTGGAGTCGGTGATGAGGTTGTTGTTGAGATTGACGATCACCAGCCGGGTGTCGGCGGAGAGCCGTTGATACTCGCTGGCCTGCTCCTTGATGACGCTCAGTTGCCTGAGCCATTGCGCCTTGGTGGAGCCGGGCGGCAGCACGGCCGGAATGGCGTTTTGCAGGGCAAAGTAGTTGGAGATGTTGCTGATGTTGGTGATGATCTGCGGCTGGACGGTATTGAGATAGAGGTCGGCGTGCCCCTTCGCCAGATCGAGCCCCTGGTTGATCTGGGTCTGGTTGTCCTTGAGGTTCGGGAACTGGCTGAAGTCCACCGGCACCTGCTGCTTGACGCTGTTGCAGTAGGTCTGGATTTGCAGGGCCTGGGAAGCCTGGTTGGCCATACCCTGGTCCATGGTGATGGTTGTTGCGTTGGTCATTTGGCGTGTCCTTGCGTGGTGGGATTAAGCGTCGGGCAGGATGCCGTTGCCGGCGTAGGCTGCCTTGATGTCGTCAACCTGGCCTGCGAGCAGCAGCCAGGACTGGGTGTTGAGCGCCACGGTGCGCCGCAGCTGGCGCACGTCGTCGGGGCTGTTGAGGTCGGCGACCACGGGTACCGCCCCTTGGTAGGCGTCGGCCACCTTCTGCCAGCCAGCAGGCAGCTGGGTGACGGCATCGGCAACCCGGCTGTAGGTGTCGACAAACAGCTGGTTTTGCGCCTGCACCGACTTGGCCACGGTCAGCAGGGTGTTGGTGGCGGCCAGCGCCTGGTAGGCCTCGGCCAGTTTGTCGGTGTTGGTCTTGAGCTCGCGGGCTGCCAGGCTGGATCCGGCAATGCCCGATGAGATCGCCTTGAGACCGGAGACCATGTACTGGGTCTGCTGGTCTGTCTGTTTGGCTATCTCCTGCGAGGTGGCGGGTTTGGCCCCCTTGTCGGCCGGTTTCTGTTCCAGCGTCAGCGAGGTGACGATGGCCCGCCCCAACTGGTTGACCCCTTCACCGGCCTTGCCACCCTCATCGACGATGGCCTGGATATTGGCGGCAATCGCCTGGTTGAGGGCATCAATGATCTCGGTCTGGCGCTTGGCGTCGGCCATCAGATCCTGCTCGAGCTGGGTGATGACGCCATTGAACTGCTCCATCAGGGGGCGCAGGGATCCCCAGGCCACCTGCACGCGGGTATTGAGTGCCTGGGCATTGAGCCGGTAGCTCAGGGCCTGATCGGCGAGAGACGTCAGCTGCTCGGCCAGCCGGGCGCGCCCCGCGAGCACGGCGGCGTCTTCTTCCTGGCCAAGCAGGCGATTGAACGCGGCGACCAGGGCGTAGAAGTTGGAGCCGTTGCTCAGCAGGTGGATGAGGCCGGACAGGTTGGTCTGCTGGTAGTAGCGTGCCTGACTCATCATCTGGGCCTGGTAGGCCTCGATTTTGACCGCGAGGGTGGAGTCGATCTCGCTGTTGGCCAATGACTGCTGCATCAACAACAAGTTCGCATAGGTCTGGTTGAGCAGGGCGGGCGAGGTCGCCGACAGGTAGGCTGCCAGCAGACCCTGATCCCCCAGCTCCAGGGTGGCGATCGTGGTCATGACATGCTCCCCATAGCGGTGTCGGCGAGCTGGCTGGCGGGGGAACATACCCCCGGTGCGAGGATGGGGTGAGGTAGTCGGGTATCCTGCTGCATCATGCTGCTCTCCTCGTGAGAAGTGGGTCTGTCTCCGGTTCATGGCCGGGACAGACTCACCCTAGGGAAAGGCAAAATTGGCCACAACTGACACTTTTATCACTTGATGTTTGAGCCGGATCGGCTAATGAAAGGGGCTGTCGGAGCAGGCCATGCGACTGCTCGATGTCGCCTTTCGTCGTTGAATATGGATAGGTGCCACGTCGTCGACGCGCACGGGATCCGTGCTGGCAGGCCCGCGCCGCCATGCTCCGCTAGGGGCGAACCGGGTCTCCCTGCTTGCCTGGCCACCCTCGCTGTTTTAGGCTGTCCCCCAGTTCAATCCACAAGGAAACCCAGATGATCCTCTCAACTACCCCCACCCTGGAAGGCAAGACCATTCGCGAGTACCGCGGCATCGTGGTGGGTGAAGCCATTCTCGGCGCCAACGTGTTCAAGGATCTGTTTGCCGGGATCCGCGACATCATCGGCGGCCGCGCCGGCGCCTATGAGAAAGAGCTGGCCCGGGCCCGGGAAATCGCCTTCGACGAGCTCAGGGAGCGCGCCGCGGCGCTGGGTGCCAATGCGGTGGTCGGCATCGACATCGACTACGAGGTGGTGGGGCAAAGCGGCAGCATGCTGATGGTCAGCATCAGCGGGACCGCCGTGTTGGTCTGACGCCTTGATGCCATGAAAAAACCGGCAACCTGCTGCCGGTTTTTTATTGCGCTCTTCCCAGCGGATGGGGGATGCCAGCGCCCTGACATGCACCTGTCCGCCAGCCTGTATTGTGTGGTTCGCATCCGCAATACTCATGACAAGAGGGATTGGGTTGAGGATGCAATCATGTTCCATATTCTGCGCTGGATATTGCTGTGGTGCTGGCTGGGGAGCGCCATGGGGGCCACCATTCAGGCGGTGACGGAGGAGCTCCCCCCATACAACTATCGGGACAAGGACGGCCAGGTGACGGGGCTGTCGGTGGATCTGCTCAAGCGAATGCTGGAGGTCAGCGGCATCGGGCTCGACCGCAAGGGCATCCAGCTCCTGCCCTGGGCGCGGGCCTATCAGATGGCGCAGTATGACCCCAATACCGTCATCTTCAGCATGATAAGGCTGCCCGAGCGCGAGGCGCTCTTTCATTGGGTTGGCCCTATCGGGCCTCGCGTCACCTGGGTATATCGCCTGGCAAAACGCGACGATGTGGTGGGCCATCAGCTGGCTGACCTGGCCCCCTGGCGGATCGCGGTGGTACGCGACTCGGCGCTGGCCATCGAGCTGGCGGAGAAAGGGCTCAATCTGGTGCTGGTGCACGACGAAGACGACAAGTTTCGCATGCTGCTGCGCGGCAGGGCCGACGTCGCGCCAGCCATGCAGATGGGGGCCGCCTACCACATAGAGACCTTGGGCCATCACTACTCGGAGTTTGTCCCCATGTTTGAGTTTCAGGAGACCAAGTCGTTCTATTTTGCCTTCAGCCGCAACACGGATGCCGTCATTATCGAAGGCCTGCGGGCGGCGCTGGAGCAGATGCACCGCGATGGCTCCTTTGACGAGATAAGCCAGGCATGGGGGCGTCGCTTCTGGGTTCAGCCGGCGGGCAAGTGAGCCGCGCTATCTCCCATGCGGGTCTCGACTTCGTGATCACCAGCCGGGTGGCGTCGGTTATTACCTGAACAGCCATCTTTTCTTGGTGCCTTGATGGCCATCTAATGGCTATTATGAGTCCTTTGTTGTGGCTGCCATGCCCTGGATGGCCAGATCTGGAACAGGACCGTTTGCGATGACGATACTCAAGCCGCCGGGGCTCAAGCCTGGCGATACCATCGGCTTTTTCTCCCCCTCCAGTGCGGCCACCGCCTGGGCGCCAAACCGCTTTGCCCGTGCCGGGGCGTTTCTGGAAGGGCAGGGCTTCAGACTCAAGGCGGGCAGCCTCACCGGCCAGCGCGATCACTGGCGCTCCGGCTCCATCGCCGCCCGGGCTGCCGAGCTCAATGCCCTCATTCGCGATCCAGAGGTGCGCTGCATCATGTCGGTGATTGGCGGCAGCAACTCCAACTCCCTGCTGCCCTATCTCGATTTTGATGCGCTCATGCGCGACCCCAAAATCATCATTGGCTACTCCGATGTGACGGCCCTGCTGCTCGGCATTCATGCCCGCACCGGCCTGGTCACCTTCTACGGACCGGCGCTGGTGGCCTCTTTTGGCGAGCTCTCGCCGCTGGTGGACGAGACCCTGGCGGGTTTTCGCCAGATCTGCCAGGCCAGTGGCGCCGCCGTGCCTCACACAGTGCCGACCCCGGCGCAATGGACCGAGGAGCGGCTTGACTGGGAGCAGCAGAGCCGGGCCAAGCAGTGCCGGCCAAACCGGCTGATCTCGGTGGGCACAGGTCGGGTGCGGGGCCGGCTCATTGGCGGCAACCTCAACACCCTGGCGGGGATCTGGGGCTCCCCCTATATGCCGGCCATCGAGCGAGGTGACATTCTGCTGCTGGAAGACAGTCTTCATCTGGCAGAGACGGTGGAGCGCTCGTTTGCCCACCTCAAGCTGTGCGGGGTGTTTGATCGCATCGGCGCCCTGGTGCTCGGCAAACACGAGCTGTTCGACAGTCAGGGCAGCGGCCGGCGGCCGCTCGACATCCTGCTGGAGGTGGTGGGGGAGCCGACCTTCCCCATTCTGGCGGAGTATGACTGCGCCCACACCCACCCCATGCTGACCCTGCCCCTTGGCATCGAGGCCGAACTGGATCTCGATGCCCAGAGTCTCACCCTGTGCGAGTCCTGGCTCGGCGAGTGAGTTCGCACCGCCTGCCATAGTCGCATCGGCACATAGACAAAGAGGTCGCCTGGGCGACCTCTTTGTCATCTATCCCATTGCTACGGGGCTCAAGGCAGGGCGTCGGGCCGGAAGCTGGCGCGGATCTGCGGCACCAGGGGTGAGACGTCGAATCCCTTCTCCTCTCCCAGCACGGGATGAAGCAGGGCCTGATCCGGGAGAGGGGTCATGTCACCCGCCAGCAGCTGACGGGTGGCCTGGCCCATCTGATAGAGCTGGCGCACCGGGTCGAACTGGGTCGCCAGATTGAGGGCGTCATCGGCGCGGGCAAAGGCCATCATGGGGATCTGGTAGCTGGCATCGCGGGGTGGCTTGTCACCGTGGATGCCCTTGCCGGCCGACATCAGGAATGGTTGGTGATCGCCAAAAGCCACCACCAGGTAGCGTTTGCCTGAGCGATCCAGGCTGGTCAGCAGGTGCTCCAGCGATGCCATGGCATCCACCACGCCGGTGTAGTAGGTGTTGAGCAGCTGGCGGTCGGCCTCGCTCTGATCCGGGCAGGCCTTGTCGAGCTGCTGGGCCTGGTAGCGATCCCCGTCGAAGGGGCCGTGCCCCTGCATGGTGACCGCGTAGGCAAACAGCGGCTGCTCATCCTGCTCGCTGCGCTTGAGCAGGTGGTCGATGAGGGCATCATCCGAGATATAGAGCCCCTTATGTTCGAGCGTGGTGAAACGGTTGTCGAACCAGCGCTCCTCATAGCCAAGGGCCGGGATCGCCTTGGCGCGGCCCCAGAACTTTTCCACATAGGGGTGGGCAAACAGGGTCCGGTAGCCACTTTGTTTGGCACTCTGCGCCAGACCCGGCACCTGCTCCGAGAGGTAGTAGTAGGGCACCACCCCCTGCTTGAGCAGCCCCACTGGCAGGCCGGTGTTCATCTCGAACTCCGCAAGCACCGTCATGCCGCCGGTGGTGGGGGAGTGGATGGTCTTGTGCCACTGCTGCACGCTGGCCGGCAGGCTCAGGGTGGGCGGGGGCGCGCAGATCTTGCCCTGCCAGCCGAGCCAGAGGGATTCATATTGCAGCACGATCACCAGATCGAAGCGGGGCGTCTGGTTCAGGCTGACATGGCTGAGCTGGGGGGTGAACTCGTTGATCTGCAAGGGATAACGAAACACGCTGCCGCTTTGCAGCATCTCGTCCACCAGGTTGAACAGATAGAGGCCGGGCCCCGAGCGGATGATATCCCTGTGGTAGTTGACCGCCCTGTCCACGTAGCGAATGTTGGGCCCCAGCAGCTTGTTGCCGGTCTGGGTGGCAAACACGCACAGCGCAAAGAAGGCGGCGGTGGCGGCGGCGGTACGCAGCACCCAGCGCGACAGGGCGAAGCGCCAGCACAAGAAGAGGGCGAGTGCACCGCCCAGCAGCGGCAGCACAGGGTGCTGCTCCAGCAGGATGCGCAGCAGCGCCACCAGGTTGCCGAGATCGTCCCCCCCGAGCGGTACCCCGTAGATGGCGATCTTCATGAAATTCGCCAAGAGGCCGATGCCGGAGAGGGCGGTAAACACCAGCCCCATATAGAGGTTGAAACCCGCCAGCGCGCAGAGGCTCCAGCCCAGCACCATGCTGCCCCAGGCGAGGTAGTAGTGCTCGGGACGAAAGCCTGACCAGAGCAGAAATTCCCCCAGCTTGAACACCACGAAGCCGTGCAGCAGCACGAAGGTGAGGTTGCCGAGCAGCAGGCTGCCGGCGATGCGCCAGCGCAGATTGCGCCTGAGGGTGGGCAGCACCACCTTCAGCACGGCGGCGCTCAGGGCCAGCACCAGCAGCAGGCTGGTGCAGAGATAGGTGAGGTTGAAACCCCGCTCCGGCAGGGTCTGCAGGATCTGGCTGAACTCGCCGCTCTCGGGCCTCTCCTTGAGCAGCAGGCCGATCCGCAGCTGATAGCGGCTGGCCAGGGCGTCGTCGGGGGCACGCAGGGTGCTGTTGAGATCCAGGGTGCAGCGCCCCTTGCGGCACTGTTGGCGCTTGTCCACCGGCTGGCTCAGCTGATCGATGCGCTCGCCCCTGTCGTTGAGCAGCTCCACCCTGACCTTGTCCCCCTCCTGCAGCGGCCCCCGCAGCTGCCACTGGCTGCGTACCACCAGATAGAGACCGCGGCTGTCGCTCTTGTAGAGCAGGGCATGGCGGGTGAGGGTGGCGATGGGATTGTCCGCCGGCCCCAGCACCAGCGGCTGGGCCCGGCCGAGCCAGCTGGCGGGATTGATCTGCGGCAGCAACAGGGTCAGCAACAGCAGCGCGGCCAGCATGCCCAGCAGCAGGGCGGGGAGACCGGAGACCCTGGCTGGCAAGCGCGCTGAAGTGGGGGCTTTCATATGGGCTCATCCTTTGAGCGAGTGACGGTGATGCATGGCTGCTGCATTTAATTTGACCCGATGGTGATGGGCTTGTTCCTTGTTGTCAATTTAATGACCAAACAATGAAGGTTGCGTGACAGTGGAGCCATGCAAACTGTGATCCCGATCCGGGGGGCACACTCATTCTGTGATGAAAGCGTCATCATGACGCTTTGCCGCTGGTCTGCTCCAGCCTTGCTGCTTAGTCTCTCAATATGGATGGAGGTACATGTATGAATCCCAAAGTAGCGGCACGTCAGGCAAGGTTGCTCCGCATGCTGGAGAGCAAGGAGGAGATCCGGATCGGGCGCGAGCAGGACTGTCCGCTCTCGGTGGCCCAGCTGGTGCGTCTCAAGGAGGATCATCCGGCCGTGCTCAAGGTCTATCGTCACGGCCTCACCGCCGAGGTGTTCCACCTCAAGGTGGAGGGACATCACTGGTGCCTGAAGCGGCGCCGGCACGACTCCCTGGTGGCCAACGTGGACGGCAGAACCGCCTTCCTGACCGAGCTGGAGCGCCGCCGGGAGATAGAGGCCCTGCGGGAGTTGCACCCCACCATCCTGGCCAACGTGGTCTGCACCAGCTTTGGCTCGGCCCGGGCCGGGGTGCTGGTCTCCCCCTGGCTGCGAGGCGTGCCGGTGCATGAGCTCAACGAGCGCAACCTGGCGCAGATGCTGGCGGTGCAGGCGGAGCTGGCCCACTGGGGCTGGTTCGACTGGGATCCGAGCCCCGGCAACCTGCTGGACGACGGCCAGCAGATCAGCGTGTTCGACTTTGGCTACATGTGGCCCTTCGATCCTCGCCATGAATTCAACTCCAACGGCCTCACCGATCCCGGTTTTCATGTCCCTGAACGGTTGGAGACCCGCACCCTCTCGGGTCTCTGGCTCGACGAGCCGGATCCGCTGCCGCAGTTTCGCTACTGGCGCGGCCTGTGCGTCAATTGGGCGCAGCGGGAGCTGCAGCACCTGACTCGGGAGGGGGCGAGTGCGCCGGTGCTGGCCCGCTTGCAGGGGCTGCTGGGCGAGTGGCGATCGGCGCTCGCCAGCGAAGAGGCGCTCGCCGCCAACTGGTGGCGCGACATGTATCGCAGCCACCGGCTCGACATTGCCGACGATCTCAGCGGCAAGAGCTGTGGCCCGCTCACCCTGCGCCGGCTCGACTGGCTGGAGCAGGCTGTGACCGAACATTACGCCGAACTGGCGGACAACCTGGGCCCCGACGAGGCGGGGCTGGATCAGGGGGCGCTGCTGAGCCGGCTGGAAGGGCTGCGCGAGGAGATCCGGGCCAACCTGCTGCCGGCGCTGACTACGGCGGGCTAGGGGCGCTCGACTCTCTCATCCCAAAATCACCCTATATAAAAAGAGGGGCCCGGCGGCCCCTCTGTTGATCCTGGCGAGCTGTCTGCCCCTTAGTCGAGCAGCTCCTGATGGAGGCGGTTGACGATGTGGCCCGCCTCGTCCTCCTTGACCAAAAAGCAGAGGTTGTGGGCGCTGGCGCCGTAACAGATCATGCGAATGTTGTGTTCGCGAATGGCGTCAAAGACCTGACTGCCCACCCCGACCGCCTCGCTCATCCGGTTGCCGATGAGCGCCACCAGCGCCAGCCCTGTCTCCACCTGCACCTTGCACAGCTGGCCGAGCTCCGCCAGCACCTTGTCATTGAGGATGGGTTCGCCGTTGCTCTGGCTGCCGGTGTGATCCAGGGTCAGCGACACGCTCACCTCGGAGGTGGTGATGAGATCCACCGAGATGCGATGGCGGGCCAGGATGCCAAACACCTCGGCCAGGAAACCGTAGGCGTGGAACATGTTGAGGCTGTGCAGGGTCACCAGCACCTGGTTGCGGCGCAGGGCCACGGCGCGAAACAGCGGATTGGTGCGGGTGCTGGCGCGGATCCAGGTACCGCCGGCGGCCGGATCCTTGGCAGAGCCGACAAACACCGGAATGTCGCGGCGTACCGCCGGCTGCAAGGTGGCCGGGTGCAGCACCTTGGCGCCGAAGGTGGCCATCTCGGCCGCCTCCACGAAGCTGATTTCGGGGATGGGGCGGGCGCGGGTAACCAGGCGCGGATCCGTGGTGTAGATGCCGGGCACGTCGGTCCAGATCTCGATGGAGCCGGCATCGAGCGCCTCGGCCAGGAGGGCCGCGCTGTAGTCGGAGCCGCCGCGGCCCAGGGTGGTGGTGCGGCCATCGCCGTCGGCACCGATAAAGCCCTGGGTGATGATGAGGCTGTCGCCAAGCAGGGGGCCCAGCGTCTGCTGGCAGAGGTCACGGGTGGCGGCCAGATCCACGCTCGCCTTGCCAAAACGGCTGTCGGTGCGCAGCAGCTGGCGCACATCCTGCCAGCGGGCTTTGACGCCGCGCTGGCGCAGCAGCTCGGTAAAGAGGCGGGTAGACATCAGCTCGCCGCAGGCGATGAGCCTGTCAGCCAGCTCGGCATCGGTACGCAGATGGGCCTGGCGCGCCATGGTGCGGATCTCGTCGAGCTGGTCGTGGATCTGGGCACTCACGTCGCCCGGGTGGCCAAGGTCGGCCAGAATGGCCTGCTGGATCTCGCTCAGTCTGGTCAGTTGCGCCTCCTGGCCCGCCTCGTCCAGATCGCCCTGGGCCAGTGCCACCAGCAGGTTGGTGACGCCGGCGCTGGCGCTCAGTACCACCACCCGGGTGGCCGGGTTGGCCAGCACCACATCGGCACAGTTGTTCATGGCTGCCGCGTTGGCGACGCTGGTTCCGCCAAACTTGGCGACATTGATCGGGCTCATTGCTTACTCCTGTCTTAATATGAAAATCCGGTTCCATCGGGCAAAAAGAGAGGAGGAGGCTGAAAATGGCAGGAATGATCGAAACTATCCCGGCCAGAAGCACTCCACCCGCAGAGCCCATCCCGTACCCGCCTCTGACGGGGCGCGGTGGGGGATGACCACTACCGATGACAACCCGGGGGATTCAGCCCCCGCAGCCGACACTGAGGTATCCAGTTGCCTCAGATGTCTCGGCGCTGCTCCCCCTGACCCAAGTTCACCGGACACTGGTGTCCTCCCTCGGGCTGCCTGGGCAGCGCTCCTCTTCTGGCTCCACCAGGGCGGTGGAGTGCATTTAGAAATACCTTGCGTTGGATTGCACTGTCAATCGAGTTTGTGAAAAAGTTCAAAAAGTCAGCCAAGCCAACGCAAAATCAATGGGTTATACGATTGTCTTTGACAAAACCTTGGAGCGGCGCTGCCAGTTGTAGAGGCGCTGGCGCGCCACCGGCAGATCTTCCACCTCCAGCGGATCGAAGCCCCGCTCCCGGAACCAGTGGATGGAGCGGGTGGTGAGCACGAACAGGCGGCGGATGCCGAGCCGTTTGGCCCGCTCGGCCACCTTGGCCACCAGCTGATCCCCCCGGTTGGAGTTGCGGTAGTCGGGGTGGATGGCGACGCAGGCCATCTCCGCCATCGCCTCTTCCATGAAGCAGTAGAGCGCCGCGCAGCCGATGATGAGGCCGTCGCGCTCTATGATGGTGAACTTGTCTATTTCCATCTCCAACTGCTCGCGGGAGCGGCGTACCAGAATGCCTTCCTCCTCCAGCGGGCGGATGAGATCCAGGATGCCGCCGATGTCCTCGATGGTGGCGGCGCGCGCCTGCTCGGCGCTTTCCCGCACGATCTGGGTGCCGAGGCCGTCACGGCTGAACAGCTCCTGCAGCATGGCGCCGTCATCCTGATAGCTCACCAGATGGGAGCGAGGCACGCCGCCGCGGCAGGAGGCGATCGCCGCGCGCAGGTAGCGGGCGGTGCCGGACATCTCTTCCCCCGCCTGCTCCAGCTCCACCAGCAGCTCTTCGGCCTGTTCGGGGAAGAGCTCGGAGATGGCCTCGCCGTGGCGGTCCATCACCCCCTGGGTGCTGCTGAAACAGATGAGTTTGTCCGCTTTCAAATCCACCGCCACCCGGCGGGCCACCTCTTCCGAGCTCAGGTTGAAGCTCTCGCCGGTGACCGAGCAGCCGATGGGGGAGATGAGCACCAGGCTCTTCTGATCCAGCTGGCGGGTGATCCCCTCCACGTCGATGCGGCGTACCCGGCCGCTGTGGCAAAAATCGATACCGTCATCCACCCCGAGCGGCTGGGCGGTGACGAAGTTGCCGCTCACCACGCTGATGCGGGCACCCTGCATCGGTGTGTTGGCGAGCCCCATGGAGAGCTGGGCCGTGATGTCGTACTGCAAGCCGCCGCACACCTGCTTGATGATGGCGAAGCTCGCGTCATCGGTGACCCGGATGCGCTTGTGGTACTGGGCCTCGATGCCGGCGCGGGCCAGCGCCTCGTCGTTTTGCGGACGGGAGCCGAACACCAGTACCAGGCGAATGCCCAAGGTCTGCAGCAGGGCGATGTCGCTGACGATGTTGGCAAAATTGGGGTGGCAGAGGGCTTCCCCCCCCATCATCAGCACGAAGGTGGCACCTCTGTGCACATTGACGTAGGGGGTTGACTGCCGAAAGGCATAGACCAGGCTGGGTTCGCGTTCACGCACTTGAGGCTTCTTCCATAAAAAAACAGCAATGGGCTCAATATATGAAAATAAATGCACAAATCAAGATTAAATATTGATTTGGCATGATTTTGTCATCGCGGTGGTCAGGCAGGTCGAACGGTGGCGATACCAGGCGGGGCAAGGCGTCAGCGGTGTGGCGGTGCGCCTCAGGTTGATCCCGGCCCATAAACTGTTATCTTCGATATTCCTTTTCGTCAGCTGTGCGGTTGCACAGGTTTTTATACAAGGACAGGGTGCATGGAACAGATTATTTCGCCGGCAGACGCACTGCCGGGACGCCGCGAGGCGATGGTGATTGGCCAGCAGCATGCGGTCAATGGTCACCCGACTCAGGGCCCCTGGCCTGAAGGGATGGCGGTGGCCTGGTTTGGCATGGGCTGCTTCTGGGGCGTGGAGCGCCTGTTCTGGCAACAGCCAGGGGTCTACTCCACCGCTGCCGGTTATCAGGGTGGGGTGACCCAGAATCCCACCTACAAGGAGGTGTGCAGCGGATTGACCGGTCATGCCGAGACGGTGCAGGTGGTGTTTGATCCCAAGGTGATCAGTTACGGCGATCTGCTCAAGCTGTTCTGGGAGCAGCACGATCCGGCCCAGGGGATGCGCCAGGGCGGCGACATCGGCACCCAGTACCGCTCCGTCATCTTCTTCGGGGATGACACCCAGGAGGCCATCGCCCAGCAGAGTCTGGCCGCCTATCAGCAGGCGATGCTGGCCAGCGGCGACGGCCGCGCCATCACCACCCGCATTCTGCCGCTGGCCCCCTTCTATTACGCCGAGGATTACCATCAGCAATATCTGGAGAAAAATCCGGACGGGTATTGCGGTCTGGGTGGCATCGGCGTCTGCCTGCCACCGAGCCTCAACCGCTAGGTGAAGATGACGGGCATCTGTGACTCGTCATTGTTTGTGAAAAGAAAAAGGCCGCCTTTGCGGCCTTTTTATCGGGCTTTGTCAGGAGAGTGAAAAAAATCATAAAAAAATGTGTCATGGAGAGGAACTTATTCGAACCAGGCTTGCCCAACTTGGTAGCCACCATGGACGGCGGCCAAGACCAGACACATTTCTTGCCTCGAAATTCATAAAAGTCATTGAAAAACTTGATGAGTTGAAATGCTAGCAAGCAGGGCTGCCAATGAAGGCGGCCCTTTTCATTATCTGCGGTGCGAAAAATGGTGAGGGAGTGGCGACGCCGGCGTTCGCCACGGCGCTCAGCTGATGGCGCCGTCAAACAGGTTCTTGATGAGATCGATGAACTCTTCGAGGAAGGCTTTCTGCTCCGGGGTCGGGGCGCGCAGCCAGACGGCGGAGAGCACCTCTTCCAGATCGGCCACCACCGCATCGGCTTCCTGCATGATCACGAAGCGCAACTTGGGATCGAGCTGCGGATTCTGCTCGCAGATGGCCATCAGGTTGCCGGCCACCCGGCTGCTCACCAGATCTTCGATGGTCTGTTCACCACTGCTCTGTTGCTGGGTTTCAAACAGTCCCAGACTCTCCACCAGATACTCAATCAGGGCGATATAGCCTTCGCTTTCTACAACCATGGCGGCCTCAATCCTCAACAATACGGAAAAACTGTGCGTATTTTAGTGGCTGGACCTAGCTTGGCAAGCGACAGTGCAGGCGATAACGGATAAAACCGACGCCGCCGCGCTCCACGCTCTCCAATCCGGTCAGCTCAAAGCCATACCGTAAAAATAGCCCATAGCTGAAGGCGCTGGCCTCCGTCGTCAGCTGTTTGAGTCCGAGTCGTTGCGCCTCGGCGAGGGCCGCGGCCAGCAGCAGGCCGCCATAGCCAAGGCGCGGGTGATCGGCGCTCACATAGAGCAGGCTGAGGTGGCCATCCTGGCTCAGGGTGACGAAACCGAGCGGCTCGCCGCTTTGCTCCAGCACCCAGCCGTGGTGCTCACGCAACTGGCCGACAAAGCCGGGATGATGGGCGCCGAGGGCCCACTGCTCCACCTGCTCCGGGCTGTAGTGCTGCGGGCCTATCCTTCGCACCGACTGCTCGAACAGGGTGCAAAGGGCGGGGATGTGCTGCTCGTTCAGCCGGACGAGCCTGGGCTCTGCCGCCATGGCGGGGCTCATCGCTGGGGTGCCTGCGGGCGCTTGGCCTTGGGCAAACCGGCCACCACCCGCTCGTAGGAGTGATGCACCCAGCCCTGCCAGAGATCGTCGGCCAGGTCATCGCTGAAGGTGACCGTGTTCCAGTGTTGCTTGTTCATATGCCAGCCCGGTTTGACCTCGGGGTGGAGTTCGCGCAGCAGCAGGGCCAGCTCGGGTTCGCACTTGAGGTTCAGCCGCAGCGGTTCGGCCTGCCAGTCCAGCAGGGCAAACATCTTGCCGGCGATGCGATAGACCAGGATCTCTGGGCCGAAGGGGGTATCCTCCTGAGCGCCCGGCAGGGTCAGCAGAAAGGATCTCAAACGGGTCAACTCCATGGTCATGCTCCTGGCTGCTTGCGGTGCAAACGTATTAGTCGGGTGAAAAAATCTGCTAAGATGCGCGCCTACTATACCCCAATGCCGTCGATGAGGGAGTCGCAAGATGCTGTATCACAAGACCTTCGAGCTGGGTCCCGAGCGGGATTGGGTAGTATTCGTACACGGGGCGGGCGGTAGCTCCTCCATCTGGTTCAAGCAGCTGCGCGCCTATCGCGAACACTTCAACGTGCTGCTGCTGGACTTGCGCGGCCACGGCCAGTCCCACAAGCTGCAGCAGGTGATCAAGGGTCACTACAGCTTCCGGGCGGTGACCGAGGATATCCTGCAACTGCTCGATCACCTCAACATTCGCCGCGCCCACTTCGTCGGCATCTCCCTTGGCACCATCCTCATTCGCCATCTGGCGGAGCTTTGCCCCGAGCGGGTCAAGAGCATGGTGCTGGGCGGCGCCATTTTGCGCCTCGACATCCGCTCGCGGGTGTTGGTGCAGCTCGGCCGCCTTGGCCAGCACATCCTGCCCTACATGTGGCTCTACCGGCTGTTTGCCTTCATCATCATGCCGCGCCAGCACCATCAGGAGTCGCGCAACCTGTTCGTGCGCGAGGCGCGCAAATTGTGCCAAAAAGAGTTCAAGCGCTGGTTTCGCCTCGCCACCGAGGTGAACCCTCTTATGCGTTATTTCAAGGAACGTGCTCTGCCCATTCCCACCCTCTATGTGATGGGGGAGGAGGATCACATGTTCCTGGCGCCGGTGCGCGAGCAGGTGGCGCGCGACCCCTACAGCCGGCTCGAGATCATCGACGGCTGCGGCCACGTCTGCAATGTGGAGCGGCCCGAGCACTTCAACCGCCAGTCGCTGGCCTTTCTCACCGCCCAACCCGTCTGAGCCGGCGCCAACCGCCTGCTTGAGGCGACCCTGGTGGCTTGAGCCAGCGCGCTGAAGGGGAGGCCATGTTAGGTAACGCTGCCGCCCGACTCAAAAAGCCCCGCGTTGACATAGGATGACCGCCATCCTCGCTAGCCGAAGTAGTGGGCGATATCGAGGTAGCGCTGGCGGATATGCTCGATCAGCAGCCGGATCTTGCGTGGCGGCTGGCGGGTAAAGGGGTAGACGGCGTAGATGCCGAGCTTCTTGCCTACCTGATCGGGGAAGAGATCCACCAGCTCGCCATTCATCAGATCGTGATAGACCAGGCAGCGCGGCACATAGACGATGCCGCGCCCCCCCAGCGCCGCCTTGCGCAGGGCCCCCGCGTTGTCGGTGCAAAAACTGCCCGACACCGACAGCAGATAGTTGCCCTCTTCCCCCTTGAAGGCCCACTCCGAGGCCCCCGTGCTCTGATAGGCGTAGCGCAGGCAGTTGTGGGTGAGCAAATCCGACGGCTCGCGCGGCGCCCCGAAGCGGCGCACGTAGGCGGGCG
This sequence comes from Aeromonas sp. S8(2024), assembly GCF_041403085.1. NCBI lineage: Bacteria > Pseudomonadati > Pseudomonadota > Gammaproteobacteria > Aeromonadales > Aeromonadaceae > Aeromonas > Aeromonas sp. S8(2024). The sequence continues at coordinate 879,083 of NZ_JBGLRF010000001.1, read as the reverse complement.
CGGCGCAGATCACCCACTGGGAGTCGAGAATGTGGCGGGCAATCAGGCTCGAATCATCCAGATAGCCGGTGCGAATGACCAGGTCGAACCCCTCTTCCACCAGGTTGACGAAGCGATTCTCCAGCGACATCTCCACCGTGAGCCCCGGGTGTTGCTGGCAAAAATCGGCCACGGCGTCGGCCAGCAGCAGCTCGCCGGAGATGGTGGGCACCGACATCCGCACATGGCCGCTCACCTTTTCACCAAATCCCGCCACCGCATCGAAGGCGTCCAGTGCGGCGGCCTTCACATTTTTGGCACCCTGATAGAGCTCCTTGCCCGCCTCGCTCAGGGTGAGTCGGCGGGTGGTGCGATAGAGCAGCTGCACCCCGAGCTCTTCCTCCAGGCGCCCGATCCGTTTGCTAACCACTGAATTTGTCAGGGAATTTTGCTCGGCCACCTTGCTGAAGGAGCCTGCTTCCACCACCTGGGCGAAGAGAATGAGGTCGTCGGTACTGGCCATATTTATCGATTTTTGGAACGAATGTTGTTCATTATTTCCATATATCGCGAAAAAAGAACAGGGTAAGGTCACGTCCGCTTAACAAAACAACAACAAGGTGCGCCTCTGCACCGCTCGGACAAGGACGCAATGATGACAGACACCCTGTTGGCCCTGGTGGCCTTCTCGCCGATCGTGGTGGCCGCCGTGCTGCTGGTCGGCCTCAACTGGCCCGCCAAGCGCGCCATGCCCATCGCCTTTTTCCTGACCGTATTCATTGCCCTGTGGGGCTGGCAGATGAGCCCGACCCGGGTGCTCGCCTCCAGCCTGCAGGGGCTCATCATCACGGTGACCGTACTCTGGATCGTGTTCGGCGCCATCCTGATGCTCAACACCCTGAAACACACAGGTGCCATCACCGCCATTCGCGGCGGTTTCACCAACATCTCGCCAGACCGGCGCATCCAGGCCATCATCATCGCCTGGTGCTTCGGCGCCTTTATCGAGGGAGCCTCGGGGTTTGGCACCCCGGCCGCCATCGCCGCCCCCCTGCTGGTGGCCATCGGCTTCCCGGCGCTCGCCGCCGTGCTGCTTGGCATGATGATCCAGTCCACTCCGGTATCCTTCGGTGCGGTGGGCACCCCCATCCTGGTGGGGATCAACAAGGGGCTGGATAACCAGGCCATCGGCCACACCCTGAGCGCCGGTGGCAGCAGCTGGGACATCTACCTGCAGCAGGTGACCACCAACGTGGCCCTCATCCACGCCACCGTCGGTACCCTGATGCCGGTGCTGATGGTGATGATGTTGACCCGCTTCTTCGGCCGCAACCGCAGCTGGACCGAGGGGCTATCCATCCTGCCGTTCGCGATTTTCGCTGGGCTCGCCTTCACCGTACCCTACGCTCTGACCGGCATGCTGCTTGGCCCCGAGTTCCCGTCCCTCATTGGCGGCCTGGTGGGACTGGCCCTGGTGGTGACGGCGGCGCGGGCCGGTTTTCTGGTGCCAAAAAACAGCTGGGATTTTGCTCCCGAGCAGGAGTGGCCCGCCGAGTGGCTGGGATCCCTCAAGCTCGATCTCAAAGAGGCCGCCGGCCGCCCCATGTCCCTGCTGCTGGCCTGGCTCCCCTATGTGGCGCTGGCGCTCCTGCTGGTGGCGAGCCGGGTGAGCCCGGAGTTCAAGGCGAGCCTCCTGTCGGTGAGCCTCGCCTTCACGGATCTGCTGGGGGAGAAGGGGGTCAGCGCCTCCATTGAACCGCTCTACCTGCCGGGGGGCCTGCTGGTGTTCTGCGCCCTGCTTGCCACCCTCATTCAGGCCCGCGCCCTGGCGCCCCTCGGCCGCGCCGTGAGCGAGTCAAGCCGCACCCTGATTGGCGCCGGCTTCGTGCTCATCTTCACCGTGCCCATGGTGCGCATCTTCATCAACTCCGGCGTCAACGGAGCGGATCTTGCCAGCATGCCGGTGACCACCGCCAACTTTGCCGCCGGGCTCGTCGGGGAGTTTTTCCCGGCGCTCAGCGCCACCATAGGCGCGCTGGGGGCCTTTATCGCCGGCTCCAACACGGTGTCGAACATGATGTTCAGCCAGTTTCAGTTCGAGGTGGCGCAGACCCTGGGGGTCTCCACCGCCGCCATGCTGGCGCTGCAGGCGGTGGGCGCGGCGGCCGGCAACATGATTGCCATTCACAACGTGGTGGCGGCCTCGGCCACCGTGGGGCTGCTCGGTCGCGAGGGGGCGACGCTGCGCAAGACGGCGCTGCCAACCCTCTACTACCTGCTGGCCACCGGCCTTATCGGGCTGGCGCTCATGTACAGCTTCCACGTCTCGGACGCACTGCTGCAGTTGAAGTAAAGGAGAGCAAGTGATGAAGGTAATGCGGGTCTATCCGGCCAAGCCGGCCGATGTCTATCTCTACGCCACCTGTCTGGTGGATCTGTTCGACCCGGTGGCGGGGCTCGATGCCATCGCTCTGCTCGAGCGGGAAGGGATAAGGGTGCACTTTGTCGAGAAACAGACCTGCTGTGGCCAGCCGGCCTACACCTCGGGTCACGAGGAGGAGGCGCGCCAGGTGGCGCAAAGCCAGATGGCGCTCTTCCCCGAGCCCTGGCCGGTGGTGGTGCTGTCGGGCTCCTGCGGCGGCATGATGCACCACCACTATGCGCGCCTCTTCCCGGAGCGCCCCGAGGTGGCGGCGTTTTGCGAGCGGGTGTTCGAGCTCACCGAGTTTCTGGTCCGGGTCTGCCGGGTGCGTTGGCATGGGGTGGGGAGGGCAAGCATCGTCATGCACACCTCCTGCTCGGCCCGGCGCGAGATGCAGGTGCACACCACGGCCAGCAGCCTGCTGGGGCAGCTCGAGGGGGTTACTTTGCATGAGCAGGCCTACGAGAGCGAGTGCTGCGGCTTTGGCGGCACCTTCTCGGTGCGCCATCCCCACATCAGCCAAGCCATGGTGGAGGACAAGACCCGCCACCTGCTGGCCACCGGCGCCAATACCCTGGTGAGTGCTGACTGGGGGTGCCTCTTGAACATCAAGGGATCCCTGGCGTATCAGGGCAAGACGCTCCCCGCCACCCATCTGGCGAGCTTCCTGCTCGCCCATAGCGAGCCGGTGGCTCAGGGCTTACAAGCGCAAAAACAGGGGGCCCATCATGAGTGATCACGCCAAGTATTCGCCGCGCCGCTTCCACCCCCAGGCCGAGGCGGCCCTGGCCGACCCCGTGCTGCGCCAGAACTTTCGCGGCGCCATGGATTACCTGCGCGGCAAGCGGCGGGATGCCTTCTCTGACCCGCAGGAAGAAGCGGCGGTGCGCGATGCGGCTGAGCAAATTCGCCAGCGCTGCCTCTCGCGCCTGCCGGAACTGCTGGAGCAGCTCGAAACCAACTGCGAGCGCAACGGCATCCGGGTGCACTGGGCCCAGACGCCGGCCGAGGCCAACGCCATCATTCTGGGGATCGCCCAGCAACATGGGGTGAGTTCCATCGTCAAGGGCAAGTCCATGGTGAGCGAGGAGGTGGGGTTCAACCACGAGATGGCGCGCCACGGCATCCGTTGCCTTGAGAGCGACATGGGGGAGTTTATCGTCCAGCTCGACGGCGATACCCCGTCCCACATCATCATGCCCGCCATCCACAAGAACAAGCAGGAGGTGAGCGACACCTTCGCAAGCAACCTGGAAGGCTTCACCCCCACCACCGACGTGGACGCCCTGATCCAGACCGGGCGGCGGGCCCTGCGCGAAGAGTTTCGCCGCGCCGGCATGGGGCTCTCCGGCGTCAACTTCGCGGTGGCCGAAACCGGCAGCCTGTGCCTCGTCGAGAACGAGGGCAACGGGCGCATGTGCACCACGGTGCCGAAAGTGCACGTGGCCATCACCGGCATTGAGAAGGTAGTGGAATTTTTATCCGATGTGCCGCCGCTTTACAGCGCCCTGACCCGTTCGGCCACCGGCCAGGCCATCACCACCTACTTCAACGTCATCAGCGGCCCGCGCCGGGCAGGGGAGCTGGATGGCCCGGACGAGGTGCACCTGGTGCTGCTCGACAACGGCCGCAGTCAGGCCTACCGGGACGAAGAGCTGCGCAAGACCTTGCAGTGCATCCGCTGCGGCGCCTGCATGAACCACTGCCCGGTCTACACCCGCATCGGTGGCCACGCCTACGGCACCATCTACCCGGGCCCCATCGGCAAGATAGTCTCCCCCCACCTGCTGGGGCTGGAAAGCACGAGCGATCTGGTGACCGCCTCGAGCCTGTGCGGCGCCTGCGGCGAGGTGTGCCCGGTGCGCATCCCCATTCCCGACCTGTTGCAGCGCCTGCGCCGGGAGGCCAAGCACGACGCAGAACCCGGCCACGAACCGCTGGCGGGGCAGGGGGCGGCCAAGAGCCGGCTCGAGACGCTTGCCATGCAGGGTTTTGCCTTTGCCGCCACCCACCCGCGCCTCTATCACGCCGCGACCGGTGTCGCCGGTCGCCTGCGTGGGCTTATCCCTAAACATCTGGGCCCCTGGACCCAATGCCGCGAAGCCCCCAAACCCGCCCCCCAGAGCCTGCACGCCCTGCTGCGCCAGAAGAAGAAGGAGTCCTGATATGTCGAGCAAAGAGGCTATCTTGAACCGCCTGCGCGGCGCCGCCACCCCCATTGCCCACGCACCGCACGCCTGGCAGCCCTGGCGCGGGGAGGATGAACAGGCGCGGCGCGAGCGATTTCTTGCCGGGATCAGCGTCAGCCACGCCGAGATCCTCACCGTCAAGGAGGCAACCCTGGCCCGGGAGCTGACCGCTTGGCTGGATGAAGAAGGCGTGACGAGCCTGGCCTGTGGCCAGGGTGCCCGTTGGCATGCGGCGGTTGCGGTCGCCTGCGCCGGGCGCTCGGTGTTGACCCCCTCTGGTGAGTTCGCCGGCTGGAAGGACGAGCTGTTTGACGTTTGTCAGGCGGGCATCACCCACTGCGCGGGGGCCATCGCCGATACCGGCACCCTGGTGTTGCTGCCCGATGGCGGCGAGCCGCGCACCCTATCCCTGGTGCCACCCTGCCATATCGCCCTGCTGGCGGCCTCCACCATCGCCGACAACCTGGCGGGGCTGGTGGCGGCCGGGCGCTGGCAGCAGGCCATGCCCACCAACCTGCTGCTGGTTTCCGGCCCCTCCAAGACCGCCGATATCCAGCAGACCCTGGCCTACGGCGCCCACGGCCCGAGCCGCCTGCTGGTAGTGCTGGTGGAGGATTGCTGATGCGTTGGAACCAGTTTGACGCCGCCGTGCTCGCGCGCATCCCGCCGGAGCGGCTGGTGAGCGACCCGGATTTGCGCCTCGCCCACGGCACGGACGCCAGCTTCTACCGGCTGGTGCCCGAGCGCATCGTGCGCCTCGATTCTTTGGATGAGGTGCGCTTCGTGCTGGCGGTGTGCCGCGAATTGAGCCTGCCGTGCACTTTTCGCGCCGCCGGCACCAGCCTCTCGGGCCAGGCCCTGAGCAATTCGGTGCTCATCACCCTGACCGACAGCTGGCGCGGCCACCGCATTCTGGACGAGGGGGCCCGCATCGCCCTGCAACCCGGGGTGATCGGCGCCGATGCCAACCGCTATCTGGCGCCTCTGGGGCGCAAGATTGGGCCGGATCCCGCCTCCATCAACGCCTGCAAGCTCGGCGGCATCGCCGCCAACAACGCGAGCGGCATGTGCTGCGGCACCGCCCACAACAGCTATCACACATTGCACGCCATGACCCTGCTGCTGGCAGATGGCACTGTGCTGGAGAGCGGTGATCCCCACAGCCGTGCCGCCTTTGCGGCCAGGCGCCCGGAGCTGCTGGCCGGGCTCGCCGCCCTGCGTGCCGAGGTGCTGGCCAATACCGAGCTTGCCGCCAACATTCGCCACAAGTACCGGCTCAAGAACACCACCGGCTACGCCATCAACGCCCTGCTCGACCATGAGGATCCCATCGATATCCTCACCCACCTGATGATTGGCTCGGAGGGGACCCTCGGCTTTATCGCCGAGGTGGTGCTCGATACCGTGCCCGAATACCCCCACAAGGCCTCGGCCCTGCTGGTGTTTCGGGACGCCGAGCAGGCGTGTCTGGCCACCTCGCGCCTGAAAAGTGCGCCGGTGGCGGCGGTGGAGCTGATGGATGGGCGATCCCTGCGCTCGGTGGCTGGCAAGCCCGGCCTGCCGGACTTTATCAAGACGCTGGATCTGGCTGCCTGCGCCCTGCTTGTCGAGGTGCATGGGGAATCGAAAGAGGAGCTGGTGGATCGCTGCGAGCAGGTGACGGCCATGGCGGCCGAGTTCGCTCAGGTCGCCTCTGTACCCTTTACCACCGATAGTGCCGGCCTGTGGGCCATTCGCAAGGGGCTATTCCCAGCGGTGGGGGCGGTGCGCACCACAGGCACCACCGTCATCATCGAGGATGTCGCCTTTCCCATCGAACGTCTGGCAGAGGGGGTGGCGGGGCTGCAGCAACTGTTCGACGAGTTTGAGTATCACGAGGCCATCATCTTCGGCCACGCGCTGGAGGGAAACCTGCACTTCGTCTTTACCCAGGGGTTCGACGATCCGGCCCAGGTGGCCCGCTACGGCGCCTTTATGGATGCGGTGGCCGAGCTGGTCGCCGTGCGTTTTGGCGGGTCCCTCAAGGCCGAGCACGGCACCGGCCGCAACATGGCCCCCTATGTGGAGCTGGAATGGGGGCCGGAGGGGATGGCGCTGATGCGGCGCATCAAGGCGCTGATCGATCCCGATAACCTGCTCAATCCCGGCGTCATCATTAACGACGACCCCAAGGCCCACCTGGCCCACCTCAAGCCCATGCCGGCGAGCGATGCCATCGTCGATCCGTGCATCGAATGCGGCTTTTGCGAGGCGGTCTGCCCCTCGCGCACCTTGTCACTGTCGCCGCGCCAGCGCATCGTGCTTTACCGCGAACTGGCCCGCCGCAATCGTGCCGATGAGCCCTCCAACCAGCTGGCCCGGCTGTTTGACTATCAGGGCATTGAAACCTGTGCCGCCACCGGGCTGTGCGCCGATCGCTGCCCGGTCGGCATCAACACCGGAGCGCTCATCAAGAAGCTGCGCACTGACAAGTACCAGCGCTTCGTGCCCATCGCCCGCTGGAGCGCCGATCACTTCGCTGGCGTTACCCGTACGGCCCGTGGGGCCCTCGGCCTCAAAGCCATTGCTGGCAAGCTGTTGGGAGAAAAAGCGCTGGCAGGGCTGGTGAACGGGGCACGCAACATCAGCGGCCAGCGCACACCCGCCTGGTTGCCGACCCTGCCGGGGCCGAGCCGCTACCGGTGGTCGCAAGGGGAGGGGAGCAATGATGGATCCATCGAGCGCGCCGTGGTCTATCTGCCGTCGTGCGCCAGCCGGGTATTCGGCCAGCAGGAGGATGCCCCGTCACTGCCGGACGTGGTGTTATCCCTGCTCAAGAAGGCGGGTTGCCGGGTGATAGTGCCGGTGAGAGTTGAGGGGCTCTGCTGCGGCATGCCCTATGACAGCAAGGGGATGGTCGAGGTGGCTGCCGCCAAGCGCAGTGAGCTGGTGGCGGCGCTGTGGCAGGCAAGCGAGCAGGGGCGCTGGCCCGTGCTGCTCGATACCAGCCCCTGCGTGCAGCGACTGCTGCCGGGGGCGCTCGGCAAGGGCCTTCGGGTGTTTGAGCCCGCTACCTTTGTGCTGGAACACCTGCTGCCCCACCTTGAGCTGACCCCCATCGATGAGACAGTGATGCTCCATATCACCTGCAGCAGCCGGCGCATGGGGCTGGGGGAGACCATGCTGGCGGTGGCCCGCGCCTGCGCCCGTGAGGTGATAATCCCTGAGCATATCCAGTGCTGCGGCTTTGCCGGCGACAAGGGGCTGATGACCCCGGAGCTCAACGCCGCGGCGCTTGCCAGCCTGCCAGCCCAGGTGCCCAGCGATTGCCGTCAGGGTTTCAGCAACAGCCGCACCTGCGAAATGGGGCTCAGCCAGCACGCCGGCATTCCCTATCACAGCATCCTTTATCTGGTGGATCAGGCGGCGAGATAAAGAAAGCCCCGGCAGAACAAGTTCTGACGGGGAGTTATGTTAGTTGATTGGGTTGGTGAGAACCTCAGGCTTTAACTAGTAATGCTCGATTAACAGACTTGTAATGTACCAAACCTAAATTCAGCATCATCAATATAGGATTCAGCTTTTTAAAGGTTATTTTTGATGGTTTATTTGAAATGCTTATCGTATGCATGGCTAATCCCTGAAGCCAGTTACCCGAAAATCATTCCCCGTAATTTCGGATGAGATTTGGTCAATGAATTGATATATAGATTTATTTATAAATTCAGTTATTAGCCAACTGCCATCTTTTTCAAGGTGCTTGCTTAGTGTCTGAGGGTTATATCGGGATAGCTCACTTAAACGATGCATAGCTCCAATTGTTAATGTCAATGTGCTCTTGTCAATGATGTTGTTTTGCAAATCCTTTCTTTTTACATACCACAATGAATTAGGGCTGAAAATGTAACGAAGTTCTTTTCTTCTGTTTTTGTGATAAATCTGAAGAGCATTAACACTTGCCTCATTAGGAATGCCTCTATTTACGATCCAATCGAATTTTTTATTCCGTCTTAAAGTATATGAAACGCTATTATCATATATTGGGTCTAAGCTATATCCTTGAAGGCGTCTAAGTGTTCTACGGTTAGAATGCTCTTTCTCTAACTTTATCTCCAACCAACCTTTGTTTTGGTGCTTGTCAAAAACAAATCTTGGCTCCATTATTGGAATAAATAACTCAGCCATGTTCTTATATGTTATTGTAAATGCGCGATGAATGTATGGGAGATTGTAAAATATGTCTTTAAGTGTATACTCTTGGCCTCCAGCAGGGACGTTCTCTCCTAAATAAATGCCTAATCCCGAAACAACACCTGCTGGTTGAAACTTAACGATCTCATTTTGAAGTCTTATGTGCCCATCTTCTCGTTTTCCAGTTACACCATGACTCAAATCATAACCAACATTTTTCACCTCTAGTAGGGCTTTGGTTGCATTGAGAAAACAGTAGTATGCTGTTAGAGGCTTAGATACTAAGCTAAGAGTCTTAGTGGATTCATAAAAGTTTCTAGCTTGCTCCCAGTAAAAAAGTGCATCATCTTGGCCCTCCGAACGAAGATATATTTCTACATATTGCCAAGTCGAATCAGTTAGCACAACTTTACTCGGTAAGTCGGCGACAACCTTGGGCTTTCTAACAACAATCTCTCTATTATTGAATCTAACCGAGGTTCGTGGTTTTCTTGGTTTTAATTCATCCCTTACGGTTTTAATTGCTTCATTGTTTTTGTGGAGTTGCATTTTTATTTTTCGAACATCTTCATTTGTCATTTAAAATCTCACTATACTAAGGCATGCAGATACAACTTTATTCTAACGAATATATAAATATTTGCTCCTGCCGCATCCTATATTTAGCAGAAGTATTGCTAAACTAAGTAACTTTCGTCCATTCAGTATATATTTATTGTTTTTCTTGTCAGATAATATAATAGCCCTCGCTCAGGGTTACAGCTCCCAGAGTACTGCTGTTAACCAAATTGAATAAGTACGAACCATAGACGCTCCCTGGCTACCGTTGAGGCTCGGGGGGCCGGATGAGTAGCCTATCAAAGGCCGACCGTTCCTGTTGAGTAAAAACACAGCCGATCCGTGGGATTTGAATGAAATCTTGATGGCGGTCAGATTTTGACGAGGACAGTCAGAATGGGAACGTGCAGATGGATAAGAATGTGACAGCTGAGGCGGCCGCTCAAATGTTGGTGATCAATACCCCGTCATCTCCAGATAGCCAACGCCCTTGGCGTCTCCCGAGACGGATACGGCCCCTTCCCAGTAGTCAAAGCGCCCCGTCATGGCCTGATTGGGCTGGCGCGCCTGGATGCGAAGGTTGAGATCTCCGGCCTTAAGTTGCCACTCGACGGGGTAGTCTTGCCCCTTGGGGCCGCGCCAGGTTTTGCCGGGGGTAAGGCGGATGTGATCTGGGCTTAGCACCCGGCTGCTGCCGTCCCGTTCAATCAGGATGCCGTAGCGGTTCTCCGGCTTGTTTTCTGGATTGGCGCGGCCCGATTTGGTGCGCAGGCGAAACAGCATCAACTCGCGGCCATCCTCAAATTGCAGCGAAAACCAGTCCCAGCCCGATTGCCACTCGGCCAATACCGAGCTGCTCCACTCGTGATCAAACCAGCCCTCACCACTGACGTTGCGGGTCTCGCCATCCAGGGTCAAGGTGCCGCTGATGGTCAGGCGCGGGTAGGAGTAGTAGAAGGAGGCGTTGCCCGGGCTCTTCTCGCTGTAACCCGCTTTGCCCTGCAGCACCGCCGGCTTGGCGGCCCTCACCTGTAAATCAAGATCCCCCGCCTTGCTCTGCACCTTGAGGGTGGCGGGAAAGAGTGATTTTCCTAGAGAGGCCAGCACCCACTCTTTCAGCCAATACTGACCACCGCTGGCACCGGCCAGCCCAGGCCCCTGGCGGCTGGTGCGCTCATCCTGCTGGTGGCTGCCTTTGCTCAAATCCGTGATGGCGAACTGGGCCAGCCAGAGCTGGGGAGTGAGCCAGGGGTTGTCGGATGTTATCTCCTGCTCGATGCCTTGGCGAAACAGGGTCCACTGCATGCCGTAGCCGCGCCCCTGCTCGTCTTTCAGGTTGCCGGTGAGATACCACCACTCCGAGCGGTAGTCGGGGTGGGCAGCGTGATCCGTGGGCAGGCGGATGGACTGGCCCGGCAGGGCCTTTTTGAAGTGATCGTTGCCGCCGCCGAGGATGCTCCCCAGATCGCTGGCCTGCGCTTGGCCGCTTATGGCAACAAGCGGGATCAAGGGGGCTGCGTGCCACAGGGACCGTAAAGAGGACAAGATTCCACTCACCCTGGCCCTCTCCCGAAGGGAGAGGGGATGGTTCGCGGCAGCTCTGTGCGCTTCTTTGCGCTGAATCAAGGGCGGTGACAGAGATCTGGTCAATGGGAACCTCAAGCCATGGCTGAGCCAGTGCGCCAACCAATATTTCATATCACTCTCCTTGCGGCGTACCAGGAGGCGAGCGCGCCACAGATGGGGGCGAGCAGAAGCGCCGTGACGGCGTGCAGGGGGGCGGCCTCGAAGGCCAGCCGCCAGCCGAAGGCGCGGGGGTTGACCACCTCAATCAGCACCCAGGCAAGGCCATAGCCCACCGGCAGGGCCAACAGCGCGGTGAGCAGCCCGAGACCCGCCCCTTGCCACACCAGCAGCCGGCGGCAGTGGCGCGGGCTCAAGCCAAGGCTTTGCAGGGTCTGCAACTCGCCGCGCCGGGCCAGTCCCAGTACCATAAAGGCCGAGCCGATGCCAACGAAGGCGATGCCGAGGATCAGCAATTTCAATAGCTCGGTCACCACGAAGGTCTGGTCGAACACCTTCAGCGCCGCGGCCTGGATGGCGGGGGCGGGCAACAGGTTCACCCCCTCGCCAAACTGTGCCCGCAGGCGATCGGCGAGGCGTTCCGGGTGCTGGCTGAAGAGGGCGAGGGATAGCACCTTGCCCCCTTCGAAGGCGTGCAGTATCTGCCCCTTGTCGCTGCCGTAATCCTGATAGACGCCGGTGACGGTGAGCGTGCGTGGCCCCTGCTCGCCGCTCACCTCGAGGCTCTGTCCCACCTTGACCCCGAGGCGCACTGTCAGCGGCTCGCTCGCCAGCACCTCGTCGGGGGTGGCGGGCCAGCGTCCGGCCAGCAGCGGATAGGCGGCTTTGAGCTCGGGAATAAAGTCCATCTGCGCCCACTCGATGGGCTGCCCCTGCCAGCGGGCCGGGTGCACCGAGCGGCGCGAGGCGGCGCGTACGTCTGGCGCGGCGAGGATGGTGTTGAGGGTCTGCTCGCTCAGGGCGCCCTTGCTGCCGGCCACCCCCTTGGGGGCGGTGACGTAGAGATCGGCGGCCAGGCGCTGGCCGAGCCAGATCTCCACGCTCGAGCGAAAGCTCGACACCATGACCCCGATGCCGATGGCCGCGGCGATGGCCAGTTGCAGCGCCATCACCGCGATGGCGGTGCGATCCAGGTGATAGAGGGTTTCGGCCACCCCGAGCCGGGCGCTGAGGGGGCCGCGCTCGCGTCGGCGCAGCCGGCCCAGCACGGCGCGCAGCACATCGGGCAGGGCGAGCGCCATGGCCAGCAGCCAGCCGCCGGCCACGAAGAGGGCGCCGCCCAGCCCGGTTTCTGGCCGCCATAGACACAGGGCGCAGAGCAGCAAGATGGCGATGGCGAGCCCCCGACGTTGCCAGGGATGAGCCGGCGGGCGGCTGTTGCCTTCTCGCAGCTCAAGGGGGGATTGGCGCAGCAGTTGCCACCAGCCGGGCAGGTTGGCGGCGAGCGTGCCCAGAAGGCCAATGACCAGCGCCTTGCCAAGGCTCGTCGGGGAGAGGCGCAGCAGATCGATGGGGTTGGGGCCATAGAGATCGGCCAGTGCCTGGGTGAGCTGCCCCATCAGGGCGAGGGCCAACAGGCTCCCCAGCAGCAGCCCGAGCAGGGTGCCGATGCTGGCGAGGATCAGGATCTCCAGGGTCAGCCAGCGCAGCAGCCGGCGCGGCGGCATGCCGAGGATGATGAGCTGGGCCAGCTGGGGGCGGCGCACACTCTGCACGAAGCGCTGGGCGTTGAACACCAAAAACAGTCCCACCGCCATGGCGAGCAGGGAGAGCGCCGTGAGGTTCAGCGCCAGCGCATCGCCGAGCTGGCTGGCATCGAGCGCCGGGCTGATGGGCTCAAGCCAGAGGGGCTGATGGGGGGCATAGGATTGCAGGGCCGCCTGCAGGGCTCTTTGCAAGGTATTGGCCTCGCCCTCGCTGAGCTTGAAGACGATGCGATCGAGCCGCCCCTCCTTGCCCAGCAGCGGCTGGGCGAGGCCGATGTCGGTCACCAGCAGCCGCTCCATGGGCACGGCGCCGGGCTCGAAGGTGCCGGCCAGGGTGAGGGTCAGCGGGCGGGGCGGCGCCCCTTCAGCGCCACCCAGCACGAAGCGCAGGCTCTGGCCTGTTTGCCAGCCAAGGCGCTTGGCCTCGGGGGCGGCCAGCCAGACGCTGTCGGCGCGGGTGAGGGAGAAGGTGGGCTTATTGTCCGGTGCGGCGCCAAACAGCCGGCGCAAGGGGCCTGGGCTGAACAGATCCATCCCCAGCAGCTGAAAACTGCGCCCCTGCTCATCTTGCAGCCAGCCGTGCAGCTGGGGCATGGCGTCGAGATTCGGCTGGCTGCGCACCAGCGTCACATAGAGCTGCTCGTCCAGCCCGCCGTCCGGCGCCAGCCGGTAGTTCGCTTCCCCCGCCAGCTGGCTGCGGGCGGCGACGAAGTTGGTGCGGGCGCTGTGGTTCAAAAGCTCGATGGCCACCACCAAAGAGACCCCCAGGGTGAGCCCGACCAGGCTCATCAACAGCAGCCAGGGGTGAGCGCGATAGAGGCGCAGCAGCGCCTTGAGCGGCAGCATCACTGCCCTCCGTGGCGGGCGTCAGTCATGGCGGCGCCCCTTGAGCTCGACCAGCTGGCCCCCTTCAAGGCGCAGCACCCGATCCGCCAGGGCACCATAGGCGGGGTTGTGGCTCACCAGCAAGAGGCCGGCGCCGGTGCCCCGCACCGCCGCCATCATCAGCGCCATCACCTGCTCGGCGTTGTGTTCATCGAGACTGCCGGTGGGCTCGTCGGCGAGCAGCCACTTCGGCTGGTGAATGAGGGCGCGGGCCAGCGCCACCCGCTGGCGCTGGCCGCCGGAGAGCTGCTCCGGCCAGGCGTGGCGCTTGTGGGCCAGATCGAGGCGCTCCAGCAGGCCGTCAATGCGTGTCTCATCGCGGGCAAGCTGGTTGATGGCAAGGGGCAGGGCGAGGTTCTCGGCCACGGTCAGGGTCGGCAGCAGGTTGAAGTCCTGATAGACGATGCCGAAGTGGCGACCGCGCAGGCGGGCCCGCTCGTCCGCCGACTGGTTGTCGAGGCGGGTCTTACCCAGCCAGATCTCCCCCTCATCCGGGGGGAGCAGGCCGGCGATGAGGTTGAGCAGGGTCGACTTGCCGCAGCCGCTCTGCCCAAGCAGCAGGGTGATCTCGCCGGCCGCCAGGGTCAGATCAAGGTGGTGAAACAGCGGCAGCCGTTCGCTGCCGTTATCGAAGCTCTTGCCGAGATTGCGCAGATTCAGCATGGGATAACCGGTTGATGGCCAATGGCTTTCATTACGTGCCCTCGGCTCGCCTCAGGGTGAGTGCCACTATGCCAGTTAGTGATCAAGGCTGCAAAAGAGGTGAGGATCCTGGCTGGATCCCGCTCGCCTGTGGTGGTTAGAATAGGGGCCTCCATGGGTCACAGGATGCGCAAGGATGTTACACAAGCAAGTCAGTTTTATCGTCGACAGCAAGGGCGCCAAGCAGGCTGCCGTGGTCCCCATCGAGATTTACAACGAGCTGATGACCCTGCAAAAGGCGCTCTCCGACAACAAGCCGGGCGAGCGCGAGCTCTACCACTTCAACGGCAAGGGGGCCGAAGCGCACGGTTATCCGGTGGGCAAGCGGCAGAATCCCGGCTTCATGGTGCTGGCGGGCTCCACCGCCAACGGTGAGGATGCGGCTTCCCTGCGCGAGGCAGTGATCGAACTGCGCCAGGAGCTGCTGGGCAAGGGGATCCTGGCCCCGCGCAGCGAAGGGGGCTTCGTCTTTACCGCCGATCAGCTGTTCAACAGCCCGAGCCTGGCCGCGAGCCTGGTGGCGGGCAACAACCGCAGCGGGCTGGATGCCTGGCAGAACAGTGCCGGCTACACCCTCAAACGCTCGGGGTTTGGCAAGAAATAACCCTGATGGCAGGGGCAAGGAGCGCCGCCTGATCTCGTGCCCCTGATGCAAGCGTTCGCCCACCCGGGCCTGGCGCGAGCAGGGAGAGGGCAGGGGGTGACCTCCCTGTCCACTGCCAGCCTCAAAACCAGACGGTTTCCAAGAGAGGGGCCCCATGTCTGGATCTGCACGTCTGTTTTCTTCGGTCATCCTCGGCCTCTTCTGCGCCCCCGCGCTCGCCGACGGCGGCCCTCTGCCCATGACGCACACCGGCGCCGGCCTCTTTGCTCTGGCCATCTTCGCCCTGGCCTATGCCCTGGTGATGGCGGAGGAGTACCTGAAGCTGCGCAAGTCCAAACCCGTGCTGGTGGCGGCCGGCATCATCTGGATCGTCATCGGCATCGTCTATGCCGGGCAGGGGCAGAGCCCGCTGGCGGTGGCGGGATTTCGCCAGACGCTGCTGGCGTACGCCGAGCTGATGCTCTTCTTGCTGGTGGCCATGACCTATGTCAACGCCAT
Source organism: Aeromonas sp. S8(2024) (assembly GCF_041403085.1). NCBI lineage: Bacteria > Pseudomonadati > Pseudomonadota > Gammaproteobacteria > Aeromonadales > Aeromonadaceae > Aeromonas > Aeromonas sp. S8(2024). The sequence continues at coordinate 863,786 of NZ_JBGLRF010000001.1, read as the reverse complement.
GGAGGACAGGCTGCTGTTCGACGCCCTGCGCGCCCGCCTGGTACGCACCAGGCTCAGCCTGCGCTCCCTGTTCTGGCTGACGGGGATCCTCGCCTTCTTCATCTCCCCGGTGGTGGACAACCTCACCACGGCGCTGCTGATGTGCACCGTCGTGCTCCATGTGGCCAACGGTGAGCGCCGCTTCATCAACCTGGCCTGCATCAATATCGTGGTGGCGGCCAATGCGGGCGGTGCCTTCAGCCCCTTTGGCGACATCACCACCCTGATGGTGTGGCAGGCGGGTCAGGTGCCCTTCGAGCAGTTTCTGCTGCTGTTCGTGCCGGCCCTGCTGAACTTCCTGGTGCCGGCCACCCTGATGAGCCTGATGGTGCCGCGCCATGCCCCCGCCATGATCAACGAGCGGGTGGTGCTCAGACGCGGAGCCTTCACCATAGTGCTGCTCTTCCTGCTCACCATAGTGACTGCGGTCGCCTGCCATCACTTCCTGGCACTGCCCCCCGTGCTCGGCATGATGATGGGGCTCGGCTATTTGCAGTTCTTCGGCTTCTACCTGCGCAAGACGCAGCCGGTCACCCTGGCCCGCGAGCGGGCGCTGTACGCGCGCACCGGCGACGAGGCCCGGCTGCTGCGCCTGGGCTCAATGGTGCCGTTCGACGTGTTCAACAAGATAGCCAAGGCGGAGTGGGACACCCTGCTCTTCTTCTACGGGGTGGTGATGTGCGTCGGCGGGCTCGGCTTCATGGGCTATCTGGCGCTCGCCTCCCAGCTACTCTACCAGGGGGATCCGACCCTGGCCAACGTGGCCATCGGCCTGCTCTCCGCCCTTATCGACAACATTCCCGTGATGTATGGGGTCCTCTCCATGGAGCCGCAGATGAGCGCGGGGCAGTGGCTGCTGGTGACCCTGACCACCGGCGTGGGGGGCAGTTTGCTCTCCATCGGCTCGGCGGCCGGGGTGGCCCTGATGGGGCAGGCGAGGGGCATGTATACCTTCGTTGGCCACCTCAAGTGGTTGCCCGCCATTCTGCTTGGCTATATGGTCGGCATAGGGGCGCACCTGTGGCTCAACAGCGCCCTGTTCTGAGCGGGTGATCATGGAGAGACAGACAAGATGGGACAACTGTTCGAGGCGCTCTCGCCGCGCCATGTGGCCTTCATCGAGGCACAGAAGATCTTCTTCGTCGGCACGGCGGCCGCAGAGGGGACGGTCAATCTCTCCCCCAAGGGCGGGGACTCGCTGAGGGTCATTGACCCCCACACCCTGGCCTGGCTCAACCTGACCGGCAGCGGCAACGAGTCGGCGGCCCATGTGCTGCAACATCCGCGCATGACGGTGATGTTCTGCGCCTTCGAGGGGGCGCCGCTGATCCTGCGGGCCTATGGCCGGGCGCGGGTGCTGCACCGGAGTGACCCAGAGTGGTCGTCGTCCTTGGCACGTTTCTCCCCAAGCGTCGCGGCCCGCCAGATCTTCCTGCTGGACATAGCGCGCGTCCAGGCCTCCTGCGGCATGTCGGTGCCTCTGTATGAGTACCAGGGGGACAGGGAAGATCTCGCCAACTGGTCTGAGCGGCAGGGCCGGGAGGGAATTGAGGCCTACTGGCGCAAGAAGAATCAGCTGAGCCTGGATGGGCTGGAGAGCGAGATCCTGGTGCGAAGCGGACTCTCGCCGGACCCCTGAGGGCCGCCGCGCACACGAAAGCGAACACAAAAAAGCCCTGTCCATGGACAGGGCTTGGTCATTCTTGGGGCCCTCAGGCGCGCTTGCCGGTCAGCAGCCAGTAGCAGAGCGCCGAGCCGAATCCGCAGCCGGCGATGGCGATGGCCATGGGCAGCGGCGATTCGGGGGGATTGAGGTTGACCAGCACCCCCACCAGGGCGCCGATGCCAAAGCGCAAGGTGCCCGCCAGCGCCGAGGCGGTGCCCGCGGACTGCGGGAAGTGACCCATCAGGCCGGTCATGGCATTGGCCCCCACCAGACTGATGTGGCCGACAAACAGCACCACCGGAATGACGATGCCCCACAGGCCGCCGGTCTGGCTCCAGGCGTTGTAGATGAGCAGGGCACCAGCCAGCGGCAGCACCAGCAGGCCGTATTGCAGCATGCGCTCGGCGCCCACCCCCTTCACCAGCCGGCTGTTGACGAAGGTGACCACCATCATCAGCAGGATGTTGAGGCCGAACAGCCAGCCGTAGTGCTCGGTCGGCACCTTGAAGTACTCGATGTAGACATAGGGGGAGGCGCTGATAAAGGCGAACATGCCCGAGCTCGACAGGGCGCCGCACAGCACGTAACCCATGGCGCCGCGATGGGAGAGCACGCCCCAGTAGTTGCGCAGCACCTGACCGAGGTTGAGGGGCTGCTTGTGCTCAGGCTTCAGGGTTTCCTGAATTTTCCACTGCATCACCAGGCAGATGAGCAGGCTGATGCCCATCAGCAGCCAGAAGATCACTCGCCAGTCGCTGTGGGCACTGATGTAGCCGCCCACCACGGGGGCGACCAGCGGCGCGAGCGTCATCACCAGAATGACGAACGACATGGCGCGGGAGAAGGCCTCCTTCTCGAACAGGTCGCGCAGCAGCGCATTGACCACCACAGAGCCGGCCGCCCCGCCGGCCGCCTGCAACATCCGATAGGCCAGCAGCTCGGGCAGGGAGTCCGCCATGGCGCAGCCCACCGAGGCGATGGCAAACATCACCAGCCCCGCCAGGATCACCGGCTTGCGGCCATAGCTGTCGGCGAGCGGGCCGTAGAAGAGCTGGCCGATGGCAAAGCCGCCGAGGAAGGCGCTGATGGTGAGCTGGGCACCGTCGATACTGGTGGCCAGATCCCGGGCGATGGCCGGAATGGCGGGCAGGTACATGTCGACCGCGAGCGGCGTCAGGCCTGCCAGGGCGCCGAGCAGGATGAACAGGAAACGGGGGGAGAGGGGGGCGTGGGGCATAGGCTATCCAGTCTTGATGAGTGCGAAGTCAGGGAGTGACAAACATCCAGTCTACCAGTTTTGGTGACGGGGGTGATCCTGTATGCCGAGCCAGAGGCCGGGCTCGGCGTGAAAGCGGGGGGCAAACCAGACTCGCTGGCCACCTGCGGGCAGATCCTCCGGGTCGAGGGGACGCCGGCTGAGCCGGCAGGCCCCTTGCGCCAATGCAAGGCGAGCATCCCCCTGATACCAGCCGTCGGTGACGGGCAGGGCCGTGGTCTCTCGCAGCAGCCGCACTCCCCACTGGGTCACCAGCGCCGGGCACGCTTGCTCGGCCAGTCTGGCAGCCCGGGTCATGGCTGGCGCCGCCGGTGGGGTGAGGGTGCAGAGCAGCAGCAACAGGGCCCCCAGCATGGCCGCCAGCTCGCCCCGGCGTGGCAACCAGCCCGCCAGAAAGATGATGCCAAGCAGGGTGATGGGGGCCAGATGGCGGGGATTGTCCGGGTTCTGGCCAAACAGGGTCCAGAGCAGCAGGGCAAGCCAGTAGAGGGACCAGGTCGGGGAGAGGGCGGCAGCGTGGCCCTTGCACCGTTGCCACAACGGCTGCGCCAGCAGTCCCCCGACAGCCAAAGGCCAGAGCGGGGTGAGCTGCTCGTTGAAGGTATTCGCCCAGCTCAGCAGCCGATCGCCGTGAGCCGCCGCCGTGTTGCCCCACAGGGTAAAGTGACCGTCGGTAAAGCGCCGCCCCTCGGCAAAATAGGCCCAGCCATCGGCCTGCCAGACAAACAGCAGGCAGGCTAGTCCCACCAGTACGATGGGGAGCACAAACCTGACGCGCGTTCCCTTTTGCGCCACCCCTAGCCAAAGGGGCAGCAGCGCCAGCACAAAATAGGAGGGGCGCAGCGCCAGCATCAGGCCCAGCAGCAGACCCGCCAGCGCGATTTTGCGCTGCTGCAAGGCCAGGAGAGCTCCGAGCCAGGCGGCCAGCGCCGGCCCGTCCGAGAGTCCGGAAAGAGCGAGCGTCGGGGTGAGCGGCAGGGCCAGCACCAGCAGCCAGACCGGCGCCAGCAGGCTTGGCCGCTGCCACAATCTGACCGCGAGGGAGGCGGCGAGCGGCGCCAGCAAACTGCTACCCAAGAGGCTGGCCCACTGCACCGCGCGGGCCGGATCGTCCACCGCCAGATTGATCAGCCGCGCCAGCCAGATAAAGGCGGGGTAGCCCGGAAAGTGGGGGGAGAACTCCAGCACGCTGAAGCGCACCACCCCGTGGGCGAAATTGAGGGCATCGTCGGAATCGAGGGCCACCGGGAAGGCCAGCAGCCAGCCAAGCCAGGCCAGTTGTAGAAGGATCAGCAAGTAGGGTCGATTAGCGAAGCGTAATCGGCCGTGGTGACGCCCCCCTTCTCCCCTTGCGGGAGAAGGGCCGGGGATGAGGAGGGCCGTCGTCATCAATGAGAGGTCATCAAAGTGCGTAGGGTGGGTAGCGCGCAGCGAAACACACCGCTTGTCACGGCGAGGTGGCGCAATGATGGGCAGGTAGCCATTAGAGCGGTGCCAGCAAGGCCATCAGTGCTTTTTCCGCCTCGGTGAAGGCAGCCGCATCGGCGGGCTTGGCGCCCACCCCGAATACCCCCGGGTTGCCGATGGCATCGAGCACCTTGGCCAGCGCCTGCTCTGCGGCCTTGCGATCCCCTTCGCTCAGGGAGGGGAGGATGAGATCCAGGAAGCGCTTGCTCTTGACCACCAGCACCTTGGCGGTCTGGTAGTCGCCAAGGTTCTGGCTGGTCCCCTCGAGGCGGCGCTCGATCTCCGCCTTGTATGCCCGGTTGAGCAGGGCCGCGGTAGCCGCGGCGTCTTTGACCTTGATGGCGGCCGCGAGCGGCGCTTGCAGCTCGACCTTGTGGTGCTCCTCCAGATAGGTCAGCTCCTCGGCGATCTCGCTCAAGGTGGCGCTGGCATCCTTGCCGTCAGTGGCGGCGCCCAGCAGTGCCTCGCGGGCATCGATCAGCGGCTCCTTGCCGGCGGCGGCGTAGGAGTATGCCTGCGCCTGCCCGCTCAGGGCCAGCAGCAGGGTGAGGGCAAGTAAACCCGGGCGGATGGTCATCCTCTTCTCCTTGTTTGTTTATGGCGCGGCCATCAGGCCACGCTCTGGGTCTCAATCACGGTATTTTCGTTGCGATGGTTGAAGGTGTTGCGGCGTCTGTTTGCCGGTTAAGCACCTGCCATCGCTCTTAGGCCACGCTCTGGGTCTCGATCACGGTATTTTCATTGCGATGGTTGAAGATGGCGTGACGTCTGTCTACCCCGTCGATCACCATGTCGGCGGCCATCATCCCCATCTCCATGGCGGTGTCGGTGAAGATGTAGCGGAATGTCCCCTGGCGGCCGGTCATGATGAGGTTGGTGATGGGCATCAGCGCCTTGATTGCCTCGTTGCGGCGGGTCTGGTAGCCCAGATCCATCAGTGGATAGGCGTATTCGCTGCGAGCCTCAAATGCTTCATCGCCAAGTTTGGCGGTATCGACGCCGAGACTGGCGAGATCAGCAGTGACCCGGCCGCGCAGATCAGAGAGCGGTGCCTGCCAGGTGGCATCTCCCGGGTTGCAGGGGATCTCCAGCATCACCGAGGTCTGGCCCTTGGGCGCCATAAAGGGGCTGCGGCGGCGCGGCTCCTGCAGACGGGTGGCCAGAATATGGGGGTCGGAGAGGTACTGCCAGGTGTTGTCCGACAGGTTCTCCTGTTTGAGGGGCATATTGACGAAGCGCAGCGACCGGTAGTGGAGATCGCACGGCAAGCCCAGATGCTGGCAAGTGAGCGGCAGCGGCAGGGTGGAGATGACCTGATCAAATCGCTCGCTCTGCTCAATCCCCTGCTGTTGCCAATAGACCCGTTCGATACGGCCATCGCTCTGCTCGAGGCGGGTGATGGTGGCGCCGGTTTTCAGCTCAACCCCCTCGGCCACCAGCCGCTCCCCCAAGGTGGTGAAGATCTGGCCGAAACCGTATTTGGGGTAGCGGTACTTGCGGGCATAGGTGCGCACCGAGATGCTGCCGTTGCGTCTTGGCAGCAGACGGCGCGCCACGTCTTTCAAATCGATCAGGCTGATGCGCTGACCGGCCCAGTCGGCGGAGAGCTGGTCCGGGTTGATGCCCCACAGTTTGCCGGTGTAACCCTCGAAGAACTGGCGATAGAGGGTGCGGCCAAAGTGGCTCTGGATCCACTCGGCAAAGCTCGCCTTGGCAAAATCGGTGGGCTTCCTGGCAAAGGGCAACAGCAGCAGATCCTTCACCGCACCGGCCATCAGGGCGAGCGGCGCCGTCTTGAGCAAATTGGGCAGGTTCAGGGGGTAGTCATAGGTGCGCCCGCCAAAGCGGATCACGCTCTTGCGCTCGGCGTGGAGCAGATCGTCCCCCATCAGCTCGTCGATAAAGCCGAGCAGCTCGGGGTTCTTGGTGATGAAGCGGTGGCCGCCGTAGTCGAAGCGATACTCACCGTCGCGCCCCTTGAAGGTCTGGGTGGCGCACATGCCGCCCACCACGCTCTCCTGCTCGAACAGGGTGACCGCAAAACCGGCCTGGCACAGGCGCCAGGCGGCCATCAGACCGGCAGGGCCGGCGCCCAGTACCGCAATGTGTTGTGTGTTGTTGTCGCTCATGACTCTTTATCCGAAATGCTGACCAAAAGAGAAAAAGTGGAAAAGGCGGCCCCGTTGAGCCGCCTTGTCATCCGCTGCCGCGCCGCGCTGGGCGATCAGCGCTGGGGACGATAGTTGCGATGCCAGACGGTGACGAAGATCACCAGGTAGCTGGCCCAGGTCAGCAACTGCAGGCCGGCTGGTGAGGCATTGTAGCCAAACAGGGCGCGCAGGAAGGTACCAAATACCCCCTGATCGTCGAGAATGTGACTGATGTTGAAGACCGGCTCGGTCCAGAAGGTGATGAGCCCGGCTGCCTGCAGCATGTTGACGGCGGACGACAGCAGCCCGGCAGCGATGATGATGATGAGAAGACCTGTCCAGCGGAAGAAGGGGGCCAGCGCCACCTTGCGGGTGGAGCGCAGCAGCCCCCACACCAGCACCACCGACAGCAGCAGGCCGCCCAGCGCCCCCATCAGCCCCTCGTGCAGATCCACCCCTTGCCCGGAGTAGACCAGGGCCGAGAAGAAGAGCACGGTTTCAAAGCCCTCGCGCATCACCGCCAGGAAGGCGAGCAGCACCAGACCGAACAGGTTGCCGCCGTCGATGGCGGCATCGATGCGCGCCGTCATGGCTCCCACCTGGGATTTGGCCTGCTTCTGCATCCAGACCGCCATGTAGGTGAGCACCAGGGTGGCAAAAATCAGGATCCCCGCCATCAGCAAATGGTTGTAGCGCTCGCTCTCGAACTGGCTCACCACCACCTGGAACAGGAAGGCGACCACGAGAGAGGCAAGCAGGCCCAGCCCCACCCCCAGATAGACGAATTTGTTGTAGCGGCTCGCCCCCAGCTTGGCGAGGTAGGAGAGGCAGATGCCGACCAGCAGGAAGGCTTCCAGCCCCTCGCGCAGGGTAATGAGAAAACTTGCAAACATCAGGTTTGAGGCTCCGTAGCGGGCGTGACGGGGAGAGGCTGCAGGGTGAGTTGCAGCCGATTGAGTAGCACTATGGGTGGCTCCGGCAAGCTCGGCTCGGCGGCGCGCACCGCATCATTGACCCACTTGGGGTAGGTGCGGAAATTGAGTTTGATATCGGCCTTGAAGGGCCCCTGGGCATCCGCCGGCAGCGACCAGGCTTCATCGCGCCAGCCATCGGCCGGAATGCGGGTATCTTCAAGGAGCTTGGCGTAGCGCCAGAACTTGAGCCCCACCGGCTTGCCTTCGGCATCGCCGAACACTTTTCTAAATAGCCGCGCATCTTCAGGGACGGCGCCATCCACCGGCTGGCCGCTGGCAAGCAGCAGCTTGCCGTTGGCGTCGGTGACGGTCAGCTCCAGCCAGAGTTCGCGGAAATCGGCGACCCCGGTGGGCAGGGCGTGGCCGGCGCCGGTATTGGCGACCCGCACCACCAGCGCGGGCTGGCCGCTCTGGTTTTCAATGCGGGCAGAGAGGGTGGCGCTTGAGCGCAGCAGCGCCAGGCTCTCCTGCTCGAGCGCGGGATTGCGCAGCCCCACCAGCTGGTGCTGGGCGCCGGTAAAGTTGTGGCGATAGAGCCTTTCTTTCACTGTGCCGTTTTCGGTGGACTGGCCGGCCACCGGCGCGCCGCCGTTGCCCGGTGTTGGGTTCATGTGACAGTCGATGCAGGTGCGCCGCTTGGCGGGATCCTCCGCCTTGGCGAAGCTGGAGCTCTCCCACTCGTCCCAGGTGTTGACGATATTGGCGCCGGTACCGGGGGCAAACTCGTTGTGACAGGACTTGCACAGGGCCGCGTCGCGGTAGAAATCCTTCTGGTAGGAGGCCTTGTGCATGGCGGGGCGGGCGTTGATCTGCCGCTCCGCCAGCCAGTGCTTGAGGCTGCCGCCGGCGGCATCCTCGAACACATAGCTCTCGCGGTCTTTCAGATTCACGGTAAAGGCACTGTTGCCGCCGGCATCTTCCACTTTGGTGATGCGATGGCAGAGCACGCAGCCGGTCCCTTCCTCCACCACAGGTTCGCCTTTCTGGTGGGCGGCAATGAGCGAGGCGCCGCCTTGCTCGAACATGTGGGAGCCCTTGGGAAGATCCTGCTGGCCGGTCAGCACCTGCTGGGGCATGTGGCAGCCCTGGCACCACTGGCCGAACGCCTCCCCTTCGGTTTCGCGGGCCAGCGCTTGCACCACCTTGTAGTAGGGGTGGGAGTTGCCCATCAGCCGGTGGTTGCTCTCGCTCCAGTCCGCAAACGCCTGTTGGTGGCAGTTCTGGCAGGAGGCGGAGTTGAGCCACTCCCTGGGATGGGTGGTCGGCGCCTTGGCGGGATCCGTGCGCGGGGCATCGAGCCTGAGCCAGTTGGCAAGATAGGGGAGGTTGCCATCGGCGGTCACGAAGGCGTGCAGATCCTCCATCATCGCTTTCACTTCCGGCTGGGGCCTGGCGGGGTCGACCGCTTCGGCGCCATCGCGGGTGTCATGGCCCATGCCGCCCTGGGTCTGCTGGGTCATGCGCAGGTATTCGCCGATAAAGTCACCCGCCACCATGTTGGCCAGGTTGGCGTGGCCGTTGATGGCATTGTCGCCGCTCTGCTGGCGATGGGCCGCCATCAGATAGCGGTTGGTGAAGTTGAACCCGTCCAGATGGCAGGAGTTGCAGCTCATCCAGTTGTCCCCCGCCATGGGGAAGCGGCTGTTGGCCACGGTGTTGCCAAGGTTGAACAGCCGCTCGCCGCGCTTGAGCGGTTCGGGGCGCTGATCCGTCTCTACCAGCTTGGCGAAGTGGGGCACATCGACTGTGACCCGGGCAAACGGGCCGCTGCCGCCGGTGTTGAGGCGGGTGAGATCCTGCCCCATGACGTTGTGGACCAGGATGTGGTCGCCCTCTACAAACAAGTCCCGCGGATTCTGGCCCGGCAGGTGGCGAAGGAGCTGGGTCGCCTTGGCGCCCCCCTGAAACTTCTTGCGGCGGTGGCGGTTGCTGTTCTGTTTGCCGCTGCGCGACAGGTCGAACACCAGCAGATCCTCCGAGCCCGCCAGGGTCAGGTAGACCCGCTTGCCATCGGCGGCGAAGCGCGCCGCGAACGGGTTGGAGACGATCTGGCTGCGGTTGCCGACGCTCGGCAGGTTGATCTGCAGGAAGAGCTGTTTTCTTTCATCGACCCGCTCTTTCTCTTCATCCAGATCGATGATGGAGACCGCCGGGAAGACGGTGCTCTGAAACTGGAAGGGGTGATCGAAGCTCCACAGCACGTGGGGCAGCCAGGCTTCGCTGCCATCGGGGGAGAGGGTGATGCCGTCCAGCAGGCGCGGCAATCCCTGGGAGTCGCTTGGGGTGTCGCTGTGGGTCTCGGCCAGGGTGATGAGCTTGGGCTTGGGCAGAGTAGCCCCCTTAGCGTCCTTCTCAAGCTTGGCGAGATCATAGATGGCGAGCTGGCCGGTCATGGCGTGGGTGAGCAGCAGGCGATCGTCGTCGGTCAGGGCCAGCCCGCGGGGTGTCTCGGCGGTTTCTGCATTCAGCTGCAGCTTGCCCGTGGTGTCATAAGCCTGCAGGCGAGCTGATTCGAACAGCGTGACCCAGAACCATTGCCGCTTGGGATCGAAGATGACGCCGTAGGGCCTATGGCCGGTGGGGATCGCCTTTGCCAGGTCGAGATCATCATCCAGCAGCAGCAACCGATCGCCGCGGTAGTCGGTGACCAGCAGGGTGCCGTCATCGGCGCGGGCCAGCTGGCGCAGATCGCCCCCCAGTTGTGCCTCTTTGAGTCGCTTGCCGCTATCGCGCTCAAGCAGGGTGACCGAGCCTGCGCTCTGGTTGGCGGTGACGAGGCGCGGGGCACTCCCCTCGTCATAGGCAATCATGGCGGTGCCCATCTCCTGGGCCGAGGCGGTCCCCAGCAGCAGGGCGGCCAACATCAGGGATAACAACAACTTCAACATAAGATCAGGTGCGCCATTTCAAGATGGTCCAGCGCCAGGCGTGGCGCAGCACCAGGGGAGTCAACGCGAGGGCGCTCAGCCAGTGAGCCCAGCTGGCAAGGTTGCCGAGGCTATCGCCCGGGGTGCCGTGCAATACCAGCAGCAGTCCGCTGGCCAGACAGACCAGCAGCAAGGCTTCGATGATGCGCCCCGTGGTGCGCAGGAAAGGTTTGCGGCTTTTGCGCAGCAGGCTGCGATGGGAGAGCCAGAACGCGCCAAACAGCAGGGGAAACAGGGTGAGCGAGAGGGCGACGTGCAGGAACAGGTTCCAGCGTGCCAGCGACCAGAGCGGGGTCAGCGGTTCCCACAGCAGCAGGCCGGAGAAGAACATCAGATAGAGGGAGCCCTCGGCGGCCTGATGGTGATAGGCCAGCCACTGCCAGCAGTGTCGTGGTGAGAGGGAAAGGCTTGTCATAGGTGCTCCAACGCCCGGGCAGTAAAGCCCGGGGGGAGCAAGTTTACAATGCAGTAAAGGTAATGAAAAGAGTTATCAATTCGGCCTTTGATGAATAAAGGCTGAATGAAAACCGGCGCTACTTGTGGTCCGCCAGCCGCTCGGTGACTGCATAGATGAGCGCTGCGGTGGAGAAGGCGAGGAAGACGATGACCGACCACTTCATCTCGATCTCGTTGCCAGTACCGTCGGTCAGGAAGGCCTTGAGCACCTCGATCCCGGCGATGGTGACCAGGGAGTTGATGACGATGAGTTTGAGGGAGGCGAAGTTGATCTTGCTGAGCCAGTTGTCGCCAAGGGCTGCCCGCTGCTCCGGGGTCTTGATGAACTGCACGTAGCCGCAGATGGCCACCAGGATCAGCATCTGGGCCACCAGCACGAAGTCCACCAGGGTCAGCACCCCTGTGATGAGATCCAGATAGGGGATGTCGATGATGTCGCGACACAGCTCATAGAGCTGCATGGCGAACTTCACCATCAAGAGGGCGACACAGACAAGGATGCAGACATAGAAGGGAAACATCATCAACCGGCTGCCATTGAGCATTAAGTTGAAACGGCGCATAGAAACTCCTGAATCGAGTGGGGGTCGCAAAGGGCAAAGCATGTCTCTACCCTCTGACAATAAACGGTCTGGACAAGATGATGTCGTTCAAGCAGGACATGACTTATCGGTTGATGTGGTCAAGAGATGCACAACCAGAGTGCAATAGAGGACGACCAGCAACAGCGTCGCGAGTCGATCCCATACCAGGTGCAGCCCTTGCTGATACTGGGGCAAGGCGGTTCCCAGCAAAGTGATGTAAACCGTCATTGCAGTTTGTACCACCACTTTGGGCCAGGCTGCCGCCAATCGTCCCGCCAGCCAGATGCTGCCGGCGAGCGCCAGCAGTGACAGGATCAGGGGAGACTGGCTGATGTAGGCCAGCAGGATCACCGGGGTGGCCAAGGCCGCCGCCAGCAAGTTGGCCTGCAGCAGTGGTTTGCTGTTCATTCGTGTCAGATGGGGGTCGCTGGCGCGCAGCAGGTTGGCAATCGTGGCCCCGATCAAGATGGCACTGCTGTCTTGCAGCCAGATGGCGATACCGATGGCCAGCAACAGAGCGGCGCTCTTTCCCAGGATCAGCATCACCCTTTCATCACCGCGCATGGCGGTCAGAGGCGTTAGCGGAGGCGAAGACCGGGGCCAGATGGCAAAGGCCAGCAGACACCATAAATAGGCGATCAGAAAGGCTTTTCCCATCAACACGGGGAGTGCCAGGACCAGCGATGGCTGGCTTTGTACCAGCACCATCGTCATCGACGACACGATCAGCACCAGCAATCCGGGCAGATCGTCAGGGTTCTTGCCAAGGCGGGCAAAGGCCAGAACCACAACCGCAGCCATGGCGAGCCAGAAAGCGACGGGATTGGTGCCGACCACATGTGCAAGAAAACAGATGAGCGCGGTACAACCGACGATCAGTGTCAGCATTCTCACTACCATCATCAGCGGCAGGCGCGTCGGACTCAGCATCAGCATGATGACGATGAACATGGGGATCAGAAAGGGCAAGGCCTGACCCGTGGCCAGGGTAACCGCCAGTGCCGCCATGGGAATGACGCCAAGACGCAGGCTGCATTGCCACCACGCTTTGTTCATCATCAGGCAATATAGGTCAGCAGGCTGACAACACGGATCCAGCCGGCGGCAATCGTATCCATCATGCCCACCTTGTTGGGATAGAAAATGACGGTGGCCTGGGAGCCATAGCGCAACCCGCGGGGGAGTGCCTCATCCAGTACCAGGCTCACTGGAAACTGGCGCGCACTGGTGCTGTTTTGTGGTGCCGTGAGCAGGCCGGTGGTCTGGTCTGTGGTGGTATTGCCAGCACTGCCCCAACCCAGGGTATCGAGGTGAGCTTTGAAGACACGGCCGGGGAGTACATCGAAAACCACTTCGGCCTTGATGCCCGGTCGCAGGTATTCCAACGAGTTCTCGGGCAGCATACAGCTGATCCAGACCGCCGAGGTGTCGATGAAGGTCATTGCTGGACTTCCCACGGCGGCATACTGGCCTGGCGCCAGCTGTATGTTGGTAATGGCCCCCTTGTTGGGCGCTTTGACCGTGGTGCGAATGAGATCGAGTCTGGCTTTGGCCAGGGCGGCCATCGCTTCTTTCAGCTTGGGATTTTCATTGCCGGCAGGCCCGAGGCTCTGTTCTGCACGGCGCAACTCTGCCTGTGCAGCCGCCAGGGAGGCTATGGCTTGCTGCAAGGTTGCCGTCGCCTGATCCCGCTGCGCGATCGACATGACCCCTCGTTTGGCCAGCTCGACCACTCTGGCGGCATTGTCGGCAGCGTTATCCTTGGCCGATTTGGCCTGTACCACCTTGGCCTGGGCGGTTTGCACCGCGGCAGTGTCAGCCCCGATCGATTGCCCAACTGCAGCCACATGGGCTTCTGCCTGGGTGACGGCAATCAGATAGGGCTCCTGGTTGATTTGAAACAGAGGCATGCCGGCGGAAACCTGCTGATTGTCACTGACTTCCACCGCAGTCACCCGTCCGGCCACCTCGGGGGCCAGGCGGATCAAAAAGGCCTGCACCGTACCCTGACTGCTCATCGGGGTCAGGCGTTGAGCAAACAGCACATAGACCAAGACGATCAAGGCAAGCATGACCAATTGCAGCGTAAGACGCCGGACGGGATCTTTGGGCTGCTTGGTGGCTTGAGCAGGCACTGCTTCTTTTTGCATCGCATCCTCAGACATGCCAAGGGGTCCTTTTGACGGTGGGAACAGGGGCGGTAATTGTGATAACGAATATCCGGCAGAGGCAAGCAAAAAAGCAAGGGTGGTGTCGTGAAAGGGCACGGAAGAAGGGGATGCCGACACCTGGGCTGAGGCCGTTCGGTGAAAGTACAAGCCACGGTAGCCTGTATGGTAGCTTCGAAGGTTGGATACGAAAAAGCCCAGCCAAAGGCTGGGCTTTCGAATGTGGCTCCCTCGACAGGACTTGAACCTGTGACATACGGATTAACAGTCCGCCGTTCTACCGACTGAACTACGAGGGAATTGGCTCCTCCTACTGGACTTGAACCAGTGACATACGGATTAACAGTCCGCCGTTCTACCGACTGAACTAAGGAGGAATTGCCTGTCTCGTCGAGACGGTGCGGATATTAATGGCCCGTCCGCCGGGTGTCAACCCGCGCTCCGCTGCAAAAAGGGGATTTTGGACCGTTTGCCCAAAACTTGGCCGCCGCGGACTATTTTCAGCACAATCAGCAGCTTGGAGTGAGCCTCGCAGGCTCGCCAAGGGGGAAGCAGCCGAGTAAGGAGGTAGATGAAATGCATTGGCTGCCGGGACAGGATGAGGGAGGGGCGAGCGTCGGCACAGTATCCGACGGGCAGATATAGAGGGGGAGGGCGCGCGACCAGGATAAGGAAGGGGAAAATTGGTTAGCAGGCGAAGTGAGTGTGCTGCGTAATGGTGAGAAAAGTGGTCGATATGCTGACTATCACCGGCAATATTGCGTGGTAACGGCCATTCATTGATCCCGACCATCGAAATATTTCATCGGCTGGGGTATGGTTGGCCAGGATACCATCGCCGTGTCGACAGCTCTGCCGGCCCTTGATGATGATCGGGCGCCGGTTCAATCCGGCCTTTATCTCCCTCTTCTGGTATTACGAATACATGCACAACCAAGCACCTTTGCAAAGCGTGAAGCTGGCCATTGCTTTACGCCAATCCTGTATTGACGAACCCTACAGCGTTCCCCGCTTCGGCCGCGACCTGATCGCCGGCATCACGGTCGGCATCATCGCCATTCCGCTGGCCATGGCGCTGGCCATTGCCAGTGGTGTGCCGCCCCAGCACGGTCTCTATACCGCCATCATCGCCGGCATCGTCATCGCCGTGACCGGTGGCTCCCGCTTCTCCATCTCGGGGCCGACCGCCGCCTTCGTGGTGATCCTCTATCCGGTGGCCCAGCAGTTCGGTGTGGGTGGCCTGTTGATGGCGACCCTGATCTCGGGCTTTTTCCTGGTGGCCATGGGGGTGGCCCGGCTCGGACGCCTCATCGAGTACATTCCGCCTTCGGTGACCCTGGGCTTTACCGGTGGTATCGCTATCGTGATCGCCACCTTGCAGATCAAGGACTTCTTCGGTCTGCAGGTGCCCGAGATGCCGGAGACCTATATTGGCAAAGTCGAGGCACTGGCCCATGCCCTGCCCAGCTGGCAGTGGGGGGATACGCTGGTGGGGGTTGCGACCCTGGCGGTGCTGCTGCTCTGGCCGCGCCTGCGCCTGCCGGTGCCAGGCCACCTTCCCGCCGTGCTGGTGGGGGTGGGCCTTGGCTTTGGCCTGCATCAGTTCGGGGTGGACGTGGCCACCATCGGCAGCAAGTTCAGCTATACCCTGGCCGACGGTAGCCAGGGCATGGGGATCCCGCCCATCGCGCCGACTCTGGTGATGCCCTGGGCCCTGCCGGGGCCGGATGGCTCGCCGGTGGAGTGGAACCTGGCCGCCATCGAGCGCCTGCTGCCCGCGGCTTTCTCCATGGCGATGCTGGGGGCCATCGAATCCCTGCTCTGCGCCGTGGTGCTGGATGGCATGACAGGTCGCAAACACAGCTCCAACGCCGAGTTGGTGGGGCAGGGGCTTGGCAACATCGTCGCCCCCTTCTTTGGCGGCATCACCGCCACCGCTGCCATTGCCCGCTCCGCCGCCAACGTACGGGCCGGGGCTACCTCTCCCATCTCCGGCATCGTGCATGCGCTGGTGGTGCTGGCGGCCATCCTGGTGCTGGCGCCCTGGCTCTCCTGGCTGCCGCTCTCGGCCATGGCTGCCCTGCTGCTCATCGTCGCCTGGAACATGAGCGAGGCGCACAAGGTGGTGGAGCTCATTCGCCGCGCCCCCAGATCCGACGTGTTGGTGCTGCTGGTCTGCCTGTCGCTGACCGTCATCTTCGACATGGTTATCGCCATCACTTTCGGGGTGATCCTCGCCTCCCTGCTGTTCATGCGCGAGATTGCCAAGATGACCAAGCTGCACAACCTGGCGGATCACAAGCGCTACGCCCAGGAAGTGCCGGAGCAGGCGCTGCTCTACAAGGTCAACGGCCCGCTGTTCTTCGCAGCCGCCGAGCGGGTGTTCGGCGAGCTGGTGGCCCAGGTCAAGGGGCACAAGCTGCTGGTGTTGCAGATGGAGGCGGTCTCCATCCTGGACGCAGGTGGCCTCTCCGCCTTCCTGCAGTTTGAAAAGCAGATGGCCAAGGCAGGGGTGCAGTTGCGGGTGGCCGAGCTGCAGTTCCAGCCGCTCAAGACCCTGGCGCGCGCCAAGGTGCGTCCGGTGCCCGGTCAGCTGGAGTTTTACGGCTCGCTGGAAGAGGCACTCAAAGGCGAGCATTTGCACGAAGCGGCTGGAAATTGATTGAAAGGGATACGAAACGGCATGTTTTTAGTCACTTGGTTCGGATAATGAGCAAACGAACGCAAAAAGTGAAAAATTGCATTGACCGCATGCCGTCGTATCCCGTACATTACGCCCCGTTCCAGCGCAACGGCGCAACGAACGACGTGTTGGCTGAGCACATTAAACAACAGACCAAAATTTGGTGAGGTGACCGAGAGGCTGCCCACCGACGAAGTCGGCAAGATGCACGCGCAGCGTGCTCCGAAAACCACTTCAAGAAGTAAAAATTTGGTGAGGTGTCCGAGTGGCTGAAGGAGCACGCCTGGAAAGTGTGTATACGGCAACGTATCGAGGGTTCGAATCCCTCCCTCACCGCCAAATAAAACAAAAGGCCCCGTCGCAAGACGGGGCCTTTTGTTTTATTTAGTCATGAATCTCTCGGCATCATCCCCCTGGGAACGAGGGGCAGTGATTTCCCCGCCGGACATGTATCCGGGCTGCTCCGTGCTCTATAGCCCCGTTATTGGGTGCCAAGGCGTGCCATCACTCGGCGGTGCCCATCAATCTGGGTAAGCATGCCAATACCGCATCCAGGGGCTCGCTGCTTTGATGGGCACGGCACAACACGATGGCGCCCTCTATGCTGGCGATGATCCCCAGCGCACAGGCTCTGGCAGAGGCGTCGGCCTGCCCCTGTGCCATCAGGTGATCGGCAATCAGCTGTTGCCAGTGGCCAAAGACCTGGGCCACCGCCTCCTTGATTGGCTCCCCATCCTCTTCATGCTGCGCTTCGATGGCCGCTGCCACGATCGGGCACCCCGCGCGAAAGTGAGATTGCGTCAACCGCTCACGCCAGTGGGATACAAACAGACCGAGACCCTGCCAGGCATCGGCCTGCAGGCAGCGCTGCAGTTGCTCGGATGCCTGGGCGCCGGCCCAGTGTATTGCCTCCGTCACTATCTGATTCTTGCCGCTGGGAAAATGATGATACGTGGAACCCAGGGGTGCATCGGCGAACTTGCTCACTTCACGGATGCTGATCCCTCTCAAACCATGCCGTGCCAGCATGGCGGCAGCGGCCTCAATCACCCGTTGACGCCCGGTCGATGTGCACTCTTTCACGCTGCACCCTCTTGCTATGACGAGTGTCATAGTATAGCGTTCGGAGCATGACTATGACAATCGTCATACTTCAGGGAGGAATATGGCTGCTATCTCGTTTCACACCGACGATGACTATCTGATCCAGGGGCAACTGTACCCGGCAACAGGGCAGGTGCAGGGCAAGATCATCGTCGCGGGGGCTACTGGCGTGCCGCAGGGCTTCTATCGTCGCTTTGCCGAGTTCGCCAGTGAGCAAGGGTTTACCACCCTGACTTTTGACTACCGGGGCATAGGCGCGTCAAAACCCGCGTCACTCAAAGGCTTCGAGATGGATTTGCTCGATTGGGGAAGGCGCGATCTGGCCGCCGCAGTGGAAACCATGAGCGGGGACGATCTCCCCCTGTTCGTCATCGGCCATTCCTATGGTGGGCACGCCTTCGGCCTGCTCCCCAATCATCGGAAAGTCTCCGGGCTCTATGTCTTCGGCACCGGGGCCGGGTGGCACGGCTATATGCCCTTCAGCGAGCAGCTCAAGGTGCTCACCATGTGGAACACAGTGCTGCCGCTGCTGACCTGGTGGAAAGGCTATTGCGCGTGGAGCCTGCTGGGCATGGGAGAAGATTTGCCAAAAGGCGCCTTTGTACAATGGCGGTACTGGTGCCGTTTTCGTCACTATTTCTTTGACGACCCGGCGATGCGTGGCATCGAGCGTGCTTACCAAAGCGTCCAGACTCCCATTGTGGCGGCCAATGCGCTGGACGATCGCTGGGCGATGCCCGCATCACGCGACGCCTTCATGAAGCACTACAGTAATGCTCCCGTGACGCGTGTTGATCTCTTTCCTCATACTTTGGATGGAGCAATCGGCCATATGGGCTATTTTCGCAAGTCTGCCACGCCCCTGTGGCAGGCCAGCCTCGCCTGGTTCAAGTCATTGGAGGGGATTCGCTGAGTCCATGCGGATAAGGTCGTGGCACCTTGCTCCTGAATTCCCCATCAGGCAAAGGCCCCGTCGCAAGACAGGGCCTTTTGCTTATCGGGGGCCGGTTTGTCGCCTCGCTGCGGCCATCCTCAGCCTGATTGCTCAGGCCAGCTTCAACATCGGCATCTGTTCGCGGCTGTCGCAATGCGCGAGATGCACCCGGCTGGTCAGGCGGGTGAGCAGCTCGTAGGGGATGGTGCCTATCTTCTCGGCTACCTGCTCCACCGGCAGCCCTTCCCCCCACAGCGTCACCTCGTCTCCTACCTTGTCGCTGGCCGCCGGGCCCAGATCGACGGTGATCATGTCCATGGAGACCCGACCCACGATGGGAACCCGACGGCCATTGATCAGCATTGGGGTCCCTTCGGGAGCCATGCGCGGGTAGCCATCGCCATATCCCGCGGCCACCACGCCGAGGGTGGTGTCCCGATTCGCCACCCAGTGACCTCCATAACCGACCGCCTCACCCTGCTGGCAGGCCCGGGTGGCGATGAGCTGGCTCTTGAGGGTCATGACCGGACGCAGGCCGTGGTCGGCGGCGAGCTGGCCGGTAAAGGGGGAGGCGCCGTAGAGCATGAGGCCGGGCCGGATCCAGTCACTGCGCGAGGCCGGCCAGGCGAGGATGCCGGCGGAGTTGGCCATGGCCCGCTCGCCCGGCAGATGGGCAGAGAGGCGGTTGAACTCCTCGATCTGCAGCAGAGTGGCCTGGGTATCCTGCTCATCGGACTGGCTGAAGTGGGTCATCAGCTGGAACGGTTGTACTACGTTGTGGCAATGACTCAACCGTTCGATAAAGGCGGGCAGCTCCTCGGCGCGCAGGCCGAGCCGGTTCATCCCGGTATCGAGCTTGAGCCACACCTTGATGGGGGCGGGCAGAGTGGCCTGTTCGAGCAGCGCCAACTGCTCCCAGGTATGCAGGGTGGTCTGCAGATCGTGTTTGGCCAGCAGCGGCAGCGCCTCGGCACTGAAGAAGCCCCCCAGCACCAGAATGGGCTTGGTGATGGCGTTGGCACGCAGCACCAGCGCCTCCTCGACCCTGGCCACGGCATAGGCATCGGCCTGGGCGAGGGCATGGGCCACCGGCAGCAACCCGTGACCATAGGCATTGGCCTTGAGTACCGCGATGATCTTGCTGTGGGGGGCGTGGCGGCGTGCCACGGCGAAATTGTGCTGGAGTGCATCCAGATCGATGCTGGCCGTAACTGTGTTCATCATGGGGTCGGGTGTCTGCTCGATGAGAAGTTGGCTGCTGGTCTCAATCCTGATCCTGTGATCCCGGTGGCTGCGACGGGCAAACGGGGGGTCACCGAACCATGTTGTTTTATATGCTCTAAATTGTGAAAAGATGTTATCAGTTGTTTTTTGGTTGGTAAATTATGTGGCGAATGGGAATGTGAAAATGGGCAAAATACGGGATATTCCTCTGTATAAATTCGCCTGCCGACGCTTTCTCTGGCTCCCTATCGGGCAATATTTATCACTGGTTTTGCCCCTTCAAACGGGAGGGGAATCGCGCCTTTTTCGCACATTGCTGGCGGTTTTTTGCACCGGCTGCGCGAAGGCTGGGTTGCCAACCCCTGGCAAAGGTGCGGGCAGGCGCATGGCAGAGGAGAAAAGCAGGCTGCCAGATCCATGGGAGGTGTAAGGTGGCACTGCCGGATGAAGAGGGCATCCCGTCGAGCCGGTGAGTGGTGTACGCCAGCAAGAAGGCTGGTGGCCGGTTTGGTGGCGCACGTGGCCGGGGGAGGCAGATCATCCGTGGCCAGGGATGGTGAGGCATGATGTGGGTCGGTTAATTAATCAAGCGGCGAAGGTCAGCCTTGAACAGCAGGGGGAGTTATTTCTTAAAAGCTGATAATAAATATCGTTCGCGCGTCCATTCCACTTGTTTACATATACTAATACAAATATAAAGATATATATTATCAACCACTTTTGGCGAGGTGAAATAGCCTATGGCTGGTAACATAAAGACCCTGTCAAATAGTGTGACAACGCTTTCATTCTGATTATTTAACATCACGAATTAACGGGCAATTTAAATGGTGTTAATTCTTTAAAATTCAAAAATACCCCCTAGTGGGTATTTTTATCCCTTCGCAAGGGTTTTGTAAGTATATGCTACATATAAAGTTTTTAAATTAACTGTGATGAGTTTCTATTTGAGTAATGCCCCGTCACTTGATGGAGATCAACACAATGCCGGGGGGGAGTACTTAGCATTTCCGCTATTAAGCATTTATCAAACAAGTGCTCACTACGGGAATAAAAAGAATGGTCGAGGATACTTTTTTATCGGCTCATGGAATTAATCGCCGTGACTTTATGAAATTGTGCGCCGGGATGGCCGCAACCCTTGGATTAAGCCAGCACGCCGTCGCCAAGATGGCCACCGCGCTCACCAGCCCCGAGCGGCCACCGGTGATCTGGATAGGGGCGCAGGAGTGTACCGGTTGCACCGAGTCGCTGCTGCGCGCCACCCACCCCACCATCGAGAACCTGATCCTCAACACCATTTCGCTGGAGTATCACGAGGTGCTCTCGGCGGCCTTCGGCCATCAGGCCGAAGAGAACAAGCACAATGCCATCGAACGCTACAAGGGCAAGTATGTGCTGGTGGTGGACGGCTCCATCCCGCTTAAAGATGGCGGCATCTACTGCATGGTGGCCGGTGAGCCCATCGTCGACCATATTCGCCGCGCGGCTGCCGATGCGGCTGCCGTCATTGCCATCGGCTCCTGTGCCGCCTGGGGCGGCGTCCCCGCCAGTGGCGGTAATCCGACCGGCGCTGTCAGCTTGGAAGAGGCGCTCGGCAATATCGGTACTCCCATCATCAATATCCCGGGCTGCCCGCCCAATCCCCACAACTTCCTCACCACGGTCGCCTACTACATCACCTACGGCAAGCTGCCGGCGCTCGATGCCAAGAAGCGGCCGCTGTTTGCCTATGAGCGGCTCATCCACGAAAACTGCGAGCGTCGTCCGCACTTCGACGCCGGTCGCTTCGCCAAGGAGTTCGGCGACGAGGGCCACCGTCAGGGCTGGTGTCTCTATCACCTGGGCTGCAAGGGGCCGGAGACCTACGGCAACTGCTCGACCCTGGAGTTCTGCGACGTGGGCGGCGGCATCTGGCCGGTGGGCATCGGCCACCCCTGCTACGGCTGCAACGAGCAGGGAGTGGGCTTCAGCAAGGGGATCTTCCAGCTCGCCAAGGTGGAGAATCCCACCCCGCGGGTGAACAAGCCCGACGTGGCCATCCAGGAGGGAGGGCACATGTCGCCCACTGCCACCGGCCTTATCGGAGGGGCGCTCGGGGTGCTGGTCGGGGTGAGTCTGATGACGGTGCGCGAGCTCGGCCGCCAGCAGAAGCGCCATGAAGCCGGGCAGCACACCTCACGGGAGGAGTGACCGTGAACAGACGCAACTTCCTCAAATTCGCCTCTGTCGGTGCGCTGGCGGCGGGCACCACCGTCTCCGGCACTGCCCTGGCGGCGGCCGAGAACAAGCCGCCCATTCCCGGCGCGCTCGGCATGCTCTACGACTCCACCCTCTGCATCGGCTGCCAGGCCTGCGTGGCGGAGTGCCAGCGCCTCAACGGCAACCCGGCCAATCCGGCCGGGGAAGCGACCTGGTCCAACAACGACAAGCTGAGCCCCTACACCAACAACATCATTCAGGTGTGGAAGAGCGGCACGGGTGAGCACAAGGATCAGCTGGTGGATGGCTATGCCTACATCAAGAAGCAGTGCATGCACTGTGTCGATCCCAACTGCGTCTCCGTCTGCCCGGTGCAGGCGCTGACCAAGGATCCCAAGACCGGCATCGTCCACTACGACCCGGACGTCTGCACCGGCTGCCGCTACTGCATGGTGGGCTGCCCGTTCGACGTGCCCAAATATGACTACGACAATCCGTTCGGGGCGATCCACAAGTGCGAGCTCTGCAACCAGAAGGGGCTTGAGCGCATCGATCAGGGCAAGTTGCCCGGCTGCGTCGAGGTGTGCCCCACCGGCGCCGTCATCTTCGGCACCCGGGAGGCGCTGATGGCCGAGGCCAAGCGCCGGCTGCTGGCCACCCCGGGCAGCGAATACGCCTACCCGCGCCAGACCTTCAGCGCCAACGACCCCTACCTGCATGAAGTGCCCAACTACCAGCCTTACGTTTATGGCGAGAAGGAGGGGGGCGGCACCCAGGTGCTGGTGCTGGCCGGGGTGCCCTACAGCAAGCTCGACATGCCTGATTTGCCGGAGCTCTCCTCCGGGGCCCGCTCCGAGCATATCCAGCACACCCTCTACAAGGGGATGGTGCTGCCGCTGGTGGTGCTGACCGGGCTCTCGGTGCTCATTCGCCGCAACACCAAGGACCATCAGGATGGCGACGATCATGACTCGCACGCGGGCCATGACAAGCAATCGGGAGGCAAAAATCATGAGTAATCACAAGGCACATCCGCTGGGAGGCAGGCTGGTCAGCTGGCCGGTCATGGTGCTGGCGCCGTTCGTCATCCTGTGCGGCATGCTGATCCTCAAACGCCTCATCTTCGGGCTGGGCTCGGTTACCGATCTGAACGGTGGCTACCCCTGGGGGCTCTGGATCTCGTTCGATCTGCTGATCGGCACCGGTTTCGCCTGCGGCGGCTGGGCGCTGGCCTGGGCGGTCTATGTGTTCAACCGGGGCGAGTATCACCCCCTGGTGCGACCGGCCCTGCTGGCGAGCCTGTTCGGCTATTCCCTGGGCGGTCTCTCCATCACCATCGACGTAGGCCGTTACTGGAACCTGCCCTACTTCTACATTCCGGGTTTCTTCAACACCTCCTCGGTGCTGTTCGAGACGGCGGTCTGCATGACCATCTACATCGGGGTGATGGCGCTGGAGTTTGCCCCTGTGCTGCTGGAGAAGTTCGGCTGGAAGGCCTCCATGGCGCGGCTCAACAAGATCATGTTCTTCATCCTGGCGCTGGGGGCCCTGCTGCCCACCATGCACCAATCCTCCATGGGCTCCCTGATGATAGTGGCGGGTGAGAAGATCCATCCGCTCTGGCAAAGCTATGAACTGCTGCCGGTCTTCTCGCTTCTGACCGCCTTCATCATGGGCTTCTCCATTGTGGTGTTTGAAGGATCTTTGGTGCAGGCGGGGCTGGCGGGGCGCGGCCCCAACGAGAAGTCGCTCTTCTACAAACTGACCCAGGTGATCGACATCTTCCTGATCCTGTTCGTGGCGCTGCGCTTTGCCGAGATCGTCATCAACGACAAGTCGGAGTACCTCTCCCAGTGGAATCGCTACGCCTTGATGTTCTGGTGCGAGATCGCGCTGATGATCTTCCCGCTGCTGGTGTTCCACTGGGACAAGAGCCGCCGCGATTCGCGCATGTTGTTCCTGGGGGCCCTCAGCATGCTGCTGGGCGCCGCCCTCTGGCGACTGGACTACTCCCTGCTCGCCTTCAACCCCGGCAATGGCTACCACTACTTCCCCTCCGCGGCGGAAGTGCTGATCTCCCTGGGCTTCGTCGCCATCGAGGTATGTGCCTATTTGCTGCTGATCCGGCTCTTGCCGGTACTGCCATCACTTGAACGTGTTCACCAAGATTATCAGGCCCGAGGGAAAGCCAACGTATGAGCCAACGTATCACCATAGACCCCATCACCCGCATCGAGGGTCACCTGCGTATCGACTGTGAAATCGAAGGCGGCGTCGTCACCAAGGCCTGGTCATCCGGCACCATGTGGCGCGGGATGGAGGAGATCGTCAAGGGCAACGACCCGCGCGATGCCTGGATGATAGTGCAGCGCATCTGCGGGGTGTGCACCTCCATTCACGCCATCGCCTCGGTGCGGGCGGTGGAGAACGCCATCGGCGCCAAGGTGCCGGTCAACGCCCAGTACATCCGCAACCTGATCATTGCGGCCCACAACATCCACGATCACATCGTCCATTTCTATCAGCTCTCCGCGCTGGACTGGGTGGACATCACCGCGGCACTGCAGGCCAATCCGCAAAAAGCGGCGGACATGCTCAAGGGGGTATCGACCTGGTCCCTCAACAGCGCCGAGGAGCTCGCCAAGGTACAGGAGAAGATCCGCGCCCTGGTGGCGAGCGGCCAGCTCGGCATCTTTGCCAACGGCTATTGGGGCCACAAGGCGATGAAACTGAGCCCGGAGGTGAACCTCATCGCCGTGGCCCACTACCTGCAGGCGCTGGAGTGCCAGCGCGATGCCAACCGCATCGTCGCCATCCTCGGCGGCAAGACCCCCCACATCCAGAACCTGGCGGTGGGCGGGGTGGCCAACCCCATCAACCTGGATGCGCCGAGCGTGCTCAACCTCGAGCGACTCATGTATGTGAAGAGTTTTATCGACCGGCTCGGCGAGTTTATCGAGCAGGTCTACAAGGTGGATGCCGCCATCATCGCCGCGCACTACCCCGAGTGGCTGAACCTGGGGCAGGGGGCCAGGCACTACCTGAGCGTGCCTGAGCTGCCCACCGACGGTGACGGCGGCAGCTTCCTGATGCCCGGTGGCTACATCGAAAACGGCGATCTGGCCGGCTATCGTCCCATCGAGAGCCATCAGGATGCCTGGCTGATGGATGGCATCGCCGAGAGCAACAAGCACGCCTGGTACAAGGATGACGCCCCCCTCAAACCCTGGGAGGGCAAGACCGAGCCCAACTACACCGGCTGGCAGGATGACGGCAAGTACTCCTGGGTCAAATCCCCCACCTTCTACGGCAAGGTGGTGGAGGTGGGGCCGCTCGCAGACCTCCTGGTGAAGCTGGCGGCCAAGCACCCGGAGACGGTGGCGCATTTCGATCAGCTGAACGGCCTCTACAACACGCTAACCGGTTCAGCCATCAAGACTGAACAGCTGCACTCCACCCTGGGCCGCATCATCGGCCGGGCGGTGCGCTGCTGTGTGCTCAAAGACACCTTGTCTCATCAGTGGAAGGCGCTGGTGGACAACATCGGCAAGGGGGATTTCAGCGCCTACATCAAGACCGAGATCCCGGCGGACAAGGAGTTTCGCGGGGTGGGCTTTGAAGAGGCGCCGCGCGGCATGCTCTCCCACTGGATCGTCATCAAGGGCGGCAAGATCGCCAACTATCAGGCGGTGGTACCGTCGACCTGGAACTCGGGTCCGCGCAACTTCAACGACGAACCCGGCCCCTACGAGCAATCCCTGGTGGGCACCCCGGTGGCTGACCCCGCCAAGCCGCTGGAAGTAGTGCGCACAGTCCACTCGTTCGACCCCTGCATGTCCTGCGCAGTGCACGTGGTGGATACCCAGAGCGGCGACGTGACTCAGGTGAAGGTGCTGTGATGAACACCCTGATCCTGGGCGTGGGCAACCTGCTGTTGAGCGATGAGGCCGTCGGCGTGCGCATCGTCGAGGGGCTGGAGCGCGACTACCGCTTCGCCCCCGGCATCGAGCTGCTCGATGGCGGCACCGCCGGCATGGAGCTGCTCGAAGCGATGGCCCGTCGCGACCACATCATACTGGCTGATGCGGTGCGCAGCGGCAACCCGCCAGGTACCGTGGTGACCCTGAAGGATGAGGAGATCCCGACCCTGTTCGGTCGCAAGATCTCCCCCCATCAGCTGGGGCTGGCGGACGTGCTCTCGGCGCTGCACATGACAGGGGAATCCCCCAGGCGGCTCACCCTGATCGGGGTCGAGCCTGAATCCCTCGAGCCCCGCATCGGCCTCACCCCCGTGGTGGCGGCTGCCATGGGGGAGGCGACGGATCGGATCCTGACTCTGCTGGCCAGTCTGGGGGCACCGGCCATCCCGCTCTCCGAGCAGGAGAAGGCCGAGCGAGCGCGGGAGGGCGTATGGCGCAATCCATTGTGAATGAGGTAGTGAACAAGACAGTGAACGAAGCCGCGAAAGAGCCGGCGCAGGAGTTTGCCGGTTTTGCCACCAATCCCGCGCCGCTGCTGGTAGCCCAGTACGAGCGGATCGCGCAGCAAGAGATGCAGACTCTGCCGTTCTACCACCCGGCCATGCCCATCGTGGCCGAGTGCACCCTGTTTGAAGGGCAGTGGCTCGGCTGCGTGCTCACCCCCTGGATGCTGAGCGTGGTGGTGCTGCCGGGGCCGGATCAGCTCTGGCCGGTGCGCAGCAGCAGCGATCGGCTGGCCCTGCAACTCCCCTGCGGCAACCTGACCTTTATGGTGGGGGCATTGCCCGAGACGGGGCAGTTGCTGGCCTGCTCGCTCATGTCTCCCATCGACCCACATCTGGGGGCCGACGAGGGGCGGGCGCTGGTGAGCAGCACCCTCAAGATGTTGCTTTCGCTTCCGGTGCAGCAGGGGGAGGGCGGCGTGAACTTGAGCCGGCGCCGCCTGTTCAGCGGCCGGCGTGGCGACGCTGTGGGCGACACCCAGCGCTAGGTCTCATCTGCAATCAGGTTTAGAATAGGGGCCGTTTTGGCCCCTCACTCGCTTCTGTCGTGCCCCTGTTTTTTCGATAGTGAGTGGTAAAACGAACAAGGGATCTTATGACCATTCAATGCTTTGGCTGCCACTTTGGCTGCCACTTTGGCAGCAACGCCAGCCGCAAAGGCCTCTCTGTCACTGCGGCCGCCTTGCTGGCCCTGCTTTCGGGCGGTTTCTCTTCCATGGCGCTGGCAGCCCAGCCCGTCCCCGCCGAGCTCAAGCTCGCCATCGGCAGTGAGCCCACCGAAGGGTTTGACCCGCTGCTTGGCTGGAGTCACGGCAGCTACCTGCTGCTGCACAGCCCGCTGCTCAAGCAAAACGCCGACCTCAGCTGGCAGAACCTGCTCACCCAAGCGGTGACCCCGAACCAGGACGGCAAGGGGTGGCTTATCCGCCTCAAGCCGGATCTGACATTCTCCAACGGCGCGCCGCTCACCGCCGAAGACGTCGCCTTTACCTACAACAGCGCAGCCCAGGGCGGCGGCAAGATCGACATGGGCAACTTTGTCTCGGCCAAGGTGCTCTCGCCCACCGAGGTTGCCATATCTTTAAGCGCCCCCCAGAGCACCTTCGTCAACGTGCTGGGATCGCTCGGCATCGTGTCGAAGCGGGATTACGACGCAAAAGCTTACGCCCGCCATCCGGTCGGTGCCGGCCCTTACCGGCTGGTGAGCTTCCTGCCCGGCCAGCAGCTGGTGGTGGAGGCGAACCCCCATTACGCCGGTGGCAACAACGACTTCAAACGGCTGGTCTTTGTCTTTATCGATGAAGAGAGCGCCTATGCCGCCGCCCAGAGCAGCCAGCTCGACCTGGTGCGCATCGCCCCGTCGCTGGCGCCCACAGTCCCTGCCTCCCTCAAGCTGTGGGTGCGGCCGAGCGTGGAGAACCGCGGTATCGTCTTCCCCATTCCTGCTGCTGGTAAAAAAGATGCCAAGGGTTATCCCATCGGCAACGACGTGACCTCGGATGTGGCGGTGCGCCGCGCCATCAACTATGCCATCGACCGCAAGCTGCTGGCCGATCAACTGCTGGAAGGGCATGCCATCCCGGCCTACAGCGCGGTAGAAGGCTTGCCCTGGCTGAACAAAGCCACCGCCTTCAAGGATGGGGATGCAGCCCACGCCAATGCCCTGCTCGATGAGGCAGGCTGGAAGATGGGCAGCGACGGCGTTCGCCACAAGGGCTCCCTGCGCGCCGCCTTTACCCTCTGGTACACCAGTGGCGACAGCACCCGCCGGGATCTGGCGGAAGCGGTGCGGGCCATGCTGGGGCCGATCGGCCTCGAAGTGAGCCTCAAGTCCGGCAGCTGGGAGCAGGTGGAGCGCGAGATGCACGCCAACCCGGTGCTGATGGGGTGGGGGAGCCTGGATCCCATGGAGCTCTATCATCACTACCAGAGCGGTTCCGCCGGCGTGGAGTTCTACAACCCGGGTTATTACCAGAATCCGGTGGTGGATGCGCTCCTCAAGCAGGCGCTGGATGCCCCCGACTGGCAGGCGGCCGTGCCGTTCTGGCAGCAGGTGGAGTGGGATGGCAAGCGTGGTGCCGGAGTGCAGGGGGATGCCGCCTGGGCCTGGCTGCTCAATGTGCAGCACACTTATCTCGCCAACCGTTGCATCGACCTTGGCAAGGGGGCGCCGGAAATCCACGGTAGCTGGTCACTCCTCAACAACCTGCAGGATTGGCGGTGGACGTGCCGTTAAGTTCGTCCACTATGATGACTGCCACTCTGAAAGCCCTGCTGCGTCTGGCAGGGTTGCTCTGTCTGGTTTCGGTCGCCACCTTTGTGCTGCTGAGCTACTCCCCCATCGACCCCATCAAGGCCTATATCGGCAACGATCTGCTCCATGTGCCGCCGGAGCAATACGCCCGCATCGCCGCTCGCTGGGGGTTGGATCAGCCGCTCTGGCTGCGCTACTGGCACTGGTTTACCCAGGTGCTGCAGGGAGATCTCGGCTACTCCATGCTCTACAACGCACCTGTGGGTGAGGTAATAGGCCAGCGCTTTGCCGCCTCCTTCCTGCTGCTGGCGGGTGCCTGGCTGCTCTCCGGTTTTTTCGGGATTTTGCTGGGCCTCTGCGCCGGTCGCTATCTCAATCGCTGGCCCGATCGCCTTATCTGCCGCTTTGCCTACCTGCTCGCCTCCTTGCCCACCTTCTGGGTGGGCCTGTTGCTGCTCGCCCTGTTTGCGGTGCATTGGCCGCTGTTGCCGGTTTGCTGCGCCTGGACGCCGGGGCTCGCTGCCGATGAGGTTGATTGGGCCATGCGGTTGCGTCATCTATTGCTGCCGGTGACGACCCTGGCGCTGCTCGGTGTGGGCAATATAGCCCTGCATACCCGGGGGCGGGTGGCCGAGGTGCTGGCGAGCGATTTTATTCGCTACGCCCGCGCCCAGGGGGATGGCGGCTGGCCCATGCTGCGCTTTCACGTGCTGCGCCACGCCCTGACCCCGGCCATCTGTCTGCAGTTTGCCTCCCTCGGTGAGCTGATTGGCGGATCGCTGTTAGCCGAGAAGGTCTTCTCCTACCCGGGGCTCGGTCAGGCCACCGTGGATGCGGGGCTCAGGGGGGATATCCCCCTGCTGATGGGAATCGTGCTCTTCTGCACCCTGCTGGTTTTTTTGGGCAACACGGCGGCGCGGGTGCTGCTGGCTCGCATCAACCGCGGCTGGGAGGGTGTGCATGCTGTTTAATCCGCTCCCCTCCTTGCTGCGTCTTGGCTTTGCGCTGATCTGCCTGCTGTTGCTGGCCAGCTACGGCTGGAGCCTCTCTCATCAGGATGTGCCGATGGATCTGCTGGCGCGCCAGCAGCCCCCCTCGCTGACCCACTGGTTCGGCACCGATCAGATGGGACGGGATCTCTGGTTGCGGGCCTTTCAGGGTACCCTCACCAGTCTGGAGCTGGGGATCAGCACGGCCCTGTGCAGTGGGCTGCTGGCCATGGTGGCGGCCAGCCTCTCGCTCATCCACCCCAGGTGCGATGCGGCGGTGCGGCTGGTGATCGATGCCATGCTGGCGCTGCCCCATATGCTGCTGTTGATCCTGATCTGCTTTACCGCAGGGGGCGGCATGCGCGGGGTGATCCTGGCGGTGGCGCTCACCCACTGGCCCAAGCTGGCGCTCATTCTCTGTGCCGAGGCGCGGCGGATCGCCAGCAGCGACTACGTGGTGCTGGCGCGCTGTCAGGGGATGGGGGCGCTGCGCCGCTGGCGTACCCACCTGCTGCCGGGGCTGTTGCCACAGTGGTTTATCGGCACCCTGCTGATGTTCCCCCACGCGGTGCTGCACAGCGCGGCGCTGAGCTTCCTCGGTTTTGGCCTGGCGGCCCACGAGGCCTCGCTTGGTCTGCTGCTGGCTGATGCCCTGCGTTATCTGGCCGGCGGTGGCTGGTGGCTGGCCCTCTTCCCTGGGCTGATGCTGCTGACGTTGGTCCTGCTGTTTGATCAGGCTACCCGAGCACTGCAACAACTCTGGTTTGGGTTTGGGGGAGATACATGCTGAGTTTTGACCAGGTGACCATAGAGGCGGCCCACTACTCCTGGCTGGGGCGGCGCAGCTGGCGACCGCTGTTGACCGATATCAGCCTGCAACTGGCGCCCGGCGAAATCGTGGCGCTGGTGGGGGGGAGCGGCGAGGGCAAGAGCCTGTTGCTGCAAAGCGCCCTGACCCTGCTGCCGGACAATCTGCGGATGCGCGGCAGCATCTCCCTCGATGGCGTGCCCCTGTGCGATGCCAGCCGCGCCCGTCTGCGCGGCCACACCCTCTGCTATGTGCCACAGGGGGTGAGCGCCCTCAATCCATTGCTGACGGTGGAGCGTCAGCTGGGACGTGCGGCACGCCTCTGCGGCCAGAGCGGTTCTCGCGAGCGGCTCGGCCAGCAATTGCTGCGCTACCAGCTGCCCGCCGCCACCCTGGACAGCTATCCGCGCCAGCTCTCCGGCGGCATGGCCAAGCGCATTCTGGCCTGCACCGCGGCCCTTGGCGGCGCCCGCTACATTCTGGCGGACGAGATCACCGCCTGGCTCGACGAGGGGCTGGCCTGCCAGCTGCTCACCCAGTTGCGTGAATTGGCCAATCAGGGCAGCGGTATCCTCTGGGTGACCCACGATCTGGCGTTGGCGGCCCGTTTTGCCGATCGCATCGTCGCGCTGCATCAGGGCCAGGTTAGCGATACCCTGAGCTGCCACCATCTGCGCCAGGGGCAGGGGAGCGAGATGCTCCGAGCCCACTGGCAGGCGCTGCCGGAATTCAACGTGTTCTTCTCTGCGCCGGAGGTTTCCTGATGCTGGAACTACGAAATCTCACTATCGCCCAGGGGGAGCGCCCCCTCTGGCAGGGGTTATCGCTGACGGTGAAAGCGGGCGAGCGGGTCGGCATCTCTGCGCCGAGCGGTCATGGCAAGACCACCCTGGGGCGGGTATTGGCGGGTTGGCAACCGGTTGGGGCTGGAGGGCAGATCCTGCTGGATGGGCAGCCTGTGCCTGAACAGGTAAAAGGTTATCACCCCATCCAGCTGGTGCCCCAGCACCCGGAACTCACTTTCAATCCCTATCGCACCACCGGGCAGGCGCTGTGGGATGTATGGCGCCCCGATGAGGCCATGCTGGCCCGCTTTATGGTCAAGCCTGCGTGGCTTGGTCGTAAACCCGGTCAGCTCTCCGGCGGTGAGCTGGCCCGCATCGCGCTGCTGCGCGCCCTCGATCCTCGCACCCGTCTGCTGATTGCCGATGAGGTGACCGCCCAGCTGGATCCGCAAATCCAGCGTCATATCTGGCGGGAGTTGATGATGGAGTGCGAGCAGCGCGGTCTCGCCATGGTGATATTCAGTCACCAGCAGGCGCTGCTGCGCCAGGTCTGTCATCGGGTGCTGCGCTTTGGGGAGATGCAGCCCGTGACTGGTGTATTGGCTGAAAATGCGGCCTGAGGGTTAGTTCCCCCCTCATCCCCAGCCCTTCTCCCGCAAGGGGAGAAGGGAGTGGAAGGTGCCATCTCACCACGCTCAGGGTTTAGGGTTTGGAAAACTTCGGGGTTTGAAAATATGGCTGGTTGTTATGCTTGAAGCCCCCTGAGGGGGTTGAGGGAGTCGTATAGTCGCGGCACCCACAAACCGGTTCCCTCTCCCTGGGGAGAGGGCCAGGGTGAGGGGGGCGAGTATAAAACGCTGGCTATTCGGTATAGAGAGAGCGCCTGACAAGGTTCGCAGATTTCGCAGATAAAGAGAGGGAGGCATCAGCCTCCCTCTCTTGTTTTCTACCGTTATCAGCGGCGTTTAACCGGTTCAGGCACTGGCCAGCCAGTTGAGCCAGGCATCCATCCCTTCGCCTGTGGTGGCGCTGACCTGGATCACCTGGATATAGGGGTTGACCCGCTTGGCGTTCTCGATG
The DNA here is from genome assembly GCF_041403085.1 of Aeromonas sp. S8(2024). Taxonomy (NCBI): domain Bacteria; kingdom Pseudomonadati; phylum Pseudomonadota; class Gammaproteobacteria; order Aeromonadales; family Aeromonadaceae; genus Aeromonas; species Aeromonas sp. S8(2024). The sequence continues at coordinate 831,533 of NZ_JBGLRF010000001.1, read as the reverse complement.
CAGCGGGCCACGTCAAAGCTGACGTAGGGCAGCAGATCAATCTTGTTGATCACCATCAGCTGGGCGGCGGCAAACATGTCCGGGTATTTCAGCGGCTTCTCTTCCCCCTCGGTGACGGAGAGGATCGCCACCTTGTACTTCTCGCCGAGATCGAAGCTGGCGGGGCAGACCAGATTGCCCACGTTCTCGATAAAGAGGATGCCCCCTTCATTGGCGGGCAGCTGGTGGCAGGCGTCGTGCACCATCTTGGCGTCCAGATGGCAGCCCTTGCCGGTGTTGATCTGCACGGCAGGCACACCGGTGGCGCGGATGCGATCCGCATCAGCGCTGGTCTGCTGATCCCCTTCGATCACCGCGCAGGGGCGCTTGTTAGCCAGCTGGCGCAAGGTTTCGCACAGCAAGGTGGTCTTGCCTGAACCCGGGCTCGACACCAGATTGAGCACCAGCTGGGCCGCCTCGTCGAAGTGCTCGCGGTTGTGGGCGGCCAAGGCGTTGTTCTTGGCCAGCACATCCATCTCGATGGCGATCAGCTGACGCTGCCCCATGCCCGGAACCGACAATCCCGCTTCCCCTTTGCCGTAGTGCAGATCACCCTGCTGATGGTCATGGTCATGGTCATGGTCATGGTCATGGCTGTGTTCATGGGGATGCGCGTGGGAATGGCCGTGGTCATGAGAGTGGGCGTGATCATGATGATGGTCGTGGGGGTGATCATGGGGGTGATCATGACCCTCATGGCTTATGGGAGCCCGCACCCCGTGGTAGTGGTGATGGACATCCCCCTGATGGTGATAGTGGTGGTGAATGATCAGGGTGCGCGGCGCACTCTGCTCGTGGTCATGATGGTGATGGGCGTCATGAGCATGATGATGGTCGTGCTCATGACCATGGTGATGTTCATGTTCATGTTCATGTTCGTGATGATGCTCATGATCGTGCTCATGGCCGGCGATCCGCGCCTGGCCGCATCCGCATACGCTACACATATCAACTTACCTCGATGTCGGTGATGCGCAGGCTGTTCCCTTGCGCGACTCGTAATTTGTATCCGCCACACTCGGGGCAGGCCTGCCCGCGCTCGGTGAGGGTGACCGTCTGGTTGCAGTCGTAACACCAGGCCTCTGCCGCCTGGTGTTGAAAGTGCAGCTGGGCCCCTTCGACGGCGGTGCCCTTGGCGGCGGCCTCGAAACAGAAGGCAATGGTGTCCGGGTCGACGCAGGAGAAGCTGCCGACCTCGAGCCAGAGGGCGGTCACCCTAGTAAAGCCCCGCTGGGTGGCCTGTTCGGCCGCCAGATCGATGGCGGCCATGGCCAGAGACATTTCGTGCATGGTGGCTCCTTAACCGATATGGGGAGGAGCAGTGACTCCTCCCTGTAATTGACGGAACGGCATGGCTGCTCAACAGATCCGCGGCAGCAGCTCCCCTTGCGGCAGCTCCAGATAGCGGCGGCTGCCCCAGGGGTTGCTCAGGATCACCTTGTGGCGATCGCTCGCCTGCACCACGCCGATCTGGCTGGCGGCGGGGTTGAATTGCCGCAAGATGCCCAGCGCGTCCTGCGCCTGTTCGGCAGGCAGGGCCAGCACCATGGTTCCCTCGTTGGCGAGATCATGGGGCTCGAAACCGTAGAGCTCGCACAGGCCTCGCACCGGATCGCAGACCGGAATGGCGGACTCCTCCAGTTCGATGGCCACCTGGGAGGCGCTGCTCCACTCGTTGAGCACGGCGGCAAGGCCACCGCGAGTGGCATCGCGCAGGGCGTGAGGGGTAATGCCTGCCTGCAGCAGCGCTTCGACCTGCGGCCAGAGGGTGGTGCAGTCGCTCTTGAGATCAGATCCCAGTTGCAGGGCGTCGCGGGCCATCAGGATGCAGGCGCCGTGGCTGCCGATATCCCGCGACACCAGAATGGCGTCACCGGCTTTGAGGTTGCGTACCGAGATGCCCCGGCTCTGCTCGGGCAGCGGGAAAGTGCCGACCCCGCTGGTGTTGATAAAGATCTTGTCGGCCGCCCCCTTGGGCACCACCTTGGTGTCGCCGCAGACGATGCGGGCACCGCTGTTGGCAAGTTCAGCCGCCATCGATTCGACGATGCGGGCGAGGTCGGCGTAGGGGAAACCCTCCTCGATGATAAAGCTGCAGCTGAGGTATTCCGGCTTGGCCCCCATCATGGCGAGATCGTTGACCGTGCCGGCGATGGCCAGCTTGCCGATATCGCCCCCCTCGAAGAAGATCGGCGAGACGGTAAAGCTGTCGGTGGTGAAGGCGACGGGGCCGCTTACCGGCAGCAGGGCGGCATCCTCACAGCGCAGCAGGATCTCGTTGCCAAAGTGGCGAAAGAAGAGCTGGTTGATCAGCTGGTTCATTTCTACACCGCCGCCGCCGTGGCTAAGTTGGATTTCTCTCATCGTTCCTGGATCCCCATATATCGGTAGTAGGCATTGCAGGCCCCTTCGGAGCTGACCATGCAGCTGCCCATGGGCTGGGTCGGGGTGCAGCCCCGGCCAAAGACTTTGCACTGGTTTGGCTTGGCCAGCCCTCGCAGGATATCGGCGCACTGGCACGCCTTGTGGTCATCGATGGGAGTCTGATCAAGCTGGAAGTGGCGCTCCGCATCGCGCTTGGCAAAGGCATCGCGCAGGCGCAGGGCCGAGGCGTTGATATCCCCAAGGCCTCGCCAGCGAAAGTGCTCGCGGGTCTCGAAAAAGCGCTCCACCAGCCGCTGGGCAGCTTTATTGCCGCTGGCAGTGACGGCGCGGCTGTACTGCACCTCCAGCGCGTAGCGACCCTCCACCTTCTGGCGCACCATCATCAAGAGCGCCTCCATCACATCCACCGGCTCGAAGCCGCTCACCACCACCGGCACCTGATAGCGATCGACGATGGGCAGGTAGATATCGGCACCTGTGATGACGCTGACGTGGGAGGGGCCGATAAAGGCGTTCACCTTGGCCACCCCGTCGGCCATCACCGCATGAATGGCAGGGGGCACCAGCACATGGTTGATATGAAACAGCAGGTTCTCGACCCCTTGTTCTTCAGCGGCAGCCAGCAGCGCCGCTGTCATCGGGGTGGAAGTCTCGAAACCGATGGCGAAGAAAACTACGGTGTTGTCCGGGTTCTCACGGGCGATGCGCAGGGCATCGAGGGGGTCATAAACGGGGCGGATATCGCTCCCCTTGGCGCGCTGCTGGGCCAGCGTACCTTTGGAGCCCGGCACCCGGATCATATCCCCCAGGGTGACCAGAATGACGCTGGGCTGGCTCGCCAGCTCGATGGCCTGATCGATGCGCTCTTTTGGCATGATGCAGACCGGGCAGCCGGGGCCGTGGACGAACTCGATGCTGGCGGGCAGCAGCTGGTGCAGGCCGTACTTCATGATGGTGTGGGTATGGCCGCCGCACACCTCCATCACCCGCAGCGGCTCGGGCAGATCGTTGGCCAGTTCGGTGATCTGGGCGGCGAGGGCGCGGATCACCTGGGGCTGGCGAAAGCCCTGAAAGAGGTCATTCAAGGTCAGCATGGCAAGATATCCTGCTCTGGCATCAGGGCCACCATCTGGCGGAAGCTCTCTAGGCTGGCCTGCGCCTCCTCCTGGTCAATCTTGCTCATCACAAAGCCGATATGGAGCAGCACATAGTCGCCCACCTGGAGAGACTCTTCGAGCAGCATGCAGCTGACGCGCCGCTGCACCCCCAGGGTGTCGACGGTGACGCAGTTATCTTCGGGGTGCAGTTGCACCACCTGAGAAGGGATGGATAGACACATGGATTTCAGGACTCCGACAAGGTGGCACAACCGGTTGTGACAGGCTGGTGCGTGGCAAGATGGTGGATGGCAAACCAGAGCTGACCGGCGGCGATGCCACCGTCATTGAGCGGCAGGGTTTCGCTGGTCAATACCTGCCGGCCGGCGGCTTCGAGAGCAGGCACCAGCTGATCCATCAGCACCCGGTTTTGAAACACGCCCCCCCCGAGCGCCACCGGATAGCCGGGGAAACGCTCGGCCAGGGCGATGACCAGATTGCTGATGGCGCGGATAAAACCGGCGGCCAGGCTGGCGATAGAGGTGCCTTGGCGCCACTCGTTGACAAGGGTATGGATCAGCTCGGCCCACTGGATCTGCAGTGGCCCCTCCGCTGATTGGCTGAGATCAAAGGCGAGGGGGAAGGGCTGTTCATCGGGAGCAAGCTGCAAGGCGGCCGCCTCCAACAAGAGCCCCGCTTCGCCCTCGTAATCCGGGGTATCGATCACCCCCAAGAGCGCCGCCATGGCATCGAACAAGCGGCCGATGGAGCTGGTGTAAGGGGCGTTGCGACCCAACTGCCAGAGCTGGTGCAGGTTGCGGATCCGCTCAGCGGGCAGTTGCTTGATCGCCGGAATATCGAGGGCGCTGATTTGCTCCACTCCATAGGATTCAAACAGCAGCCCCAGCAGCTGGCGTACTGGCTCGCGAATCGCCGCCTCGCCGCCGATCAGCTTGAAGGGGGCAAGGTGGGCAACCCGCTCAAATCCCTGAACGTCTGCCAGCAGCAGCTCGCCACCCCAGAGGGTGCCGTCATCGCCAAGGCCGGTGCCATCGAAGGCAACCCCCAGCACAGGGCCCGTGATGTTGTGCTCGGCCATCACCCCCAGCAGGTGGGCGTGATGGTGCTGCACCTCGAGGTGGGTTGCCCCCTGATCCTGGCAATAGCGTTTGGCCCACTGGTGGCTGAGGTAGCCGGGGTGGCAGTCCGAGACCAGAACTTCGGGTTTGAGATCGTAGAGATCGCGAAAGGTCGCCAGGGTTTGCTCGAAGTGCTCCTGCATCGGCAGGCTGTGCAGATCGCCGATATAGGGGCTGTAGATGCGCTGGCGGCCGAAGGCGAGCGCCAGCTGGTTCTTCTGCTGCGCCCCGACCGCCAGCAGCGGCGCCTTGATCGCCTCTTGCAAGCTGGGAGTGCAGGGAGCATAGCCTCGGGCGAGGCGCAACGTCTGGCACCGCCCGCCCGCCCAATGCACCAGACTGTCGTCGCACGGGTTCAGGATGGGGCGGTTGTGATCCAGGATGCCGTCAATCTCGCCCCCGAGTTCCCTGACCACTGCCTCGCACTCGACAAGGATGGGACTGCCGCGCCCATTGGCGCTGGTGGCCACCAGCGGCATGGCGCAGGCGTCTAGCAGCAGCTGATGGAGCGGTGTGTAGGGGAGCATGATGCCGAGGTAGGGGATGCCGGGGGCGATCCCCTCGGCCAGCGGCGTGGTTGTCAGTAGGGATTCTGAGAGCCGATCATCGTTAATGCGCTTGCGCAGCAAGGTGATGGGTCTGGCCTGAGAGGCGAGCAGTTGCCACTCGTCTTCGCAGCCGGTGACATGCAATTTGGCCTCGGCAAGGGAGCCCATCATCACCGCCAGCGGCTTGCGCACGCGCCGCTTGAGCTGGCGAAGCCGCGCCACAGCAGACTCACTGCGGGCATCACATATCAGGTGATACCCCCCCATTCCCTTGACCGTAATCAGAGCTCCCGCTTGCAGAGCGCTTGCTGCTGCTTGCAGCGCATCCTCGTGCTCGGCCAAGGCATCGCCACGGCCATTTCGCCAGCTGAGATGGGGCCCGCACTCGGGGCAGCTCACTGGCTGGGCGTGGTAGCGTCTGTCCAGCGGGTTTTCATAGGCCGCCGCACAGCGCGGGCACATGGCAAAGTCGGCCATGGCGGTGTGGGGGCGGTCGTAAGGGAGGCGGCGGATGATGGTGTAGCGCGGGCCGCAGTGGGTGCAGTTGGTGAAGGGGTAGCGATGGTGGCGATCGTTGGGGTTGGCCACATCCCGGGCGCACGCCTCGCACATCCCCTGATCCGGCGAGATGGCGACTGTGGCGGCGCTCTGCTGCTGGCTGGCCTTGATATGAAAGGCTCCGTCGTAGTCGGGATTATCTTCTTGGGGCAGTTCCCGCTCGCTGAAATGATCGATGCGGCTAAGTGGCGGCGCCAGTTCCCGCAGTTCGCGGGCAAAGGCGGCGAGCTGCTCAGGCGATCCTTCGGCGCCGATAGTGACGCCATTGGCATCGTTCAACACATAACCGGCAAGGCCGTGGCGCAGCGCCAGCCCATAGACGAAGGGGCGAAAGCCGACCCCCTGAACTATGCCATCGATATGAAATTCGCGGCGCAGCCGGTTGGCCACAGGATGGGAAGAGCCAGCGGGGGCGATGGCAGCGCTCATGCCGGCCCCATCTCATCTTGAGTCTGCGGCAAACGCAGCACCCGGCGCTCGTTCTCCTCGCGCCGCACCCAGCCATCCATCTCCATGCGCAGGCAGAACGGAATGGCGTATTTGCGCGACAAACCGGTGATCTCCTTTAAGGATGTCATGTCGATCAGATCTCCCACCTGCTGGCCCGCCAGCATGGCGGCGACCATCTGGTTGTAAAGCTCGGCGTCGTAGTAGATGGGGCCATCGAGCTGCACCAGATACTTGAGTCGCGCCAGATTGCGCAGCTGCTTTTGCAACGCGCCTTTTTGTTGCAAGCCTTGCTGCAGGGCGGTGGGCAGTTTCTGGGTGATAAAGGGATCCAGCGCCACGCCGCCGGGGCCCAGTTTACCGGGTTCATAACCCTCCTTGCCTTGATCTCGCACCACCTTGAGCACCAGCTGTGCCTCTTCCCCCAAATCATCTTCCGACTCGCCGCTGCCCGGTTGCCACTTGTCATGGTGCAGGCGAACCAGCTGCTCGCTCTTGAGCTGCTGGAGCAGGGCGTGAGTGACCGGCAGGGCGATGCCAAAGCGGGTCGTGAGCTCCGCAGCGCTGAGCGGTTCGCTGGCCAGGGTAGCGAGCAGCTGGTCGCGACTCTGGGCCAGCCAGCAGCTATCCAGCAGCCACTCACCGAGGGGGATGACCTGCTCGGGCTGCTGCGCAAAGCGGCTGGCCAGTACATAGCCATTGAGCCCCAGTTGCAGGGTGGCCGGGTTGTAGTGCTCGAGCTCATCTGGCAGCTCGCCCAGCAGGGCGTGCAGCGCCTTGCGTCTGGCGGGGTGGATGTCGCCGCACCAGACGATGCGGGCGCCGTGCAGCAGTTCGCTGCTGCCGTGGCGAATGATGGCGAGCGGCTGGCCAAAGAAGCAGGGGATGGGGCTGGCAAAGATCAGCCGCGCCAGCCGGGTATCCTTGATGGGCACGAAACGGGCCCGGCCATGCCAGCTGCCGAGGGCGATTTCAACTTCGCGGTTGCGCTGTTCCCGGATGCTGCCACCGACCTCGCAGAGGCGCACGATAAGGTGGGTTGCCGCCTCGCACTGGCCGGCAGTGCTGGTGAGGCAGTGGCCGCGGGCCACCTCCTTGTGGGGCACCTTTTTAAGGCCCACCGCCACCCGGCAGACGGCGCCAATCTCGTCGACACTCTGGTGATAGGCCTGCAGGGAGCGCACCTGCACCTCCCGATCGGCGGGGTAGAGGCGCAGCTTGTCCCCCACCTTGAGGCTGCCCTGCTGCAATGTGCCGGTGAGCACGGTGCCGGTGCCGTTGGCGGTAAAGACGCGGTCTACATAGAGGCGCGGGGCGGCCTGTTCGCGGGGGGCATGATGCTCGGCCATATCCTCCAACTGGCGTACGATGGCGGCGTGCAGGGCGGCCATGTTCTCGCCGGTCTTGGCGCTGACGCTGACGATGTCGGGCACCATGCCGCTCTCGTCCATTACCCGCTCCAGCAGGCTCTCTTCAAGGAGTTCCAGCTCGTCGGGTGTTACCAGATCGCACTTGTTGATGCAGACCAAGAGGCGCGGCACCCCCATCGCCTTGAGCAGGCGCAGGTGATCGCCGGTCATCGGCATCCACCCCTCGTCGGCGGCGATCACCAGCAGCACCAGATCCAGACTCCAGAGCCCCGCCACCATATTGCGGATATAGCGCTCGTGGCCGGGCACGTCGATGACGCCTATGGTGTTGCCCTGACCGTCGTCGAAGTGGGCAAAGCCGAGATCCTGGGTCATGCCGATGGCCTGCTCATGGGCGCGGGCGGTGGTGATGCCGGTGAGAGTCTTGATAAGCAAGGTCTTGCCGTGATCCACGTGACCGGCAAGGCCGATAACGGTGCGATAGGAAGTCATGGGATCAAGGCTCCTGGCTCGCAGTGATCGGGGTGGGTAGCAGCAGTTGCTTAAGCTGGGCGATCAGCAGCTCCATGTCCTCGTCGAGCAGGGTGGCCATATTGAGCAGCACCTTCTGCTGGCGCACGGTGGCGATGACCGGGACGGGGAGCTCGCGCAGGGTATCCAGCAACTGCTGGGCAGGGCGAGGGTCGGTGCATTCGAGCGCAGGGGCTGGATAAAACTCGTCCGGCAAGGTGCCGCCGCCCACCACCAGCTGGGCGGGAACGGGCACAAAGCAGCCTGGCAGGGCGGTCATCAGCTGGGAGGCTTTCGCCTGTATGGCGGCAGGATTGCTCAAGGTGCGCTGGGCGATACCCTCGCCGATGGGGGACTTGTTGAGCTTGTGGATGAGCAGGCGTTCGAGCAGGGAGTGGATGATGCGGCTCGAGCGGAAGGTGCGCATCATGGGGTGTTTTTCCAGCCGCTTGATAAGGTCCGCGCGGCCGCTGATGATGCCGCACTGGGGCCCGCCCAGCAGCTTGTCGCCGGAGTAGCAGACCAGGTCCGCCCCCGCCTTGATGTACTGGCGTACCGAGGTTTCATCCGGCGCAAACTCTTCGGTGGTCAAGCCCGAGCCCTGATCCACCGCCAGCACCACCTGTTCGGGCAGGGCGCGGGCCAGCTCGCCGATATCGGGGGATTCGGTAAAGCCGCGAATGGCAAAATTGGATCTGTGCACCATCAGCACCAGCGCGGTCTGATCGTTGATGGCATCGAGGTAGTCTTTGGCGGTCGTAATATTGGTGGTGCCCACCTCCACCAGTTTGGCGCCGGAGAGGGCCAGAATATCGGGGATGCGAAAGCCGCCGCCAATCTGGATCTGCTCACCGCGCGAGACGATCACCTCGCGCCCCTTGGCCACCTCCTGCAACAAAAGGAAGAGGGAAGCTGCGTTGTTGTTGACCACCAGTGAATCCTCGGCCTGGGTGAGGCAACCGAGCAGGGGAGCGATCAGCCCCTTGCGCCCGCCGCGCTTGCCAGTGGCGAGATCCAGCTCCAGATTGTTGTAGCCGGTGTTGAGGTCACGCACCTCGTCCCACAGCTCGTGACTTAATGGCGAGCGCCCCAGATTGGTATGCACCAGGGTGCCGGTGGCGTTGATCACCCGGGTCTGGCGCTGGCGCAACTGCTGCCGGCAGCGTTTGGCTATCAGCGCTTCCAGGCGTTCGGGGGCGACGCCGTGCTGGCGAAAATCCTCGCTCTGGCGCAGTTCACTCAGGGTGTCGCGCACCGCCTGGGTCACCAGCGGGCGGCTCAGCGCCTCGATAAACCCTGCGAGAAAGGGTTGCTGCAGCAGCTGTTCCACTTGTGGCAAGCGGCGCTGGTTTGCTTGAGTCGCGGCATAAGAGGCGCTGGGGGCGAGGGAGGATACGTCAGACGGAGTTGGCATGGGATGACCCGGGCTGTGCGTGGGAGTGACATGCACGCCGCCTTGCCGGAGGAAGGCCGCTTCAACGCTGCTTATTGCTGCTTTTCGCCATTCATTAATTAATAAAAAAGGCGAATGGATAAATTAATTGTTGAGCAGAGTAATAAGCGTGTTGGAGCGCATTCAGATTATATTGGCAATGCGACAGGCGCCTTGTTAGAACAATATGTGAAACAGTCGTCAACCAGCCTGAAACATAATTGACGGTTTCTCTCCAATATATGAAATTTGGCGGAAGAGGCAGGAATCGAACCTGCCAAAGCCTTCTCGGCTCTCATCGGTTTTGAAGACCGAGGAGGCCACCAGACCCCATCAGCTTCCGCAATGGCCACCATTTTGTGGCAATTTTTCGTGACTGGCAACGCTTTTTTATGTTTGAAAATAGCAAGTTGGCCGACTTTATGAAAAATGTCCACGCGTTGATTTATATCAATTTCATGGCAATTAGCCCGATGTTTTTAATTTAACATCGGGCGTTTCCATATGCCTTTTCTGGATAATTCAACGCTGCTGTTAACAAGCTGGCAAATAATCTGACTCCGCGTTGGTGATATTCCAATGGTCCAGTCTCTCTATTAACAAGCTGGTATCCTTGGCAGTATCAAGGTGCTGATAAAGATAATCCATCGCCTCACTCACCATCTCGGTCATCGGGAAGGAGAACGCCACTATGGCCGGTTGCACCCCGACAAAGATCACCTCGGACACAAAGGTCTTGAGCTCGTCGATCAGGAAATTGAGCGGCATATTGTGGGTCGAGAAGATAAACATCTCGGCGATGGTATCGGGGGGGATCACCTGCAGGGTGCCCGCCTTCTCGCCGATCTCGGCGGCATCCACCAGCACCACCCGCTCCGGTTGCAGCTCCCGCACCTTGTAGACCACATTTTCCGGCGCGATGCCGCCGTCGATATGAGTCCAGCCGGGCAGGGGGGCGGCCCGCAGCTTGTCGGCGAGATAGGGGCCGGCACCGTCGTCCCCCATCATGGCATTGCCCACGGTCAACACGAGATTGCAGCCCATCAGCGGCTCCTTACCATCAGGTACATATGGGGATCGTTAAAGAGGGCGGTGAGCTGATCCATAAAGGTATTGGTCCAGCCCAGCTCCTGCTCATCGAGCACGCCTTCGGCTTTGCGCAGTCGATCGAAGGCGCAGGCCAGCATATGGCAGTGCTCGCGATAGATGGTGATCTCGCCAAAGGTGAGAAACCCCTCCATCTTGCGGCGCGCCTCGCTCCCCTCTGGCAGCTTGGCTACCCAGTCGCGATAACCGGTCAGCGAGCAGACCAGGTCTGCTCGCAGGCAATCGACGATGCCGAGGTGGTGGCCGATGGCGAGGCTGTAGTAGATCACCTCCCTGGCTTCTTCCGGCACGTCGAACTGCTCGTCGACGAACTTGCGCGAGAGGCGATAGAAGGAAACCTGGTCAGCCATGCACCGCCTCTCCCTTGCCGGCCGCCCGGTTGAGGCAGGCGTTTGCGAGGTTGTTGACGATCTCCGCCAGGCGCGGATCGTCGTGCTGATCGAGGTAGCTCTGGATGCGCAGATCCACATCCTGCTGGGTTGCCCCTTCGAGCAGGGCCATGAATTCGTCGGCGATGATCCGTCCCTGCCGGTAACCGGCCATGCGGCGCGCTTCGCGCTCGATCATCACCCGGATTTCGTTGGGGATGCCGGTGTGACGCAGCTCGACCCGCTCACCTGGTTGCACCTCGTGGCTGGTGGCTTTGAGTTTCTGCTCAAGCAGACCGAGCGCCACGGCAAAGCCGTAGATGGTGGCCGCCGGTGTGGGGGGGCAGCCCGGGATATAGACGTCCACCGGCACGATCTTGTCGGTGCCGCCCCAGACGCAGTAGAGGTCGTGGAAGATGCCACCGTCACAGCCACAGGCGCCGTAGGCGATGCAGATCTTGGGATCGGGCGCCGCCTCGTAGGCGCGCAGGGCTGGCACCCGCATCGCCCGGGTCACCGCGCCGGTAAAGAGCAGGATGTCGGCGTGGCGGGGGGAGGCGACCACCTTGATGCCGAAGCGCTCGGCATCGAACAGCGGGGTGATGGTGGCGAAGATCTCGATCTCGCAGGCGTTGCAGCCGCCGCAATCGACCCGGTAGACATAGGCCGAGCGGCGAATGTCCTTGAGCAGGGTCTTCTTGAGTTTGGTGATCTCGGGATCCTGTGCCAGCGGCACGGCGCGGGTATGGGCATGGCCGACAACCGGTTCTATGCCTTTGATCTTGCTCATCACATCAACTCCTTTTGTGCAGCTATCGGTGTGGCTATCGGTGTGATCAGGGCCGAGTCAGGCTGGCTCAGCATGCTCTGTTTTCGTTTGCAGTCGGGGCAGTGGTGCAGCCTTTCCGGGGTCGCGAGCGGCGTGCCCGCCTGCTTGAGGGTGTCCTCCACCAGCGCCACCAGTTTGCTCGGGGCAAAGTAGGTGCCGCACAGGGTGCAGGGGGCCAGCGCAAAGCGGGCCTCCTCATAGAGATCCGCCTTGTTGGTCACCGCCAGCTCGAACTCGGATGAGAGCGCGATGGCGCGGGTCGGGCAGACCTCCTCGCAGCGGCCGCAGAAGATGCAGCGCGCCATGGAGATCTCCCAACGCCGTTCGCCGGTCTCCATGTCCACTTCCATCACCAGCGCGTTGGCCGGGCAGGCCTTGGTGCAGGCGGCGCAGGCGATGCACTGATCCGCCTGATATTTCGGTTTGCCGCGAAAATCCTGGTTCACATCAATAGGAGCGAAGGGGTACTTGGCGGTCGGGGTGCCAGCCTTGAGGATGGTCTTGAACAGCTTGATCATGATGACCCCTTATTTCAGCGGAGAGTTTTTGCGATCGATGCCGTAGCGCTCGATCTCCTTGTAGGAGACCACGGTGGATTTGCCCTTCTTCGGGTCGACCAGAGTGACCCGGTCGGTACAGGAGTAGCAGGGATCCAGACTGCCGATGATGAGCGGTGCATCCGCCACGGTATTGCCGCGCAGCATGTAGCGAAGGGCGGGCCAGTTGGCGTAGGTGGCGGCGCGGCAGCGCCAGCGAAACAGCTTCTGGTTGTCGCCGGTCATGCTCCAGTGGACGTTCTCGCCGCGGGGCGCTTCGGTAAAGCCCAGCGCAAACTTGCCCGGCTGGTAGGTGAACCCTTCGGTGAGCAGTGGCCCTTCCGGCAGGTGCTCAAGACCAAACTCAATCATGTCGAGGGAGTCGTAGAGCTCGTGGATGCGCACCAGCACCCGGGATTGCACGTCGCAACCCGCCTTGGTCTGGATCTCCATCGGCAGCTCGCGGTAACCGGCAAAGTCGTGGACCCGACGCACGTCGCGCTTGAAGCCGCTTGCCCGCACCATGGGGCCGACGCAGCTGAAATCGCGGGCAATCTGCGGGTCGAGCTTGCCGATACCGATGAGGCGGGAGGAGATGTTGGCGGTATCCAGCAGCATGGCCACCAGGGGTTTGAGCTCATCACGGAGCTCCCGCACCAGCTGGGCACCCTTGATGCGATCTTCCTTGAAGATGTCGCGGCGTATCCCGCCAATCAGGTTGAGGCCGTAGGTCTTGCGCGCGCCGGTCAGCAGTTCGGCCAGGGTCATGGATTTCTCCCGCACCCGGAAGAACTGCATAAAGCCGGTGTCGAAACCGGTGAAGTGGCTCGACAGGCCGATGTTGAGGATATGGCTGTGCAGGCGCTCCACCTCCAGCAGCACGGCGCGGATCATCTTGGCCCGCTCGGGTACCACAATGCCCATGGCGTTCTCCACCGAGGTAGTGTAGGCGACGCTGTGGGTAAAGCCGCAGATGCCGCAGACCCGGTCGGTCAGAAACGCCACTTCGTTGTAGCCCATGCGGGTCTCCGCCAGCTTCTCCATGCCGCGATGGACATAGAAGAGGCGGTAGTCGGCATCGATGATGTCTTCGCCATCGACGAACAGGCGAAAGTGGCCCGGTTCATCCGAGGTGATGTGCAGCGGGCCGACCGGCACGATGCGGTTGGCATCACTGCCGAGTTCGTTGACGAAGGGGTAGGTCTCGGTGTCGGTGGTGGGCATCGGGCGCTGGCGATAATCCATGGCGTCCTTGCGAAGGGGATGGATATCCTCCGGCCAGTCATCCGGCAGTACCAGACGTCGTTCGTCCGGCAGACCGATGGCGCGCAGGCCGTACATGTCGCGGATCTCCCGCTCGCCCCACACCGCCGCCGGAATGGTCGGGGTGATGGAGGGGTACTCCTGGGTATCGGCATCCACCAGCACCCGGACTGTGATCCAGCACTTGGTGTCGCCCTCCATGGAGAAGACGTGGTAGACGGCGAAGTGGCCGTTGAGGCTGCGCTCGTCATTGGCAAAGGAGAGGGGAAGCCAGCCCCCCAGCTGGTGGAAGATCAGGCTGGCGGTCTCGACCAGGCTGGTGGGCTTGACGGTGATGGTGGCCTGATCGGCGGTTTGCCACTCCTCGTCGACGATGGCGTGGGGCAGTTGTGCTCGCACCTGCTGGATGTAGTCACAGCCGATGCGATCCGAAATGGCGATGGTCATGCAGTTCTCACTTTAATGTTCGGGAATGAGCATTCACAAAAGGTGAAATCGAAAAAAATGGCTGTGCTGGCGGGCATGGCTCAGATCCCGACCAGATAGGCGAGCAGCGCCAGCAGGGCCAGCCCCAAGCCGTAGCGGGTGAGCTTGTGGGTGCGCTCGAACTGGGTACGGGCCATGGCGTTTTCGATGATGCCAGCCAGCAAAAAGGCCACCAGCAGCTTGCAGGCGAGGATCAGCGCCGCGCCGATGAGCGCAGGCAGACTCCAGTTGGCCGCCTTGCCAAAGGGCAGGAAAATCACCAGAAAGAGCTGCACCACCACCAGCTGCTTGAGGCCAATGGAGAGCTTGAGCAGGGCCAGGCCCGCACCGGAATACTCGGTGAGCGGCCCCTCCTGCAACTCCTGTTCGGCTTCGGCGCAGTCAAAGGGCAGCTTGCCCATCTCGACAAACACCGCGAAGGCGCAGGCGGCGCCCGCCAGCAGGGTGGCGATGGGCGCGGCCAGTGGCTGGGTCGCGACATAGCTGCTGATGTTGCCCAGATCCGAGCTGCCCACCATCATCGCCATGATGAAGCAGGCGAGCACCAGAATGGGCTCCACCAGAATGCCGAGGGTCAACTCGCGGCGGGCACCGATCCCTGCAAACATGCTGCCGCTGTCGAGCCCCGCCAGCGAAAAGAAGAAACGGAAGATGGCGAACAGATAGATGTCGGTGATGAGATCCCCGGCGATGGGGAAGGGGGACTCGTGAGTCAGGGTCGGCAGCGCCATCCCCACCAGCAGCAAGGCGGCGATCAGCAGCGCAGGCATCAGGTTGAAGAGGATGCCGGCAGGCTCGGGGGTTACCTCCTGACGGCGCAGGAGTTTGGCGATATCCCGGTAATCCTGCAGCAGGCCCGGCCCCTGACGGGAGTGCATCTTGGCCCGCAGCACCCGGTTGAAACCGGTGGCGAGCGGCGCCAGCGCCAGCATGGCGATGGCCTGGGTCAGGGCGAGGGCAACCATGCCCCAGCTCGGCATTTCAAGAACAGGCATATCAGACTCCTACAGCCATCAGGATAAAGAGCGCCAGCACTATGCCGTGCAGCAACCAGCCGGTTGTCCCGCTGGTATCGCTCACCCCGTGCAGGGCGCTGGCCAGATCGAGCTGCGGCTGCTTGCGATAGAGCGGCGCGCAGAGTTGGCGCAAGGTGTGGGTGACACCGCCCGAGGTGAGGCTCATGCGCTCCTCGTAGGCATAACCACAAGCCCACGGGGTGCCAGCGTGACGACGACCCAGCTTGGGCCCCTTGAAGATGGCCAGTACCAGCAGCGGGATGAGGAACAGCCCCAGCAAGGTGATGGCGATAACGGGCGGGGAGAGGATCGCCTGGCTGCTATCGAGCGGCAGCAGGGTCGCGCCGGTGGCGACGTTCATCTGGCCGCTTACCAAGGCTTGGCCATAGCTGGCGATATGGGGGGCAATCCAGGGGGCGCCCAGACCCAGCACCAGACAGACGGCGGCCAGCAGCAGGGTGCCAGCCACCATGGCCCCCGGCACTTCGCGGGCGTGGCTCGCGTGTTCGCTGCGCGGGGCGCCGCAGAAGCAGATGCCGTACACCTTGACGAAACACATCACCGCCATGGCGCCGGTCACCGCCAGCATCACTACCGCGAGCGGCGCAACGACAGAGGTGCCGAGTTTGGTCATGGAGAGCAGGGACTGGTAGATAAACCACTCGCTGACAAAGCCGTTCAGCGGCGGCAGCGCCGAGATGGCCATGGCACCGATGAGGAACGCCAGCGCGGTCCAGGGCATCAGCTTGGCCAGCCCCCCCATCTTGTCCATGTCACGGGTGTGCAGGCGGAACATCACAGAGCCGGTGCCCATAAAGAGCAGGCTCTTGAAGATGGCGTGGTTGAGCAGGTGATAAAGCGCACCGAGCAGCCCCAGCACCACCAGCGCCGGTTGCTGGTTGGCGATGCCGATCATGCCGATCCCCATCCCCATCAGGATGATGCCGATGTTCTCCACCGTGTGGTAGGCGAGCAGCCGCTTGAGATCGTGCTCGGCCAGCGCAAACAGCACCCCGAGCACTGCCGAGCAGGCGCCGAAGATCAGCACTACATAGCCCCACCAGAGCTGGCTGGCGCCGAGAAAATCGATGCTGACCCGCAAAATGCCAAAGAGACCCAGCTTCACCATGACGCCAGACATCAGCGCCGAGATATGGGACGGCGCAACGGGCTCGGCCACCGGCAGCCAGCCGTGCAGCGGCACGAAACCGGCGCGCAGGCCAAAGCCGCAGAAGCTGAGCAGGAACACCAGGGAGGCCAATCCGCCCGCCAGATGGTGCTCGCGCAGCGCGGCGAACTCCAGCGAACCGCTTTCGCGGCAGAGCAGCCAGAAGGCGATCAGCACCAGCGCCATGCCGATATGGTTCATCACCAGGTAGAGACGGCTCTGTTTGGCAGCATCCGGATTGGTCTTGACCAGCCAGTAGGTGGTGAGGGTCACCAGCTCGTAGCAGAGCAAGAAACCGAGCGCGTTGTCGGCCAGCACCATGCCAACCATGGCAAAGAGGAAGAGGTTCATCAGCGCGCCGATGGCCACATCCCCCTTGCCCTGATATTCGCGGATATAGGCAAAGGAGTAGAGGGCGACGGCGACGCCGACGGTGCTAATCACCAGCAGCATCAGCGCGGCCAGCATATCGAGGTGAACCGAGCCCAGCAGCCAGAGCTGGCCGTCGACGGGGGTGCCTTGAGCAAAGACCTGGATGGCGGCGACCAGACCCGCGAGCGAGCCCAGCAGGGCAAAGCCGCTATTGAGACGGTTGGCCAGTGCGGGCAGCTTTTGCAGCAGCAAACCGGCGGCAGCGCCCAGCAAAAAGAGCAGGAGCGTGGCCATTACAAGGGGGGACAACATCAGCACGCTCCCTCTGTGGTGGATAAATCGGATGCAGGGATCGCCGTGGCGGGCGCCGAGAAGGCAGAGGCCCCTTGCGGGTTGGTGTCGGCCGCTTGCTGGCGACGGATACGGGCGGCGCGTTCGGTGTCGCCGTCATTGACCAGCTTCAGTGCCTGGGAGGGGCAGGCATCGACACAGGCCGGCCCTTCGGCACGAAATTCGCACAGGTCGCACTTGACCGCGATGCTGCGCACGCCTGGCTCCCAGCTCAGCAGATCCTCGCCAAAGCAGCGCAGGCCGGCGGAGGTGGAGGGGTTGCTGGAGCGGATGGAGCAGGGGATATAGGTGTCGTAACTGGTGGCCACTGCCACCGGACGGCTGCCGCCGCTCTGGATGGCGCCAAACGGGCAGGCCACGGCGCAGAGGTTGCAGCCGATGCAGAGCGACTCGTTGAGCTGCACGCTATCGCCGGTCTGGCGAATTGCCTCGACCGGGCACACCTTGCTGCAGGGGGCATCGTCACAGTGACGGCACTGAACCGGCATGGTCGCCTGCTCGTGTCGCATAACGGTTAAACGGGGGGCTTGTTGCAAACCTTGCGCCTTGTGTACCTCGCTGCAGGCCGCCATACAGGTGCCACAGCCGATACAAAGCTTGGGGTCAGCGATAACGAAGCGGTTCATAGCCTACCTTGTCGTGTCGCGAACGGAGTGAATAGGGGCAGGTTGGCAAGATACGGGCCAGCTTGGTTTTGCCTGGCTGGATGTGTGTAAGTGTTTGTTTTTAAATGATGTTAAAAATAGCGTCGACGGGCGTCGAGGGCTTGTCCCACTGTCGAAGGGTGACGTTCGTCACTTGTGACGAAGGGTAGGAGAGGGTTCGTCACCCCCGCAAAACGGTATCGGCATGGCTGAATGCGGGGTCGTGACAAGGGGCGAAAGGGTTACGGGTCTGCGGTAGGGCATCGGGGGGAGCAGGGGGCCAAGAACGAAGTGAATTGCACCGATCCCCTACATATGGCTGCGGTGCACGGCGCTGCGCTTGTTGCACCCTACGGCGGCGAGTCTGTTCGCATAGAGCCCGTCTGTTTTGAAACCGTAGGTTCGATTAGCGAAGCGTAATCGGACGCACGAGAACGGAAACATATCGGCAGCATGCCGGGAGTAGGGTGCAAAGAACGAAGTGAATTGCACCGCTCTGCAAATATGTTCGCGGTGGTGTGCTCCCTTCTCCCCTTGCGGGAGAAGGGCCGGGGATGAGGGGCGGTAATTGTGGTTAACGGAAACAAGAGAGGGAGGCCAATACCTCCCTCTCTCTTTAGCGCAACTCACACCATCAGATATCCACCTGGGATCCCAGCTCGATAACCCGGTTGGGCGGGATCTCGAACTGATCCGGCGCGCGCAGGGCGTTGCGCTGCAGCAGCATAAAGAGCTTGCCGCGCAGGTAGAGATACCAGGGGCGCTCCTTCATGATCAGCGACTCGTGGGCCATGAAAAACGAGGTCTCCATCATCCGGCAGCTCAGCCCCTCGGCGTTGCAGCGGTGGAAGATCTCCTCCACGTTCGGGGTCTCGCGCCAGCCGTAGCTTGCCACTACCCGCCAGAAGGTGGGGGAGAGCTGCTCGATGCAGACCCGGCGCACATTGTGGACGTAGGGCACATCCTCCACCCGCAGGGTGAGCAGGATGAGCCGCTCGTGCAGCACCTTGTTGTGCTTGAGGTTGTGCAAGAGCGCGTGGGGGATCACGTTGACCACCCGCGACATATAGACCGCCGTGCCGGCCACCCGGGTCGGCGGGGATTTTTCCAGCGAGGCGATCATCGGCTCCAGCGAGTTGCCGTGCTCGTTGAGGCGGCGAATAAGCCGAAAGCGCTCGCTCTTCCAGCTGGTCATCACGGTGAACATCACCGCGCCCAGGGTGAGCGGCAGCCAGCCGCCGGAGAAGATCTTGGCGAGGTTGGCGGCAAACAGCGGCACGTCGATTGCCAGCAGCGCGATAAACAGGGCGGCCACCAGGTACTTGTTCCAGTGCCAGCTGTGGCGGGCCACCGAACAGGAGAGGATGGAGGTGAGCACCATGGTGCCGGTGACGGCGATGCCGTAGGCCGCCGCCAGATTGCTGGAGTGCTCGAAGCTCATGATGACGATCACGACCGAGATATAGAGCATCCAGTTGATGACTGGAATATAGATCTGGCCGGACTCCTGTTCGGAGGTGTGCACGATGCGGATGGGTGAGAGATAACCGAGCCGCACTGCCTGCCGGGTCAGTGAAAAGACCCCGGAGATCACCGCCTGCGAGGCGATCACCGTCGCCAGGGTTGCCAGCAGCAGCAATGGCAGCAGCGCCCATTTAGGTGCGAGTAGGAAGAAGGGGTTGGTGATGGCCTCGGGATGGGCCAGCAGCAGCGCCCCCTGGCCGAAGTAGTTGAGTACCAGAGAGGGCAACACCACCATAAACCAGGCGCGCCGGATCGGGCTCTTGCCAAAATGGCCCATGTCGGCGTAGAGCGCCTCTACCCCTGTGATGGCCAGCACCACGGCGCCGAGAGCAAAGAAGGAGGCGGTCTGGTACTTGGCAAAGAAGCGCAGCGCCCAGACAGGGTTGAGCGCCCCCAGCACCTCGGGGTGCTGGAAGATGCTGTTCAGGCCCAGCACCGCCAGGGTGATGAACCAGGTAAGCATGATGGGGGCGAACAGCTTGCCCACGGTGGCGGTGCCGTGTTTCTGGATGGCGAACAGCAGGGTCAGCACCAGCACCGAGAGCGGCACTATATAGGGATCGAGGGAGGGGGCGGCGATGTTCAAGCCCTCGATGGCCGACATCACCGACATAGCCGGGGTGATCACCACCTCGCCATAGAAGAAGCTGCCGCCAATCAGCCCCAGGATGATCAGCAAGGGGGTCCACTTGGCCGGGGTGTTGCGGGTGGCCAGCGACATCAGGGTGAGGATGCCCCCTTCGCCGGCGTTGTCGGCCCGCATCACGAAGGAGAGGTACTTGACCGAGACCACCAGGATCAGCAGCCAGAAGATCAGTGAAAGAAAGCCCAGGATGGAGGCGGGCTCCACCCCGAAACCGAACTGGCCGGAGAGGCACTCGCGCAGGGTATAGAGCGGGCTGGTGCCGATGTCGCCATAGACCACGCCGATCGCCGCCAGCGTAACGCCGGACAGGGCTTGTTTGTGATTACCGTTCATGAAGTTGTCTGTCAGTTTGATGGTGACGATTGGCCAGCACGGGCCGCCCCCGTCTATCGGGCGTGCGGCAGGTGCCGCAGGAACGCATTAATGGATTGCGATGGGAAAGGGAGCTAACTGGATATAAAGAGGCTTATCATGGGACACAGTCTGTTCATCTGCCGTTAAGGGTATAATGACACACCCGTCGTAGGTTTATGCTCAGGTATAAATAATCAAAAAGGGGTGGCTAACGAAATTATTAATTGGCCACTGATTGAAATACCCCGTCCAGACCCTGGCAAGTGATTGTTTTAGCTGGCTATCCATTTTTGCCAGCGTTTTGCATCAAGCTGGCTAAGAAATAAAAGATAAAATGCTGGCCAATAAAGAGGGGCTCTGGCAGTAAAAGAGAGGGAGTAAGGCTGCGATGGAGTCTTTATTTATCAAGAGACAGCAAGTAGGGTGCAATGAACGAAGTGAATTGCACCACTAATTAAAAAATGCAAGAGGTGCAATGCGCTGCGCTTATTGCACCCTACGGCTACTACGATATTCATAATTTAATGTCTATTAGCATCACATAAATTTATATTTAAGAGATTTCATGAGTGAGTGTAAGCGAGGCTTAAATATTTAAAAAATATCCTGCGGTTTTCTAGAATATCTTCACGCCAGAGCTTTACCTCATTTAGGGACTTGCCATGCTCACCAATATATACTTCAGCATAAAAATTGGATACAGACTGGCCAAATGACCGCAATGTTTGTTGGCACTCGGATAGGCCAAGTAGTAGAAGCTTTGACTCCGCACTATTCAGATTTTTATATGAACCATACACGTTTGTTCGAGCATCACGTAACTCTTTTAGTTGTTCATCGCTGTGTTCAGCATTATTTTCTTGGCGACGAGTGAAATCTACTATTTTTGTCCAATAAATCATGGAATGATGTGAAAAATATTCTACCTGTTCAGCTACATGTTCAAGGTTCTCAAATCTTCTAATTTTTCTTTGCTTCTCATCATCATTTCTATGCTGAAGCTTAGTGATTCGCCAAGTTGTTATGCCACTAATTAGTGCGCCAAGTCCAATTTTGATGGTGGTATCTAAAATTTCTAAATAGGTAACTGCCATAAAATTCTGTTCTCCATAATTTTGAAGGTTGAGTTGTATCTGTGTCAGATATTATCTATCAGAATTTTATTCTTTGTATCTCGCTGTGGTAGTGGATACTTCAATCTGACGGTTCTAGTTTTAACTTCTTTAGGCCCTAAGTTCTTATCGTAGAAATACCAAATGTTGAATTTACGCTCGGATGGATTCGTATCTGCCTCAAGATCTATCCATCCAAGATAATCTGAAATTTCTCTTTGAATTAAAATTTTACCTTCAGAGGTGGCTTTCTTTTGCCATGCAGCCATGACAGCACCAAGTAGTAAATCACACAACTGTATTTGAACAGACGTTTTGGAGTCTTTAGTTACATAGCTATCTATGACATCGGAGAGTCTGGTTACTTGGTTTATCTGATTATTTACAATAATGTGGGAGGCTTCATCTGCTTTTTTATATCTTGATGCAATAGGATCTACAACTACGCGAAACTGGCACTCTCGATTAGGATGCGCTTTTAATACAGATTTAATTTTTGAGTTTAGTAATAAATTAAAGTGTTTGCGCCGTGCTAAATCGTAGTCACCTTGGTGATATTCTTTCTTTACATCTGACTTTTTAATAATTATACAATGAAAAGCAAGCCATTCTCTTTTAAAAAACAGTTCTATTAACTCTAGGTAAAAGCTTCTAAATTGTTTACTATGTGCCTTCTGCCATTTTATTTCATCATGGTAGTTGTGTTTTTCTCTTAAATCTGAAACTAACTTTGAAAAGTCACCTCGACGTTGCCATTTCATCCAAATACTACCAAAACCATAATATCTAGCACCATCAACACCAGATTCATCACATGCAATATTCCAAATTAATTTACCTGGGTTTTCCATTTCTACCTCATTGTGTTTTTGATCCTACATAGAGGGGGATTAGATTTTAAATGGGAGAACATTTATATCCTTTTTAAGGAAACAAATTATGTAGTTGGTGAATCTAGTACATAACTGGTAGCACATGTCATACATAGAAAAGTCGTCTTTAGTTCGGTCCCTAAGTTCCAGCTTCCAACCTGCTGTTTTAACCTGCTCAATCGGATCGCTTATCTGCATGGAAATGAGCTGGTTGCCAACTGAAGCATGCTATCCAATCGGGTAAGGGGTAAAAAGGGCGATCTGCGCGAAATCTGGCCAAGATCAACAAATCTGTTATTTATGGGCGCGTTTTTGTGCGCATTAGCTGAAAAAGCGCCGGGTGGTACCTCTTTATCAGCCAGTGTCGACCTCGTCACTTTTGTCATGTCGATCAGAAGGCTGGCCCCTTCGTCACCCTCGTCAGTTACGGCTAATGCTGCCTTTATTTTCTAGATTACCTCTTTATTTTCATAGGCTTGTGATTTTGTAACGGGCTATCTACCCGTGTTGGTCTGATAAATGCATTGTGGGGACAGACCGTGTTGTCACCTGCCAGGTGGGTGAGGGCGGTCGGGTGTAACGAACCATTTAGGATCCCTCTCTATGAACAGCTTCGTGATTGCAGATCCCAGTCTCTGTATTGGGTGTCGTACCTGTGAGGTGGCCTGCGCCGTTTCACACCAGTCAGGGTCCTGCACTGGGACCCTTGAGCGGGAGGGCGGTCTGCATCTTGCCATCGAGGATGGACATCTGGTCTCCAAGGACAGCCATTTTCAGCCGCGCCTGAAGGTGATCGTGGGCAGCAAGGTGACCACGCCGGTGCTCTGCCGCCAGTGTGAAGACAAGCCGTGCGCCATGGCCTGCCCCAACAACGCCATCGTGACCGAGGATGGCTGCGTCAAGGTGTTGCAGGCGCGCTGCATCGGCTGCAAGTCCTGCGTGGTGGCCTGTCCTTACGGCGCCATGGCGGTGGTGGTGAAAGAGGTGGCCCCCACGGCCGATTCGCTCTTCAAGCGGCCGCAGACCAAGGCGCAGGCGCTCAAGTGCGATCTCTGCCAGCACCGTGAGGCAGGCCCGGCCTGTGTCGAGGTGTGCCCGACCCAGGCGCTACGGCTGGTCACGCCGGCGCATCTTGAAAACCTGAACCGGCAGAAACAGCTGGCCAGTGCCGAGGCACTGCTGGCGATGCCGGCGCGGGTGTGAGCGGGCTTGCCGAGCCGTTTTTCGTTAACAAACAAGAGTGTGAGTCATGAAAAAAGTCATTACCGTGTGCCCCTATTGCGGCACCGGTTGCAAGATCAACCTGCTGGTTGAAAACGACAAGGTGGTGGGGGCCGAAGGCGCCAACGGCCGGACCAACGAGGGGCAGCTCTGCCTCAAGGGCTATTACGGTTGGGATTTCTTGAACGACACCAACCTGCTGACCCCCCGTCTCAAGAGCCCGATGATCCGCCGCGAGCGCGGTGGCAAGCTCGAAGCCGTCTCCTGGGACGAAGCCATCGAGTTCGCCAGCAGTCGCCTCTCTGCCATCAAGGCGAAATATGGCCCGGACGCCATCATGACCACCGGCTCTGCCCGTGGCCCCGGCAATGAAGCCAACTATGTGATGCAGAAGTTTGCCCGCGCTGTGCTGGGGACGAACAACGTCGATCACTGCGCGAGGGTGTGACACGCACCCTCAGTCTCCGGTCTGGAGACAACAGTAGGCAACGGCGCCATGAGCAACGCCATTCCCGAAATTCAAGAGACCAAGTGCCTGCTGGTGTTTGGTTACAACGCTGCTGACTCTCACCCCATCGTCGCTCGCCATATCCTCAAGGCGAAGGCCAACGGGGCCAAGGTAATTGTGTGTGATCCCCGCATGGTGGAGACCGCCCGCATAGCCGATCAGTGGCTGCCGCTCAAAAACGGTTCCAATATGGCCCTGGTCAACGCCTTCGCCAACGTCTTGATCAATGAAGGGCTCTACAACAAGGCGTTTGTCGCCAACTACACCGAAGGGTTCGACACCTTCAAGGCCACAGTGGCCAAGTACACCCCGGAATACGTGGAGGGGATCACCGGCCTCAAAGCCGCCGATATCCGCGCCGCCATTCGCACCTATGCCGCGTCGCCTGCTTCCATGATCCTGTGGGGCATGGGGGTGACTCAGTACGGTCAGGCGGTGGACGTGGTCAAGGGGCTCGCGGGTATTGCGCTGCTGACCGGCAACTTCGGTCGCCGTGGCACCGGTTGCGGGCCGGTGCGCGGTCAGAACAACGTGCAGGGCACCTGCGACATGGGGATGCTGCCGCACCAGTTCCCGGGTTATCAGTCGGTGAGCGATCCTGCCATCAGCGCCAAGTTTGCCAAGGCGTGGGGGGTGGAGTCACTCTCCCAGAAGCCCGGTTATCGCCTGACCGAGCTTGGTCACAAGGTGGAGGAGGGCAAGTGCAAGGCCTTCTACATCTTTGGGGAAGATCCGGCCCAGACCGAGGCAGATCTCGGTCAGTTCCGCCGTACCTTGGCGGGGATGGAGCTGGTGATCGTGCAGGATATCTTCATGACCCAGACTGCCGAGATGGCCGACGTCATTCTGCCCGCCACCAGCTGGGGCGAGCACGAGGGGGTCTACAGCTCGGCGGATCGCGGCTTCCAGCGCTTCTACAAGGCGGTGACGCCGCCGGACAACGTGAAGCCGGACTGGGCCATCTTCTCGCTGATGGCGACCGCCATGGGGTATCCCATGGAGTATCGCGACACCGAGCAGATCTGGGACGAGCTGCGCGGACTCTGCCCGCTCTACGCCGGGGTCAGCTATGACAAGATGGCCGATCTCAAGAGCGTGCAGTGGCCCTGTCCGACCGAGGATCACCCGGGCACCAGCACCCTGTTCGAGGGGAATGTGTTCACCACCCCGAGCGGCAAGGGCCAGCTGATTGCCTCCGAGTGGCGGCCGCCGCTGGAGCAACCCTGTGCCGAGTACCCGCTGGTGCTCTCCACCGTGCGCGAAGTGGGCCACTACTCCTGCCGCTCCATGACCGGCAACTGCTCGGCCCTGCAGACCCTGGCCGATGAGCCGGGCTATGTGCAGATCCACCCGAGCGATGCCAAGAAGCTCGGGGTGAAGGATCAGGCGCTGGTCTGGATCTCGTCGCGCCGTGGCAAGGTGATCACCCGGGCCAACTACAACGAGCGGGTCAACGCCGGGGTGGTCTACATGACCTACCAGTGGTGGATCGGGGCCTGCAACGAGCTCACCATCGAGCACGTGGACCCCGTCTCCTACACGCCGGAGTACAAGTACTGCGCAGTGAAAATTGAGCGTATCGAGGATCAGCCGGGGGCGGAAGTGTACGTCCAGACTGAATACAGCGCGCTCAAGGCAAAATTGCGCAGCGCCGCCAAAGGGTAATCGTCGTTAATAAAGTGGATCCAGGCTCTGTATACAGGGCCCGGATCCGCTCATCCTTTTTTCAGCTGGCAGGTGTCCATCGTGAAAAATGAATTAAATCTTTCGTTCGGGATCTTTTATGTCTCCGCTTATTTGCTGGTGATGTTGTTAGGGATAGGGTGTTTTCTCTGGCACGACGAATTGATATTTCTGCTGGGGTTTGCCTTCTTCGGCTGTTTTATCGCCGCGCGCATCGCCATGAGTGCCGTGCTGGCGGCATTGAGCGTGCAGGCGGCCTGGCTCATCGCCTTTCTCTCCACCACCCTGGTCAACTGCCTGCTGGCGGGCGTGCTGGGGCTCGGGGTCTACCTCACCCATCGGGTGGTGTCGGTGGAAATAGCTGACAATATCAGTGGGTTATTGCTGGGGCTTCAGCTCTTTTCGGCCGCCTTCATCTTCGGCGGACTGAAGCTGCA
Organism: Aeromonas sp. S8(2024); assembly: GCF_041403085.1. NCBI lineage: Bacteria > Pseudomonadati > Pseudomonadota > Gammaproteobacteria > Aeromonadales > Aeromonadaceae > Aeromonas > Aeromonas sp. S8(2024). Next base: position 805,511 of record NZ_JBGLRF010000001.1, on the reverse strand, counting down.
CAACTACCGGCTGCTCTCCTCATGAGCCTGCGACAGCGGCAACAGGGGCAGAGGAGGGGCCAGTTGGCAGCGATATGCGGCGAATGACGGCGATAGTGACGCCATATTTGGGCGTGGCGGGAAATATCCGCTGACGGAGCTGTAATATGTGCCAGGGCCGGCTTGGTTGTAATGGGGATTGGGCTAACTTATTATGCCAGCCATCCTGCGATAATCTGCGCGATGCTATTTCGCTGCATGTTAGTTTTTATAATTAAGCGTTAAGTTTTTAAAAATTAATTATAACATCTGACTGCGATGGCTGATGCATTGTTTACCGTTGTTGCCGTGCTGCAATTGGCCGGCAAGGGTACCCATCTAGATGTAATGCGAGGCCTGAATGCTGAATGTGAGTGCCATTCCGTTGACCGACATCTCACCCATCTGGGATGACGGCTTTCTCTCCCTCTCCAAGAACCTGCTCTCCGCCGTCACTCTGGATGACTTCATCCACAAGCTGAACCGGATCCAGCCCTGCTTTCGCCAGGTGGACCGGGTCAACCTCATTCTCAACCTGGGGACGGGGGAGGAGGCGGTCTTCTACTACCTGGGGGAGCAGGGGCCGGCGCACCTCATCTGCCGCAAGGCCGATCTCCATTTTTCCCGCGAGCAGGCCATCGTGCTGCCAGCGAGCCGCTTTCGCCACCGCTGCAAACAGCTGGCGAGCACCCCGGTTTATGACGGTTTGCACTCCTACTGCCAGCTGCCCATCACCACTGCCCGCAGCCACCTGGGCGGGGTGGAGTTCATCAGCCGCGAGGCCAATGCCTTCTCGATGGAGACCCTGGCCAAGCTGACCCAGCTGGCGGCCATCGTCGCCATTGCGCTGGAGAACGTGCTGGACAAGGAGCGCACCCTGGAGCAGGCCAACTCCCTGCGCCTTGAGCGCGACAGCTGCAAGATCCTGGTGGACGTGACCAACGCTGTGATCAAACTGGTGCGCATTGCCGAGCTGCCCCAGAGCCTGTTCACCATCCTGCACCACCACTTTGGCATCAGCAGCCTGTGCCTGGCCGAGTACAACGCCACCTCCGACAGCTTCAAGAGCTATCTGGTCAATCAGCAGCAGCGCGAACAGCCGGGTATCATCAACCATTCGTGTTTTGAGAAGAACTGCCTGCAGGGGGCGCTCGGCCACAGCGAGCCCTTCTTCCTCTATCGCGAGCAGGGTCACGGTTGCCAGTCGAGCTGCCGCTTCACCTCCCAGATCCTGCCCCCCGACGCCGACAGCTCCTGTATCCTGCCGCTGCGCTATCGGGGCAACCTGCTGGGGGTGTTGATCCTCTCTCATCCCGAGGCGGATTTTTTCGCCGACCTCGATATCTCGCTGCTCGAACAAGTGGCGGCGCGCACGGCCATTGCCATGAACAACGTGCAGGCGCAGCAGGAGATCTCCAACACCACCGGCGCCAGGGAGAAGACGCTTCGGGTTGACGGGCCCGCGCCGCAGGGGGACTTTGCCCACATCATCTACCAGAGCGCCGTGATGGAGAAGGTGCTGGAGAAGGTGAAGCTGGTGGCCCAGAGCGACTGCACCGTGCTCATTCTGGGGGAGACCGGCACCGGCAAGGAGCTGATCGCCCAGGCCATTCACGCCCTGAGTACCCGCCACGATCACGAGATGGTCAAGGTGAACTGCGCCGCCATTCCCACCGGCCTTATAGAGAGCGATCTGTTCGGCCACGAGAAGGGGGCCTTCACCGGGGCACTGACCCAGCGCATCGGCCGCTTCGAGCGGGCCCACAAGGGCACCCTGTTCCTCGACGAGGTGGGGGACATGCCGCTCGATCTGCAGCCCAAACTGTTGCGGGTCTTGCAGGAGCACGAGCTGGAGCGGGTGGGCAACAGCAACCCCATTGCCATCGATGTGCGGCTGGTGGCGGCCACCAACTGCGATCTGCTCTCCATGGTCAAGAACAAGCGCTTTAGAAGCGATCTCTATTACCGGCTCAACGTCTTTCCCATCGAGCTGCCGCCCCTGCGCGAGCGGCGCGAGGACATACCGCTCTTGGTCAATTTCTTCATCAAGAAGATCGCCAAGCGGATGCGCCGCACCATCACCTCCATCCCGGCCGACGCCATGAAGATGCTGGTGTCGCTCCCCTGGTACGGCAACATCCGTGAGCTCGAAAACATCATCGAGCGGGCGGTGGTGATGACCCGCGGCCACGTGCTCAACCTCTCGCCGGACGAGCTGCTGCCCCTCAAGGGCTTTCACAAGATAGAGACCCTGGTCTATGACGAGCCGGCCCGGGAGCTGTTTCGCGAGCCGCAGCCCGCCTTGCCGCAGGGTGACGAGGCACAGGGTGAGGATGAGCGGGTCAGCATCATCCGGGCGCTGAAGGCGTGCAACGGCATCGTCGCTGGCGAGCGGGGCGCGGCTCAGCGCCTGGGCATGAAGCGCACCACCTTGCTGTCGAAAATGAAACGGCTCGGGATCTCGGCCAAAGATCCCCGCACCCTCAACTAAGGGGCCCCCAGATGTTGCTTGAACTCGACCCCGATACCCCGCAGGCGCTCAGCGCCCATCGCGAGGTGGTCCATTACCATCAGCGCGGCGTCACCACCGACAGTGCCATGCAGCTGCCCTGCGAAACTCCGGTGGCGCTGGTCTACAACGGCATCGCCCACAGCGTGATGATGTGCTCGGCCGCCGATCTCGAGGATTTCGCCATCGGCTTCTCGCTCTCCGAGGGGATCATCGACAGCCTGCTCGATATCCACGACATCGAGCAGCAGAGCGCCTGCCGCGGCATCGAGCTGCACATCACCCTGGCCAATCGCTGCGTCCATCGCCTGAAAGAGAAACGGCGCACCCTGGCAGGGCGCACCGGGTGCGGCATCTGCGGCAGCGAGAGCCTGGAGCAGGTGGTGCGCGCCCAGCCAAGGCTGCCCGACAGCCAGCGTTTTGCGGTGGGTCATATCGACAAGGTGCTGGCGGCGCTGCGCCCGCTCCAGCTGCTGGGGCAGAGCACGGGGGCGACCCATGCCGCCGTGCACGTGGACGGCGAGGGCAATATCCTCGCCATTCGCGAGGACGTGGGGCGTCATATCGCGCTGGACAAGCTGGTGGGGCACCTGCAACGCACTGGCCGGCGCGACGGCGCCATCCTGGTGACCAGCCGCGCCAGCTTCGAGATGGTGCAAAAGTGCGCCAGCGCCGGGGTGGAGATCCTGCTCGCCATCTCGGCCGCCACCGAGCTCGCGGTCGAGCGGGCCGAGCAGACCGGGCTTACCCTGGTGGGCTTTTGCCGCCCGGGGCGGGCGGAGATCTACAGCGGTCGCCAGCGCATCCTGCTGGCGAGTGCGGCGTCATCCCCCGCTTCGGCAGAGGGCTGAGGGCACAAGGCCATTGGCGCTCGGGGTTGGCTCGGGTATAGTCCTGCGCCAACAAGATAGGTTCGGTCGCGCTCCTTGCCCGTCAGGGCGCCGTGGCCGACACAGCGTCAAAGGATACCAAGCCCATGAAATTCAGCCCGCTGCTGGATGAGATGATGAAAGCCCTGCAGGTGCTGCCGGGTGTCGGCCCCAAGTCGGCCCAGCGCATGGCGTTTACCCTGCTCGAGCGTGAGCGCAGCGGCGGCCTGCGGCTGGCCCAGCTGCTCTCTCGCGCCCTCACCGAGATTGGCCACTGCAGCCACTGCCGCACCTTCACCGAAAACGAGCGCTGCGAGATCTGCGCCAATCCCAAGCGCGAAGAGAACGGCCTGCTGTGCGTGGTGGAGAGTCCGGCGGACGTGGCCGCCATCGAGCAGACCGGCCAGTTCTCCGGCCGCTACTTCGTGCTGATGGGCCACCTCTCGCCGCTGGACGGCATTGGTCCGGAAGAGCTGGGGCTGGAGATCCTGGAGCGACGGTTGAAAGACGAGGCGATCAGCGAGCTGATCCTGGCCACCAACCCCACCATCGAAGGGGACGCCACCGCCTGGTACATCGCCGACATGGCCCGCGCCGCCGGCGTCAAGGTGAGCCGGATTGCCCACGGGGTGCCGGTGGGCGGCGAGCTGGAGCTGGTAGATGGCACCACGCTCTCCCACTCCCTGATGGGGCGCCAGCCCCTGAATTGAGTCAGCGTCAGTTACTGAGCTGCACCTGCGTAGCAACTCAGCCTGCGATACCAGAACCCGCCCCGGCGGGTTTTTTGTTTGCGCAGGATGGGGTCACGGCCTCGATTGGCGCAAAAATCGCCATTCGCACCGTTCGTTGCATTTGTCCCCTTGAAATGGCGATCACCGGCCCCATCTTGGATCGGGAATATGTTCAACCCGAATCGCCTGAGGATAGTGTCGATGACCCAAAGCGTTCATGCCGAAACCCACGGGTTTCAGACTGAAGTCAAACAACTGCTGAGCCTGATGGCCCACAGCCTCTATTCCAACAAAGAAGTATTCCTGCGCGAGCTGATCTCCAACGCCTCCGATGCGGCGGACAAGCTGCGCTTCAAGGCGCTTTCCGATGCCTCTTTGTTCGAAAACGACGGCCAGTTGCGCGTTCGCCTGGTGGTTGATAAAGAAAAACGGACCCTGACCATCTCCGATAACGGGATCGGTATGACCCGGGATCAGGTGATCGAGCACCTGGGCACCATCGCCAAATCCGGCACCGCCGAGTTCTTCAAGAACCTCTCCGGTGATCAGGGCCGCGACTCCCAGCTGATCGGTCAGTTCGGGGTGGGCTTCTACTCCGCCTTCATCGTCGCCGACAAGGTGACCGTGGTCTCCCGCGCCGCCGGTACCGAACCGGGCCAGGGCGTGCAGTGGGAATCGGAAGGGGAAGGCTCCTTCACCGTGGCTGACGTGACCAAAGAGGGTCGCGGTACTGACGTCATCCTGCACCTGCGTGCCGAAGAGGACGAGTTCCTCGACGACTGGCGTCTGCGCTCCGTGGTGAGCAAATATTCCGATCACATCAGCGTGCCGGTGGAGATGTTCAAAGAGGGCACCCCGGATAGTGTTGGAGAGGGCGAAGAAGACGGTGAAACCATCGTCGGCACCCCGGGCGAGTGGGAGCAGGTCAACCGCGCCACCGCGCTCTGGACCCGCAACCCGAAAGACATCAAGGACGAGGAGTATCAGGAGTTCTACAAGCACGTCGCCCACGACTTCGAGGATCCGCTGCTGTGGGGTCACAACCGGGTGGAAGGGGCCCAGGAATACACCAGCCTGCTCTACATCCCCGCCCGCGCGCCGTTTGACCTCTACAACCGCGAGCAGAAGCACGGCCTGAAACTCTACGTGCAGCGCGTCTTCATCATGGACGACGCCGAGCAGTTTATGCCGACCTACCTGCGCTTCGTGAAAGGGGTGCTGGACTCCAACGATCTGCCGCTGAACGTCAGCCGTGAAATTCTGCAAGACAACAAGGTGACCGTCTCCCTGCGCAAGGCCTGCTCCAAGCGCGTCTTGACCATGCTGGCCAAGCTGGCCAAGGACGATGCCGAGAAGTATGCCAAGTTCTGGAGCGAGTTTGGCAATGTGCTGAAAGAAGGCCCGGCCGAGGATTACGCCAACCGCGAAGAGATCGCCAAGCTGTTGCGCTTTGCCAGCACCGCCGGCGAGGGCGAAGCCCAGACCGTGTCGCTGGAGGATTACGTTGGCCGCATGAAGGAAGGCCAGCAGAAGATTTACTACATCACCGCCGACTCCTACGCTGCCGCCAAAAACAGCCCGCACCTCGAGATCTTCCGCAAGAAGGGCGTCGAAGTGCTGCTGATGTGGGAGCGGGTCGACGAGTGGCTGATGAGCCACCTGACCGAGTTCGACGGCAAGCAGCTGGTCTCCGTCACCCGTGGCGAGCTGGATCTCGGCGATCTGGAAGACGAAGCCTCCAAACAGGCACAGGAAGAGGCCGAGAAGGCCAACGCCGGTCTGGTGGAGCGAGTCAAGCAGAGCCTGGGCGAGGCGGTAAAAGAGGTGCGCGTCACCCACCGTCTGACCGACTCGCCGTCCTGTATCGTCACCGATGCCCACGGCATGAGCACCCAGATGATCAAGCTGATGCGCGCCGCCGGTCAGCCGGTGCCGGAGCAGAAGTACATTCTGGAACTGAACCCCGACCACGCCCTGGTGAAGAAGCTCGATACCATCCAGGACGAGGCGCTGTTCGGCGAGTGGGTCACCCTGCTGCACGAACAGGCCCAGCTGGCCGAGCAGGGCGGGCTCAATGATCCGGCGAGCTTCGTCTCCCGTATCAACCGTCTGTTACTCCAGGCATGATGTTTGGGCCCACTGCGTGCAGTGGGCTCTTTCTTTTCTGGCGCCTGCCCCGTTTGGGGCGGGCGCCAGTTGCGTGCAGCATTGCTGCATTTTCACTCATTTTTCGTACACGGATCTGCGCCAATGGTCGTATTGCCGTGACGGGAAAATGGTGAAAAATAAGTCACTCACACGGGGCAAGCTTGTGGAAATGAGCGAAACCGTGTAGTTTTTTGCCTTCTCAAGAATTGAATAACCAATCAATAGGAGCGTGTATGCGCATTGTTCTGTTGGGGGCTCCGGGTGCCGGCAAGGGTACTCAGGCTCAGTTCATCATGGAAAAACACGGTATTCCGCAGATCTCCACCGGCGACATGCTGCGTGCCGCGATCAAGGCGGGCACCGAGCTGGGCCTCAAGGCCAAAGCCGTGATGGACGCAGGTCAGCTCGTCTCTGACGACATCATCATCGGCCTGGTCAAAGAGCGTATTGCCCAACCGGATTGCGCCAACGGCTTCCTGCTGGACGGTTTCCCGCGCACCATTCCCCAGGCGCAAGCCATGAAGGATGCCGGTGTTGCCGTGGATTTCGTATTGGAGTTCGACGTGCCGGACGAAGAGATCGTCAAGCGCATGAGCGGTCGTCGCGTTCACTCCGGCTCCGGCCGTACCTACCACGTGGTGTTCAACCCGCCGAAAGTGGAAGGCAAGGACGACGTGACCGGTGAAGATCTGGTGATCCGTGCCGACGACGAAGAGACCACAGTGCGCAAGCGTCTGGATGTGTACCATCAGCAGACCGCACCGCTCATCGGTTTCTACGGCAAGGAAGCGGAAGCGGGCAACACCCGTTACGTCAAGATTGATGGCACCCAGCCGGTGGAACTGGTCAGCAAGCAGCTGGCGACCATCCTGGGCTAAGCCCGCCATTGCCATCGTCCCTCAGGGGCCAGCGGCAATGTGCCATTGAGACAAGGGCCCGACAGGGCCCTTTCTTGCATATAAGACATAACAACAGAAAGACAGGAAGCAAACGTGACCACGAAAACCGGGATCTTGCTGGTCAATCTGGGTACCCCAGCCGCGCCCACCACGGCCGCCGTCAAGGCGTTTCTCAGCCAGTTTCTGCACGATCAGCGGGTCGTCGACCTGCCGCGCTACCTCTGGTGCCCGCTGCTCCACTTCATCATCCTGCCGACCCGCTCCCCCAAGGTGGCCAAGCTCTATCAGCAGGTGTGGACCGAGCAGGGCTCGCCGCTGATGGTGATAAGCCAGCAGCAGCGCGCGGCGCTGGAGCAGGAGCTCAGGCGCGAAGGGGTCGAGGTGCCGGTGGAGCTGGCCATGACCTACGGCTCCCCCTCGCTGGAGGAGGGCTGGCAGGCGCTCAAGGCCAAGGGGGTCAACCGGGTGATCCTGTTGCCGCTCTATCCCCAGTATTCGGTCAGCACCACCGCCTCGGTGTTCGATGGCTGGAGCCGGGCGATGAAAAAAGAGCGCAACCTGCCGGTGGTGCGGCTCATTCGTGATTACCATGCTCACCCCGAATATATCCAGGCGCTGGCCATGAGCGTGCGCCGCCACTGGGAGCAGCACGGCCAGGGCGAGCACCTGCTGATGTCGTTCCACGGCATTCCCGAGCGCTATGAGCGGGAAGGGGATCCCTATGGTCAGCAGTGCCGGCGCACCGCGGCCCTGCTGGCCGAGGCGCTCGGGCTGGAGGCCAGCCAGTGGACCGCCAGCTTCCAGTCCCGTTTTGGCAAGGAGGAGTGGCTCAAGCCCTACACCGATGTGACGATCGGCGGCCTGCCGGCAACCGGGATCAAGCGGCTCGATGTGATCTGCCCCGCCTTTGCCGCCGACTGCCTCGAGACCCTGGAGGAGATCCAGGTGCAGAACCGGGAGATCTTCATGGCCGCCGGTGGCGAGCAGTTTGAATACATTCCGGCCCTCAACAGCGATCAGGCCCACATCCGCATGATGGTGTCGCTGATCTGCCGCGAGCTGGCCTGATCGACACGCCGCCCGTGCCGTACCCCGGAGCGGGCCGTGATTTGTTCGTTATCCAAGGAGAAGGAGTGTCACCATGATGCATATCACCCTGATTTACGCCGGCCTCTTGGGGCTGCTGTTTCTGCTGCTCTCCTTCTGGGTGGTCAAGCGCCGCGCCCAGTTCAAGGTGATGATTGGGGAAGGGGAGGCACCCGAGATGCGCGCCGCCATCCGGGCCCACGGCAACTTCGCCGAGTACGTGCCGCTCACCCTGCTGCTGATGGCGCTGTGCGAGCTGGCGGGGGTCGGTGCCTTCTGGCTGCACCTTGGCGGCGTGCTGTTGCTGGTGGGGCGCATCCTGCACGCCATCGGCATCCAGATCCCCAAGGCGCCGAACATGCCGCGCCTCTTCGGCACCCTCTTCTTCTGGCTCTCGCTCGGGCTCTTCTCGGTGCTGGCACTGGCCAGCGGGCTCGCCGCCGGCTGAGTCTTCTCCGACCCCAAAACCACCTCCTCGCGAGGTGGTTTTTTTGATGGGTTTTGGTAAACGTTTTCCTCTGCAACCCTTGTCTATACTGACTTCATATTTTAATCAGGCGACTTTTCGGCGCGGCGGATTGTGTTAAAATCCCGCCCCTCTTTCCCCCAGAGCACAAGAACATTGCCATGAAATTTCCCGGTCAGCGCAAGTCCAAACACTACTTTCCAGTGGATCGTCGTGATCCCCTCATCTCCCAGAGTGCGGAGCTCTCGGAGCGGGGCAAGGCCTATGTGGTCGGGATTGACCAGACGCTGGTCGACATTGAAGCGCACGTTGACCTGGCGTTTCTCGAGCGTTACGGCCTGAGCCGCGGCCACTCCATGCTCATATCCGACGAGGTGGCGGAGCAGATCTACGACGAGCTCAAGAGCAACAACATGGTGGTGAGCGAATTTGCCGGTGGCACCATCGGCAACACCATGCACAACTACTCGGTACTGGCGGACTCCCACTCCATCCTGCTCGGCGTCATGAGCCAGGACATCCGCATCGGCAGCTACGCCTACCGCTATCTGTGCAACACCTCGTCGCGGGTCAACCTGGACTACCTGCAACCGGTAGACGGCCCGGTCGGCCGCTGCTTCACCTTCATCACCGAAGGGGGCGAACGCAGCTTTGGCATCAACGCCGGCAAGATGGACCATCTGGATGTGGCCCACATCCCCGAGGAGATCATCAAGGAGTCCTCCGCCCTGGTCATCACCGCCTACCTGGTGCGCGGTGAAGATGGCACTCCGATGAAGGACGCGGCCATGGCCGCGGTGCGCTATGCCCGCGAGGCCGGCGTGCCAGTGGTGCTGACCCTGGGTACCCGCTTCGTCATCGAGTCCGACCCCCAGTGGTGGCGCGATTTCATCAGCGAGAACGTCACCGTGCTCGCCATGAACGAGGAAGAGGGCGAGGCCCTGACCGGTTTCTCCGATCCGCTGGCCGCCGCCGACAAGGCGCTGGACTGGGCCGACATGGTGCTCTGCACCGCAGGTCCGGTGGGGCTCTACATGGCCGCCTACACCGAAGATGACTTCAAGCGCGAAACCACGCTGCCGCTGCTGCCCGGCGTCATCCCCGAGTTCAACATGTACGAGTTCAGCCGCCCCATGACCCGCAGTGGCTGCCGCGTGCCCAAGCGCATCTACTCCCACATCTCCCCCTACATGGGCGGGCCGGAGAAGATCAAGAACACCAACGGGGCAGGGGACGGGGCGCTCTCCGCCGTGCTGCACGACATGGTGGCCAACGCCTATCACCGCAGTGCCGTGCCCAACTCCGCCAAGCACGTGGCCGAGTTCCTCACCTACTCCTCCCTCTCCCAGGTGTGCAAGTACGCCAACCGGGTGAGCTACGAGGTGCTGGCCCAGAGCAGCCCGCGCCTGTCGCGCGGTCTGCCGGAGAAGGAAGACAGCCTGGAAGAGGTGTACTGGGAGCGTTGATCCCGCCCTCTGCGCTGAAAACGCCTCCTTCGGGAGGCGTTTTGTCAGGTAAAACCCGCCATCGGGCAGTTTTTTGTGTGATAACCCCCAAGATGCTTGAGTCCATGTCGCTTTTGCGACACCATTTGGCCACCGCATTGCCACTCGGCACTGCCGTGGCCGCAGCACCCGATTAAAGAGAGAGCCCCATGAGTAAGTTAACTGACAATCTTGACGCCAATTTCCAACTGTTCATCGAAGAAGTCCGCGAGTCGGGTCAGGTGTGGGGTCTGCGCTACGGTGAAGACTGGGTGGTCTGCCGCTCTGCCGAGTTCGAAGATGCGGACGTGATGCCGCTCTGGTCCGCCGAAGAGGACGCCCGTCTGCACTGCGTGGACGAGTGGGCCGACTACGAGCCGGAAGTGATCGAGCTGGAAGAGTTCCTCGACATCTGGATCAACGATCTGGACGAAGACGACGTGCTGGTCGGCCCGAACTGGAACGCCGATCTGGAAGGGCAGGAGCTCGAACCCATCGAGCTGGCCAAGGCGCTGGTGGAACTGGACGCCTGAACCAGACTGCATTGAACCGGGCCTTGGCCTGCGTGACGAGAACCGATATCCGTAATGGATGTCGGTTTTTTTATGGCCGGCTTGCAGAACACTGAATGAAAAGGCGATTTGCCTTTGCACCCGCCAAAGGGATGGTCCATCATCAACCTTTTGCCGAGCGGGAGGAGCCATGTTTGTATTCGACGTCACCGGCGCTGCGGGGGAGCGGGCCGAGATCCGGGTCCAGGCGCTGGACTGGGGACAGAGCGGCCCTGTCACTTTTCACTGTGATGACGATCGACTGGCGGTACTGCTGCTGACCGACTGCCGCTGCGATGCGGTGGGCTTCTTCAATCTGCTGGCGGGCTGCAAGCCGCTCTATCTGGAGCAGTGGCTCAGCTATCTGCAGGAGACCGGCCGCATCGCCAAGCAGAGCTGCCAGCTGGAGAGCCCGGCCCAGGAGGATTACCTTGCCAAGGCCGGTCTTGAACATGAGGAGCTCAATGCCCTGCTGGGGCAGGTCTATCAGGTGGCGGGCTTCAACCGGCTGCAGATCAACCGTTACCTCAAGAATCGCCACAATCCCACCGCCCTGGCGACCCGCTACGATCAGAAGGAGCTGGAGCGCTATCGCCAGCTCAACGACATCATTCTGACTCTGTTGAAGTTGAAGCATCCTCAGTAAAGAGCCCGAGCTGGCTGATGTCCGGCCGAAGCGGCTGGGGCCTGGCGATGAGATAGCCCTGCAACCCGTCCACATACATGCCCTGCAGCAGCTGCTTCTGGCCCAGTTGCTCGACCCCTTCTGCAATCACCTGGCACCCCATCCGGTGTGACACGTCGACGATCATCCGCACGAACTGCTGATTGGTGAGATCCTGCTCCAGCCCGGTGATGAGGGCAGGATCCAGCTTGATGTAGTCGGGCTTGAGCTCGCGAAACAGATTGAACGAGCCGATCCCCTTGCCGAAGTTGCAGATGGCGGAGCGGCTGCCGTTGCGTCTGAGCAGCTCGAACACCCGCTTGGCCCCGGTCAGGTTGCGCTCCAGGTGCTCCTCATCCAGCTCGAACACCAGGTTGGCGCTGGTGTTGGGGTCGTTGAGCAGTTGTCGGTCCAGCCAGATCAGAAAGGCGCTGTTTTGCAGCAGATTGCTGGAGAGGTTGATGCCCCAGCGACTCTGATTCGAGCCAAAGGCCCGGTACTGGCGCATGACGTGGATCACCAGCATCTGTTCCAGCCGCATCACCATGTCCAGCCGCTGGGCCATGGCAAACAGGGTGTCGGTGGGCAGCACGGTACCATCGGCACCGCTGAAACGGGTGTAGATCTCGTTGTAGGCCAGCATGCTGCGGTGCATGGGCTGGATTGGCTGATAGGTAAAGTCGATCCGCTCCTGCTCCAGCAGCTCGGTCAGCACCAGCTTCCAGTGATGCTGCCCCTGCAGTTCCACCACGTTGTCATCCTGCTGGATGGCCCAGCCGTTGACCGTCTCGGTCTGGGCGCGGGCCAGCGCCAGATCAGCCCGGGCCAGAATGGCCTCTATCTTCTGGCCGCTGCTGAGCCGGGTCAGCCCGGAGTAGGCGGCGCTCTCCAGCTCGTGCTGCTGCTGATAGTGGTCGAAGGCGATCTTCAGATCCCGCCCGAGCAGGGGAGGCGGTATGTTGGCCTCCGGCCGAACCAGCACGGCGAAGTCGGCCCCCGAGATGCGGTAGACCTGATGGCCAGGAAAGCGGCTCACCACCTTGTTGATGAGATTGGCAATATCCTTGATGTAGGCATCCCCCGACTGAAAGCCGCGCTGGGCGTTGAGCTTGCCAAGCTCGGTGGCGCGGACCAGCACCAGGGTGGCGGTCTGGGTATCCTGATCCCGCTGCAGCAGCTCGGTCATGTCGCGCCGAAAGGCGTGGCGGTTTTGCAGTTGGGTCAGCTCGTCCTGGGTCGCCTGATTGTGCAGTTCGCTGATCTGGCGGTGGGCATCGAGCTCGGCTTCGTTGAAGTGGGCGAGCAGTTGCTGCAGGGCGGCCTGGGCTGTCGGGGTTTCCAGGCAGGTGGGGTCGCGCAGTTGCAGCGCCCGGCACCACACCTGCTCCTGCCTCTCCCGATCCGCCTGTTGCAGCCTCATCACCAGCCGGATCAGCAGGCCAAAGCCGAGCAGGCTGGTGGCGAGGATGAGCAGCAGGGTGAGCGGCGTGCTCACGAAGGCGAGCCAGAGCCCCTGCAGTATCAGCAGGGGAGCACAGATGAGAGCCATCACCATCAGCTGGTTGCTCCCGAGCTTGTTCAACATGGTGTCATCCTTGATGATGTCGTTGATGCTGAAATTCTAACCAAGCTCGCATCGCAAAGCATGCGATCCCGCTCAACTCCTGGAAAAGGGCCAATTGAAATCAGTTAAATGTGAGTGAAACCACTTTCATGACGCCGGAAACAGGCGAAGATGAATCGAGAATGGATCAAAACAAGGCAGAGGTAATTATGTTGTTAGAACCCGTAAATACTGCCAAAGCACGGCAACTATTGAACCAGAGTATGGCCTTGGTGCTCGCGGGGGGACGGGGGAGTCGCCTGAAGCAGTTGACCGACAACCGCGCCAAGCCTGCCGTCCATTTTGGCGGCAAGTTCCGCATCATCGATTTCGTGCTCTCCAACTGCATCAACTCAGGCATTCGCCGGGTCGGGGTGGTGACCCAGTACAAGTCCCACAGCCTGCTGCGTCACCTGCAATCGGGCTGGTCTTTCCTGCGCTATCAGATGAACGAGTTCATCGACCTGCTGCCCGCCCAGCAGAGGGTGGACGAGGTGCACTGGTATCGCGGCACCGCCGACGCCATCTACCAGAACGTCGACATCATCCGTGACTACGGCCCCAAATACATAGTGGTGCTGGCGGGGGATCACATCTACAAGATGGACTATGCCGCCATGCTGCTCGATCACGTGCGCCTTGGCGCCAAGGTGACGGTGGCCTGCATCGAGGTGCCGCGGGCGGAGGCTTCCGCCTTCGGGGTGATGGACATCGACGAGCAGCGCAAGATCCGCGCCTTCGTGGAGAAGCCGGCCAATCCGCCCGCCATGCCGGGTAACGAGCACGTCTCCCTGGCCTCCATGGGCATCTACATCTTCGAGGCGGAGTATCTCTATCAGCTGCTGGAGGAGGACATCCACAACCAGGAGTCCAAGCATGACTTCGGCATGGACGTGATCCCGCGCATCGTGGGAGAGGGCAAGGCCTTTGCTCACCCGTTCACCATGTCCTGCGTGGGAGCCAAGGAGGGGCTGAAACCCTACTGGCGGGACGTGGGTACCCTGGATTCGTTCTGGGAGGCCAACATGGATCTCGCCTCCGTGGTGCCTGAGCTGGACATCTATGACGAAAACTGGCCCATCTGGACCAGCCAGACCATGACGCCGCCAGCCAAGTTCGTGCAGGACCGCAACGGCCAGCACGGCATGACCATCAACTCCATGTTTGCGGGGGGGTCGATTGTCAGCGGCTCCTTCGTGCTCAACTCGGTGCTGTTCACCCATGTGCGGGTGCACTCCTTCTGCACCCTGGATCAGGCGGTGATCTTCCCCGGGGTAGAGATAGGCTCCGGCTGCCGCTTGCGCCGGGTGGTGGTGGACAAGGGCTGCAAGCTGCCCGATGGCCTGGTGGTGGGGGAGAACGCGGACGAGGATAGCCGCCGCTTCTATCGCTCCGAGCAGGGCATAGTGCTGGTGACCAAGGAGATGCTGGCCAAGCTGGGGTGATGTCGCTGCCAACGCCAGACGCCACAACTAAAAAGGGAGCCGATAAGGCTCCCTTTTGCTGTTCAGCCGGTGGCTGATTATTTCTCGGTGATCAGCGCCTTGGCGGCCATCACCATGGCGGTGCCGTGCTTGCCACCGGCGGCAGTCACTTGCGGGACGCCATCTTCGTCGGTGTCACCACCGGCCCCTTCGATGACGTTCTCGCCGGAGTCGCCGATCCACTCGGCCATCTGCATGCCGCCGTTGACGGTGCCGCGGAACCAGCTCACGTAGCGCTGGGTCAGCTGGGCCAGCTCCAGCGCCGGGGCCTTCTCGCTACCTTCGTTGCGCAGGTTCAGCATGGCAGAGCGCAGGGCGCCGGAGATGGCGGCCTGGGTCCAGGGGGTGTATTCACCCTGTTTGCCAGCGAGCCAGGTACCGGCCTTCTGGTTGAAGTAGGCCTTGTCGGCGGCGATGAACAGTTCGCGCGCCGCGGTGCGGTACTTGGCATCCGAGGTGGCCAGGAAGGCGGCGGTCAGGCCGCGGATGGCGGCAAACTGGGCGTCGATGGACTGGCCGGCATCGAGCTTGCCACCCAGGGTGATCCCATCGTGCACCAGCCCATTTTTGCCCTTGAGATTGGCCAGGATGAAGTCGGCCTGCTGACGGATCAGCACCAGCGCCTGCTGGCCCTGAGCGGTTTTCAGGTTCAGCTCGCCATTGTCACCGGCGGCGTAACCGACTGGCAGCGCATCCTGGGCGCGCTGGAAGATCTGCAGGGCGACCAGGCTGTAGGCGGCGTCAAAGGTGGTGACGTGCTTGCCCTGTTTGCCTGCTTGCCAGCTGTCCACCAAGGTGCCGGCCTTGGGCTCGAAGTGGAGGGCATTGAGGTTCTTGAACACCATGCCGGAGAGGTTCAGCGCCAGGGAGAAGGCATCGTCACCCGCTACCAGCTTGGCGGCATCGCTGCCCTTGTTGGCGGCCGGTGCGACAGCAAACGGGGCACCGTCGAACACGGCGTGGAAGGCCGGGTTCTGGTTGGTGTTGGCGCTGCGCTGATCGGTGAAGGCGTAGAACTCGGAGAGCGGCCACAGCATCATCCAGGCGTCGCGCAGCTGGGCGGAGCCATCAACCACCTCCAGCTTGCCGATGGCGCCGACCTCGTTCTTGGCAGTCTCGGTCACTTTCACCTGATGAGGGAAGTAGACGATGCCCTTGGCCGGATCGTATTGCGGAGTGATTTTGGCGCCCAGCTGCTTGCCGTCAAAGCCGAGCTGACCCTGCAGGATGGCCAGCTTGTCGATGGACTGCTCGGTCAGCATCATGCCGTTGAAGCCGTCGGCGGCAGAGACGCCCAGTTTGTGCTTGCCGTCCTGATCCATGGTGGCGGACGCGGCTTCCACCTCTTCATCGGTCTCGGCCACGTGCATGCCGCCGAGGAAGTCCTGGGACCACATCACTTCCTTGAGCAGGATGCCGCCCACGGCCGCCGGTACCAGCAGGTTGTCACTGCCGCTCCAGCGCAGGGTGGCGTAGTCGCGGAAGTAGGCCGGCACCTGGGTCTTGACGCTCTTCTCGTTGCCCTTGGCGGTCTTGATGGTGATCTGGTCGCCGTTGACCGGGGTGGCGTTGACGGCTTGTGCGAACTCCGGGTTGGCGGAGGCGTAGGGCAGGGAGAGGGGATACATGCCCTGCGGCACTTCATCGGTCGGGAAACCGACCGCATCGGCCATGGCCAGCACTCGCTGGCCGAGGGTGGCCATGGTGCCGCCACGAGCCAGGTTTTGCGGCCCGTTCACCAGGTGCGGGCCCATGCCGGATTGATAGTTGAGGGCGTACATCGCCTCTTCGGAGTATTCATAGGATTCGATGCCGGCGGCGAAGTCGAACGGAGTCGGCTCGTCGGCGCGGTTGGCGTCCAGCACATCCAGATCCAGACCGAGGGCCTCGGCCAGCGGCTCGCCGGAGAGCTCGAATTCGGTGTAGGCCAGCATGTTGGCGGCGGTGTTGAATGTCTTGTCTTCTACCTTGACGGCGGCGTGTGCGGCGCCGCTCAGGATCGCGCAGGCGATCGCCTGGACCAGTACGGTTTTTCTCATGTCCCTTCTCACCATATGTTTGATTTTATTATGACGCTTCTCATGAATCTAAATGAGAATGGTGTGCATTATGAGGCAAAGGGGGGAGCTTGAGAAGAAAAAACCGCGCCCCTGGAGTTGAAGAGAAGAGGGGCGCGGTTGGGGGTCAGAGCAGCTTGAAGGGGATCACCAGTCGACCCGGCTCTACCTTGAGTGCTTCGACCTTCTCCTTGATCCGCGCCTCGTTCTGGCGGCTGCCGTCGAGCCGATAGACGGGGGTCTGGGAGAGGAACAGGGAGAGGGACTGGTTGAAGGTGGGCAGCAGCGGGGTGAGGGCGGTGCCCACGTCGGCCGGCTCGGTCTTGACCGAGAGCAGCTCGAGATCGCGCAGATAGATGGCCCCCTGCTCGGCCACGTAGTCGGGGCGGGCGCTCAGGGAGAAGCGGATCTTCATCTGCTGGCTGCCGAGCGGGCTCATCACCTGCAGGTCGCCGGCGGCATCCAGCTCGACCCGGTCAGCCTGGCGGCGACCGATGCGGCTCTGCATCTCATCGAGGCGGATCTTGCTCGACATGATGCCGGGGATCCCCAGCTGTTTTTCGAAGGCGACC
Organism: Aeromonas sp. S8(2024); assembly: GCF_041403085.1. Lineage (NCBI taxonomy): Bacteria > Pseudomonadati > Pseudomonadota > Gammaproteobacteria > Aeromonadales > Aeromonadaceae > Aeromonas > Aeromonas sp. S8(2024). The sequence continues at coordinate 788,370 of NZ_JBGLRF010000001.1, read as the reverse complement.
CTCTCTTTGAGGTATTGGTTGATCTCCCCTTCGCTGACGTTGTACTGGGTGAGTGAACAGGCCGCCAGCAGCAGGCTGAGGGGGAGCAGAAGCAGGTGCTTTAACATCGAGGATCCCGTGGGTTGAAACAATGGTCATGAAGATGGCGCCATCTTAGGGGTAAATGGCGTTCGCTGCCAGCGCGGGCGGTGAGTCCGCGGTTTTTGTCGCAGCCTCATATGGGGTGTTGGCAGCGGTGCTCATACGGGAAAGAGGGGTCGGCCCTGCACGGCGGGCCAAGACGGGCAATATCCACAGATAAGTTCCAGTTTTATCGGCATAAAAATCCCATTGACCGGGGGATTTCAAAGCGAGTATTTTACCGCCGCACAAATACAAATTGATAATCATTATCATTTTGAATCATATTTGAGGGTGTAACGTGGATACTCTTGTGATGGAAAATAGCGCGCCTGCCCAGGCTGCGTCACCGCCCGATTTCTTGTTTACCTCGGGGCAGGGCACGATCAGTGCCACTGACCTGGGCCAGCCTATCACCACCCCCGCCTGTGAATGGCCTTTGCTGGAACAACAGATTGCCGACGCGCTGGCCGCGGCCAGCGCCGCCGGCCAGAGCAACCCCCTGCTGATCGGTGCCTTTGCGTTCGACCCGGCGGAGGCCTCCTGCCTCTATGTGCCCGGCCGCTATAAGCGGGGCGATAAACTGGCCCCGACAGAGCCGTCATCGGTGACAGCGGCCGAGCAGGCCGCCGAGGCCAACCGGGTCATCTCGGTACAGAGCACCCCGCCGGCCAGCGAATTCCAGGCCTCGGTCAGCGCGGCGCTGGATGCGTTTGCACAAGGCCGGCTATCCAAGGTGGTGTTGTCGCGCAAGCTGACACTCACCCTGCACCAGCCCGCCGATCCGAAGCGGGTGATGACCCGTCTGATGGCCCAGAACCCCCACGCCTTCCACTTCTCCCTGCCGCTTGGCCAGGGCCGCCGTCTGCTCGGTGCCAGCCCGGAGCTGCTGCTGCGGGTCAGCGGGGGAGAGGTGTTCACCCATCCGCTGGCGGGCTCCGCCAGACGGGCGAGCGAGCCGGCGCAAGACGAAATGGTGGCCCGGGATCTGCTGGCCTCTCGCAAGGATCAGCATGAACACAAGTTGGTGATCGACGAGATCCGCCGGGTGCTGACCCCCCACTGCCGCGAGCTGGCGATCCCGTCCAGCCCCTCTCTGATGAGCACGGATACCCTCTGGCATCTGGGCACCCCCATCGCCGGCCGGCTGCTCGGCGGCGAGGCGTCGGTACTGTCACTTGCCTGCCAGCTTCATCCCACCCCGGCCCTGTGCGGCTATCCTACCGAACTCGCCCGCCAGTTTATCCGTGAGCAGGAGCCCTTCCGGCGCGCCCTGTTCAGCGGCATCGTCGGCTGGTGCGACAGTCAGGGCAACGGCGAGTGGGCCGTGGTGATCCGCTGCGGCGTGCTCGATGGCCATCAGGTGGAGCTGTTTGCCGGCGCCGGCATCGTCGCGGGCTCGGATCCCGCCATGGAGTGGGCCGAGACCGGCACCAAGCTGGGGACCATGCTCAAGGCCCTGGGCCTGGATTTGGAGGTGGCGCAATGACGCAGCTTCAATATCTGGGCTGGCCGAGTGGGCAGCCAAATCTGAAAGCCCTGGACCTGAGTCCGGAGGTCGCGCAATGAGCGATACCAACCGCTTCCTGCCCTATACCCGCTGGCCCGACGAATTGGCCCAGCGCTACCGCGCCAAGGGCTATTGGCGCGGTGAGCCGCTGACAGCCATGCTGGTGCGTCAGTGCGAGCAGGCCCCCGACGCCGAGGCCATTCTCTGCGGCGAGCGCCGCTTCAACTATGGCGAGCTGGACGCCGCCTCGAGCCGGCTGGCCGCAAATCTGGCCCGCCGCGGCCTGGGGGCAGGGGATACCGCACTGGTGCAGCTCCCCAACGTGGCCGAGTTCTATCTGGTGTTCTTTGCCCTGCTCAAGGCCGGCATTGCGCCGGTCAATGCGCTCTTTAGCCACAACCGGCTGGAGCTCCTCTCTTATGCCGAGCAGATCACACCGCGCCTCTTTATCGGCTCGCTGGCTCATCCGCTGTTTGCGAGCAAGGGGCGCGAGAGCGAGCTGCTGACAAGCATCGGCGCCGAGCTGGCGCTGCTCGATGGCGACACAGGGGCGCTGGGGCTGACCCGCTGGCTTGGCGAGGGGGATGAGGGGATCTCCCCATCCGTCTCCTTTGCCCCGACCCCGGCGAACGAGGTGGCCTTCTTCCAGCTCTCCGGTGGCAGCACCGGCACTCCCAAGCTTATCCCGCGCACCCATGACGACTATTACTACAGCGTGCGCCGTAGCAATGAGATCTGTGGCCTCGGCCCTCATACCCGCTATCTGTGCGCCCTACCGGCGCCCCACAACTTCCCCCTGAGCTCCCCCGGGGCGCTCGGGGTGTTCGAGGCGGGCGGTACCGTGGTGCTGGCGCCGGATCCCAGCCCCATCAGCTGTTTCCCGCTCATCGCCCGCCACCGGGTCAACCTCACCTCGCTGGTGCCGCCGGCGGTCTCGCTCTGGTTGCAGGCCGCGGAAGCGGACCCCACTGCACGCACCCAGCTCGAGAGCCTCGACTTGCTGCAAGTGGGTGGCGCCAAGCTGGGAGAGGCAGTGGCCAGCAAGATAGGGCCGCTGCTCGGCTGCCGGCTGCAGCAGGTGTTTGGCATGGCGGAGGGGTTGGTCAACTACACCCGGCTGGACGACCCCGACGAGAAGGTGATCCATACCCAGGGCCGCCCCATGAGCCCGGATGACGAGGTGCGCATCCTCGATGAGGCGGGCAACCCGGTTGCCCCCGGCGAGCCTGGCGCCCTGCACACCCGCGGTCCCTACACCTTCCGCGGTTACTACCAGAGTCCGGCCCACAACGCCCGGGTGTTCGATGCCGAGGGCTTCTACTGCTCCGGTGACCTGGTGGTACAGGATACCGATGGTTACCTCACCGTGGTCGGGCGGCAGAAGGATCAGATCAACCGGGGCGGCGAGAAGATCGCGGCGGAAGAGGTGGAAAACCAGCTGCTGCACCACCCGGCCATCACCCATGCGGCCCTGGTCTCCATGCCCGACAGCGCCATGGGGGAGAAGAGCTGCGCCTTTATCGTCAGCACGGATCCCGCCTTGAAGCCGCTGGCCTTGCGCAAGTTTCTGCGTGAGCGCGGGGTGGCGGACTTCAAGCTGCCCGACCGCTTCGAAACCCTGGACGCCCTGCCCATGACGGCGGTGGGCAAGATTGACAAGCAGGGGCTGCGGGCGCGCATTGCGCACGCCATCGCCGCCAACCAGTCCCTGACAACAGCATAAAACTAAAAAGGAATCATGACGTTATGGCTATCCCAACCCTGAACAATTACGCCATGCCCAGCCAGTGGAAGGCCAACAAGGTCGACTGGTCTCTGGATCCCAAGCGCGCCGCCCTGCTGATCCACGACATGCAGGAGTACTTCACCGCCTTCTATGGCGAAAACAGCCCGCTGATCGCGGCGCTCACCGAGCACCTGGCCGCCGTGCGCAAGCAGTGCAAGGCCCTCGGCATCCCGGTCTTCTACACCGCCCAGCCCAAGGATCAATCCCCTGAAGATCGCGCCCTGCTCAACGACATGTGGGGCCCGGGGCTCAACAAACGGCCCGAGCAGCAGCAGGTGGTGGCAGCACTCTGCCCAGAGCGTGACGACACCGTGCTGGTCAAGTGGCGCTACAGCGCCTTCCAGCGCTCCGAGCTGGAGCAGATGCTCAAAGCGCTGGGGCGGGATCAGCTGATCATCGGCGGCATCTACGGCCATATCGGCTGCATGATGACCGCCTGTGACGCCTTCATGCGCGACATCCAGCCCTTCTTCCTGGCGGACGGGGTGGCGGACTTCTCCCTGGCCGACCACCAGATGGCGCTCGACTACGTGGCAACCCGCTGCGGCAAGGTGATCCGCTGCGAGGAGGTGCTGGCCCTTGCGCCGGCTTCCGCGTCTGCCGCCCAACCCACCAATCCCTTGCTGACGTATGAGGGGCTCAAGGCACGGCTGCTGAGTCACATCGACGAGGACGAAGGGGAGTTTGACCCCGACGAGAACCTCATCGACTACGGTCTGGATTCGGTGCGGATCATGGCCCTGCTCACCGAGTGGCGCGCCGCCGGGGTGGAGCTCGGCTTCGTGGATCTCGCCAAGCTGCCGACCCTCAACGGCTGGTGGCGCCTCATCGAGGCCAAGCTGGCAGCCCAGGTGCTGGAGGTGACCCCATGAACCGCTTCCCCTTGACCATCCCCCAGCAGGGGCTCTGGTCCGGACATCTGCTCAACGACGACAAGGCGATGTTCAACACCGCCGAGTGCATCGCCTTCGACGGCAAGGTGGAGGCGGCAGTGCTGGTCGCGGCCCTTGCCAAGGCGGTGGGAGAGTGCGAGGCGCTCAAGGGCCACTTCGAAGACGATAAGGAGGCGGTCTGCTTCGTCTCGCATGAGCTGCCCCTGGCCTATGAAGAAATCTCCCTCGAGCGCGACGACGAGACGCTGGCCCGCGCCTGGGCCTGGGCCGATCTGCGCCGCCCGTTCGAGTTGACCCAAGAGGCGCCCTGCCGCTTCGCCCTGCTGCGCGGCCCCGGCCGTGATTATCTCTACAGCTGTGTGCACCACATCGCCCTCGACGGCTTTGGCACCACCCTGCTGTTCCAGCGCATCGCCGAGCTCTATGCAGAGGGGCTGGCCGGTGAGATGCACTCCCCATCCCCCTTCGGCTCGTTGGCTGAGGTGCTGGCGGAAGAGGCGAGCCGCGAGCTAAGCGGCAAGAACGCCGCCGCCCGCGCCTTCTGGCAGGAGCAGCTGCAAGGCTGGCCCGAGGTGAAGTCCTTTGGCGAGACCCGCGCGCCGATTGCCGCCGAATTTATCCGCGAGAGCCGCCCGCTGCCAGCGGCGCTCTGGCAATCTCTGACCGGCTTTGCCGACGAGCACAAGCTGGGCTGGCCCGATCTGCTGCTGGCCGGTCTCTCTGCCCAACTGTCGCTTTCGAGCGGCCAGGATAAGACCCTGCTCGGCCTGATGATGATGAACCGCATCGGCTCGGCATCGTTGACCGTGCCCTGCATGCAGATGAACATTACCCCGCTGGCGCTGACACTGGGTGAAGAACTGGATCTGGCAGGCGCCGCCGGCGCCGTGGCCAAGGCCAAGCGCGGGGTGCGCAAGCACCAGCACTACCGCTACGAGCTGCTGCGCCGCGACCTTGGCCTGGTGGGGGGCGACAAGCGCCTGTTCGGCCCCCTGGTCAACATCATGCCGTTCGATCACGCTCGTCGCTTCGGGCCGCTATCTGCCCATATTCTCAACATCAGCGCCGGCCCGGTGGAGGATCTCACCATCGAGGTGCAGGTCGGCGCCGATGGCCAGCCCAGACTGGATCTGGACGCCAACCCCGGCTGCTACCGGCAAGAAGATCTGGCAGCCATCGCCGATACCCTGTTTGCCCTGCTGGGGCGCTGGCTGGCCGAGCCCGCCCAGACCCTGGGGACCCTCAAGGCCGACTGGCTGGCCGAGCAGCGGGCCAGCGCCCTGATCGCCGGCCCCACCCATGAAGTGATCAAGGCTCGGCCTGTGCTGGAGGCGCTCTGCCATTTCGCCGCCCAGACCCCGCACAAGATTGCCTTGATTCAGCGCACGGCGCAGGGAGAGGCCCGCTTCAGCTACGAGGCGCTGCTGGCCAGAGCCGAACAGATGGCGGCCGCCCTGCAGGCCGAAGGCGTTGCCCCCGGCGACAAGGTGGGGGTCATGCTGGCCCGCACCCCCCAGGCCATCTTCGCCCAGCTGGCGGTACTGCTGGCGGGCGCCGTCTACGTGCCGCTCGATCCCGAGCAGCCGCTGGAGCGCCAGGGCCATATCCTGCGGCTGGGGGAGGTCAAGACCCAGATCACCCAGGCCGAGTACCGCCACAAGCTGGCCAGCCTGTTTGAGGGGCGCACCCTGCTGGCGGGGGATCTGGTAAGCGACGATCGGCTCAACCAGCCGGCCGCCGGCCGCGCCGTCGCCTACCTGATGTTCACCTCGGGCTCGACCGGCCTGCCTAAAGGGGTGGCGGTCAGCCACGGCGCGCTGGATCACTTTGCCGCCGCCGCCCGCTGCCGCTATCACCTGGATGAAGAGGCGCGGATGCTGCAATTCGCCCCCTTCAACTTCGACGCCAGCATCGAGGAGGTATTCGCCACCCTGAGCGCCGGTGCCACCCTGGTGCTGCGCACCGACGCCCTGCTCGAATCCATGCCCGCCTTTGCGGCCGGGGTGGAGCAGATGGGGATCACCCACCTCGACCTGCCCACCGCGTTCTGGAACGAGTGGGTGGTGGCGCTGACGGCGGGTCAGGCCCACATTCCTGCCGGGCTTACCACCGTCATCATCGGCGGCGAGGCGGTCTATCCCGAGCAGCTGGCCCAGTGGCAGCGTCAGGGCCGCTCCGATGTGCGCCTGTTCAACACCTACGGCCCCACCGAGACCACAGTGGTGGTGACCACCCAGGAGCTGCAGCAGGAGGACCCGAGCCAGGCCCAGTTGCCCATCGGCCTGCCGCTGCCCGGCATGCAGGCGCTCATCCTGGGGGCGGGGGAGCAACCTGCCGAGGAAGGAGAGCTGGTGCTGCTCGGCCCGCAGCTGGCCAACGGCTATGTGGGGGGCGTGCAAGGGAGCTTTGGCACCCTGCGGGTTGGCGCAGAGCAGATGCCCGTCTATCGCACCGGCGATCGGGTGCGCCTGGTGGCTGGCCGGCTGGTCTACCTCGGCCGGCGTGACAACGAATTCAAGATAAGCGGCTATCGCATCCAGCCCGGCGAGGTGGAGGCCCAGCTGCTGGCCCTGCCGGGGGTGGACGAGGCCTGCGTGCAGGGGGTGAGCATCGGCAGCGTGCGCCGGCTGGTGGCCTTTGTGGCGGGGGCGGAGCGCGACAGCCGGGTCATCAAGGCGCAGTTGGCCAAAGTGCTGCCTGCCGCCATGATCCCCACCGACTATCGCCACTATGACCAGCTGCCCCGCACCGGCTCCAACAAGCTGGATCGCAAGGCCCTGCTGGCCGCCTACCAGGCGGGCGGAGAGGCCCTGACCCTGGGCAGCGAGACCGAGAACCGGGTCGGCGCCATCTGGCAGCAGATCCTGGGGCTAGCCACCATGGCGCCCATGGACAACTTCTTCGAACTGGGGGGCCAGTCCCTGCAGACCATCCAGATCGTCAACCGGCTCGGCGCCGAGTTCGGGGTGCAGGTCAAGGTTTCCGACGTGTTCGATCACCCTCGGCTGGATGATTTCTGCCGTTTCCTCGACGGCCTGCTTGCCGAGGATGAAGAGAGCGTGGAGATGGTGTGGTGATGGATAAGGAGCAACAAGCAATGGCCTTTGATTTCACTGGCAAGCGGGTCTGGGTGACTGGGGCCGGGCGCGGCATCGGCCGCGAGGTGGCGACGCAGTTCGTGGCGGCCCGCGCCTGTGTGGTGGGGCTGGATCTGGCGTTTCCCGAAGCCGACTACCCCTATGCCACCCGGCTGCTCGATATTGGCGACTCGAAGGCGGTCAACGCCTGCTGCGCAGCGCTGCTGGCGGACGGCGGGCTCGATGTGCTGGTCAACGGGGCCGGGGTACTGCGCCTCGGCCCCACCGAAACCTTAAGCGATGACGACTGGCACGACTGCATGACGGTTAACGCCAGCGGCGTCTTCTATCTGCTGCGGGCCCTGGTGCCCCACTTCAAGGGGCAGCAGCACGGTGCCATCGTCACCATCGGCTCCAACGCCGCCCATGTGCCGCGCATGCAGATGGCGGCCTACTGCGCCTCCAAGGCGGCGGTCACCAGCCTGACCCAGACGGTGGGACTGGAGCTGGCCCCCTTCGGCGTGCGCGCCAACCTGGTGTCGCCGGGCTCAACGGATACCCCCATGCTGCGCGGCATGCTGCCAAGCGAGGAGGCCATGGCCCGCACCATTGCCGGGCTGCCGGAGCAGTTCAAGCTCGGCATCCCCCTGCGCAAGGTAGCCACCCCGGCGGAGATCGCCCATACCGTCCTCTTCCTGGCCTCGGATCTGGCCAGCCACATCACGCTGCAGGATCTGGTCGTCGACGGCGGCGCCACCCTGAGTGCCTGAGGCTTGAGAAACAGATGAACAATATGATTTTGCTGTTGAAACAGCTTGAACGGCAGGGAGTGAAGCTTGGGCTGAACGACAAGGGCCAGCTTATCTCCCAGTCGAGCAAGGAGGCGGTGACGCCGGCCATCGGCGCCACCATCAAGGCCCACAAGGATGAGCTGGTGCGCTGCCTGGTGGCCCGCGCCGCCTTCGAGGCGCCCATCGCCGCCGAGGGCGCGAAGAGCGGGCCGCTCTCGTCCTCCCAGAGCGGACTCTGGTTTATCGAGCAGTACGAGGAGTCCTCCCACCTCTACAACATGCCGGTCTATTTTCGCGTCAAGGGAGAGCTGGACACGGCGGCGCTGGAGTTTGCTTTCGATCACCTGTTTGCCCGCCACCCCAGCATGCGCACCCGCTTCATCAAGGACGAGGCGGGCAGGGGGGCGCAGGAGATCTTGCCCCACACGCCCTTCAAGCTGCAGATTGAGGACGTGAGCGCAGAGCCCGCTGCCGAGCGCGAAGCCTATGTGGCCCGCCGGGTGCGCGAGGAGATCGGCCGCCCCTTCTCCCTGACCCAGGGGGATCTCAGCCGAGTGCATCTTATTCGGCTCGGCAGCCGCGAGCACGTGTTGCTGATCACCCAGCACCACATCATCTCCGACGGCTGGTCGGTCAAGAACATGTTCGCGGATCTCAAGCGCGCCTTCCTTGCCCATCAGAACCGCGAACCCCTGCAGGTGAGCGAGCTGCCGCTCACCTACATCGACTATGCCCGCTGGTTCAACTCACCGCGTTTTCTCGATTATCACGCCGAGTTCAAACCATTCTGGGTCGACCGGCTCGGTGGCAGCCCGGAGGTGCACGGCCTGCCGCTCGACAAGCCGCGCCCGGCCCATCAGGACAGCGGCGGCGAGCTGGTCTTCTCCACCATCGACAATGAGCTGTGGGAGAGCTTCAAGCGCCTCTGTCAGCGCCACAGCACCTCCAACTTCATCGGTCTGCACGCCCTGTTTGCCCTGCTGATGGTGCGCCAGAGCGGCGAGAAGGAGGTGGTGATCGGCACCCCGCTCGCCTATCGCGAGCGCCACGAGATCGAGTCGCTGGTGGGCTTTTTCGTCAACACACTGGTGCTGCGCACTCAACTCAGCGGCAAGCCCAGCTTTGTCGACTATCTGCAGCAGTGCCGGGAGGAGGATCTGGCGGCCTTTGATCACCAGCTCTACCGCTTCGAGGCGCTGGCCGAGGCCATCGGCGCCGATCGCACCACCGCCATCAACCCCATCTTCCAGATCATGCTGGTCTATCAGGCCAAGGTGGACTTCAACGATCTCATCCCCGGCTGCCAGCTGGTGGAGGAGACCTCGCCTGTGCTGCCGGCCAAGACCGACATCTCGGTCAAGGTGACCGAGCTGATGGATTCGGTCAGGGTGGACTGGCTGTTTGCCACCGCCCTGTTCGAGCGAGAGACCATTCAGGCTCTTGCCGATCGCCTGCTGCACCTGATGCGCGCCGTGGTGGCGGCTCCCGAGACCGACATCTGGCAACTGCCGCTGGAGGCGGGCACCGACCAGGCTGCGCTGGCCGCACAGCTTGCCGATCTGCCGCCGGACTACCCGAGCCGTGACACTCTGCTCTGCCATATCGAGCGGCGGGCTATTCAGTTGCCGGACGCACTGGCGGTGAGCGACGGCGCGCAATCGTTGAGCTATGGCGAGCTGGAGGTGCGTGCCAACCGGCTGGCCCACTGGCTGCAGGTTCAGGGGGTCACCCCGGGCGCCGCCATCGGCATCCAGGCCAGGCGTGATGTCGCCTTCGTGGTTGCCCTGCTCGCCTGCTGGAAGGCGGGGGCGGCTTATGTGCCGCTGGATCCTGCCTATCCCGCCGAGCGGCTGGCCCATATCCTGAGCGACGCCAGTATTGCGCTGGTGCTCGGGGGAGAGCCGGATGCCCGGCTTGCCGAGGCCATCAAGGGCACGACTGCCGAATATCACGATCTGCACCAGCTGGCGCTGGACAAGATGCCCAGCAGCGCTCCTGCCGTGCCCCGCGATGCCGCCATGCTGGCCCAGATCATCTACACCTCCGGCAGCACCGGCCTGCCCAAGGGGGTCATGGTGGAGCAGGGCAGCCTGGTCAACCTGATGGCGGATCACGGCGAGCGCATCGCCCTTGATCAGAATGGCGCCATGTTCAACTGCATGTCCCTCTCGTTTGATGCGGGCAACATGACCACCCTGCTGCCGCTCTACTGCGGCGCGCCCCTGCACTTCGGCGAGCCGGGGGAAGGGGTGATCGCTGCCGCCATCAGCAAGGGCGCCAGCCATATGATTTTGCCGACCGCCCTGCTCGCGAATCTATTGCCAGTGGCGGATCTCGGATCGCTGCGGGCCATCGGCTTTGGCGGCGAAGCGTGCCCGAGCAGCCTGGTGGAGCGTTGGGGAGAGCGGGTGGCGCTGTTCAACATGTACGGCCCAACCGAATGCACCGTCACCGCGCTCTGCGCGCGGCTCACCCCGGGGGCGCCCATCACCATAGGTCGCCCCGTCAACAACCTGAAGGCGCTGATCCTGGACGAGGCGGGCAACCTCTGCCCGGTGGGGGTCCCCGGCGAGCTCTGCCTGGCGGGGCTGGGGCTGGCTCGCGGCTACCTCAATCTGCCGGAGCGCACCCAGGAGGCCTTTATCGAGCTGGCCTTTGATGCAACGAATGAGGAACGCACATATCGCCTCTATCGCACCGGCGATCGGGCCCTGCTGCGCCGCGACGGCAACATCCAGTATCTGGGCCGGATAGACGAGCAGATCAAGCTGCGCGGCTATCGCATCGAGCCGGGTGAGATAGAGACCCGGCTCGCCGAATTGTGCCCGGCCATTCGTCAGATCAAGGTGGTGGTGCAGGAGGGGCGTCTGCTCGCTTACGCCTGTCTGCAGGCCGGGGCAAGGGAGCCCGACGGCGATGCCCTGCTGCAGCGGGCCGGCGATTGCCTGCCCGAATACATGGTGCCGGCGGGCCTCTGCTGGCTGCCCGAGATGCCGCTCACCCCCAACGGCAAGCTGGACCTGCGCCGCCTGCCCGCCATCGTCTGGCAGCAGAGCAAGGGCGAGCCGCAAAACGAACTGGAGCAGACCGTGCTCGCCATCTGGCAAGGGGTGCTCAAGCAGCCGCTCGGGGTGGAGGATGACTTCTTCCGCTTAGGGGGTGACTCCATCCTCAGCATCCAGCTCACCACCCGGTTGCGGGATGCGGGACTGCACTGCAGCGTGAAGGACGTGTTCGAAGCCAAGACGGTGCGCCGCCTCTGCCGCCAGCTCGGCCAGCAGCAGGCGGTCAGCCACCGGAGCGAGCAGGGCAGCCTGACTGGCAAGTTCCCGCTCCACCCCATTCAGCACTGGTTCTTCGAGCAGGGCTTTGCCAAGCCCGGTCACTGGAACCAGGGGGTGATCCTGCGCCTGCCGGCCGGGGTGGACGATGAGGCCCTGCGCGGCTGGCTGGATACCCTGCGCCAGCATCACGATGCCCTGCGCCTGGCGGTGACCCCGACCGGCCAGCGCTATCTGGCCGAACTGCTATTGCCGCCACTGCCGACCCTGGATGCCGCCAATCTCGATGAGGCCGAGCTGCAGGCCCGCCTGACCGAGCTGCAGGGAGATTTCGACCCCGCCAGCGGCCACACCCTGGCCTGGGCCCGCCTGCACAATCTCTCTCTGGAAGGTGAACGAGAGGGCGAGCGTGAGACGGTGGAAGGGCTCTTCCTCGCCTTCCATCACCTGGTGATCGATGCGGTCTCCTGGCGCATCCTGGCCGAAGATCTGGCACGGGTGAGCAGGGGCGAGCCACTGCCCGCCAAGGGCAGCAGCTATCGCCAGTGGGGCGAGGGGCTGGCGGCCTACGCCAAACGGGAAGAGGATCAGCTTGGCTTCTGGCTGGCTCAGGGGGAGGGCAGCCAGGGTCAGCTGCTGGAGGCGGCGCGCGCCACCGATGGCCGCGCCGCCGCCAGCCTGCTGCAGCTGAGTCAGGAGACCACGGCTCGTCTCATCGACACCGCCAATCAGGCCTACTTCACCCGGGTGCCCGACCTGTTGCTGGCGGCCCTGACCCGAACCCTGAGCGAGCAGGGTTACGGTAGCCGTCACTGCGTGATGCTGGAAGGACACGGTCGTGAGGCCATCGATGCGGAACTGGACGTGAGCCGTACCCTCGGCTGGTTCACCAGCACCTATCCGCTGGCGCTGGCGGATGCCAAGGCGTGGGATGCGCTGGTGTGCGCCACCAAGGAGCAGCTGCGCGCCGTGCCGGACAAGGGGGTGGGCTTCAACGCCCTGCGGCTGCACCACCCCCGTGGCTGGGCACTGCCCGAAGCCCTGGTGGTCTTCAACTACCTGGGGGTCAGCCATCAGGGCGAGGCTGCTCAGCCCTGGCAACCCCTGCCGCTGGCACCGGGGGCCCCCACTTCCCCTGACAACCTGCCGCGCGAGCTGGTGAGTCTGCACGGGGGGGTCTACGACGGTCGCCTCACCCTGCGCCAGGTGGGCGCCCTCAACCAGCAGGCGAGCGACGCCCTGATGGCGCGGCTGGCGGACAACCTGACGGCGCTGGTGGAGCACTGCTGCAACCTGCAGGCTCCGCGTCACACCCCGAGCGACTTCCCGGGGCTTGGCCTCTCGCAAGCTGCGCTCGATCGGGTGCTGAGCGGGCGCGAGGTGGAGACCCTGCTGCCCATGACCTCGCTTCAGCAGAGCATGTTCCATCACAGGGCGCTGCTGCCCCGGGATCACGCCTATCACCTGCAGACCGAGATGGACTATCACCAGCCGCTGGACGTGGCGGTCTACCGTGAGGCCTGGCAGGGGCAGATCGCCCGCTGGCCGGCCCTTCGCAGCGAACTGGTGCTGGCGGATGGGGTCGCGCTGCAGCGCATCCTCAAGCATGCCGAGTTGCCATTCCACTATGAGGATTTGTCTGAAGTGGGAAATGCAGAGGCACGGGTCCAGGCCTATCGCGAGCAGGATCTGGCCCGCCCGATCCCGCTCGAGCAGGCGCCCCTGCTGCGCCTTGCCTGCTTCAAATTGGCCCCCGATCACCACAAGGTGATCTTCAGCGCCCATCACGGCGTGCTGGATGGCTGGAGTGGCCCCGTGTTGCTGGGTTCCTTGCATCGCGGCTATCAGGCGCTGATGAATGGCCTGTTGCCGCAGGGCGAGCCGGATACGGCCTGGCTCGAATTTGGCCGCCATATCGCCAGCCAAACCCGCAGCGCCGATGCCTACTGGCAGGGGCGGGGCGAGCTCTTGGCAACGCCTAACGATCTCGCCTGCCTGTTCGGGGTGACGCTGGACGCTAGCTCAAGCGGGCGCCATACCCAGCAGCGACCGGCGGTGTGCGCCACGGCGTTGCCGACCGAGGTGGCAACCTTGCTCGCGAGCCGTGCCCGCGAGCTTGGGGTGACCGCGGGCCTGTTGGCCCAATATGCCTGGCACCGTCTGCTGGCACGCCGCTCTGGCGATGCCGTCACCCTGGTGGGCAACGTGACCCCGGGCCGGGACTATCCCATCGAGGGGATCACCGCGAGCGTCGGGCTCTACATCAACAGCCTGCCGCTGGCGCTGGCGTGGCACACCGAGCTGACCCTGGCCGAGCATATCGCCCAGTTGCAGACCGACCTGATGGCACTCAATGAGCACGGCACCCAGTCGCTGGCGGCACTGACCAAAGGCCGGGCGCGTCTGTTTCAGAGTCTGTTCGTGTTCGAGAACTACCCCATGCCGGCGGCCCCTGCCGCCCCCGAACCCCACCAGCTGGTGCCGCGCTTTGGCGCCGTGGTGGAGAAGGTGGAGCTGCCGCTCTCCTTGGTGGTCAGCAGCCGGGGTGAGACGCTCCAGCTGCGCCTCGAGTTCGACGGCGAGCAGATCCCCGAGGCCCAGGCCGAGGCGGTGCTGGCTGACTGGCTGGCCGAGCTCGACTGGCTGGCGCACGCGGATCTGGGCCAGCCGGCCAGACCTGCGGATGTGGGGGAGCCGTCCCCTGTAGTCGCGCGACCGGCAGCCTCGATGGCGGATCCCTGCCCGAAGGAGGCCGCTTCTTTGGTGGCCCTGTGGGAGCGCCAGTGCGGCGTGCCCGGTATCTGGCAGCAGACCCTGTGTGAACTCGGGGTGGATTCGGTGCAGCAGCTCGCCCTGCTGGCGGCCCTCAACGAGGCGTTTGGCCAGGAGCGGGCGCAGCTCACCCTGCAGACCCTCAAGGCCCATCCATCCCCCAGCCGGCTCTATCGGCACTGGCTGGTGCGCCAAACGGAGGCCGCGCTATGACGGTGACCATCAAGCATAAGGCCCCGGCCGTGTCACCCCTGAGAGGCGCCCCCAAGGGGGCGGCCAACCTGGGCGCGCGGCTGGCGGCATGTCTGGCCGCCACCCCGCTGGCTCCCGCCATCCGTATGGGCGGGGAGGGCATCAGTGAGGGGGGATCAGATGAGCTGTGGCTCAGCTACGGCGCGCTCAATGCCAGGGTCGGCGAGATTGCCGCCCGCCTGCAGGGGCTGGCGGTGGGGGAGCGGGTCGGCCTCTATCTCTCCCGCGGCCCCGATCTGGTGGCCAGCCTGCTGGCCTGCCTGCGGCTCGGCCTCACCTTCGTGCCCCTTGAGCCGGACTTTCCGGTGGAGCGGCTGCAGGGGATCGCCCGTCAGGCGCGCCTGTCGGCGGTGATCTGCGATGGCGACAGGCCGGCTCCCGCCTTCGGTTGTCCGCTGCGCACCCTCGACGGGCCCGCAGCGGCAGGTGCCGTCTCCTGGCCCCAGGTGGATGACGCCCTGGCTGCCTACATGATGTTCACCTCGGGCTCCACCGGCGAGCCCAAGGGGGTGGTCATCAGCCGGCGGGCCCTGCTCTGCTTCCTCGACGGGATCCGCGAGCGGCTCGGGCTTTCACCGAGCTGCCACTGGCTCTTCATCACCACCCCGGCCTTCGACATCTCCCTGCTGGAGATGCTGGGGCCGCTCTGGGGTGGTGGCCGGCTGACGGTGGCCGGCGGCGAGCACAACAAGGATCCGCTGGGGATGCTGGCGCTGCTGGAGGCCGACCCCTCCATCAACTGGCTGCAGGCGACCCCGGCCTGCTGGCGCATGCTGCTCAAGGCGGGCTGGCAGGGGCGCAATACCCTTACCGCCCTGTGCGGTGGCGAGGCGCTGGATACAGGTCTGGCCGAGCAGCTCTGTGCCCGCACCCGGCGACTGTGGAACTGCTACGGGCCGACCGAGGCCACCGTCTGGTCCCTGGTGAGCGAGGTGCGCTGGCCAGCGACTGATGGCCAGATCACCATCAGCCACAGCCTGCCCGGCTATCGGCACTGGGTGCTGGACGAGGCGGGGCAGCCGGTGGCAGAGGGGGAGTGCGGCGAGCTCTGCATCGAGAGCCCGGCCCTGTGCGAGGGATACTGGCGCAAGCCGGCCTTGACCCGCGCCGCCTTCCTGCGCCTTGCCACCCATCGCCTCTATCGCACCGGCGATCGGGTGCGGCGGCTGGGGGCGGACAGCTTCCTCTATCTGGGACGGCGCGACGAT
The DNA here is from genome assembly GCF_041403085.1 of Aeromonas sp. S8(2024). Classification (NCBI taxonomy): domain Bacteria; kingdom Pseudomonadati; phylum Pseudomonadota; class Gammaproteobacteria; order Aeromonadales; family Aeromonadaceae; genus Aeromonas; species Aeromonas sp. S8(2024). Next base: position 772,680 of record NZ_JBGLRF010000001.1, on the reverse strand, counting down.
CAGGTCAAGCTGCGCGGCTTTCGCATCGAGCTCGGCGAGGTGGAGGCGGGGCTGCGCCGCCAGGCCGGGGTGCAGGAGGCGGCGGTGCGCCTGGTGGGCGAGGGGGACGAGGCCATGCTGGTGGGCTACGTGGAGGCGAAAAGCGGGGTGACCCTCAATCGCCTCGCCCTGCGCAAGGGGCTGCAGGCGACGCTGCCGCACTACATGGTGCCGGCGCGGCTCATGCTGCTGGATGCCCTGCCCAAGACCGGCAGCGGCAAACTGGACAGAAAGGCGCTGCCTTTGCCGCAATAAATGGTTGTCTGAGTAGACGTTAAAAGCCATGGATAAAAAAGAAGCCCGCAAATGCGGGCTTCTTTGTGGGTGCTCATCATGCGGGCTTATTGGGTGATGGGGGCCGCATCGGGTTTGGCCAGCAGCTGCTCGACATCGTCGATCACCTTGAGGGCCGCCTGGGGGCCGCCGGTGGAGGTCCAGAGCGACCCGTCCACGGCGCCGAAGCGCTTGCTCTTGATGGCGCCGAGCTGCTGGAAGGCCGGGGTCTGCTCGGCCTGCTTCATGGCATCCACCGCATCGCCACTGGCGCTCAGGGTGCCGATCACCAGCCAGTCGCCGTCCAGCAGGTTGAGGGATTCGAGGCTCAGGGCCGGGGAGTGGGGGGTCTTGTCACCGATCTGGTGGGTCGGCCGGGTCAGCCCCATCTCTTCCACCACGCTGCTGGCGAAGGTGCCGCTGTGCATGTAGCTCGGGCCCTTGGGGTTCCAGCGCACTATGCTCAGGCGCTCGCCCTGATGTTTGGCAAGCTTGCTGCGGGCTTCCTGCAGGCGGGCGTCATACTGGGCGAGGAAGGTCTTGGCTTCGGCGTCCCGGTTCAGCACGTGGGCGCTGCGATTGAAGATCTCCTTCCAGGAGTCACCCCAGTTGCCGGTGACCACGGTGGGGGCGATCTCCTTGAGCAGGGCCAGCAGCTCGGGCTTGGTCTGGCCGGTGAGGATGAGATCCGGTTCCAGATCGATCAGCTTCTCCAGGTTGGGGTTGTCCAGATCGCCGACCACGGCGATCTCCTTGCCCGCCTGTTGCAGCAGGTAGCGGGGCAGGGTGGACTGGCCACGGCCATTGACGGTGCCGACCGGTTGCAGCCCCAGGGTCAGGGCGCTGTCCAGATCGATTTCGCTCAGTACCACCACCCGCTTGGGCTGGGCCGGTACGACTTGGGTCTTGCCGTCGGCATCGGTCACCTGACGGGTCTCGCTGCCGGCCTGTGCCTGAAAGCCGACCAGGCTGGCCAGCAACAGCACGGCAGCCAGGGGAGAGGAGATCTTCATCGTTACATCCTTCTTGGTGAAATCAGTGGAACACTGGGTCCCAAACGGGCGAACTCATGCTACCACAAATTCAAATGATAAGAATTGTCATTTGTGTTTGTGGTGTGTGGAGGGAGCAATTTGCTACCATGTTGGCTCATCCACCAAGGGCTCTTCGTGATGTTCATTGCCACCGCGCCAGCCTGCTCACTGGACCACTTTATCGTGCAGGCCGACAGCCTGCCGCTGCCCGGCGCGGCGCACATGGCGCTGCAACGGGTCTGCTTTGACCCCGCCGCCTTCACCCCGGCCTGCTACGACGCGGCCGGCATGGTGCTGCCCGCCAGCTTGCAGCGCGCGGCCCCCAAGCGGCTGGGGGAGTTTTTGGCGGGGCGTCTCGCGGCCCGCGAAGCCCTGCGCTCCTTCAACCTCGCGGAGCACCCCGTGGCCATCGGCAACGCCCGCGAACCCTGCTGGCCTGCGGGGTTTGAGGGCAGCATCAGCCACAGCTTGTTGCAGGGGCGCGGCATGGCCCTGTGTGCGGTGCGCCCCGGCCGGGCGGGGATGGGGCTGGATCTGGAGGGCTGGCTGGCAGAGGGGCAGGCAAGCGAGCTCTGGCCCGGCATTGCAAGTCCGGAGGAGTGGGCCCGACTGGCGGCCGCTGCCCGCGCCATCGGCCTGAGCAGGGGTGAGGCGCTCACCTTGATTTTTTCGGCCAAGGAGAGCCTGTTCAAGGCACTCTACTCCAGGGTGGGGCGCTATTTTGACTTTCTCGATGCCCGCTGGCTGACCATGACGGAGCAGACCCTCACCCTCGAACTGGTGGGCGGGCTGACTCCAGAGTTGCCCGCCGGTTGGCGCTGCACGCTCTACTGGCAGACACTGCCTGGCGGGGGGCTCACCAGCCTGCTGTTGTGAGTGGCGGTGCGCCGAGACACAAGCATAAAAAAACCGCCTCTGGGCGGTTTTTTGATGGGGCTCAGGCCGGTTGGCGCATGGCAAAGGCATGTGGCCTGCGGCGCGGCACTATGATGGGGGCGCCGTCGCCGGGGGCGTGCAGTATGTCCACGTCGGTCTGGTAGAGGCGGTCGATGAGGGACTTGGTCACCACCTCGCGGGCCGGCCCCATGGCCTGGATGCCACCATCCCCCAGCGCGATCAGCTCGTCGCAGTAGCGGGCGGCGGTGGCGAGATCGTGGATGACGATGAGCACCGTCTTGCCCTCGGCGGTGATCTGGTGGATGGCCTCCATCACCTCGGTCTGGTGGCCGATGTCGAGGGCGCTGGTGGGTTCATCCAGCAGTATGATGTCCGCATCCTGGGCCAGCACCATGGCGAGCCACACCCGCTGGGCCTGACCGCCGGAGAGAGAGCTGGCGCTCTGCTGCAGAATGTCGCCCAGCTGCATCCGCTCGCAGGCCCAGCGCACCATGCGGGCATCCTCCTCGCTCCACTGATTGAACCAGCCCTGATGAGGGTGGCGGCCGTACTGCACCAGCTGCTCGACCTGGATGCCGGCGGGCACCAGCGGGCGCTGGGGCAGGTAGGCGAGCTCGCGGGCCAGCGCCTTCTTGCCGTAGCTTGCCAGCGGCTTGCCCTTGAGCAGGATCTCGCCGGCTTGCTGCTGCTCCTGGCCTGCCAGCAGTTTGAGCAGGGTGGACTTGCCGCCGCCGTTGGGGCCGACGATCCCTACCAGCTTGCCCTGGGGAATGGTGAAGGAGATGTCGTTGAAGACGGGCTTGTGCTGATAGCCAAATTGCAGGTGATTGATGGTGAGCGTCATCAGGCGGCCCTCGGTCTGTCTTGAAAATGGATGAATGGCATCGTCAGTCGGCCTTCTGGCGGTCTTTGAGCAGGATGAACAGCAGCAGCAGGCCGCCGAGAATACGGGTCATGATGCCGGTGGCCACCTCGTGGGGGCTGGCCAGCACCCGCACCAGGGTGTCGCTGGCCAGCAGCAGCAGGGCGCCGCACAGGGCGGCAATCCACAGCGGCACGATGCGATCCCGGCTGAGCCAGGAGGCGAGCACCGGGGCCGCCATGGCGATGAACACCACCGGGCCGCCGATGGCGGTGCCGAGCGCCGCCACCACGATGGCCTGGGCCAGCACGCCGAGCTGCACCCGGTTGACGTTCACCCCCAGACTCTGGGCGGTGACGGGGCCCAGACGCAGTACGCCCAGAGCCCGGGAGAGATAAACTACCCAGGGGCAGACCAGCAGGATCAGGATCCCCACCGGCAGCACGGTGCTGTAACCCTGGCCGACGAAGTTGCCCATGTTCCACAGGTAGAGGCTGGTGAGGTGCACCAGCGACTGGGTGGACATCACGAACTGGCCGATGGCGTTCATCAGCTCGGAGACGCCGATGCCGATCACCACGAACAGGTAGCCCTGCTCCCCCGGCTTGTTGCACAGGGCATAGAGCACGGCGGCGGCAAACAGGGCACCCAGCGGCGCGGCCCACCAGGGCCAGCTGCCGAGGGTCAGGTAGAGGGAGAAGGCGATGATGGCCAAGGAGGCCCCCTCGTTGACCCCGATCATGTCCGGGGTGGCGAGGCGGTTGCGAATGAGGGTCTGCACCAGGCAGCCGGAGAGGCCCATGGCCGCTCCCGCCACCAGCACGGCGACGATGCGCGGCAAGCGGATCTTGAAGACGGTCACCTCGCTCAGCCGGTTGCCCTCGCCAAGCAGGGTCTGGATCACCCCCAGCATGGTGAGCTTGCCGGAGCCCAGGGTCAGCGCCAGCAGGGAGAGCAGCACCAGGGCCACCAGGAGCCCTAGGGTAATCAGCCAGGCGCGGCGGTGCAGCAACAGGGTGCGGCTGCCAACGCGCAGGCAGACGGTACCGGTGGGAAGCGTCGTGGTGAGGGAGGGATGGATGGAATTGTTCATGAGGCAGGCAACCTTATTTGACGGCCAGCAGGGCGCGGAAGCCGCCGCTGCGCACCACCAGGATGAGCACAGGGGCACCGATCAGCGCCAGGATCACCCCGTTGGGCAGCTCGAACGGCTGGATCAGCCAGCGCGCCAGGATGTCGGCGCCGAGCAGAAAGAGCACCCCGAACAGGGCGGAGAAGCGCACCTGGATGGCGAGGCGCACCGGCTCCACCAGACGGGCGCAGTAGGCGGCGAGAAAACCGACGAAGCCGATGGGGCCGGCGATGGCGATGGCGCAGGCGGTAAACAGGGTGGCGGCCAAGAGCACGCCGATGCGCACCCGGGTCGGCCGGATGCCGAGCGCCAGCGCCTGGCTGTCACCCATCTGCATCAGGGTGAGCTGGCGACAGAGTGCCAGGGTCAGCAGCAGGCCGAGCAGGGCAAAGGGCATCACGGTGAGCACCGCATCGAGATCCGAGGCGGCCAGCGACCCCAGATTCCAGAAGCGGAACTGCTCCAGCACCACCTGGTTGGAGAGCAGCAGGAAGTTGGAGAGGCCGCCGAAGGTGGCGGAGAGAGCGACCCCCACCAGAATGAGCTTGAGGGGGTTGGAGCGCCCCACCATCAGGCCGAGACCGAGCACGATGAGGTTGCCGAGCAGGGCCCCCATGCCGGACCAGAGCAGATAACCGTAGGCGGATTCGACGCCAAAATAGGTGAGGCCGATCACCAGGGCGAACACGGCGCCGGCGTTGACCCCGAGCAGGCCGGGTTCGGCCAGCGGATTGCGGGTGGCGCTTTGCAGCATGGAGGCCGCCAGCGCCAGGGAGACGCCCACCACCAAGGCACACAGGGTGCGGGGCAGACGCAGGGTGTGAACTATCATGGCGAGTTTTTCATCGGCCACGAGGGCGGGATCGCCCAGCAGAAAACCGGCGACCTCGCGGCCACCATAGACACCAGCGCCAGTGGCCAGTGACAGACAGATCAGCAGGAACAGGAGGATCACTCCCAGCCAGAACAGGTGTGTTTGGTGTCTCTGCACCCGGCTACTCCTTCATGTCGAGGCAATAACAGCAGAAAGAGGGGAGCCCTGACGGACTCCCCTGCGGGGCTTACAGCTTGTAATCCACGCCGGCGTAGACGGTACGACCTTCCAGAATGAAGTCGGCGTCGGTGGCGACCTGGTCACGCTTGGTGTTGGTGAGGTTGGTGATGCCCAGCTTGAAGTCGAGCGCCGGGGTTACCTTCCACTTGGTGTTGACGTCCAGGGTCTGGTAGCTGTCGGACTTGAGCGCCTGGGAGTTGTGCATCGGCACCTTGATGAACTGGCTGCCCACGTACTGCCAGGCCAGGTTGGTGCTGACGATCTCGGTGGCTTGCCAATCCAGGCTCAGGTTGCCGGTGTGATCCGGGGTCTTGGCCAGATCGTCGCCGGTGCTCTTGTCTTCGGAGTCCAGCATGGTCCAGTTGCCGGTCAGCTTGACGTCGTCCATCACATCGACCCATCCGGTCAGCTCCAGCCCCTTGACCCGGGCCTTCTTGACGTTGAGGTAGGTCATCACGCTCGGACGATAGCCCGGGCCCCACTGATCGCTCTGGATCAGATCCTCGATGTCGTTGTGGAAGCCGGTGAGGCCGGCGCCAAAGCGCTCTGCCTCATAGGCGGTGCCCAGCTCGTAGCTGACGGCGGTTTCCGGTTTCAGATCCGGGTTGCCGATGACCTTGCAGGCGCCGCGGCAGGCGGTGGTGGCGAAGCCTTCGCTGGACTGGGCCAGGGTCGGGGCCTTGAACGCCTTGCCGGCGCCGCCCTTGATCACCCACTCGTCGCTCAGCTTGTAAAGCGCATAGGCGCGCGGGCTGAACTCGTTGCCATAGGTTTCGTGGTGATCCAGACGACCGGAGAGAGTCAGCGCCAGATCGCCAAAGCCGAACTCGTCTTGCAGATAGAGAGCGCTCTGGCTCGCATCCACGCTGCCGTTGGTGATGCTGCGGCTGTGTTCCAGCTCGGTCTTGCGGAACTCCGCGCCGGAAGTCAGCAGATGATCCCCGAGGTAGCCGCTCAGCTGGCCGTCGACCGTGTGGTTGGTCTGGGTGACGTCGGCCGCGCCGCCGTTGAGCTGGGAGTCATCCATCAGATCGGTCTGCTCGAAGTAGTAGCGAGCCCGGCTGTCGAAGTGCTCCCAACGGCCGTTGTGGGTGACCCCCAGGCTCAGGCGATCGAGTTTTTGCACGTTGTGCGGAGTGGCCGGGGCGGTGGGGGCGCGCGGCACGTTGTTGAAGTAGCTGTCCATGTCGTTCTGGTTGTAGCCCAGATCGAACTCCACGTCCTGGTTGTCGCTGACCAGCCACTTCAGGCTGGAGAGCATGTTGACCACTTCCCGTTTCTCCAGCGCATCTGCGTCCTTGTTGTTGGACTGATCGCTGTGCCAGCGGTCGCGCTGATAGCCTTCCACCACCAGGCTGCCGAGCAGCTTGTTGTCGATCAGGGCGCCGGAGACGAAGGCGTTGCCACGGTTGGCATCACCGCCATCACCCTTGGTGGGCATGGTGTGGGTGTAGCCGAAGGCCGCCTCGGTCTGCTCCTTGGCCTGGCGCAGGATCACGTTGACCACGCCGCCGAGGGCGTCGGCGCCATAGAGGGAGGAGACGGGACCGCGGATCACCTCGATGCGCTCGATGGCAGCCATGGGGATGGAGCTCAAGTCGAAGTCATTGCCAAACGAGCTGCCCAGGGTCTCGCGAGCGTTGACCCGCTTGCCGTTGATCAGCAGCAGGGTGTAGTCGCCGCCCATGCCGCGGATCTTGATCTCGTTGCGGCCGGTGGGGTTGGTGCCGATGACGTTGACGCCCGGCACGTGCTTGAGCGCTTCACCGATGTTGTTGGCGTTCATCTTGTCCAGATCGGCGCGGGTCACCACGGAGACGCTGGCCGGCGCGGAGAGTTCGGTGTGCTTGGTCTGGGTGGCGGTGACCACCAGGGTCTCGTTGGCTTTGGGCGCCTCGGCCTGGGCCAGGCCCGGCAGGGCGATAAGGCCGAGGGAGAGCAGGATGGGGTTCAGGCGAAAGACGCCGGGCTGCAACTGCATAGTCAAAACTCCATGAATAAAACAGAGGTTATGGGGTCCGGCTCTGGGGCCGGTGGCTCACTGACTTCCTTGTCTGGCGGGGCCAGACTCGGGGTTATTGTTGTTCCTTGTCTGTGCCAGCCCCTTGAGCAGGAGCCAGACACCGCCGCAGGCCAGCAGACCGCAGCCGATATTGATCCAGGCGAGCCCAGCAAAGCCGTGCAGGGCGCCGCTCTGATCCGACACCAGCAACCTGGCGGAGAGCAGGCTGCCAAGCCCGGCCGCCACATTGGTGACCGTGCCCTGAAAAGACATGAAGGCGGCGCGCTGATGAGGGGCCGGGATGGATGCGGTGATGGCGAGGGTCGAACTGGATCGGGCCGAGCTCAGCGCCATGAAGAGGGTGAACAGCAGGTAGACGGGCACGCCGACCGGCATGGCGAAACCGAGCAAAGTGATCAGCGCCAGCAGCAGGCTGGTGATCAGGATGGCGACCTGGGCCCGGCCCTGATCAATCCAGCCACCGCATAGCCGCATGGTGGCCATGCTGGCGAGGCCGCCGCACAGGTAGAGGGCGGCGATCTGCTCGCGCGGGAAGGCGAGGTTGAACTGGAAGTAGTTGGCAAAGTGCGGGATCAGCAGGAAGTGGCCGAACATCTGCAAGCAGAGGATCAACAGGGCCCCCTGGCAGAGCGGCGATCCCAGCAGCTGGCGCAGGCCGCTGCCGTGAGGGGCACGGCTGACCGGCAAGGAGGGCAGCAGGCGGCTGCTCAGCAGCGCCAGCAGCAGGCCGCACGCACCAAACAGCAGGAAGGGGCTCTGCCAGCCAAACCACTGGGCCAGCACCAGGGCGATGGGCACCACCAGAATGGCGGCCAGCGAGAAGGCCATGCCCACGTAGGCGAGACGGCGGCCCCGCTCGGCGGGCGGCACCAGATCCAGCACGGCCGCCATCAGGATGGCGGCGAGCGGCCCGGCCACACAGCCCGACAGGACAAACAGCACCAGCAGTTGCTGGCTGTCTTGCACCAGGGTGCAGGCCATCAGCAGCAGAAAACGCAGGGTGAGCAGCACCAGCAGGGCGGGCTTGCGATTGACCCGATCGAGCCAGGGGGCGGCGATGAGGCCCATCAGGGCGGCCCCCAGAGTGGCGCCGCCGCTGAAGTAGCCGGTCTGCTCCGGCTGCATGCCGAGGCTGATGACCAGATCCGGCCCAAGCGGCATCACCATCATCATGCTGCCCATGGAGAGCATATTGACCAGCAGGGCAAGGTGGATGGCGGCGGGGGTGGTGGTCACTGGCTTCATCGACGGCAAGCTCGAAAAAATGAGACCGAATTGTATCCGAGCGATTTTTTCGTGACAACAAATGGTAATCATTTTTATTTGTGTTATTTGATCTGTCTCCGCTCTTTTCATCGAAAAATGAAGGACCTGACCTGCACGGCGTTCACCGCTCACGGGCAAAATCATTGAAAAGCGGGCGGGATGGCCCATGATGACCAGGTGATGAGCAGGCCGATGACGTGAAGGGCTGCCGAGTGGGACGGGAGGAGAAGATGAGAAGATGGAATTGGTGCGGACTCTGGCTGCTGTGGGGGCTCTGTTGCCTGCCGCTGCGGGCCGAGGTGAAGGTGATCCCGGTATTCGAAACCCAGGCGGCGGTGCAGACCCTCAAGGATCTCTATCCGGAGCTGGGGGTGAGCGCCATGGGCAACCAGCTGGTGCTGAGCGGCAGCGCCGCCCAGCTGCAGGAGGCGGAAGCGGCGCTGGCCAAATTCAACCAGCCGCCCCAGAGCCTGCTCATCGAGTGGCGGGTGGATGGCGCTTCCAGCAGCCAGCAGGTCGGGGTGGGGCTGGGCCGGGATGCCGCCAAGCGGCAGTGGCTGCTGGAGGGCAATGCCCAGCAGTATCAGCGCAGCCAGAACGACAGCTGGCAGGTACGCGGTCTGTCGGGTCGGCCCGTGCTATTGCAGATGGGCACCTATCAGCCGGTCACCTTCTATCAGTGGCGCGGTGGCCAGGTGGTGGGGCTGATGCCGCTGGTGAACGGCCTCTACGCCACCGCCACCCTGATCGGCGACAGGGTACAGATAGCGCTCAGCAGCGAGCAGGCCAGGCTGGAGCAGGGCACCATCAACCGGGGGCAGAGTGCCACCGAGGTGAGCGGTGCCCCCGGTCAGTGGCTGACGGTGGGGGAGCTCTCCACCAGCTCGGCGCAGCAGGGCAGCAGCCTGGGCACCCAGTTGCAGGGGGGCGGCGGTACTCAGAGCGATCGCCAGACCCTGCAGATCCGGGTCACCCGCCAGTGAGCCGACTCGCCCCTCAATGGGGTTGATCCACCGCGTATTCACGCAGCTGGCGGCTGCGCAGCAGATACCAGAGTGACCAGAGGGTGGCGACCAGTACCAGGGCGGTGGGCCAGCTGAACGACCATTTCTGCAGATTGAGGCTGTGCAGTTGCATCAGCAGGCCGCTGACGGCAGAGCAGAGCAGCAGCAGCGGGCTGTGGCGCCTGAGCCAGGCCCGGATGCTCTGGGTCTGCTGATAGGTGCCGCCGCAGGCGAGCAGCGCCAGCATGGCGGGCACGTCGGTCAGCAGGCTGATGTAGAGGGTGAGCCGGTCCGGGTAGAAGAGGGTCAGGATGGCGCTGCCGCTCTCGCGGGTGACGCCGGCCATCAGAAACAGCCAGACCGAGCGGGTCAGCAAGAGGGCGATGGGCCAGAACCAGAGCGGGGGACGCAGCTGGCCGTGATCGTCATATCTGTGTTCGGGGTAGAGGGTCATGGTTGCCCGGATTCGTCTGTGCAAAGGATGAAGGGGATATGGGGCGATGGGGCACCCTTTGCAAGGCGGGCGAGGGGCAGGAATTAATCGGGGGGCCAGGCCCCCCAATCCGCTTATCTCTTTTTGTGCCGGGTCGCCGGCGTCACAGCCAGCCTTTTCGCTTGAAGAAGAGACCGGTGCCGAGCGATGACATCACCATCAACACCAAGGAGAGGGGATAGCCGTACTCCCAGGCGAGCTCCGGCATGCGACCGAAGTTCATGCCGTAGATGCTGGCGATAAGGGTCGGCGGCAGGAAGATGACAGCTGCCACCGAGAAGATCTTGATCACCTTGTTCTGCTCCAGGTTGGTGACCCCCATGGAGGCCTCCAGCTGGAAGTTGATCTTGTCGAACAGGAACTGGGTGTGGGGCAGCAGGGACTCCACGTCGTGCAGCATCTCGTCGATCCACTTGTTCTGCTCGCCCGTCATGCGCTGGCGCAAACTGCGCTTCAAGAAGCGCAGGGCGCGACGGGTATCGTGCAGGGAGAGACGGATCTGGCCGTTGGCCTCTTCCTGGGCCATCAACTCCTTGAGCATGGGATTGATCTGATCCGGCTCGAAGATCTGATCGGCAGTGTTTTCCAGGGTCTTGTAGCCATCTTCGATGAGATCGGAGAGGTATTCGACTTTCAGGTTCTGCACCTCCAGCAGGATGTCGAGGGCGTCCTCCACCTCCAGCCGGTCCTGGCGCATGTAGTGGCGCAGCAGGCGCACCAGGCCGATGTCATCCTCACGGATGCTGATCAGCAGGTTGTTGCGCAGGGTAAAGGAGACGTGCACACCCTTGGTGTCACGGCCGATCCGCTGGGGAAACAGGGAGTGAATGTGCAGACCGTCGGTATCCCAGTAGAAGCGGGCGGATGCTTCGATGTCATCCAGCTCCTCCTTGTCGGGCACCTCTTCCAGAAACAGGCCCGTCAACCATTCTCGTTCCGCCGTGTCCGGCTTGTAGGCATCCAGCCAGACGGTGTTGTCAGGCACTATGTCGTCAGGCCCGAGCGTGACTATGTCCAGTACCTTGTTATTGAGAATGTAGGCGGTGATCATCTGTCCCCCCTTAAGAAGTCATGGGTAATCAGGGATGGTTGCACAGGTCATGCGGCCTTAGAGCGCGTAGAAAGCGATCCCGTGGACAAGCTGAACGGGCCGATGGAAAACCTGAATGCGGCGAACTATACAGGGGCGGGCCGCGCTTGTCAGGGCCTATTCATCGGAGGTTCAGCCTGTTCGCTCAAAAAAACAGCGAGGTCGGAGCAGCCGCGCCGACCTCGAAACGGGCGATCCCGGCGTCGCCTCCTTTATTCACTCTGATAGGCGGGAGGGTCTGGGTTCACTGGCCGAGATGGCGGGTTCCCGAGCGCCCTGCGACAGCCCCGGCCGCGCGTCTTTCATCACATACATTGCAATAGTTGGGGCCGCAACCGCCCTGCGGCGGCGTTGGGGCGATGTTCTGGGCTGTGCATCCTTGCTGTCTGCGCAGGTAAGCCGGTTACATATTGGGATAGTTGGGGCCGGAACCACCTTGCGGCGGCGTCCAGACGACGTTCTGGCTCGGATCCTTGATGTCGCAGGTCTTGCAGTGGATGCAGTTGGCCGCGTTGATCTGCAGGCGGGGCTGGCTCTCTGAACCCAGGATCTCGAACACCCCGGCCGGGCAGTAGCGCTGGGCCGGTTCGGCCCAGGTGGGCAGGTTGACCGCCACCGGGATCGTCTCATCCTGCAGCTTGAGATGGCAGGGCTGATCCTCGTCGTGGCTGGTATTGGCCAGATAGACAGACGAGAGCTTGTCGAAGCTGAGCTTGCCATCCGGCTTGGGATAGTCGATGGGCTGGCAGCGGCTGGCCATGCGCAGCTGGCGGTAGTCCGGCTCCTTGTCCAGCAGGGTGAACGGCGAGGTGCGGGGGAACAGCCGTTGCTCCAGCCAGTTGAAGGCGCCACCGAGCCAGGGGCCCCAGCGGTGCAGGGCGGCGCCGAAGTTGCGCGCCGTTTTGAGTTCATGGGCCAGCCAGCTCTGTTGCAGCGCATCGCCGTATTCGGCCAGGTCCCGGCCCCCTTCATCGCCGCCGCGCAGACTCATGGCGACTGTCTTGGCCGCCAGCATGCCGGACTTCATGGCGGTGTGGATCCCCTTGATGCGGGAGAAGTCGAGGGTGCCGGCATCGCAACCGATGAGCAGGCCGCCGGGAAAGTGCATGCGGGGCAGGGAGTGCCAGCCCCCCTTGGCGATGGCGCGGGCGCCGTAACTGATGCGCTCGCCCCCCTGCAATGCCGCGGCGATGAGCGGGTGATGCTTGAGGCGCTGAAACTCGTCAAACGGGCTGAGCCAGGGGTTGCGGTAGTTGAGATCGACAATCAGCCCGACCGCCACCTGATCCTGCTCCAGATGGTAGAGATAGAAGCCGCCCTGGCTCTTGTCTTCCTTCCCCTCAGAGAGTGGCCAGCCGCTGCCGTGCAGCACTTGGCCCGCTTTGCCCTGGCCAGGGGAGAGCTGCCACAACTCCTTGAAGCCGATGGCGTAGTGTTGCGGCTGGGCGGCGTTTTCCAGATGAAAATCGGCGATCAGCTGCTTGCCAAGATGGCCGCGCGCCCCTTCGGCAAACAAGGTGTAGCGACCGAGCAGCGCCATGCCGGGCACGTGATCCGCTTTCGGATTGCCCGCCCGATCCAGCCCGAGATCGCCGGTGATCACACCCTTGACCCGTCCCGCTTCCATGATGAGTTCGCTTGCGGTAAAACCCGGGTATATTTCGACTCCCAGCTGCTCGGCCTGCTGACCGAGCCAGCGACAGAGGTTGCCGAGGCTGATGATGCGGCTGCCCTCGTTGTGCATGCGCGGCGGCACCGCCCAGTTGGGCAGTTGCAGGGCGCGGCTGTCGCTTTGCAGCAGGTGCACCTGATCGTCGTTGACCTCGACCCCGAGCGGGGCCTGTTGCCAGCTCTCTGGCAGCAGCTCCTTGAGGGCGACGGGATCCAGCAGGGCGCCGGAGAGCAGATGGGCGCCGATTTCCGCTCCCTTCTCCAGCAGGCAGACCGACAGCTCGGCATTGTGCTGCTTGAGGGCGATGGCGGCACTGAGTCCCGCCGGGCCGCCACCGACGATGACGACATCAAATTCCATTGCTTCGCGTTCCATCTTGCCTCTGTGCTCGACTTGGCCTAGGGTAGTGCTGGTAGTTTACGTAAACGTAAAGTAAATGTAAGCAAAAAATGTGAGGGTTTTCATGGATTCACTCAACAGAAGCGAGGGATGCACGTCATGAAGCTGCTGGTCGCGGTCAAGCGGGTGCTGGATTACAACGTCAAGGTCCGGGTCAAGAGCGATGGCTCGGACGTGGAGCTGGCCAACGTCAAGATGGGGATCAACCCGTTTTGTGAAATTGCGGTGGAGGAGGGGGTCAGGCTGCGCGAAGCCGGCGTGGTATCCGAGCTGGTGGTGGTGACCTTCGGCCCCGAGGCGGCGGCCGAACAACTGCGTCACGCCCTGGCGCTGGGGGCGGATCGGGCCCGTCATTATGTGACTGGCGAGACCCTGACCCCGCTCACCGTGGCGCGCGCCCTGCAACAGGTATGCGAGCTGGAAAAGCCCGATCTGGTGCTGCTCGGCAAGCAGTCCATCGATTCCGACAACAACCAGGTGGGCCAGATGCTCGCCGCCCTCAATGACTGGCCGCTCGCCACCTTCGCCTCCGCCATCAAGCTGGTGGAGGGGGAATTGCAGGTGACCCGCGAGATTGACGGTGGCCTCGAGACCCTCGGCATGGCGCTGCCGGCGGTGGTGACCGTGGATCTGCGCCTCAACGAGCCGCGTTTTGCCTCGCTCCCCAACATCATGAAGGCCAAACGCAAGCCGCTTGAGAGCGCGCCTTTCGCCGACCTCGGTGTCGAGCCGGCCGGCCAGACCCGGCTGCTCGGGGTGATGGCCCCCGCTGCCCGCAGCGCCGGCATCATGGTGAGCTCGGTGGACGAGCTGCTGGACAAACTCAAGCATGAAGCGAAGGTACTCTGATGCTGCCAGCAATCAACAGAACCCCGCCCGCCGGCGACAGGCTCGAGGGCGTGATGGGTACACAGGCTGGGACATCAACGGACGATAGCAAGGGGTAGTCATGAGCGTATTGATCATTGCCGAACATCATCAGGGCCAGTTGGCCGACAACGTGGCCCGTCTGGTCACCGCAGGGGGCCAGCTGGGCGGCGAGGTGCATCTGCTGTTGCTGGGACAGGGGCTGACCGAGGCGGGCGAACAGGCCGCCGCCCTGCAGGGGGTGAATCGTGTGCTGCTGGCCGAGCACCCCATGCTGGCGGAGGGGCTGAGCGACGGGGTCGATCCGCTGCTGGCCCATATCGCGCGGGATTATCAGCACTGTCTGATGGCCGCCAGCACCCAGGGCAAGGATCTGCTGCCGCGGGTGGCGGCCAGGCTCGGGGTGGAGATGCTCTCCGAGGTGACCGGCATCGAGAGCGGCGACACCTTCCTGCGTCCCATCTATGCGGGCAACGCCGTGGCCCGGGTGGCGAGCAGTGCTCCCATCAAGGTGCTGACCATCCGGCCTACCGCCTTCGGCAAGGCGGCGAGCGGCGGCCAGGCAGAGGTAGAGCGGTTGCCGGTGAGCGAGGTGACTTGCCGTACCCGCCTCATAGAACGGCGCGCCGTGCGCTCCGCCAGACCCGAGCTCGCGGCGGCGCGGGTGGTGGTCTCCGGCGGGCGGGCGCTGGGCTCCAAGGCGCAGTTTGCTCTGGTCGAAGCGCTGGCCGACAAGCTGGGCGGCGCTGTGGGCGCGTCGCGGGCGGCGGTGGATGCGGGCTTTGTCGCCAACGATCTGCAGGTGGGTCAGACCGGCAAGGTGGTGGCCCCCGAGCTCTACATCGCGGTCGGCATTTCCGGCGCCATCCAGCATCTGGCGGGGATGAAGGAATCCAAGGTGATCGTCGCCATCAACAAGGACAGCGAGGCCCCCATCTTCCAGGTGGCCGACTACGGGCTGGTGGGGGATCTCTTCACCTTGCTGCCGGAGCTCACCGCCAAGCTGTAACCTGGTGAAAAAAGGGGGCCTGGGGCATTGAGCCCCGGCAGACGCCCATTTCCACGCATGTTCTCTGCAAGCCCTGACCCGTTCAGGGCTTTTTTCTGCCAAGAGCACTGGTAGCGGGTCGGCAAAAGGTTGAGCCAGCTCCCAAAAAGCCTTTGATCCGGGGGCTGCACTTGTGTAAAACCAGACAAGTCCCCGATCACACTCATCCACTCACGGAAAGCGTCATGAGCAAACAGATTTACAACTTCTGCGCCGGCCCCGCCATGTTGCCGGTCGAAGTCATGGAGCGCGCCCAGCGCGAATTTTGTAATTTCCAGGGGCTGGGAGCCTCGGTCATGGAGCTCTCCCACCGCGGCAAGCCCTACATGGCGGTCGCCGAGAAGGCCGAAGCCGATCTGCGCGAGCTGTTGGCGGTGCCGGACAACTACAAGGTGCTGTTCATGCACGGCGGCGGCCGTGGCCAGTTCTCCGCGGTGCCCATGAACCTGCTGGGGGGCGCCAACAAAAAGGCCGACTTCCTGCTGACCGGGGTCTGGTCCCAGAGCGCGGTGGATGAGGCCAAAAAGTATGGCGATATCCAGACCTTCCAGGGTGTTGCCAAGAACGAGCAGGGGATCTCTCACCTGCTGCCGACCCCGGCGTTTCGCGCCGATGCGGCTTATGTGCACTACTGCCCGAACGAAACCATCGACGGCATCGAGATGTTCGACATCCCGGCCACCGGCGAGGTGCCGCTGGTGGCGGATCTCTCCTCCACCATCCTCTCCCGCCCCATCGACGTGAGCCGCTTCGGCATCATCTATGCCGGCGCCCAGAAGAATATCGGCCCCTCTGGGCTGGCCATCGCCATCGTGCGCGATGATCTGCTGAACCAGGCCCGCGCCGATGTGCCCTCGATTTTTGACTACCAGCTCACCGCCAAGAACGACTCCATGTTCAACACCCCGCCCACCTACGCTTGGTATCTGGCCGGGCTGGTGTTCGAGTGGCTGAAAGAACAGGGTGGCCTCGAGGCGATGGAAGCACGCAACAAGGAGAAGGCCGATTTCCTCTACGGCTATCTCGATCAGTCGAGCTTCTATGGCAACCAGGTGGATGCCAGCTGCCGTTCGCGGATGAACATCCCGTTCCAGCTGAAAAATGCCGAGCTGGACAAGTTGTTCCTGGCCGAATCGGAAGCCGTCGGCCTGCTGGCGCTCAAGGGACACCGCATCGTCGGCGGCATGCGCGCCAGCCTCTACAACGCCATGCCGCTGGAAGGGGTGAAGGCGCTGGTCAGCTTTATGGACGGTTTTGCCAAGCGCCACGGCTGAGGCGTTTTTCCCCGATTGCCGACGCCGGGGACTCCCCGGCGTCTGTTTTTTCCCTGATGCCGGACCGGCCGTCCCCGCGGCCCGCTTTTGTGCCACGTGCAGTCTTGCCGAGCAGGGCGCGGGCTGCTAACGTCCGGTCAGGTCATTTTTTTGAGATCGTACAGGAAGTCTATGAATTCGTTGCGTTTGGAACCCATTTCTCGTGTGGCCGGTGAGGTCAATCTACCCGGCTCCAAGAGCGTGTCCAACCGGGCCCTGCTGCTGGCAGCCCTGGCCCGTGGCACCACCCGACTCACCAACCTGCTCGAC
The DNA here is from genome assembly GCF_041403085.1 of Aeromonas sp. S8(2024). Classification (NCBI taxonomy): domain Bacteria; kingdom Pseudomonadati; phylum Pseudomonadota; class Gammaproteobacteria; order Aeromonadales; family Aeromonadaceae; genus Aeromonas; species Aeromonas sp. S8(2024). The sequence goes on along the minus strand of NZ_JBGLRF010000001.1, from coordinate 755,944 downwards.
AGCGATGACATTCGTCACATGCTGGCGGCGCTGACCCAGCTCGGGGTCAAGTACAAGCTCTCCGCCGACAAGACCGAGTGCACAGTGCACGGTCTGGGTCGCAGCTTTGCAGTGAAGGAGCCGGTCAATCTGTTCCTCGGCAACGCCGGCACCGCCATGCGACCGCTCTGCGCCGCGCTGTGTCTGGGCTCCGGCGAATACACCCTGGGCGGGGAACCGCGCATGGAAGAGCGCCCCATCGGCCATCTGGTGGATGCCCTGCGCGAAGCGGGCGCCCATATCCAGTACCTGAAGAAAGACGGCTATCCGCCGCTGGTGGTGGATGCCAAGGGGCTGTGGGGCGGTGATGTCCATGTCGACGGTTCCGTCTCCAGCCAGTTCCTGACCGCCTTCCTGATGGCGGCGCCGATGGCGGCGGGCGACACCCGCATCCACATCAAGGGGGAGCTGGTCTCCAAGCCCTACATCGACATCACCCTGCACATCATGAAGCAGTTCGGGGTGGTCATCGAGCACGACAACTACAAGCTGTTCTACATCAAGGGCAACCAGAGCTACGTCAGCCCGGGCGACTTCCTGGTGGAAGGGGATGCCTCCAGCGCCTCCTACTTCCTCGCGGCGGGCGCCATCAAGGGCAAGGTGCGGGTCACCGGCATCGGCAAGCACAGCATTCAGGGCGACATCCACTTCGCCGACGTGCTGGAGAAGATGGGCGCCCGCATCACCTGGGGCGATGACTTCATCGAGGCCGAGCAGGCGCCGCTGCACGGCATCGACATGGACATGAACCACATCCCCGATGCGGCCATGACCATCGCCGTGGCCGCGCTGTTCGCCGAGGGGCCCACTTCGATTCGCAACATCTACAACTGGCGGGTGAAGGAGACCGACCGTCTGCACGCCATGGCGACCGAGCTGCGCAAGCTGGGCGTCGAGGTGGAGGAGGGGCGTGACTTCATCACCGTCACCCCGCCAGCGCAGCTCAAGCATGCGGCCATCGATACCTACAACGACCACCGCATCGCCATGTGCTTCTCGCTGGTGGCGCTGTCCGATACCGCCGTCACCATCAATGATCCGGGTTGTACCTCCAAGACCTTCCCGGACTACTTCGACAAGCTGGCCAGTATCAGCCAGCGTGCATGAGTCAACCAGGCCCGCCTCGCAGCGGGCCTGTTTCTTTGGGCTGCCCCGGCTTGCTGTTCCCCTCTTTTCATCCTCGCTTAGCAGCATTATTCAAACTTGCAAGGCAGGATAGGAAAATTCCTTCCTAGATAATGTAATTTTCTATTTACACCGCTGCCCGTGCGGGCTAGATTGAAGTTTCTTTATCGCAGTCATCTAGCAGGAAGCCTTGTCATGCAGCATCAAACCGACGACGTTCGTATCAGTGAAATCAAAGAGTTATTGCCCCCGGTTGCGGTGCTTGAGAAGTTTCCGGCCACCGAGACCGCATCAAGTACCGTCTTTGAATCCCGTCAGGCCATCCATCAGATCCTGGCCGGTGAAGATCAGCGCTTGCTGGTGGTGATCGGTCCCTGTTCCATTCACGACCCCGCCGCCGCGCTGGAGTACGGCAAGCGCCTCAAGGTGCTGCGTGACGAACTCAAGGGCCAGCTGGAGATAGTGATGCGGGTCTATTTCGAGAAGCCGCGCACCACGGTGGGCTGGAAGGGGCTGATCAACGATCCTTACCTCGACAACAGCTGCCAGATCAACGATGGCCTGCGCATCGGTCGCAAGCTGCTGCTGGATCTCAACGACATGGGGCTGCCGACCGCCTCCGAGTTCCTCGACATGATCACCCCGCAATACGTGGCGGACCTGATGAGCTGGGGCGCCATCGGTGCCCGTACCACCGAATCCCAGGTGCACCGCGAGTTGGCCTCCGGTCTCTCCTGCCCGGTGGGTTTCAAGAACGGCACCGACGGCACCATCAAGGTGGCCATCGATGCCATCGGCGCCGCCAGCGCGCCGCACCACTTCCTGTCTGTCACCAAGTATGGCCACTCCGCCATCGTCGCGACCCGGGGCAACCCGGACTGTCACATCATTCTGCGCGGCGGCCGTGAGCCGAACTACAGCGCCGCCCACGTGGACGAGGTGGTGAAGGGGCTGGACAAGGCCGGTCTGCCGCAGAAGGTGATGATCGACTTCAGCCACGCCAACAGCAGCAAGCAGTTCAAGAACCAGATGCTGGTGGCCGAGGACGTGGCTGGTCAGCTGCGTGCCGGCAGCAAGGCGGTGTTCGGCGTCATGGTGGAGAGCCACCTGGTGGAGGGTCGTCAGGATCTGGTGGAAGGGTGCGAACTCACCTTCGGTCAGAGCATCACAGATGCCTGCATCGGCTGGGCCGACACCGAGATCCTGCTGCGCAATCTGGCCGATGCGGTGGCCACCCGCAACGCAGGTTAATGTCGGCCAGGCGTGCCTGAAACAACACGCAAAACAAAAGCGCGACCCTGAATCGCGCTTTTTTATTGGCCGCCGCGGGCGGCAGGCATGATCACCAGCGGTAGGTCTTGAGCAGCTGCTCGAGCTTGCGGCACTGCTCCACCAGCTGGACGCTGGCGAGATTGGCGGCGTGGGCCTGGCCCAGGGTGTCGTTGGAGGTGTTGCGAATGTCGCTCACCGAGCCGTCCACCTCGCTGCAGACCCTGTCCTGCTCCTCGGCGGACTGCGCCATCTGGGCGTTGAGATCGTTGATGCTGCTGATGCGGCCGATGATGTTCTGCATGGCGGCCAGGGTCGCCTCCGTCTTGTGGATGCTCTCGTCCGCCTTGGCCTTGGCATCCCCGATCACCGACACCGCGCTCTGGGCCTCGTTCTGCAGGGCGGCGATCATCTGGGAGATCTCCTCGCTGGCGGCGCGGCTGCGGTTGGAGAGGGCGCGCACCTCGTCGGCCACCACCGCAAAGCCGCGGCCCTGCTCGCCGGCCCGGGCCGCCTCGATGGCGGCGTTGAGGGCGAGCAGGTTGGTCTGATCCGCGATCCCCTTGATCACCTCCAGCACCCCGTCGACCGCCAGACAGCGGTTGTCGAGCTGCTGGATCACCTTGTCGACCCGCTCTATCTCCGCCGACATCTCGCCCATGTCGTTGATGGAGTGCTGGGCGAGGCGACTGGTGTTGGCCGCATCCTGATTGGTGAGGGCAGAGAGCTCGGCGCTCTTGCGGGCGTGTTCGCGCACCTCGTGGGAGCTGGCGGCCAGCTCGCTGACGGCGGCGGCCACCTGTACCGTCATGCTCTCCTGCTGACGGGCCGAGCCTTCGGTCTGGGTCGCCACCTGGCGGATCTGGTTGGACTCCTGATAGAGCTGGTGGGTGGCGCTCTCCACCTCCTGCAGACTGTGGCGAAACCCCTGCACCATGGCGCTGACGGCGCGGGTCATCTCGCCCAGCTCATCCCGGTTGGGGTTTTCCAGGGGGAGGGAGAGGTCCCGCTCCTTGGCCATGCGGGTCATGGCCAGCTGCAGGTGGCGTACCGGCCGCTTGATGTAGCGCTGCAGCACCCAGCCCAGCAGGCCGAAGCCCAGCCCAAACACTGCCACCAGGCTGCCGCTCAGGATCAGGTTGTTGCGATGGATCTCGCCAAAGGTGTGGCTGAGATCGTAACTGATGCGCACCGCCCCCATGACGGTGCCTTCCGCCACCTGGTGGCAGGTGGTGCACTGGGTACCGCGATACTCCTTGTAGGCCTTGAAGGGCTTGATCAGGGTGAGCTGGTTGCCCTGCTGCTCGAGAATGGTCTCGCCTTGGTTGATGGCGCGCTCGTCCAGCTTGTCTTCAATCTGCTGATCCGGGTGGCCTGGGCCGAACAGGCTGGTGACCGCCGGGGCGCGGATCAGGCGGGCCTCGACGATGCCGGCCTCGCTCTTGAGTTTGGTCTGCACGATCTGGCGATTGGCGATGGCCCCCGTCATCATCAACACGTTGAGCTGATCCATGTAGGTGTTGGCGGCGCTCTCCACCTTTTCACCCGCCAGCCGGATGGCGAGATCCCGTTGCAGCCAGGCGGAAAGCTCGAAGCTGAGGGCGAAGGTGCAGCCGATGACCAGGGCGAGGGGGAGAAAGATTTTCCAGTTCAGAGACAGATTTTGCATCGTTGGCAGGTCCATGCGCAGGTGAGCGATCGTCAATGGTTGATGACTCTCCCCCGTTTGCTCATCAGAACGGGGGAGATGGTTCTCTATCGGCTCACCCTACCTCATCTTGAGTAAATTAACTGTTAACTGGATCCATGATAGAGGTTAATGGTGCGTAGCAAACGAGGGCTGTTCGTCGTTGAGTTGATCCAGCACAAATTTGGCATTTATTGATAGTGGTTATCATTTGCATTATTTCACTCGATAGCCTGCCTGCGATGACACCACTGCTGACCCCGACCATGACCGGTCTTGCCACCCCGGATCCCCTCAAGTTCGCCTTTGGCGCCAAGACCTCGGCCCACGCCAGTCGCGGCGGCATGCGTCCGCTCACCCTCGACCATGCCGACTGGCAAGCCTGGTGGCGCCGCGAGAGCGAGGCGGACGAGCGGGCGCTCTATATCCACATCCCGTTTTGCCGCAAGCGCTGCAGCTTCTGCAATTTCTTTGAAAATGGTGCCAACCCGGCCCGCATCACCCGCTATGTCAACGCGCTCTGCGGCGCGCTTGCCCGGGCCGCCGAGACACCCTTCACCCAGAGCCGCCCCTTCTCGGCCGTCTATGTGGGGGGCGGCACGCCGACGGACATGAGCGCCGAGGAGCTGGCGATGCTGGCCACCGCCATCCGTCGCTTTCCTTTGACTGCGGATGTGGAGGTGACCCTGGAGGGGCGCCTCAACGGTTTTGACGATGCCAAGTGGCACAGTGCGCTGGCGGGCGGCTTCAACCGCTTCTCGTTCGGGGTGCAGAGCTTTGATACCGAGGTGCGCCAGGCGGCGGCCCGCTTCGACGACCGGGAGACCCTGCTGACCCGGCTGGAGGCGCTGACCCGTCACGACGACGCGGTGATCGTGGCCGATCTCATCTTCGGCCTGCCTGGCCAGGATGATGCCGTGTGGCGTCAGGACATCGCGGATGTGATGGCGAGCGGGGTGCACGGGGTGGATCTCTATCAGCTCATCGCCATGGCCGGCACCCATCTGGCCCGTGCCGAGGCGAAGGGCAAGCTCGGTTGGGCCGCCGACGGCCAGCAGCGGGCTACCATGTATGCCTATGGCGCCCAGATGCTGGAACAGGGGGGCTGGCAGCGGCTCTCCTGCAGCCACTGGCGGCGCGGTGAGGCCGAGCAGAGCCGCTACAACCAGATGGCTAAGCGCGGCGCCGAGATCCTCCCCTTCGGGGCCGGGGCTGGCGGCAACGTGCATGGGCACGGCCTCATGTATGGCCGGGATCTGGCGCTCTGGCATGAGGCGCTGGCGGCGGATCTGCGGGCCCCCGGCATGGTGATGGGGCGCAATCCCAATGGCCGCCTCGATGGTCTGCTGCGCGGTGCGCTCGACAGCGGCTGGCTAGCGCTGGCCCGCTTGCCGACGCCGCTGCGGGCACATCTGCAACCCTTGTTCGAGGCCTGGCAGCTGCATGGGCTGGCGACGCTGAGCGAGGCACGGCTTGAGCTCACCTTGGCGGGGCGCTTCTGGAACGTCAATCTGCAGGCCGGGCTGTTTGAATACTTGCAGCTCAACCCGCTGGCGGGGTCGGGTACGGCGCCAGCCGATCCGGCGCAGGCGGTGCGCCACTCGCTGGTGTGAGTGTGCTGGCCGAGCGGGCCTGACAAAGAGAGGATGATAAACAAGGGGGCACCTGATGTGCCCCCTTGTGCGTTATGGCTGGTGGACCTCTTCCACCCGCACCCGCAGCTGTCCCTCTGCAAGCTGGGTGACCAGCGTCTGGCCGGCATCGACCTGGGCGGCGCGGCTGATCACCTCACCGCTTTGGGTGCGGGTGATGGAGTAGCCACGGCCCAGGGTGGCGAGCGGGCTCACCCCGTCGAGGCGGGCGCTGAGCATGGCGAGGCGGTGGTCGGCCAGATCCCGGCGCTTGGCGATGAGGGCATGAAGGCGCTCCTCGGCCAGCTGGTGGCGGCGCTTGCCGGCGGCCAGCAAGCGCTCCGGGCTCTTGCCCTGCAGGCGCAGCTCCAGGTTGGCGAGGCGCCGCTCCCCCTGATGCAGTTTGTGGTTCATCAGCTGCTGCAAGCGGGCGGAGAGCTCGTCGAGGCGCTGGGATTGCTGCTCCAGCCGCCGCTTCGGATCCTGATGGTCGAGCCGCTTTTGCAGCAGGATGAAATCGTGGCGGGCAGCGGTCTGCTGGCGGTTCATGGCCTGCAGCAGTTGCTGCTTGAGATGGGCGAGGCGCTGGGCACGGGCGCTCTGATCCGGCGCCACCAGCTCGGCCGCCGCCGACGGGGTCGGGGCGCGCAAGTCGGCGGCAAAGTCGCTGATGGTGACGTCCACCTCGTGGCCTACCGCGCTCACCACCGGGATGGCGGAGTGGGCGATGGCGCGCGCCACCGCCTCTTCGTTGAAGCACCAGAGATCTTCGAGCGACCCGCCGCCACGCCCTACGATCAGCACATCCACCTCGGCGCGGCGGTTGGCCAGGGCAATGGCAGAGACGATCTGGCCGATGGCGGCGCTGCCCTGCACCTGGGTCGGGTAGATAAACACCGGCAGATCCGGCGCGCGGCGTTTGAGCACCGTCAGCATGTCATGGAGGGCAGCACCGGTGGCGGAGGTGATGAGGCCCACCGCGCGCGGTTCGCGCGGCAGCGGTCGCTTGCGCCCCTCGTCGAACAGTCCCTCGGCGCCGAGGCGGCGCTTGAGCTCCTCAAAGCGCAGCGCCAGCACGCCATCGCCCGCCGGCTGCATCGATTCGATGATCAGCTGGTAGTCGCCGCGCGGCTCATAAAGCGAGACCCGCGCCTGCACCAGCACCTGCATGCCATCCTGTGGGCGAAAGGCCACCCGCCGGTTGTTGCCCTTGAACATGGCGCAGCGCACCTGGGCCGACATGTCCTTGAGGGAGAAGTACCAGTGGCCGGAGCTTGGCATCGCCAGGTTGGAGAGCTCGCCGGTCAACCACACCAGCCCCAGATCCTGCTCCAGGATCATGCGCACGGCGCTGTTGAGGCGGGTGACGGTAAAGACCTGCTGTTGTCTGCTTTGACTCGGTTCGTTGCGGTAGTTCAAGGCTGGTCCTGCGCTGTGTGCCCCGCCTTGGGGGCGGGGGCATAAAACAATGGCGCCATCTTAACGCAGTTCGGGGCGAACGCCGAGCGGCGCTGGCCCGTTCAGCGTGCGTCCGGATCCTGAGGTTGCGCCCAGGCCCGAGCGGCCGGGGTGCTGGCCTGGCTGGTCACCAGCCAGACCGAGAGGCAGACGACCAGGCCCCCCAGCACGAAGCCCTGGCTCAAGGTCTCGCCCAGCACCAGCGCGCCCCACAAGATGCCAAAAGGGGGAATCAGGAAGGTGACGGTGAGACTGCGCAGCGGGCCGATATCGGCGATCAGTCGAAAATAGAGCAGGTAGGCGAGGGCGGTGCAGACCACGCCGACCGCCAGCACGCTGGCCCAGGCGGTGGGCACGGCCCAGTCGACCACGGGGCCGGCCGCCAGCTGGTAAGCGAAAAAGGGCAGCAGGAAGAGGCTGGCACCCAGCTGGCTGCCAAAGGCCACCAGCTTGGCATCGAGCCCGCCGCGATGGGTGATCCAGCTGCGGGTGAGAAAGCCGGCAAGGCCGTAGCAGGCGGTGGCAAACAGGCAGGCCAGCACCCCGGGCAGCAGATGCCCATCGGCACTCACCTCGCCAGTAGTCGTGATGAGGCTGATCCCGATCACCCCCAATACCACCCCCAGCCATTTGCGCCTATCAAGGCGCTCGTTGAAGCAGGAAAAGCCGATGAGGGCCCCCATCAGCGGCGTGGTGGCGTTGAGGATGGCCGAGTAGCCGGCCGGCAGCCAGAGGGCGGCGATGGCGTACATCAGAAACGGGATGGCGGAGTTGATGACGCCAAGCAGCATGGCGGACTTGAGCTTGCCCTGAAACCCCATGGGGGCGCGCAGCAGCAGGAGCATGACGGCAAGCCCGATAAGGGCGAACAGTACCCGCAGGAAGGTGGTGTTGACGGCGCCAAACGCCGGGGCGGCGATGCGCATGAACAGGAAGCTGGCGCCCCAGATGGCGGCCAGCAGAAGCAGGCGCCCATAATCGGCAGGTTTCATTGAGTCGTCCTTGCGGTGATGGTCGCCAATATTGGCGCTGCGTCCGCATGATGCCGACAAGGTGCCTGTGCTGGCAACTGCCAGGATGGTAGCAGGGCATCCATGCCCTGCCATACCAGTGTGTGGGCGAAGGGAGCGTTACGGCTCCGGCTGGCTCACGAAGGCAATCTTGTGCAGACCGTGCCGGGAGGCCTGGGCCATCACCCTGGCGATGATGCCGTACTCCACCTTGCGATCGATGCGCAGCTGGATCTCGGGCAGCTCCCCCTCGGCCTGGCCGGCGCTCTCCATCTTGGCGAGCAGGGCGGCCTCGTCGACCTCCTGATCGTTCCAGTAGAGCTTGCCGGCCTCATCGATGGCGAGGTTGATGTCCTGCTTGTCTGGCTGGTTGAGCTGGCTGCTGGCCTCTGGCAGCTCCAGCTTGACCGCGTTGGTGAGCAGAGGGGCGGTGATCATGAAGACGATGAGCAGCACCAGCATGACGTCGATCATCGGGATCATGTTGATCTCGGAGAGGGGTTGATCGGCCCCCTCGTCCGACAGTTTGCCAAATGCCATCAGCCGCGCCCCTCTCTGGTTTTCCGCTCCATCAGCGGAGTGACCTTGGTGGTGGCGACCTGCTCGAAGCCGGTCACCAGCAGGGTGAACAGATCGTGGCCAAACTCCTCCAGCGCCGCGAGCCTGAGGCGATTGCGCCGCACGAAGAAGTTGTAGATGAGCACGGCCGGCAGGGCGACCGCGAGGCCGAAGCCGGTCATGATCAGCGCCTCGCCCACGGGGCCGGCAACCTTGTCCAGACTGCTCTGACCGGCGGCGCCGATGGCCAGCAGGGCGTGGTAGATGCCCCAGACGGTGCCGAACAGCCCGATGAAGGGGGCCGCCGAGCCCACCGAGGCGAGGAAGGCCAGCCCCTGCTCCAGCAGCACCCGCTCCTGGGTGATGGCCCGGCGCATGGCGCGCAGCAGATATTCATCCGGCGAGCCCAGCTTGCAGCTGACTGCACGCTCCTCGGCCCGCTTCAGCTGGGCCACGGCCGCCAACGCGGCGCCGGTCAGCCGGCCATAGGCCTCCTGCGGCGGCAGGTGTGCCAGCTGGCGCTCCATCTCCTGCACGCTGTCGTGCTGCCAGAAATCGGCGACGAAGCGGGCATTGAGGCGTTGTTCCCGCTGTGCGAGATAGCCCTTGAGCAGGGCGTAATAACAGGTGCCAAGGGACATCAGTACCAGCAGGATGAAGGGGATCAGCCCTACGCCGCTGTTCTGGCTGAGCAGGTGGGCGATGCCCATGCCGTTGCTTGCGATTTCAGGATCCATGTTCAAGCCCTTAATTTGAAAATGATGGTGACTCTTGCCGAGGCCTCGACGGCCACGTTGTTCTGTCTGGCAGGAATGAATTTCCAGCGGCTGACGGTCTTGCGGGCCGTCATGTCCAGCCGCCGATAGCCGCTGCTCTTGGCCACCTCCACCGAGGCGGCGGTGCCCTCGGCCGTCACCCGCACATTGAGGATGACCCGCCCCTCTTCTCCCCGTCGTCTCGACTCATAGGGGTATTGGGGCTCGGGGTTGTTGAGCCGTGCATCACGGGCTATGGGGGCGCTGTTGCCGGCGCCGCCGCCAGCCTTGCGGGCAGGATGCTGACTGGCACTTTCGCCGCTCGCCTGTGCGGCCGTTGCCGCCGTCGCAGGGGCGGGCGAGGTGACCGGTGGTTGCGGACTGCTCACCGGCATGACCTTGGCGGGCTGCACCGGCGGGGGACTGTGTTTAAGCGATTTGACCACCGGCTTGACGCTCTTTTTGACTTGCTTGAGCGGCGGTTTTTTGGGTAGTGGCAACGGCCTGGCCTTTTGCTGCACTTTTTGTACTTGCTGCTCTCGCTGCACTTTTTGTATTTGCTGCGCTGTGGTAGCAGGGGCGGGGGCCGCCTTGGCAGGCGCTTCATTGGTTGCAGCTTCGCCGACCCAGCGGGCCGACAGGGTCAGCGGCAAGGGCGGGGTGATGGGCGCAGGCTGGTGCGCATAGAGCCACCAGAAGGCGGCAAGATGCAGGGCGATCGCGATGGCAAGGCAAACGAGACGGGCGGCGTCGGGATCGTTGGCGGGCAGTGTTGGTCTCGGGCTGCAGGCGTCCATCACTGGGCTCCCTTCCTGGTCTTCATATTAATACTCAAACGGCTGGTGTGAGGGCGCCCGAACCGGCGCCGATGCCGCAAGCTTGCCCGACGAATAGCCCGTCAAACAATAACTATTATCAATCGTGTTTTAATCGTAACAGGATGAAAAACAGGAAGATAAGTATCGATACTGGGCCCCTTTACCACCTCACTGGTTGCAACGCCGGCTTCTGGTAATGAGTGATGGCTGCGGGTTACAGCTCCAGCAATACCCCGAGCTCCACCACCCGGTTGGCGGGAATATGAAAGAAGTCGGTCGCCTTGAGGGAGTTGCGGTTCATCCAGACGAACAGACCCTCCCGCCAGCGCGCCATGCCGGGCAGATCGGTGCTGACCAGGTTCTCGTGGGAGAGGAAGAAAGAGGTCTTGGCCATGGTGACCTTCAGATCCTCCTGGGCGCAGGCCTGGAAGATCTCCTCCATGGAGGGCACCTCCTTGTAGCCGAAGTGGGCGACCACCTGCCAGAACCCCTCGCCAAGGTGGGTGAGTTCGATGCGCTCCTTGAAGGAGAGCCAGGGCTCGTCCTTGATCTGAACGGTCAGGAAGATGACCCGTTCGTGCAGGATCTTGTTGTGTTTGAGGTTGTGCAGCATGGCGTGGGGCACCACCTGCACCGACTTGGAGAGAAACACGGCGGTGCCGGGTACCAGCAGTGGCGGGTCTGCCTGCATGTTGTCGACAAACCCTTTCAGCGCCAGTGACTTGTGTTCCAGCTTGTCGAGCACCAGCTCCCGTCCGCGCTTCCAGGTGGTCATCACCAGGATGGCCAGCAGCGCAAACAGGATGGGGAGCCAGCCACCGGCCAGAAACTTGGTGGTATTGGCGGCAAAGAAGGTGACATCGACCAGCAGCAGCGGCGCGCATACCAGCGCAATGAGCCAGCGCGACCACTTCCAGCGGCGGGCGGCCACCACCATCAGCAGCAGGGTGGTGAGCGCCATGGTACCGGTCACCGCGATGCCGTAGGCGGCCGCCAGGTTGCTTGAACTCTTGAACCAGAGGATGACGATGACGATGCCCCCCAGCAGCAGCCAGTTCACCAGCGGCAGGTAGATCTGGCCTATCTCGTGCTCCGAGGTGTGGCGGATCTCCTGGCGCGGCAGGTAGCCGAGCAAGATGGCCTGGTGCACCACCGAGTAGGTGCCCGAGATCACCGCCTGGGAGGCGATGACGGTGGCCAGGGTGGCGAGGATCAGCAGCGGAAAGGCCAGCCAGGAGGGGGCGAGCAGGTAGAAGGGATTTTCGATGGCGGCGGGATTGCGCAGCAGCAGGGCCCCCTGGCCGAAGTAGTTGAGCAGCAGGGCGGGCATCACCAGGGAGCCCCAAGCCAGCTGGATGGCGCCACGGCCAAAGTGGCCCATGTCGGCGTAGAGCGCCTCCGTACCGGTGACGCAGAGCACAACGGCCCCCAGGGTGATGAAGGCGACACCCGGTCGGCTGACCATGAAATCGAGGGCGTAGAGCGGATTGATGGCCTGCAGGATGGCGGGATTTTGCCCGATCTCATAGGCGCCGAGCGCCGCCAGTACCCCGAACCAGAGCAGCATGACCGGGCCGAACAGGCGGCCGATGCCGGCGGTGCCGTAATGCTGGGCCCCGAACAGGATCACCAGCACGGTGAGGGTGATGGGCAGCACGAAGGGCGCCAGCTCCGGGGTGATCACCTGCAGCCCTTCGACCGCCGAGAGCACCGAGATGGCGGGGGTGATCACCGCATCCCCGATAAACAGCCCCACGCCGACCAGACCGAGCATCATGAGCAGGGCGCGCGACCTGGCCGGAAGGCGGCGGGAGGCCAGCGAGGCGAGGGTGAGGATCCCCCCTTCTCCCTTGTCGTCGGCCCGAAGCACCAGCAGCACATATTTGAATGAGACCACGATCATGATGGTCCAGAAGAAGAGGGAGACGATGGAGAGGATCCCAGCCGGGGTGGGTTGCAGGCCCAGGTGTCCGGCGAAACTCTCCTTGAGGGCATAGAGCGGGCTGGTGCCGAGATCGCCATAGACGACCCCCAGTGCCGCCAGGGTTATGGCCATGCGCCCTTGCGGGTGTCCGTGATTCATCATGAAATTCCATTTCAATTCAGAATGTTAATCATGATACGCAGGCGCCGGCTCAAAGCAAACCCGCGCCGTGAAAAGGTCACTTAGCTGAACGTGCCAACCCGGGTGAACCAGTTTGGATACGGCGCAACTTGGCTTAGTTGTTGACGGACTTGCCAGAGGCGAGTGACCCGGTTTACGAGGGCGCTCGACAGGTGCCAACGGGTCTGCAAAGGGGGAGGGGTTGCGGGGGGCCTGAAAAAATTAAACGGGGGCTTTTTTGCATAAAACCGCAATGAGGCAACTCTTTTGCCTGCAAACGGCCGTTTTATGACGAAAATTGTTGGGTTTTTAGCGCCTTGGCGGCTGAAAAGGTCAAAACGCCATAAAAAATTCAAAAAACTTCTTTACCAGTGACCAATGCGTGAGTAAACTTCGTCGGCAATATTTTACACCCCCACTTCCTCAACGGTGAGATATTGCCATGCTCAGGATTGCCAAAGAAGCGTTAACCTTCGACGATGTACTGTTGGTTCCCGCCCACTCCGAAGTTCTTCCCAATACTGCCGATCTGCGTACCAAGCTGACCTCTGCCATCAGCCTGAACATCCCCATGATCTCCGCTGCCATGGACACAGTGACCGAAGCCCGTTTGGCTATCGCACTGGCCCAGGAAGGCGGTATCGGCTTTATCCACAAGAACATGTCCATCGAGCAGCAGGCTGCAGAAGTGCGCAAGGTCAAGAAGTACGAGAGCGGCGTGGTCACCGACCCCGTCACCGTACGCCCTGACCTGACCATCGCCCAGATCAAGGAGCTGAGCCACAAGAACGGTTTCGCCGGCTATCCGGTGGTGACCGAAGGCAACCAGCTGGTGGGCATCATCACAGGTCGTGACGTGCGCTTCGTGACCGATCTCTCCCAGACTGTCGAACAGATCATGACCCAGAAGGATCGTCTGGTCACCGTGCGTGAAGGGGCTCCTCGTGAAGAGGTGGTCGGCCTGATGCAGAAGCACCGTATCGAGAAGGTGCTGGTGGTCAACGCCGACTTCAAACTCAAGGGCATGATCACCGTCAAAGACTTCCAGAAAGCCGAGCGCAAGCCGAACGCCTGTAAAGATGACAAGGGTCGTCTGCGGGTCGGTGCCGCCGTCGGTGCCGGTGCCGGCAACGAAGAGCGCGTCGCCGCCCTGGTGGAAGCCGGTGTGGACGTGCTGCTGATCGACTCCTCCCACGGTCACTCCCAGGGCGTGCTGGATCGCATCAAAGCGACCCGCGAAGCCTACCCTGATCTGCAGATCATCGGCGGCAACGTGGCGACTGCCGCGGGCGCCAAGGCGCTGGCCGCTGCCGGCGTCAACGCCGTCAAGGTCGGTATCGGCCCGGGCTCCATCTGTACTACCCGTATCGTGACCGGCGTGGGTGTGCCCCAGATCACCGCCATCTCCGACGCCGTCGACGCGCTGGAAGGCACCGGCATTCCGGTGATTGCCGATGGCGGCATCCGCTTCTCCGGTGACGTGGCCAAGGCCATCGCCGCTGGCGCCAGCTGCGTCATGGTGGGCTCCATGTTTGCCGGTACCGAAGAGGCACCGGGCGAGATCGAGCTCTACCAGGGCCGCTCCTTCAAGTCCTACCGTGGCATGGGTTCTCTGGGCGCTATGTCCAAGGGCTCCAGCGACCGTTACTTCCAGACCGACAACGCCGCCGACAAGCTGGTGCCGGAAGGGATCGAAGGCCGCGTGCCGTACAAGGGCCGCCTCAAAGAGATCATCCACCAGCAGATGGGCGGTCTGCGCTCCTCCATGGGCCTGACCGGCAGCGCCACCATCGACGACATGCGCACCAAGGCCGAATTCGTGCGCATCTCGGGCGCCGGGATGAAAGAGTCCCACGTCCACGACGTGACCATTACCAAAGAAGCCCCCAACTACCGGATGGGCTGATAAAACGGGGCTGCGGCCCCGTTTCTCCACCCCTTTTTTATCCCGTGCTTTTTGTGACAACAGCAGCCTGATGCAGGAATAAAATGACTAAAGACATTCACCAGCACCGTATCCTTATCCTCGACTTCGGTTCCCAGTACACCCAGCTGATCGCCCGCCGCGTGCGCGAAATCGGCGTCTACTGCGAACTGTGGGCCTGGGATGTGACCGAAGAGCAGATCCGCGAATTCAATCCGAGCGGCATCATCCTCTCCGGCGGCCCCGAGTCCGTCACCGAAGCGGGCAGCCCGCGCGCCCCCGAGTACGTGTTCAACGCCGGCGTGCCGGTGTTCGGCATCTGCTACGGCATGCAGACCATGGCCGAGCAGCTGGGTGGCAAGGTGCAATCCTCCACCGAGCGTGAATTCGGTTACGCCAAGGTGGAAGTGCTGGGCAACGCCGGCAAGACCAGCGCGCTGCTGCGCAACATCGAAGATGCCATCGCCGACAACGGCAATGCCCTGCTGGATGTGTGGATGAGCCATGGCGACAAGGTCACCACCATCCCGGCCGACTTCACCACCATCGCACAGACCGCCACCTGCCCGCATGCCGCCATGGCCAACGAGGCCAAGCGTTTCTACGGCGTGCAGTTCCACCCGGAAGTGACCCACACCCGTCAGGGTGCCCGCATGCTGGAGCACTTCGTCAAAGACATCTGCGGCTGCGAATGCCTGTGGACCCCGGCCACCATCATCGACGACGCCGTTGCCCGCATCCGCGAGCAGGTGGGTGACGACGAGGTGATCCTGGGCCTCTCCGGCGGTGTGGACTCCTCCGTGGTGGCCATGCTGGTGCACCGGGCCATCGGCGATCGCCTGACCTGCGTTTTCGTTGACAACGGCCTGCTGCGCCTGAATGAAGGCACCCAGGTGATGGAGATGTTTGGCGACCACTTCGGTCTGAACATCGTCAAGGTCGATGCCGAAGAGCGCTTCCTCTCCGCCCTGGCCGGTGAAGATGAACCGGAAGCCAAGCGCAAGATCATCGGCCGCGTCTTCGTCGAAGTGTTTGACGATGAAGCGAAAAAGCTGAAAAACGCCAAGTGGCTGGCACAAGGCACCATCTATCCTGACGTCATCGAATCGGCTGCCAGCAAGACCGGCAAGGCCCACGTCATCAAGTCTCACCACAACGTCGGCGGTCTGCCGGAAGAGATGAAGATGGGTCTGGTGGAGCCGCTGCGCGAGCTGTTCAAAGACGAAGTGCGCCGTGTTGGCCTCGAGCTGGGTCTGCCCTACGACATGCTCTACCGTCATCCGTTCCCGGGCCCGGGTCTGGGCGTGCGGGTGCTTGGCGAAGTGAAGAAAGAGTACTGCGATATCCTGCGCCGCGCCGATGCCGTCTTTATCGAAGAGCTGCGCAAAGCCGACCTCTACAACCAGGTCAGCCAGGCGTTCGCCGTGTTCCTGCCGGTGCGCTCCGTCGGCGTCATGGGCGATGGCCGCAAATATGACTGGGTCATTGCCCTGCGCGCCGTCGAAACCATCGACTTTATGACTGCCCACTGGGCTCACCTGCCGTACGACTTCCTCGGCCACGTGTCGAATCGCATCATCAACGAGATCAACGGTATCTCCCGCGTGGTGTACGACGTCTCTGGCAAGCCGCCCGCAACCATCGAATGGGAATAAGCGGCGCACGCCCTTTCACCCTTCAAGCATAAAAATGTAAAAAAGACGCCCTTGCGGCGTCTTTTCTTTTTCCAATCGTTTGCGCCTCATTTTTCCCCTCGCTAGCCGCTTTCTCGCCTCCCTGCCTCTGTCATATCTGACAGGGGGTGTTTTATGGATCTCGCACTAGGCTCAGCCATGCCAATTGAGACCTGCGCTGTGAGGCGATGGTCGTGGCAGCAGGGGAGGGTGACGACAGCAACGCCTTCATGTGCGCTGTCGGTACCGAGCATACCGATATCTGGTGTGGCCCCCGGTGGAGTCCGGACACCACTTGAATAAACGGGGCGGAACCCGAACAGCCAAACGAGTAGGGACAAGAGATCACGGAGGGTTTGTTATGTCAGAACAAGCAGTGTTGTTGGGCGGATGGACTGCCTACCACAAGCTGAGCGCCAAAGATCAGGCCGTATTCAACCAGGCGCTGGAAGGATTTGTCGGGGTGCAGTACACCCCCTTTGAAGTCTCCACCCAGGTCGTCGCCGGCACCAACTACCGCTTCAAATGCAAAACTACTGTGCCGCTGCCCAACCCGATCCACGGGGAAGCCGTGGTGCAGATCTTCCAGTCTCTGGATGGCTCGGCCCATATCACCTCCATCACCCCGATCTGATTGGGTAGTGGGGCAAGGCGGGGAGGGGAAAAGCTCTCAACCGGTTGGCTCCAACACCCAGCAATAAGAAAGACGCCTTAGGGCGTCTTTTCTTTATTGACAGTTTGCGTTAAAAATTCCGCATGAATAAGGTCATTGATTGATCGTCAAGGTTATATTGATTGACTCAAATTGGTACTCTCTGTCTATAGCTAGGTCGTGCCTCATTATCTCGCTGTCGGGATGAAATAATTAGGAATGATCTCTGGAATCCCTGACATTTAGAGGTATTGCGGATATGAGATTTTTTGCTGACGGTCCATCTATTCCGGATCTTCTTCTTGAGCGGTGTGATTCTGGTAGAGTTGTATTTTTGTGTGGTGCAGGGGTTTCAATTCCATCAAAAATGCCCGACTTTGTTGAATTAACACGATATGTTGTTGATTTTTTTGATCCCTCACCCGATTCGGGGATCATGCAGGCTTTTGAGCCATGGATCGATGCCCGCCTAGGTGAAAAAGCAGGTATCAAGACGCCGCTTGATCAAATTTTCAACATGTTGCATCAGGAATATGGCAGAGAGGAAGTCAATGCTCTGGTTACAGAACGACTGCAAGCATCTAATGGTACGGTAACACTAGGTAGAGAACATGAGCTAATCAAGAGGATATCATCACGTCAACCAGGTATTCCACAGATTGTCACTACCAACTTTGATCGACTATTCGAACTGGGTGGGAGTCATTTAACATGTCATGTACCTCCAGCTTTTCCAAACTTATCCTTGGGCGCATCCCTTGATGGTATTACCTATCTACATGGACGCTTATCTGATATTGGAGGTGAGCAGCACGACTATGTATTGAGCAGTGCCGATTTTGGGCGTGCTTACCTCTCGGAAGGCTGGGCTACCAACTTTATTCGCAGCTTAATTGAGCATTTCACTGTCGTATTGGTGGGTTATCAGGCAGAAGACCCACCCGTTAAGTATTTATTGCAGGGGCTAAATCATGACGGCCAGTTTGACTGTTCTAGGTTATATGCGTTTGATAAGGGCCGAGCGGAGGATATCGAGGTTAAATGGCGTGATAGAGGTGTGACCGCTATCGCCTATGAAGATTATTCTCATCTTTGGCAAACCTTAGCTGCATGGGCTGAGCGGGCCGACGAGCCACGTAAGTGGCGGGCGTCTATTATCGCGATGAGTCGGCAGGATCCGAAAGAGTTGACTCCTCATGAGCGTGGCCAAGTGGCTCATGTTCTCCGCACAGTACAGGGAGCTAGATTGTTCTCGGAGGCTGAACCGAAACCACATCCGGAATGGGTGTGTGTAATGGATGCAAATATACGGTCAGCCAAACCAGATCGAAGAGATGATTACGATGAAAGTAATGCGCAATTTGATCCTCGGATCGCTTATGGACTTGATGATGACCCGATTGTGGGCTTTGAGAGCGCTCCAGTACAAGGTATTAGCAACGACAACCTGCTTGTTTGGCACGATGGAGACGATAATCCGCATGACTTTCATCGGCTGGGCGGAAGGCAAGCCGAAGGTTCAGAGATGACGCCTAGAAGGCTTGAACACCTAATAAACTGGGTCTGTAAGTCGATCGATAGCCCGGTACTTGCATGGTGGTCCATACGTCAAAACGGACTACATCCACGACTGATTCAACAGGTAGAACGGCAGGTTGGATATTTAAAGGAACCTCATCTGCGGGTCCGCCATATCTGGAACCTGATTCTCGAATATCACAGAGACCCTCGTAACCGTCAGTGGAATGGCGACTGGTTTGACTTGAAGGAACGAATCAATGAAGAAGGGTGGACTGCTAGTGTTCTGCGAGAGTTTCGAAGGGTTACAACGCCGCGATTGGAAATTAAGTCACCGTTTGGTTTGGCTCGGTTCAAGCCGCCGTGTTTGGACTGGGAGGTGATAGACCTCAGTCACCTCGGCGAGTGGGATGTGGTATTTCTTGAACGGCATGGTGAAGACTTAGATATCCCAGACGAACTATTACCGCAGGTAGTTGGCATCTTGGAGCAGCAGCTTATCGTCGCTTCTGGGCTGCTGAATGATATTGAGACCGTCTATTTCCAGACCCCGAGTTGCTATCTGAACCGTGAGACCGATGGGAGCAAACACATCACGGAAAGTGCTGAGGTCATGACTTGGTTTGTCCAATGTTTCGATCGAATGGCGGCCAAGTGGCCAGAACTGGCTAGGGCACACGCAACGACCTGGTCTACGACTGACCGGTTCTTCTTCCGTAAGCTCAAGCTGTACGCGTTCAGTAAAACAGAAGCTTTCGAGGCTAGTTATGTAGTAGAAGAGCTTTTGTCTTTGGATCAGGAGACATTCTGGGATCGTAATATTGTTCGAGAGATTCTTTTCCTGCTGGTAGATCGGTGGTGCGAGTTTGCTCAGGAGAGTCGAAACCAACTTATCGACCGCATTTTTGAAGGCCCTAGTCAGCCTACCCACTGTTCTGACGAAGAGTATCTTGGTCTGAGGGACAGCGTTGTTGCTAGTTACACTCGGTATCTCGAGCTACAGGGTTGTGAACTGACTGCAGACCGTAGTGAACGACTTGACGAGTTGCTCAAAAGTATTTCTGGATGGAGTGATAACTGGGCGACCTCAGCGGTCGTTGAAGGAGGTTCTCACACGAGTTGGGTTGGTACGGATGAAAAACCAGATGCGCTTATAGATCTTCCTGTCAACGAGGTGGTTTTCAGGGCTAAGGAAGAGCTGAAGCGCGACTTTGACCACTTCACCGAGAGGCGGCCCTTTACTGGTTTAGTGAAAGTAAATCCGCGCAAGGCGCTGTCAGCGTTGACGATTGCAGCAAAGACTAACGACTATCCTGAGGTCTTTTGGTCGGCAATGCTCAATGAGCTTCCTACAGACATATCGCCAAGGCTTAGACGAGTATTACTGAACCGAGCAGCACTACTTCCACAGGTTGTAATCATCAAACTACGCTATACCTTGTGCCGATGGCTTAACCAGAACTTTGTGGCGGTCCTTGAGTTTGATGATGGTCTCTGTTGGAAGCTCTACGATCACATCATTGATGCCATCCTGAATGGTGGAGAAGAAGCTGTGACAAGCGCCCTCGGCGAAGTCAGACGAGGTGGTAAAGTCATTCAACAGTCCCGGCGCACTCTTGCTCATGCTATTAACAGCCCTATTGGTATGTGCGCCGAGGCTCTGTTGCATGCGGTATCTAGTGAAAAACATGAAGCTGAGTCACTCATCCCAACTCACATCAAGTCACGCTTTGAACGTCTTTTTATGGCGCCAGGTGAGGGCTCCGCTCATGCTGTGTCGGTTGTTTGTAGGCAGCTGAACTGGTTTATGTTTATAGATCCAGCCTGGACTAAGGATTGCCTTATTCCAATGTTGAATTTTGAACATTCAGCTTCGGAACCCGCTTGGAACGGTTTTCTGCGTGGGAATACCCCTTCTGTACCATTAGTCGATTGCATTAAACCTCTTTTGCTTGGGCTCATTCCATGGCTTGAAAGATTTTCTTGGGAGAATGACTTTTCTGTTGTTGCAGCCAAGTGGCTAGGTGCTATGAGGGTGTTTTATCAAGATGAGTCATCTGCTCTTTCACGAAGAGAAATGCGTTCAGCTTTACGAGTTATGTCTGATGATACTCGGAACCGGTTTATTTCATGGCTAGGCTTGGTTGGACAGAAAAACGAGAACGGATGGGTTAAATACGTCATTCCATTAATTGGCGAGGACTGGCCGAGAGAACGCCGATATAGGACTTCTTCATCGATGAAAGCATGGGTCGGTTTGCTTGATGACACCGGCGATAGCTTCCCAGCAGTCTACGAAGTGATCAAGAAATTATTGGTGCCAGTAGAGACTGATGCCCATGTTTTCTATCGGTTTACCCTAGAGATAAATGATAAAAAGTCGATAACTAGACAGTTCCCTGAGACGATGCTGGATTTGATTAACAGAGTTACACCCCAAGCTATAACCCGTCCCAGTTATGAGTTACTGAAGGTGCTAGCTCTAATTGTGGAGGCTAAGCCAGACTTGACATCAGATCCACGCTATTTGCGTCTTATTGATCTAGTTGAGCGCAGTTAGATTTCAGTACCGTAGGGTACAATAAAATTGCACCGCTAATTTGATGCTTCATTCCTTGCACAAAAGCCGCTCGGCAAATGGTGCAATGCGCTGCGCTTATTGCACCCTACGTGTTTCGTCAATCCGCTAGGGTGGTGTTGCTAATCTCCATGCCTCGCCAAGGCAATAAAGGGGCGATCTGCACCCCGACTCTTCTCATGCTCCCGCTTTATATCACTGCATGCTCGTTCGGAGTGACCTGATAGTTTGCTGACTCACCACCAACACACCAGTTTCTCCCCCATCAGGCCGAGCAGAAAAAGGCCAGGTTCACTCATACCTTGCCGCTTCCCAGGCGTGTATCGCCTGCTTACGGGTCTCGCCCCAGTGATAGCCGCCGAGTTTGCCGTTTTGCTGGATGACTCTGTGGCAGGGGATCATCAAGGCGACGGGGTTGGCGCCCACCGCCAGCCCCACGGCGCGGGCGGCCTTGGGGTTGCCGACGGCGCTTGCCACCTGGGCGTAGCTCACCACCTTGGCGGGCGGGATCTGCAGCAGCGCCCGCCAGACGCTGATCTGAAAGTTGGTGCCGCTCACGTGCAGCGAGATAGGGCGGTCCGGCGCCTTGCTGCTGTCGAACATGGTGTGGATGACCCCCTGGGTGCGTGACGGCGACTCCCTCAGTTCTGCCTCTGGCCAGTTGTGGGCGAGGGTGGTCAGCGGCGTCTGTGGGGCCTGCTCATCGAGAAACGAGAAGTTGCATACCCCCCGCGGGGTCAGGGCGACGAACGCCTGGCCGAAGGGGGTGTCGTGCACCCCGTGATCGATGACCAGCCCGGCCCCGCGTTGCTTGTACTCGCCCGGCGTCACCGCTTCGAGCTGCACGAAGTGATCGTAGAGCCGCGAGCCGCTGCTCAGGCCCAGGGTATCGGCCACCTCCAGTAGCGGGCGCGACTCCTGCAGCAGCGCCTTGGCCCGCTCCAGGGTCAGCACCTGCAGATAGCGTTTGGGCGTCACCCCGGCCCAGCGGCTGAACAGCCGCTGGAAGTGAAAGGGGCTTAAGTGAACGTGCGCCGCTATCTCGTCCAGGGTGGGCTGGCGCGCCACCTGGCTGGCGATAAAACGGATGGCATCGGCGATACGGGCGTAATCAGACATAAGGCGCTCTCACGATGGGTTTGCAGCCGCAGGATCTTGGGTGCGACAAGGTCATGTGCGACAAATAGATACCCCACCATCGGCCAGCAGGGCAATGCCGGTGGTAAAGCTGGATGCATCGGAGGCGAGATAAAGGGCCGAGCGGGCGATCTCCTCCGGTTGAGCCAGCCGTTTGAGGGCATGCATATTCTGCACAAAGGCGAGGCTTTCCGGGGTATCGGTAAAGGCCCGTCCCATGGGGGTGTCGGTGCCCCCCGGCAGCAGGGCGTTGACCCGCACCCCTTGTGCCCCATATTCGGCAGCCAGCACCTGGGTCAGGCCAATCAGGCCGGCTTTGCTCGCGGCATAGGCCGCCATGCCGGGCAGCCCCAGGGTATGGCCGACGAAGGTGGAGGTAAAGATAAGCGAGCCGCCGCCGCGTGCCTGCATGGCGGGGATCTGGTATTTGGCCCCCACAAAGGCGCTGGTGAGGTTGGTATCCAGCGTCTCCTGCCACTGCGCCAGTTCAAGCGCCGGCACGCTGCCCGGTGTCCCCGTGGTGCCTGCGTTGTTGAAGGCGATATCGAGTCCGCCGAAACGGGTCAGCGCGAGATCCACCAGGGCGCGGGCGTAAGATTCGCTTTTCACGTCTCCCGCCAGGCTCACCGCCTGGCCCCCCTCATGGCGGATCTCCTCCACCAGCAGATCCAGCTCGCTCTGGCGGCGGGCGCCGACGACGATGCGGGCCCCCTCCCGGGCAAACAGGATGGCGCTGGCGCGGCCGATGCCGGAGCTGGCGCCGGTGATGATGGCGACCTTGTTGGACAGTGATGACATGGCAGTTCCCTCGCAGATGTGTTGTGCGGGCGCACAGGGTTGGCAGTGGGTTGGAGCCTCAGCGGGTTCGACCCACTCTGGTTTGACTCCGCTCAGACCCCACTATGGCAACCGGCCCTCGCTGGCACGACCCGGATCTTGCTCTCTTTGCCCCCCTATCACGGCACCGTGCGCCGGTGCAGACCCTTGCGGCAACAAAACAGGGGATCTTCGGCCGTCATTCTCTATAATGCCCCCTCTTTTTTGACTGCCGGTTTGACTGCCGGGCCAACAACCGGTAGCGCCGTTGGCCGCGAGTCGGCCACCCGATAGAGACGATGTCATGCATACTCTGGAACAGCTGCGCGCAGGTGAACTCTGCGGCGCCCGCCACCTCAAACTCGCCGAAAACCTGGCGGTGTTCCCGCCCGAGATCCTGGCTCTCAAAGAGACGCTGGAGGTGCTGGATCTCACTGGCAACCAGTTGAGTCGGCTGCCTGACGAGCTGGCCGAGTTCAGCAAGCTGCGCATTATTTTCTGCTCCGAGAACCGCTTTACCGAGCTGCCCGAGGTGCTGGGGCGCTGCCCGGCGCTCACCATGGTGGGCTTCAAGGCCAACAAGATCGCCACGGTTCCCGCCAAGTCGCTGCCGGCGGGGCTGCGCTGGCTGATCCTGACCGACAACGCCATCGAGCAGTTGCCCGATGAGTTGGGTCAGTGCGGCGCCCTGCAAAAGCTGATGCTCTCGGGCAATCGCCTGCGCGAGCTGCCGGCAACCCTGGCCAACTGCCAGCGTCTGGAGCTGGTGCGCATCGCCGCCAACCGGCTCGAGGCGCTCCCGGATTGGCTGGCGAACTTGCCGCACCTTGCCTGGCTGGCGTATGCGGGCAACCCCTTCAGCGACAAGCAGGAGCAGCGGCTGGGCCAGTGCGCCTCGGTGGCCGACATCCCGTGGGCTGCGCTGACGGTGGGCGAGCTGTTGGGGCAGGGGGCATCCGGCGTCATCCATCGCGCCGAGCTGGCCACGCCGGCGGGGCCGCGGGCGGTGGCGGTCAAGTGTTTCAAGGGGGCGGTGACCAGTGATGGGTTGCCCCGCTGCGAGCTGGCGGTGTCGCTGGCGGCCGGCCGTCATCTCCATCTGGTCGGGGTCGAGGGGCGGGTGGGCGATCACCCCTCCGGCATCCCGGCGCTGGTGATGGCGCTGATAGACCCTGATTTTATCAACCTGGCGGGGCCGCCGAGCCTGGACTCCTGCACCCGCGACATCTACCCGGCCGATGCCCGCTTTACCCCGGCTGCGCTGCTGGCCATGGCGCAGGGGGTGGCGAGCGCCGCGCTGCATCTGCACGGGCGCGGCATTCTGCACGGCGATCTCTACGCCCACAACATGCTGCACTCCTCGCAAGGGGAGGGGCGGCTGCTGCTCGGGGATTTCGGCGCCGCCTCCTGTTATGAGCGAACCGATGGCGAGCTGGCCGGCTTGCTGGAGCGGCTGGAAGTGAGGGCCTTCGGCTGCCTGCTGGAAGAGCTGCTGGCCCGCTGCGCTCCCCGTGACAACAGGCTGGATGCCCTGCATGTGCTGGTGGATGACTGTCTCGCCGAGGTAGTGGCGACGCGCCCAGATTTTACCGAGATTGCCGCTAGGCTAGCTGCGGTGGCGGCGGTCATCTTTGCCGAGCCAGTTTTGCTCTGATCCGGCTCGCCCTGCCGTCGCGGTGGCAAGCAGGCGCAAAGCAGGCGAGCAAGAGCCGGAGTGGATGACAAAAAGATGTCAAAAGGGGGCCTTCGGGCCCTTTTTTGTTTCGCCGTGCTTTTTTGGGCAAAAATTGCGGCTGCCGCCTTGTTGGTGCTTGCGCACAGCGGGCTAAGTTGTGATATTGAGGCATCTTTACATGACAGGGGTGACAGGATGGAAGCGGCTTTTTGGCATCAGCGTTGGGAAGAGAACCGGATCGGCTTTCATCAGGCGGATTTCAATCGCTGGCTGCAATCCTGGTGGTCGGCCCAGCAGCAGGGCGAGCCCGTGCTGGTGCCCCTGTGCGGCAAGTCCCGCGACATGCTCTGGCTGAGCGGGCAGGGCCATCCGGTCGACGGGTTCGAGCTCTCGTCCGTCGCCATCAACAGCTTTTTCAGCGAGAACAAACTGAGTGAAACGGTGAGTGCCGAGGGGCCCTATCAGTGCCATCAGCACGACAGCCTGCGCATTTATGAGGGGGATTTTTTCGCCGCCCCCGAACTTGGCCGTCGCTATCGGTTGGCTTACGACAGGGCCGCTCTCATTGCCCTGCCGACCGCCATGCGCCGTCAATATGCCGAGCTGATGAGCCGGCTTATCGAGGCGGGCGGTCAGATCCTGCTGGTGACTTTGGAGTATCAGCCGGAGCAGCAGCGCCAGCCGCCGTTCTCGGTGGGGGAGATGGAGGTGCGCACCCTGTTCGAGCGCCACTTCCAGGTAGAGGTGCTGGGGCGAGCGGCCGAGCTCGATCACCCCAGGGTGCTGTCGGGCCAGCTCTCCTACTTCGACGAGGTGGCATACCGGCTGGTCCGCCGTCCAGAGGCCTGACCAAAAGCGTGACCTGAGGCCATAAAACTCGCCATAAAGCTGCAGCTGGTTGACTCTTTATTACCTCCTTTGACATAGATCAACGTGACAAGGGAGGGGAGTGCCTAAGATGAGCCTGTTTCTCAATCACTGTTGTCATCGGCAGGCGCGCTCTGGTTTGGGACTGCCCGCCGACCATCAACTCAGTGTCTGATTTTCACGCTCATGTTCACTTTTGGCGGCTCTGGTCGCAATTGATTATGGTTTTTCCAGCCGACCCCACGGGGTCGGCTTTTTATTGGCTACAAGAAGGGAAACAGGCGGCCTGATCAGGCCTCGAAGGTGGCGGCATTGAGCCGAAACGCCCGCGGGTCGTCGATAAACTGGCCGGTGATGCGCTCGTCGTGCTCGTGGCCCTGACCATAGCTGCAGAGGATCAGCCGATCCGACGTTCTCGATCTCAGCTGGGTGATAAAGCGTACCAGATCGGCGCGGCTCAGGTTGCCCACCTCCTCGCACACCCTTTCGCGCTGATCAAAGCCCAGATCCTTGTTGCCGATGCTGACCCACAGCCGCTGGCCCCGACTGCGCAGGTTGGCATCCCGCTCGCTCAGCTGGGCCTGCAGGCCCGCCTTGCTGTCCTGCCACTGACGGGCGGTGAGCTCGAGCATGGCCAGCGGAAACAGGTCGATGAACTCCTCCACCGCATCCAGCAGGATCTGCGGCCCGGCCACCGGCGACTGAATGTAGAAGATGAGGCCGGGATGGCGATTGAGGGGCAGGTTGCCGGCCCCCACCACGTAACCGAGCTGCTGACGGGTGCGCAGCTCGTGAAAGAAGGTGGAGGACATGATGTGGTTGGCCAGGGTGAAGCAGGCCAGATCCCGCGCCCGGGTGGTGCGGGACTGGTAGTAGACCAGCAGGGCCGAGTCTTCATGCTCACAGCCCTGTTCACGAATGAGGGTGCCCCTGTCCTGAATGGAGATGAGCGGGCGGCGGGTCTCGGCACTGGGCTGGCTGTTGACGCCGAGGTGGCGCTCCAGCAGGGCGGCGAGCTCGAGGGCCTCGGCGGCGGTCCAGTCGCCGTGCACCAGGGTCTCTACGTGCACCTCGGCAAAGAGGCTCGCCACGAAGGCGGGCATTTCGCCCAGCTCGACGCTGCGCAGGTGGCGCAGCAACTGCTCGAACGGCGGGTTGTTGGGCTGCAGCAGGCTGGTGAGCTGGTTGAACAGCTGGGAGATGGGGCGCGCCTTGGACTGGTTGTCCCAGTTGCGGATGAGCTGCTCCTTGATTTCGGCAAAGCGGGCCGGATCCGGGTAACCCAGGGTGCGGTTGCCGAGTATCATGTCGAGCAGCAGCGGCTGCTTGTCGGCAAAGCCGCTCAGGTTGATGGTAAAGCCGCCCTGGTGGGCATAGATCTGATAACCGAGCCCCGCCAGCTCCGCCGGGTAGGTGAGGGCGTTGAGGTGGTCGGTGAGCAGCTCCACCGCGAGGCGTGCCATGGCGATGTGGCGCGGGCTCTTGACCGCATGCTCGCTGTCGATGGAGATGTAGAGGTTGCCTTTGGGCACGCTGAACTGATGCTCATGCAGGTGCCAGAGCCGAAAGCCGGGCCGATCGATGAGGCAGGCGGGCATGTCGGCGGCAAGCTCGGGCGTGCGCACGTCGAGCCGGTTGCTGATAAAGGGGTTGGGCAGCGGCAGGGCCAGCGCCGGATCCGGCTCGCTCTGCTGCCAGCGGATCTTCTCCGCCTCGGTGATGGTGGTCACGCTGTAGGGAGTCTGATACCAGCGGGCCAGCCGGTCCGTGCCGAGCTCCGGCGCCGTGATGGTCAGGCGCAGGTTGTGGGGGGTGAGCTTGGCGAGCAGGCGGCGAATGAGCGGCTCGTCGTATGCGCGCATCATGTAGTCGCCGTAGAGCAGGTCATCGGGGGCGTAGCTGAACAGGTTCAACACCAGTCCGGAGACGGTATCGAGTGCCCGGCCCCGCTCCTGAAAACGAAACGCCGATTCGAGCACGGTGCGTTTCTCGTCATAGCGCCAGGCTTCCACTCCGCCGCGCTCGATGAGCTTCAAGTAACCGAACAGGGCCGTCACTATCTCGTTGACGTGCTCAAGCCCGAGCGGAGTCAGCCCGAAGTTGACGCCAAAATCCTTGAAGTTGGCGCCGCTGATGCCACCGCCGGCGGAAAGCTGGTTGACCCAGCCCTTCGCTTTCAGCAGAGAGAGCAGGCTGCCGTCCCCTTCGTAGCCGATGAGGTGGCTCAGGAAGGTGAGGGGCTTCTTGTCGTAATACTCATCCACGTTGGGCAGCGGGAAGGTGAGCGCGAGCTTGCGGGTCTCCTTGACCGGGTTGATCTGGATGCGAATGCCCAGGTCATCGAGCCGGTAGAGGGGCATGTCGAGGGTCGGCGTTCCCAGATTGCGATTCAAAATGGGAGCGAAAAAGCGATCGCACCAACCCAGCTGGGTCTCGATGGCGGCAGGAGAGATCATCACCAGCGCCATGCGATCCGCGCTGTAGTGGGTTTCGTAAAACCGGATAAGGTCGGAGCGCAGATCCCGGCCGGGCAGATCGGCCAGGGTATCCAGGTTGCCCACCGAGAATTTGGCGAAGGGGTGGGCGGGATTGACCGTCTCTTTGTGCACCTGGTAGCTGCGGCGCACGTCGTCCTGCAGCTTGAGGCGGTATTCGGAGTCGACCGCGTTGCGTTCCTTGTCCACCCACTCGGGATCGAAGGTGGGGCAGATGAAGAACTGGGAGAAGCGATCCAGCCCAGCCTCGAAGAAGCCGTTGTCAATTTCGAAGAAGAAGTTGGTGAACTCGGTGCCGGTCCAGGCGTTGTTGCTGCCGCCATGACGGCTCATAAATTGCTGGTATTCACCAGGTTTGGGATAGGTGCAGGTGCCAAGGAACAGCATATGCTCAAGGAAATGAGCCATCCCCTGTCGGTCCGCCGGATCGTCGAAGTGGCCGGTGTTGACGGCCAGGGAGGCGGCGGACTTGTCGGTGTCGGGATCGCAGATCAACAAGACCCTGAGCCGGTTCGCCAGCTCCAGATAGTGGTATTGCCGATGGTCGTTGGGACTGGCATATGGGCTCATTGGCGCGTGACTCTTGTTGGATTTATTTGAATTTAAACATGATTATCGACCCCGCTACCCGGTGAGGCAAACCCTTTTCTGAGAGGTAGCGCAATTGTTTCCCCCGGCATGGCGGGGTAAGATCCCCCCGCTATCAAAACAGGCCCGTTGGGCGAGGTTGTAATGAAAATCTACATCATGCGTCATGGCCAGGCTGGCATGAATGCGAAAACAGATGAACAGCGTCCACTGACCGAGCAGGGAATCGAAGAGTCCATCCACATGGCCCGCTGGCTGGCCCCCCAGCTTGGCGGCAAGCTGGATCGGGTGATCCACAGCAACTACCTGCGCGCCAGACAAACCTGGCAGAGCATATGCAGTGAATTACCCAAGGCAGGGGCCGTCGAAGAGAGTGGTGACATCACCCCTTATGGCGATCCGGCCTTCGTGGCGAGCTACCTCACCACGCTGGCGGCTCAGCATGACAGCATCCTGATGGTGAGCCACCTGCCGCTGGTGGGATACCTGGTGCAGAGCCTCTGTCCGGCGGCCGGTGCCCCCATGTTTGCCACCTCGGGCCTGGCCTGTATCGAGTGGCAGGATGGCAAGGGGGTCTTGCTCTGGTTGGAAGGACCACATACAATACGCTAAAAGTTAATAAAAAGTTATAGATTGGTTTTTTGGGGAAGAGAGTTGCGATTTTTCCGGATTTTTATACAGATTTGACGGAATTATTTCGCAGAAGCTGCTGTCATACGGATACAACTGCAAGAGGTTGCAAACGATGAGAGTATTCAAGAAGTACCTGCCACTGATGGTGGCAAAACATGTCAAAACCTTCTTCAAGGGGCGGATTTACATCCACGGCAGAGGACGCTTCGACTTCCAGTCCGGCTTGCTGATGATGCCCACGTCGGCGGACATTCCCCACCGCCAGACCGTGGTCGAGGTCAACGCGTTGATCTCGAGACTGCACATGGATGCGGCGTGATAGCTTCGTCACCTCGCTGATCCGCGTCATGCCCGCCACCGTGCGGGCATGATTGTTTTTGGGGCCATTCCGGCCTCTTTGGCGCTGTTCGGTTCCCCTTTTTGTCAGGCAATCCACCCCGGACGGCCTGATGCTTGCTAATCCTGCCGGCCTCCCTATACTCCCGCCTGAAATACCCGCTGGCTTTTTCTGGATATAGCGATGCCCCTTGCCTTCTTGTTTCCCTTCTCCTGCATGGCCATCTGGGCCGGCAACGCCATCGTCAGCAAATTGGCGGTGGGGGTACTCTCGCCTGCGGCGCTGGCCTGGTCACGCTGGATGGTGGCCGCCATCGTGCTGACCCCGTTTCTGGCCCATCGGGCCTGGCGCGAGCGAGCCAAACTGCGGGCCGGCTTCTATCAGCTGGCGGCGCTGGCCCTGCTTGGCATGGTGCTCAACCAGACCTTCGGCTACTACGCGGCGCAGACCCTGGGGGCCACCGAGATCGGCCTGATGATGGGGCTGACGCCGTTGATGACTGTGCTGCTCAGCATCTGGTTGCTGCGCGAACGTCCCACCTGGGGGGCGCTGCTAGGCGGCGTCATCTCCATTCTGGGACTGGCCATTTTGCTGGGGCAGGGGGATCCCGCTCGCCTCTTTACTCAGGGCATCCACATCGGCTCCGTCTACATGCTGCTGTCGGCGGGCACCTATGCGCTCTACAGCGTGCTGCTCAAGAAGTGGGATCTGGGGCTCGACAACTGGTCCATGCTCTACGGCCAGGTACTCTGCAGCCTGCTGTTCCTCACCCCGTTTTATCTGCTGGTGGATGGACACTGGCCGGACGGGCGGGCGCTCTGGCTGATCCTCTATGCGGGGATCCCGACCTCAGCCTTGTCCCCCTGGCTCTGGATGCAGGGTATCGCTCTGCTCGGGGCAAGCCGTACCGCCATCTTCATGAACCTGTTGCCGGTGATGACAGCGGGTCTGGCCATCAGCTGGCTCGGCGAGAGATTGACCAGCTACCACCTGATCGGCGGTGGCATGACCTTGTTTGGGGTCTTGCTGGCCCAGCTGCTGGTACAACCTGTGGTGCTGCGCCGGCGCAGGGTGGCGCTGGCAGCTTGCCGGGAGGATTGAAAAAAAGACCGCCGAATGGCGGTCTTTTTTATGCGGGATATCTAGCCTCACTGCGCGGTGAGGTAGAGATCCTTCGAATAGACCAGATCCTGCGGGTTCTGGTAGGGGTAGCCCTTGATGTTGGGCTTGAGCAGGCGGGACTTGACGTAGAAGTAGACCGGGGCGATGGGGGCGTCGGCCTCGATCACCGCTTCCGCCTGTTGATAGAGGCGGTTGCGCTCGGCGCCATCCTGCGAGTCGTGGGCCTTGCTCAGCAGGGCGTCGTACTCCTTGTTGAACCACTTGCCGCTGTTGGCGCTACTGCTGGAGGTCAGGATATCGAGGAAAGTGGAGGCATCGTTGTAGTCCCCGTTCCAGGAGTAGCGACTGACCCCGAAATCCCCTTCGTTGAGGGCCGAGACCATGGTTTTCCACTCCATGTTGTTGAGTTTGGCCTGGACACCCAGGTTGTGCTTCCACATGGAGGAGATGGCCAGCGCTATCTTCTTGTGCCCCTCGTTGGTGTTGTAGAGGATGTCCACCGTCAGCGGCTTGTCCGGGCCGTAGCCCGCCTCGCCGAGCAGCGCCTTGGCCTGCTTGATCCGCTCCTCCTTGCTCATCAGCTCACTGGCTGGTCGCTTGAGCTCGAAGCCGTCGACGATGGGCGGGGTCAGGCTGAAGGCAGAGATCTGACCCTGTCCCAGGATCTTCTCGGTGATGGTGTCCCTGTCGATGGCAAGCGACAGCGCCTTGCGCACCTTGGGGTCATCGAACGGTTTGCGCTGGGTGTTGAACACGTAGTAGTAGGTGGCCAGGGTCGGCACGCTCACCAGCTCCTGCGGGCTCTGCTGCTTGAGCTGCTTGTACTGCTCGAGCGGGTAGCTGGTGTAGTGCAGCTCGCCGGCGCGGTAGCGGTTGTAGGCGGCGGTGTCGGAGACGATCTCCAGATAGAGCACCTTGTTCAGCACCGTATTCTTGTTGTCCCAGTAATGGGGGTTGCGCTCGGCGATGAGGCGTTCGTTGGGGGTCCACTCCTTGAGCACGAAGGCCCCGTTGGAGACGATGTTGCCCGGCTTGACCCACTCATGACCGAACTTCTCGATGGTCGCCTTCGGCGCCGGGAAGGTGGTGTAGTGGGAGAGGGTCTTCAGGAAGAAGGGGACCGGGTTTTTCAGGGTGATCTGCAGGGTATGGGCATCGAGCGCCTTGATACCCAGCGTATCCGGGCTCTGCTTGCCCTGGATGACCTCGGCGGCATTGGTGACGCCGGTCAGCTCGATGAACCAGGCGTAGTTGGAGGCGTTCTTGGGATCCGCCGCCCGCTGCCAGCCATAGACGTAATCGGCTGCCGTCACCGGCTCGCCGTTGGACCACTTGGCATCGGGTCTGAGCTTGAAGGTGTAGACGGTGCCGGTGGGATCGAGCTGGTAACCCAGGGCGCCGGCAGGTTGCAGCTTGCCGTCCCCGTCCAGGGTGTAGAGCCCCTCGAACAGATCGTTGACGATTTCGCTGCCCGCGCTCTCTTCCACCATCTGGGGATCGATGGAGGCGGGTTCGGTACCTATGTTGCGGATGAAGGTTTGCTGTTCTGCGGGTAACAGCTTGGTACCGACCGGTACCTGGGCCGCCAGGACGGGGAGTGCGAACAGAGCGGCCACCGTGCCGGCAATGAGAGTCCTTTTCATTGAATATCCTTATGTTTTTTTGCTTCCAAAGCCTGGCCAGTGTGCGGGATTGATGGCGAGATCTCAAGAGGCAGACCGGTCTCCTTTGGCATGCGCCCCAGATAGGGGGCAGAGCGGGGATCTTGGCGCCTTCATGGCAACATCTTCGTGATTTTTTGCCACGAATTAACATTCTAAAAGTTACCGATTGAAACCAGTTTATGGCGAGCGTCGGGCAGAAAAAATGGCGGAAATGCGCATTTATCAAGCGGCTTAATTCGCTGCAAAAACAAAAAACAGACGTTACATTAGGTTACAAAACAACGCTGCCGAGGATCGGCACTTTTTTTGCTGATGCTTGCAAACGTTTTCAATGCCAACGGAAACGATCTTAAAGGAACCATAATGCGAAACATGATCACCATGGGCGAGTTCATCGTCAAAAAGCAGGCGGATTATCCCACTGCGACCGGCGAGCTGACCTCTCTGCTCAGCTCCATTCGCCTGGCTGCCAAGGTGGTGAACCGGGAGATCAACAAGGCGGGGCTGGCGGACATCATCGGCTCCATGGGTGCTGAAAACGTGCAGGGCGAGGTACAGCAGAAGCTGGACGTCTACGCCAACGAGCGCTTCAAGGCGGCGCTGGAAGCCCGTGGCGAGGTGTGCGGCATGGCCTCCGAAGAGGAGGAGGATTTCGTCTCCTTCGATTCCGAGCTCTCCCGCCACTCCAAGTACGTGGTGCTGATAGATCCCCTCGACGGCTCCTCCAACATCGACGTCAACGTCTCCGTCGGGACCATCTTCTCCATCTATCGCCGGGTCAGCAAGCCGGGTGCCGGCGTCACCCTGGAAGACTTCCTGCAGCCGGGCAACCGCCAGGTCGCCGCCGGTTACGTGGTCTATGGCTCCTCCACCATGCTGGTCTACACCACCGGTTTTGGCGTCAACGGCTTTACCTACGACCCCTCCATCGGCTGCTTCTGCCTCTCCCACGAGAACATCCGCATTCCGGAAGAGGGCAAGATCTACTCCATCAACGAGGGCAACTACATCAAGTTCCCGGACGGGGTGAAGAAGTACCTCAAATATTGCCAGGAGCGGGACGAGGCGACCCACCGTCCTTACACCTCTCGCTATATCGGTTCTCTGGTCTCCGACTTTCACCGCAACCTGCTCAAGGGTGGCATCTACATCTATCCGTCCGGCACCAACTCGCCGAACGGCAAGCTGCGCCTGCTCTATGAGTGCAACCCCATGGCGTTTCTGGTGGAGCAGGCGGGTGGCAGAGCCTCCGACGGCTTCAACCGCATCATGGATATCCAGCCCACCGCGCTGCACCAGCGCACCCCCTATTTCGTGGGCTCCACCAAGATGGTGGAACGGGCCGAGGCCTTCATGCGGGAGTTCTCCGCGCACGAGAACCCGGCCGAGCAGGCTTGACCGCTTGTGTCACGGGATAAAAAACGGGAGCCAATATGGCTCCCGTTTTATTTGGGTGAGTGGCTAGCCGCTCAAGGAATGCCACCTCAGGGGCTGGCGTGGCTGGCGAGATCCGCCAGCAGACCATCCACCAGTTTGAGGCGCATGGCCCGATCCTGGGTCGGCACCTGGAAGCGAAGCCGGGTCGGCCCGTCCATCTTGTAGATGCGCGGCTGCTCGGAGAGCAGCTTGACCAGATAGGCAGGGTTGACCTTGGTTTCCTGGGTAAAGTCCAGATAGCCGCCGCGCTCGCTCATCTCCACCCGGCGAATGCCCAGCGCCGTGGCGCGCTGGCGGAAGGCGGCCAGTTCCATCAGGGTTTTGGTTGGTTCCGGCAGCAGGCCGAAGCGGTCGATGAGCTCCACTTTGAGTTCGCGCAGCTCCTGCTCGTCCGCCGCGCTGGCGATCCGTTTGTACATGGAGAGCCGCATGTTGACGTCCGGGATGTAGTCGTCCGGGAGCAAGGCAGGTAGGCGCAGCTCCACCTCGGTGTGCTGGCTCATGAGCTGTTCGAGCGACGGCTCCTTGCCATGTTTGAGCGCCTCCACCGCCTGCTCCAGCATCTCCATGTAGAGGGTGAAGCCGACCGATTCGATCTGGCCGCTCTGATCGTCGCCCAGCAGCTCGCCGGCGCCGCGGATCTCCAGATCGTGGGTGGCGAGCGCAAAGCCGGCGCCGAGATCTTCGAGCGACGCGATGGCCTCCAGCCGCTTGGCCGCGTCCTTGGTCATCAGCTTGGGATGAGGGGTGAGCAGGTAGGCATAGGCCTGGTGGTGGGAGCGGCCGACCCGGCCCCGCAGCTGGTGCAGCTGGGCCAGGCCCAGATGATCCGCCCGGTCCATGATAATGGTGTTGGCGCTCGGCACGTCGATGCCGGTCTCGATGATGGTGGTGCAGACCAGCAGGTTGAAGCGCTGGTGGTAGAAATCCGACATCACCCGCTCGAGCTCGCGCTCGCGCATCTGGCCGTGGGCGATACCGATGCGCGCCTCCGGCACCAGCTCGGCAAGATCCGCCGCGCACTTCTCGATGCTCTCCACGTCGTTGTGCAGGTAGTAGACCTGGCCGCCGCGCTTCAATTCCCGCAGCACCGCCTCGCGCACCACCGCCGGCTCATGCTGGCGCACGAAGGTCTTGATGGCCAGGCGCTTGGCGGGTGGGGTGGCGATGATGGAGAGATCCCGCATGCCGGACATCGCCATGTTGAGGGTACGCGGAATGGGGGTGGCGGTGAGGGTGAGGATATCCACGTCGGCGCGCAGCGCCTTGATCTTCTCCTTCTGGCGCACACCGAAGCGATGCTCCTCGTCGACGATGAGCAGGCCGAGATCCTTGAAGGTGAGCTCGGCGCCCAGCAGCTTGTGGGTGCCGATGATGATGTCCACCTTGCCCTCGGCCATCTCCTTCATCACCGCGCTCTGCTCCTTGGCGGAGCGGAAGCGGCTCAGCACCTCCACCCGCACCGGCCAGTTGGCGAAGCGGTCGCGGAAGTTGTCGTAGTGCTGCTGGGCGAGCAGGGTAGTGGGCACCAGCACGGCCACCTGCTTGCCGCCGTGCACGGCCACAAAGGCCGCCCGCATCGCCACCTCGGTCTTGCCAAAGCCCACGTCGCCGCACACCAGCCGATCCATGCTCTTGGCCTGGCACATGTCGCCGAGCACAGCATTGATGGCGTTGAGCTGATCCTCGGTCTCCTCGAACGGGAAGCCGGCGGCAAACTGGCGATAGGCCTCGCGGTCGTGCTTGAAGGCAAAGCCGGCGCGGGCCGCGCGGTGGGCATAGACATCGAGCAGCTCGGCCGCCACGTCGCGCACCTTCTCGGCCGCCTTGCGCCGCGCCTTGACCCAGGCCTCGCCGCCGAGCTTGTGGCTGGGCGGGTTGTCGGATCCTGTATAGCGGCTGATGAGGTGCAGGCTGGTGACCGGCACGAACAGCTTGTCGCCACCGGCGTATTCGAGGGTCAGAAACTCGGTGGGCAGGCCGCCGGCGTCGATGGTTTCCAGCCCCAGATAGCGGCCGACCCCGTGATCGAGATGTACCACCGGCTGACCCTGGGTCAGCTCGCCCAGGTTTCGGATCACCGCATCGGAGCTTAAATTCTTGCTCTTCTCCCGTTGCCGTTTGCTGCGGATCTTGCCGCCCAGCAGTTCGGTCTCGGTGATGAGCGCCAGCTCCTCTTGCCCCGGCTCTCGCAGCAAGAAACCGCGTTCGAGCGGTGCCACCAACAAGCCGTGGCGGGCCTTGCTGGTGATGAAGGCATCCAGCGAGGCGAACTCCTTGGGTTGCAGCGCGATGCGCGCCAGCAGATCCCCCAGCACCTCGCGCCGCCCCTCGGACTCCACCGCAAACAAGGTGCGGCCGGCAAAACCTTGCAGGAACTGGCTGAGGGCCAGCAGCGGCTGCTCCTTGCTGTGATCGAGCTGAAGATCCGGTAGCGCCGAGAGGGGCAGGTCGTGCTGGCCGGCATCACCGGCGGTGGGGGCCTCCTGCAGCCGTACGGCCGCGTACTGACCCAGAGCGGCAAACAGCTGCTCCACCGGCAGGTAGATCTGCTGGGGTGGCAGCAGGGGACGAGTATTGTCCCAGCGCCTGTCTTCATAGCGCTGGCCGATGTCGTTCCAGAAGCGCTGGGCGGCAGGGTAGATCTCCCCCACGGTCAGCAGCAGGGTGTTGTCCGGCAGGTGATCAAACAGGCTGGCGGTCTGCTGGAAGAAGAGCGGCAGATAGTACTCGATGCCTGCCGGCCAGCGTCCCTTGCTCACCTCCTGATAGATGGAGCCCTCGGCGCGGGAGATCTCGAACTGTTCGCGATACTGGCCGCGAAACAGCTCGATGGCCGCTTCATCGGTGGGAAACTCCCGGGCCGGCAACAGGCTGACGCTCTTGACCGGCTCGCTGGAGCGCTGGGTCTCGGGGTCGAACGGGCGGATGGAGTCCACCTCGTCGTCGAAAAAATCGATGCGATAGGGGCTGCTGCTGCCCATGGGGAAGAGATCGAGCAGGGAGCCGCGGGCGGCAAATTCGCCGTGCTCCAGCACCTGTTCTACCGCCACATAGCCCGCCTCGGCGAGACGCGCGCGCAGCTGCTGCAGGTTGAGGCGCTGACCGCTCTTCACCATCAGGCTGTATTTGTCGAGATAGACCCGGGGCGCCGTGCGCAGCATCAGGGTGGAGATGGGCACGATCAACACGCCGCTGCTCATCTGCGGCAGCTTGTAGAGGGTCTCGAGCCGCTGGGAGATGATGTCCTGATGGGGGGAGAAGGTGTCGTAGGGCAGGGTTTCCCAATCCGGGAACAGCAGCACCGGGCAGCCCTTGTCGGCCAAGAGGTACTGCAGTTCCTGTTCGAGGCGCAGGGCACTCGGGGTATCGGCGGTCACCAGCAGGACGGGGCGATGAGCCTCCTCGGTGAGGCGGGCGGCCATCAGCGAGAGGCTGCTGCCTGTCAGCTGGCCGAGCGTTAACTTTTGGCCCGCCTTGGCGGGCAAGGCGGGGAGCTTCATTGGCATCATTCGATTCTTTTAACGTTGACGGTCTTGCGCACGAAGTTTGAGTTGTTTGGACTGGATATGCAGGCTGGCGCGTACCAGCAGTTCGCGGTCATCCTCGCGGATCCGCACATAGTCGAGCACCACCTGGATGCCGTGCTCGCTCGGCTCCAGCTGCTTGACCTGGCCGTAGCAGTAGATGGCGGAGGCCTCTTCGCGCAGGAAGATCTTGAGCCGCACGATCTGGTGCAGGTGCGGTGCCTCGCCGTGGCCCTGGCGCGGGTGCAGATAGGTGAGCTGGCCGGCGCCAAAGCGCAGGGTGTGGAAGCGGTGCTCCGGGTGATCCTGCACCGACAGCACATAGCCCATGATCATGTCGATCTTGCGCGACTGTTGGTTGATGATCTCCACCAGATCGTGCATCGACTCACTCTGGTTGCGGAGCAGGCGGCTGGTTACCATGTCGATGGAGGTGATGGAGGAGGCGATGCGAAAGGGTTCGGGCAGCTCGGCTTCCAGTGCCTCCAGCGAGGGCAGGTGAAAATCGCCGGGCATGGGGATCACATTGACCGGCGTGGCATGAGTGACACTGAAGAACTGTTCCTGCATGGAGGCTATCCCTTGTTGTCATAGACGGTTTCCCTTTATTATCCGGTATCTTATTTTGTTGGCAACGTAGATATCCTTGAAGACTGGACTTTTTCAGCCACTGTCGCTGGCCATCGGCCTGCGTTACGCAGGCTCGCGACGCAGCAATCGCTTCGTGTCATTTATCTCCCTGTTTTCCACTTTCGGCATTGCCATCGGGGTCGCGGCCCTGATGGTGGTCATCTCGGTGATGAACGGTTTTGAAGGGCAGCTCAAGGGGCGCATCCTCGGGGTGATCCCCCATGTGGTGGTGACCAGCCCGGCAGGGCGCATCGATGCCGCGCCGCAGGGGCTGCCGGACTTGGCCAGGTTGCCCCACGTGATCGCCCATGCCCCCATGCTCGACAGCGAAGGCATGTTGCAAAGCCCCGGTCAGCTCACCGGCGTGAGCGTGCAGGGGATCGATCCCGCCCAGTGGCCCAAGGATGACATCCTGCACGCCCAGATGCAGATGGGGCGTCTGGACAGCCTGCAAGCCGGCGAATACCACATAGTGCTGGGGCAGGGGGTGGCCAATCGTCTCAAGGTCTCCATGGGCGACCAGGTCCGTCTGATCCTGACCGAAGGCACCCGTTTCACCCCGTTTGGCCGGGTGCCGGCCCAGCGCCTCTTCACCGTCTCCGGCATCTTCGGGGTCGGCGCCGACGTGGACAGCCAGGTCGCCCTGATTGCGCTGGGAGATGCCCAGCGTCTGCTGCGCCTGCCTGCGGACAAGGTAGGCGGCATCCGCCTCTGGCTCGATGATCCCTTCGCCGCCGACGAGGTGGTGAAGACGGCGCTGCCGGACGGGCTGGAGTGGCAGGACTGGCGCCGCGAGCGCGGCGAGCTGTTCCAGGCGGTGGCCATGGAGAAGCGGATGATGGGTCTGATGCTGGTGCTGATCATCGCGGTCGCCACCTTCAACATCCTCTCCGCCCTGGTGATGGTGGTGACCGACAAGGAAGGGGAGGTCGCCATCCTGCGTACCATGGGCATGAGCGAGTCTGGCATCGTCAAGATCTTCATGGTGCTGGGGGCCTCCAGCGGCGTCATCGGCGCCCTGTTCGGGGGGCTGGCGGGGCTGGCACTCTCCATGGGGCTCAACCCCCTGCTCAATGCGGTGGGGCTCAACCTCTACATGACGGCCGGCGGCTCGGGCCTGCCGGTCATCGTCGAACCGGCCCAGGTCGTGACCATTTTGCTGGGCGCCGTGCTGCTCAGCTTCAGCGCCACCCTCTACCCGGCGGCCCGCGCGGCCCGGGTCAAACCGGCGGAGGCGCTGCGCTATGAATAATTCATCTTCTGTTGTTACAGGTGCAAGTGGAGCCCCCTTTATGAATCAATCCGTCTCCTGCGAGCCGCTGCTGCGCTGTCAGGCCCTCAACCATGTCTACAAAGAGGGCGATCTGGAGACCCAGGTACTCAAGGGCATCGATCTTAGCGTGGCGCCCGGCGAGATGCTGGCGGTGGTGGGCAGCTCGGGCTCCGGCAAGACCACCCTGCTGCACCTGATGGGGGCGCTCGACAACCCCTCCAGCGGCGCCGTGCTGTTCAAGGGGCAGGATATCCACCGCTGGGACAGCCGCACCCAGGCGAAGTTTCGCAACCAGGAGCTGGGGTTTGTCTACCAGTTCCACCACCTGCTCTCCGAATTCAGTGCGCTGGAAAATGCCGCCATGCCGCTGCTGATCGCCGGCGAGTCGGTGGCGAGCGCCACCGAGAAGGCGAGCAAGATGCTGGGGCGGGTAGGGCTCTCCCATCGTCTCAACCACAGACCGTCCGAGCTCTCCGGTGGTGAGCGCCAGCGGGTGGCCATCGCCCGCGCCCTGGTCAACGAACCCAGCCTGGTGCTGGCGGACGAGCCCACCGGCAACCTGGATCACGCCAGTGCCACCGCCGTCTATGAGCTGCTCTGCGAACTCAACCGCGAGCTCGGCACCGCGTTCGTGGTGGTGACCCACGACTTGAGCCTGGCGGCCAAGCTCCATCGCCGGGTGACCCTGGTGAGCGGCGTGATGGCGGAGGTCGCCTGATGTTCAAACCGCTGCCCCTGTTTCTGGGCCTGCGTTACAGCCGCTCCCGTCGTCGCAACGGCTTCATCGCCTTTATCTCCGCCTCCTCCCTCATCGGCATCGCTCTCGGGGTGATGGCGCTGATCCTGGGGCTCTCCGCCATGAACGGTTTTGAGCGGGAGCTCAAAAACAGGGTGCTCTCCGTGGTGCCCCACGGCGAGCTGATGGGGATGGAGGCGCCGCTCCCCAACTGGCCCAAACTGCGGGATTATCTGCTGGCCCAGCCTGGGGTGGAGGCTGCCGCCCCGGTGATCCGGCTCGACGGCCTGCTGGAGCACGGCAACGCCCTCAAGGGGCTGCAGGTGCGCGCCGTGCTGCCGGAGCTCGAGGCCAATCTCTCCGATGCGGGCAACTACATGACGGGGCGTGGTCTGCGCGAACTGCAAGCCGGCGAGCACGGTCTCATCCTCGGCAAGACCATCGCCGACAAGCTGGGGGTCAAGATAGGGGACACGGTCACCCTGCTGCTGCCTCAGGGGGGCGATGCCACCGGCATCAAGAACCCGAAGCGGGAGACCCTCAAGGTGGTGGGGCTGCTCGAGATCGGCGGCCAGCTCGATGGGGTGCTCGGTTTCATGCATCTGGCCGATGCCCAGGCCATCACCGGCATGGGTAGTGCGGTGGAGGGCTTCAGTCTCAAGGTGAAGGACGTGCTCAAGGCGCAGTCCATCACGGTGGCGGCCGCCCAGAAGTTTCCGCACTACGTCTACATCAGCAGCTGGATGAGCCGCCAGGGCTATCTCTATCAGGACATCCAGATGGTGCGCACCGTGATGTACGTGGTGATGCTGATGGTGGTGGCGGTGGCCTGTTTCAACATCGTCTCCACCCTGGTGATGGCGGTGAACGAGAAGCGCAGCGAGATCGCCATCTTGAAGACCATGGGGGCGAGCCCGGGCCAGATCCGGCTCACCTTCGTCATTCAGGGGATGGTGAACGGGGTGGCGGGCGCCTTGCTCGGCGCCCTGCTCGGCGGCCTGCTCTCCAGCAAGCTGACCCAGATCCTGAGCGCCATCGAAGGGGTGATCGGCCACCGTTTCCTCAATCCGGACATCTACTTCATCGACTTTCTGCCGACCGAGCTGCACATGCAGGACTTGCTCATCGTGACCGGCGCCGCCATCCTGATGAGCCTGGTGGCGACCCTTTACCCCGCCTGGCGGGCGAGCGGGCTGGTGCCGTCCCGCGAGTTGGGGCACTGATACGCGGCATCTTGTCTGCTGAGAAAAACGAAGGACCCGCCGGCGCAAACCGGCGGGTCCTTCTGTTTTGGAGGGCGCTGGCTGGCTTAGTGGGCGTTGAGTTCATCCAGCGGCAGCGAGAAGCTCGCCACGAAGATGTCGATGAAGTAGCGCATCTCGTCGCTCATCCGGGCGGCCAGCATCTGCTCGAGGCGCTTGCGCGCAGGCTCGAACTCCCGGTTGCCGGCGTTGATCTCCTCCAGGCACTTGGTATAGGCGCAGAGGGTGTCGGCATCCTTCACCAACCTGGCCAGCTCGCCGTCCTGGGCACCCGAGTCCAGCAGCGGGCGAAAATCCTCGACCAGCTCCGGCGGCAACATGCCGAGCAGGCGCTGCTCGGCCGCCAGCTCAATCTTCTTGTATTCGCGGGCAATCTCGGGATTGAAGTACTTGACCGGGGTGGGCAGATCGCCGGTCAGCACCTCGCTGCTGTCGTGATAAAGGGCCATCACGGCGGCGCGATCGGCATCCACACTGCCGCCAAAGAGCCGGTTTTTGATGAGGCCGAGGGCGTGGGCCACCATGGCCACCTGCAGGCTGTGCTCGGCGATGTTCTCGGGCTGGATGTTGCGCATCAGCGGCCAGCGGTAGATGAGCTTCATGCGGGCGAGATTGGCGAAGAAGTGGCTGGGCAGCATGGGGTACCTCAAAGATGGCAATGAAAAAGGGCAGACCCTAGTCTGCCCTTTTTTGCGGTCGGCGGCATCGCCCTTAACGAATATAGCGACCGGATTCGGCCTCCTGATTGGTGACGATCATCTGGCCGATGGGGGCCAGGCTGATGAGCGCCAGCTTGAGGTGCTGAATGCCGAACGGGATGCCGATGATGGTGACGAAGCAGGCCAGCGCCGAGGCGATGTGGCCGATGGCCAGCCAGATCCCGATCAGCACGAACCAGATGATGTTGCCAATCAGCCCCATGGTGCCGGTGCCCATGTCGCTCAGCCCCGTCATGGTCTTGCGGTTGACTGCCTGCTTGCCAAACGGGAAGAAGGTGAAGGTGCCGATGACGAAGCAGGCGCGTCCCCAGGGGATGCCGATGAGGGAGATGAAACAGAGCAGTCCGGCCAGCCACCAGGCCAGCCCCATGAAGACGCCTCCCAGTACGAACCAGAGCAGATTGAACAAGAAGCGGAAAAAGGCCATGTCGGTGACTCCAGACTTATCAAGATGGCTGCCACCATAACGAGCGATGGTCATGGACGCAATGGTTGAAGGGGCGGGGCGGACAATTTGGGTCGCAGCCTGCACGCCGCGGCCGGTCTGCCGGCTGATGAGCTGAAAAAGTAGGCTCTTGCACGAAAAAAGGTGAGCAAGTGCAAATTCTTGCAGTCTGCATCCTTGAAGTCGGGCTCGGTTTTCCCCATATAAGGGGCAGTTTTGCGCGAATTGTGCCATTGCCAGCCCGGTTTGGGGACGTGTGGCTCGACTCGATCAAAGTGCGCCGCTATAATGTCGCGTCATATTTTCTCATCACAAAGACAGTCGTTGTCTTTATAAACAGGAAGACTCCGGGCTTTGCCCAGGGGCAATAAAGGGTCAGCACGCAGTGCTGAGTTGAACGAGGTAGAAGAATGCAAGTTTCTGTAGAGACAACCCAGGGTCTGGAACGCCGTCTTACCATCACCGTACCGGCCGCTACCGTTGACGCCGCCGTGCGCAAAGAATTGAACGGCCTGGCCAAAACCCGTCGCATCGACGGTTTCCGTCCTGGCAAGGCTCCGGTTGCCATCATCAAGAAAATGTTCGGCGCCATGGCTCATGCTCGCGTTGCTGACGAAATGATGCAGAGCAACTTCATCAAGGC
Organism: Aeromonas sp. S8(2024); assembly: GCF_041403085.1. Lineage (NCBI taxonomy): Bacteria > Pseudomonadati > Pseudomonadota > Gammaproteobacteria > Aeromonadales > Aeromonadaceae > Aeromonas > Aeromonas sp. S8(2024). The sequence goes on along the minus strand of NZ_JBGLRF010000001.1, from coordinate 713,139 downwards.
CATCATCGACAACAAACTGAGCCCGGCCGGTGCCCCGACCATGGATCCGAAAGAGATCAAAGAAGGTCAGGATTTCGAATTCACCGCCACTTTCGAAGTGTATCCGGAGTTCGAAGTTGCCGGTCTGGAGACCATCAAGGTCGAGAAGCCGGTTGCTACCGTGAAGGATGAAGATCTGGCCAACATGATCGACACCCTGCGCAAGCAGCACGCGACCTGGAGCGAAGTGGACGCCGCCGCTGCCGATGGCATGCGTGTGACCATGGACTTCGTTGGTTCCATCGACGGTGAAGAGTTCGACGGCGGCAAGGCCGAAGGCTTCAACCTGGTGCTGGGCGCCGGCCGCATGATCCCTGGCTTCGAAGACGCCATCATGGGCAAGAAAGCAGGCGACGAGTTCACCATCGACGTGACCTTCCCGGCTGACTACCACGCTGAAAACCTGAAAGGCAAAGCTGCCAAGTTCGCTTCCAAGCTGAACAAGGTGGAAGAGCAGATCCTGCCTGAGCTGACCGAAGAGTTCGTCAAGCGTTTCGGCATCGAGAGCGGCAGCGTTGAAGAGCTGAAAGCCGAAGTGCGCAAGAACATGGAGCGCGAACTGGCTCAAGCCCTGAAAAACAGCGTGAAAGAGCAGGTGCTGAATGGCCTGGTTGAAGCCAACCAGATCGATCTGCCGAAGGCTGCCGTTGCTCAGGAAATCGATGCCCTGCGTCAGCAGGCGCTGCAGCGTTTCGGCGGCTTCCAGGGCGGCAACGCACCTGAACTGCCGGCCGAGCTGTTCCAGGCCCAGGCCGAGCGTCGCGTACGCGTAGGTCTGCTGCTGGGCGACGTGATCCGTACCAACGAGATCAAAGCTGACGACGCCCGCGTCAACAGCATCATCGAATCCATGGCCACTGCCTACGAAGATCCGAAGGAAGTGATCGAGTACTACCAGAAGAACGAGCAGATGCTAAACGGCGTTCGCAACCTGGCGGTAGAAGATCAAGCCATCGACCTGATCCTCTCCAAGGCCCAGGTGACCGAGAAAGAAGTTGCATTTGACGAAGTGATCAACAAGTCCGGTGCCGCTGCCTAAGAACATTTGACTTAAGGTCAAGACTGTTAAGTATAATGGCTCGTGTGATCTCCACTCGGGCCATTTTATTTTAGGGACAATGCCTTATGTACAAGAACTATAACGATGTGACTGAATCCCCACGCAATGCGCTCATCCCGATGGTGGTAGAGCAAACCGCGAAAGGGGAGCGTTCCTACGACATCTATTCTCGTCTGCTGAAGGAGCGGGTGATCTTCCTGACCGGTCAGGTCGAAGATCACATGGCGAATCTGGTGGTGGCTCAGCTGCTGTTCCTGGAGTCCGAAAATCCGGATCAGGACATCAGCATCTACATCAACTCTCCGGGTGGGGCCGTCACGGCCGGCATGTCCATTTATGACACCATGCAGTTCATCAAGCCGGACGTCAGCACTGTGTGCATGGGGCAGGCCTGCTCCATGGGCGCCTTCCTGCTGGCCGGTGGTGCCAAGGGCAAGCGTTTCTGCCTGCCCAATGCCCGCGTGATGATCCACCAGCCGCTGGGCGGTTTCCAGGGCCAGGCATCTGACATCCAGATCCACGCCCAGGAGATCCTGAAGATCAAGAATACCCTGAACGAGCGTCTTGCCTTCCATACCGGACAGGACATGGCCACCATCGAGCGTGACACCGACCGTGACAACTTCATGTCGGCCGAGCAGGCCGTGGCCTATGGTCTGGTTGATGGTGTCCTGAGCCGCCGCGGCTGAGCCACGAGCTAGCCCGTACCATCATTGAGGACATCATCTGATTTGGTGATGCCCTCAATCGGCAGATCAGGCATGGGCAGGGTGTTCCGGACTGTTGTAAACTCAACAGGACAATCCATCCTCTATTGATAAAACGAGGTTGCTGAATGACAGAAAAACGCAAGGGTGAGGGTGATAAGCTGCTCTACTGCTCTTTTTGCGGCAAAAGCCAGCATGAAGTGCGCAAGCTGATCGCTGGCCCTTCCGTCTACATATGTGATGAGTGCGTCGAGCTGTGCAATGACATCATCCGCGAGGAGATCCGCGAGATCTCGCCCAAGCGCGATGGTAGCGAGCTGCCGACCCCTCATGAAATCCGCGCTCATCTGGATGACTATGTGATCGGGCAGGAGTACGCCAAGAAGGTGCTGGCGGTAGCCGTCTACAACCACTACAAGCGGCTGCGCAGCGGCAGCGAGTCCGGTGGTGTGGAGCTGGGCAAATCCAACATCCTGCTGATCGGTCCGACCGGCAGCGGCAAGACCCTGCTGGCCGAAACCCTGGCTCGTCTGCTGGATGTGCCGTTTACCATGGCCGACGCCACCACATTGACCGAGGCCGGTTATGTGGGCGAGGACGTGGAGAACATCATCCAGAAGCTGCTGCAAAAGTGCGACTACGACGTGGAGAAGGCCCAGCGCGGCATCGTCTACATCGACGAGATCGACAAGATCTCCCGCAAGTCGGACAACCCCTCCATCACTCGCGACGTCTCCGGGGAAGGGGTGCAGCAGGCCCTGCTCAAGCTGATCGAAGGGACCATCGCTTCCGTGCCGCCGCAAGGTGGTCGCAAGCACCCGCAGCAGGAGTTCTTGCAGGTTGATACCTCCAAGATCCTGTTCATCTGTGGTGGCGCCTTCGCCGGCCTGGACAAGGTGATCGAGCAGCGCTCCGTCAAGGGCACTGGTATCGGCTTTGGTGCCGAGGTCAAGTCCAAGAGCGCCAAGGCGACCTTGAGCGAAAGCTTTGCCAAGGTGGAGCCGGAAGATCTGATCAAATACGGTCTGATCCCCGAGTTCATCGGCCGTCTGCCGGTGGTCGCGACCCTGACCGAGCTGGACGAGGCTGCCCTCATCCAGATCCTGAAAGAGCCGAAGAACGCGCTGACCAAGCAGTATGCCGCGCTGTTCGATCTGGAAGGGGTGGAGCTGGAGTTCCGTGACGACGCCTTGAACGCCATTGCCCGCAAGGCGATGGAGCGCAAAACCGGCGCTCGCGGTCTGCGTTCCATCGTGGAAGCCGTGCTGCTGGATACCATGTATGACCTGCCGTCGCTTGACGGTGTCAGCAAGGTGGTGATCGACGAGACCGTGATCAAGGGGGACTCCGCGCCCTTGATGATCTACGAAAATCCCGAGACCCAGGCCGCCGCATCAGAGTAAATGTCTGATTTTTAATCAAATGAAAGGGGCTTTTTGCCCCTTTCATGCTTTTTGCGGTTTCGGCGATTGAATCTCATCTAAGCGCCCCCATATACTCAGCCAAGCGCTTTGCCAACGGTATAACAAGCCGAGAGGACATATATGAACCTAGAGCGTTCAGAACGCATCGAGATTCCCGTCCTGCCTCTTCGTGACGTGGTGGTTTATCCCCACATGGTCATTCCACTCTTTGTGGGGCGGGAAAAATCCATTCGCTGTCTGGAAGCGGCCATGGAGCAGGACAAGAAAGTTCTGCTGGTGGCCCAGAAGGATGCGTCAACCGATGAGCCGACGGTGGAGGAGATCTTCTCCGTCGGGACAGTGGCCAATATTCTGCAGATGCTCAAGCTGCCCGACGGCACCGTCAAGGTGCTGGTGGAAGGGGGCCAGCGTGCCCGTCTTGAGCGGATGATCGACGACCGGGACTTCTTCGTTGGCGAGGCGCAGTACATCGCCTCCAAGGCGATCGACGAGAAGGACCAGGACGTGCTGGTACGTTCTGCCATCGGTCAGTTTGAAGGTTACATCAAGCTCAACAAGAAGATCCCGCCCGAGGTGCTCACCTCGATTTCGGCGATCGACGACGCGGCGCGCCTGGCCGATACCATGGCTGCCCACATGCCGCTCAAGCTCGAAGACAAGCAAAAGGTGCTGGAAATCGCCTCTGTGTCCGAGCGCATCGAGTTTCTGATGGCCATGATGGAGTCGGAGATCGACCTGCTGCAAGTCGAGAAGCGCATCCGCTCCCGGGTCAAGAAGCAGATGGAGAAGAGCCAGCGCGAGTACTATCTCAACGAGCAGATGAAGGCCATCCAGAAAGAGCTGGGTGAGCTGGAAGACAGTCCGGATGAGTTCGAGGCCCTCAATCGCAAGATTGAAGAGGCCGGCATGCCGGAAGATGCCCGTGAGAAGGCGCAGGCCGAGCTTGCCAAGCTGAAGATGATGTCCCCCATGTCGGCGGAAGCCACCGTGGTGCGCAGCTACGTCGACTGGATGGTGCAGGTGCCGTGGAAGGCGCGTTCCAAGGTCAAGAAAGACCTGGGCAAGGCGCAAGAGGTGCTGGATGCCGATCACTATGGCCTGGAGAAGGTCAAGGATCGCATCCTCGAGTATCTGGCGGTGCAGGCGCGGGTCAACAAGCTCAAGGGCCCCATCCTCTGTCTGGTTGGGCCTCCCGGTGTGGGTAAGACCTCGCTCGGTCAGTCCATCGCCAAGGCCACCGGTCGCAAATATGTGCGCATGGCGCTCGGCGGCGTGCGTGACGAGGCGGAGATCCGCGGTCATCGTCGTACCTACATCGGTTCCATGCCCGGCAAGCTCATCCAGAAGATGGCAAAAGTCGGCGTGAAGAACCCGCTGTTCCTGCTCGACGAGATCGACAAGATGAGCTCGGACATGCGCGGCGATCCCGCCTCCGCCCTGCTGGAAGTGCTGGATCCCGAGCAGAACAACAGCTTCAACGATCACTACCTGGAAGTGGATTATGACCTGTCGGACGTGATGTTCGTGGCCACCTCCAACTCCATGAACATCCCGGGTCCGCTGCTGGACCGGATGGAAGTGATCCGTCTGTCCGGTTACACCGAAGACGAGAAGCTCAACATCGCCAAGCAGCATCTGGTCTCCAAGCAGATCCAGCGCAACGGCCTGAAAGAGTCCGAGATCACCATCGAGGATTCCGCCCTGGTCGGGGTGATCCGCTACTACACCCGCGAGGCGGGGGTGCGTAGCCTGGAGCGCGAGATCTCCAAGATTTGTCGCAAAGCGGTCAAGCGCATCCTGCTGGACAAGAGCATCAAGCATGTTCAGGTCAATCAGGCCAACCTCAAGGAGTTCCTCGGGGTGCAGCGTTTCGACTACGGCAAGGCGACCGACCAGAACCAGGTGGGTCAGGTCTGTGGTCTGGCGTGGACCGAAGTGGGGGGCGATCTGCTCACCATCGAGACCACCAACATGCCGGGCAAGGGCAAGCTCACCTACACAGGCTCCCTTGGTGACGTGATGCAGGAGTCCATCCAGGCCGCCATGACGGTGGTGCGGGCCCGTGCCGAGAAGCTGCGCATCAATGCGGACTTCTACGAGAAGCGCGACATCCACGTGCACGTACCGGAAGGGGCCACCCCCAAAGATGGTCCGAGCGCCGGTATCGCCATGTGTACCGCCCTGGTCTCCAGCTTGACCGGTAATCCGGTTCGTGCTGATGTGGCCATGACGGGGGAAATCACCTTGCGCGGCGAAGTGCTGCCCATCGGCGGTCTCAAAGAGAAGCTGCTGGCGGCTCATCGTGGTGGCATCAAGCGTGTGCTGATCCCGAAAGAGAACGAGCGGGACCTCGAGGAGATCCCGGACAACGTCAAACAAGACCTTGAAATTCATCCGGTTCGCTGGATTGATGAGGTGCTGGAACTGGCGTTGCAGGACAATCCGCAAGGGTTTGAGCGCGTTTCTGTCGTATAAATGTTGATGCGCCGCAAATTTGGCGCATTCGGGCGGTGGTTAAGGCTTGCATGCTCCGGATAACGGAAGTAGCCTTGACCACCGATCGGGAACTCATGATGAGTCGCAAGGCGTGATGTGGCGCGGGTTTGCGCCAGATTGTCACTTGCAACTGATCAGGAGGCTTGCTATAAAACCTCCACTTGTTGTGGCCAGGGAAATCGGCGCCGCAGCGATGTTCGATAAAAGGGGAATATAAGAGTGAATAAATCTCAACTGATTGACAAGATTGCAGACGGTGCTGATATCTCCAAAGCCGCTGCTGGCCGTGCGCTGGATGCTTTCATTGACGCCGTCGGTGAAGCTCTGAAAGAGGGTGACCAGGTTGCTCTGGTTGGTTTCGGTACTTTCGCCGTGCGCGAACGTGCTGCCCGTTCTGGCCGTAACCCGCAAACTGGCGCGACCATCGAAATCGCCGCTGGTAAAGTTCCTGCCTTCAAAGCCGGTAAGGCCCTGAAAGACGCGGTCAACTAAGCCGGGCGCTGATATCACATCGGCACCGTCCTTGGTCACAGACCAGACAAGTGAGAGGGCTCTCCCTCATACTGATTGACCAAGGCGCATCGCAATCGGTGCGCCTTTTCATTATTTACGCCCATCGAGTTCGGGAGCATAAGTACAAACATGATGTTGGATAAACTACGCGAAGGGGCGCAGGGCAAGGTGGCCAAGGTTATCTTGGGCCTGATCATCCTCTCCTTTGCCTTGGCCGGTGTAGGTAGCTATCTGAACGGTCCGGCCCGTACCGCCCCCGCCACCGTCAACGGCACGGATATCACTGCCGCGGCACTGGAAAATGCCTACCGCAACGAGCGCGCCCGCATGGAGTCCCAAATGGGGGAGTCCTTCAATCAGCTGGCCGCCAATCCCGATTACATGAAACAGTTCCGTCGCGGCGTACTGGACCGTCTGATCGATCAGGCCCTGTTTGACAGCAAGGCCCGTGAACTGGGTCTGCGGGTCAGCGATGAGCAGATCAAGCAGGCCATCGTAGCCATGCCCGAGTTTGCCGAAGAGGGCAAGTTCAACAACGATCGCTACCTGCAGCTGATCCGCCGTGCCGGCATGACCCCCGAGATGTTCCGTGACTCCCTGCGCCAGGACATGGTGCGTCAGCAACTGATGGGCGCCCTGCTGGGCACCGAATTTGCGCTCAAGGGTGAAGCCGAGCAACTGGACAAGCTCTACAACCAGACTCGCGATCTGCGTCTGGTGCGCCTGGCCGCCTCCGCCTATCTGGGTGACGTGAAAGTCTCCGATGAAGAGGTGGAGCAATACTACAAGGCCAACAGCAACCGCTTCATGAACGACGAGCAGGTCAAGGTCGACTATCTGCTGCTGGACGCCGCCACCCTTGGCAAAGACGTCAAGGTAAGCGAGCAGGATGCCCAGGACTACTACGATCAGCACCAGGATCTGTTCCAGCGTGCCGAGCGTCGCCACGTGGCTCACATCCTGATCCCGTTTGGCAAGGACGAGAAAGCCGCCGAGCAGAAGGCTGAAGCCGTACTGGCCAAAGCCAAGGCGGGTGACGACTTCGCCGCGCTGGCCAAGGCCGACTCATCCGATACCTTCTCCGCCAAGAAGGGCGGCGAGCTGGACTGGTTCGAGAAAGGGGTGATGGATCCGGCGTTCGAGAAGGCGGCCTTTGCCCTGGCCAAGGCCGGCGATCTCTCCGCCGTCGTCAAGAGCCCGTTCGGCTTCCACGTCATCAAGCTGCTGGGGGTTGAACCGGCCCAGACCAAGCCGTTTGCCGATGTGAAGGCAGAGACCATCAGCCGTCTGCAGAGCGACAAGGCCAAGGAGCTGTTCTTTGCCGAGCAGCAGAAGATGGCCGACAGCAGCTTCGAGAACCCGGACTCGCTGGACTTGACCGCCGAGACCATGGGCCTCAAGGTGCAGTCCACCGGTTACTTCAGCCAGGCTGATGCCCCGGCACCGCTCAATGATCCCAAGGCGCTCTCTGCGGCCTTCTCCGAGCAGCTGCGCGATGACAACACCAACTCCGACGTGATCGAGCTGGCTGACGGCAAGGCGTTGGTGATGCACATCACCGGTCACCAGCCGAAAGCGGCCAAGCCGCTGGCGGAGGTGAAAGAGCAGGTGATCGCCGCCATCAAGCACGACAAGGCCAGTGAAGTGGCCCGTGGCAAGGCGCAGGGTCTGCTGGACAAGCTCAAGGCCGGCGAGAACATCCAGCCCGAGCTGACTGCACTGGGTCTGAAGGTGGAGAACCACGATGGCGTCGCCCGTTTCGCCCAGGATCTGGATCAGAACCTGGTGGCACAGGCGTTCCGCATGCCTCATCCGGTCGATGGCAAGCCGAGCGTCGAGCTGGTGACCGAAGCCAATGGTGACCGCGTGGTGGTGGCCCTGGACAAGGTGACCGTCGCCAAGGAGCCGTCCGGCATGGCCAAGCTGCTGCAAGGCCAGCTGGGTCAGGGCAAGGCTCAGGTGAGCTACAAGTCTCTCATCGACGAGCTGCGCAAGTCTGCCAAGATTGAGTACTTCACCGACGTGGAAGCCACGGTCGAATAAGTCAAACCGATCCCAGTCGATATGAGAACGGCCCCTTGATGGGGCCGTTTTTTTATCTGCACGCGGTAGAAGGGGCGGGATGTGCTGCTCCTTCTGGCCGAAGATAAGCTGCCTGGCGGAAGGTCAGTTGCGGGAGCCAAACCCTTGGCTCTTCTGGTCTGCATCCCAAGAGGGAGCCTTGCCAACAGGCATAAAAAAACCGGCACTCAGGTGCCGGTTTTCATTGACGGGATGTGCGGGCAGGGGATTATACCACGCCCTGGGTACGCAGGTAATCCTCGTAGGTACCGCCGAAGTCGCGGATCCCGTTCTCGGTCAGCTCCAGGATGCGGGTCGCCAGGGAGGAGACAAACTCACGGTCGTGGGAGACGAAGATCAGGGTGCCCTTGTACATCTCCAGCGCCAGGTTCAAGGATTCGATGGATTCCATGTCCAGGTGGTTGGTCGGTTCATCCATGATCAGGATGTTGGGGCGCTGCATCATCAGCTTGCCGAACAGCATGCGGCCCTGTTCACCACCGGAGAGCACCTTGACCGGCTTCTTGATGTCGTCCTGGGAGAACAGCAGGCGGCCCAGCACGGAGCGTACGGCCTGCTCGTCTTCGTTCTCCTGTTTCCACTGGGCCATCCAGTCGAACACATTGAGGTCGGTGTCGAAGTCCTCGGCGTGATCCTGGGCGTAGTAGCCGATCTGAGCGTTTTCGGACCACTTGATGGTGCCGGTATCCGGTGCCAGTGCCCCAACGAGGGTCTTGATCAGGGTGGATTTACCAATACCGTTGGTACCCAGAATGGCGACCTTCTCGCCCACTTCCAGCATCATGTTGAGCCCCTTGAACAGGGGGCCGTCGCCATAACCCTTGGAAACGCCTTCGATCTCCAGGATGTTGCGGTAGAGCTTCTTCTCCTGCTCGAAGCGGATGAAGGGGTTCTGGCGGCTGGAGACCTTCACTTCCTCAATCTTGATCTTGTCGATCTGCTTGAGGCGAGAGGTGGCCTGGCTGGACTTGGAGGCGTTGGCGCTGAAACGCGACACGAAGGATTGCAGATCGGCGATCTGGGCCTTCTTCTTGGCGTTGTCGGCCAGCAGCCGCTCACGGGCCTGGGTAGCAGCGGTCATGTACTCGTCGTAGTTGCCCGGGTAGACGCGCAGCTCGCCGTAGTCCAGATCCGCCATGTGGGTGCAGACGGAGTTCAGGAAGTGACGGTCGTGCGAGATGATGATCATGGTGCTCTCGCGATCGTTGAGCACCTGTTCCAGCCAGCGAATGGTGTTGATGTCCAGGTTGTTGGTCGGTTCGTCCAGCAGCAGGATGTCGGGGTTGGAGAACAGCGCCTGTGCCAGCAGCACCCGCAGTTTCCAGCCCGGCGCTACTTCGCTCATCGGGCCGTTGTGCTGCTCGATGGGAATGCCGGCACCCAGCAGCAGCTCGCCTGCGCGCGCTTCGGCGGTATAACCGTCATACTCGGCGACCAGGCCTTCCAGCTCGGCGGCCTTCATGTAGTCGTCGTCGGTCGCTTCCAGGTTGGCGTAGATGGCATCGCGCTCGGCGATGGCGGCCCACAGCTCGGTGTGACCCATCATGACCACGTCCAGCACGCGCATCTCTTCGTAGGCGAACTGATCCTGACGCAGCTTACCGATCCGCTCGTTGACGTCCAGGCTCACATTGCCGCCAGTGGGCTCCAGATCGCCGCCGAGGATCTTCATGAAGGTGGACTTGCCACAGCCGTTGGCGCCGATGAGGCCGTAGCGGTTGCCGCCGCCAAACTTGACGCTGATGTTCTCAAACAGCGGCTTGGCGCCGAACTGCATGGTGATGTTGTTGCTTGAAAGCACTGGAATGTCCCGGTTGATCTGTCAAATGGCGCGCATTATGGCACAGATCCCCCGAAAGTTTTAGCAAGAACTGTGATCCGGGTCTATTGCAGGGGGGATTTGGATGGTGGTGCTGGGCACTCGCGTACCCTGGCGGCCATGGCCGCATAGATCGGACTGCAACGGGCGCTAACTGTAGCCTGTCGGCATGAAAAAAGCCGGCCCTGAGGCCGGCTTGCAACTGTCAATGGAAGGCTCAGTGGGAGCTGGCGCTGGCGGCGCCAAGCCCGGTCTGGGAGCGGACGAACTGCGGGAAGAACTTGGCGTGCTCCTCGGCAGCATTTTGTGACTTGTCGGTCACCGAGAAGAACCAGATCCCGACAAACGCCAGCCCCATGGAGAAGAGGGCGGGGTACTCGTAGGGGAAGATGGCCTGGGCATGACCCAGCACTTTCACCCACACGGTCGGGCCCAGGATCATCAGGCTGACTGCACTCACCAGCCCCAGCCAGCCGCCATAGACGGCGCCGCGGGTGGTCAGGCGTGACCAGAACATGGAGAGGAACAGCACTGGGAAGTTGCAGCTGGCGGCGATGGAGAAGGCCAGACCCACCATGAAGGCGATGTTCTGCTTCTCGAACAGGATCCCCAGCCCGATGGCCACCACACCCAACACTATGGTGGTGAGCTTGGAGACGCGCAGCTCGTCGGCTTCGTTGGCCTTGCCCTTCTTGATGACGCTGGCGTAGAGGTCGTGGGAGACCGCAGAGGCGCCGGCCAAGGTCAGTCCGGCCACCACCGCCAGTATGGTGGCAAACGCCACGGCGGAGATGAAGCCCAGGAACAGGCTGCCGCCTACCGCATCGGCCAGGTGAATGGCGGCCATGTTGGTGCCGCCCAGCAGGGCGCCGGTGGCATCCTTGAAGTCCGGGTTGGTGCTGACCAGCAGGATGGCGCCAAAGCCGATGATGAAGGTGAGGATGTAGAAGTAGCCGATGAAGCCGGTGGCATAGAACACCGACTTGCGGGCTTCCTTGGCGTCACTCACGGTGAAGAAGCGCATCAGGATGTGGGGCAGGCCGGCGGTACCGAACATCAGGGCCAGACCCAGCGAGATGGCGGAGATGGGATCGGCGACCAGGCCGCCCGGGCTCATGATGGCGATCCCTTTCTCGTGCACCTTGACCGCTTCACTGAACAGGGTGCCGATGTCGAAGTTGACCGACTTCATCACCATGATGGCCATGAAGCTGGCACCGGAGAGCAGCATCACCGCCTTGATGATCTGCACCCAGGTGGTGGCCAGCATGCCGCCAAACAGTACGTAGAGCACCATCAGGATGCCGACCAGCACCACGGCCACATGGTATTGCAGGCCGAACAGCAGCTCGATCAGCTTGCCGGCACCGACCATCTGGGCGATGAGGTAGAGGGCGACCACCACCAGCGAGCCGCTGGCGGAGAGGGTGCGCACCTCGGTCTGCTTGAGGCGGTAAGAGGCCACGTCGGCAAAGGTGTACTTGCCGAGGTTGCGCAGCCGTTCGGCGATCAGGAACAGGATGATGGGCCAGCCCACCAGAAAGCCGATGGAGTAGATGAGACCGTCGTAGCCGGAGGTGTAGACCAGCGCCGAGATGCCGAGGAAGGAGGCGGCGGACATGTAGTCACCGGCGATGGCCAGACCGTTCTGGAAGCCGGTGATGCGCCCGCCGGCGGCGTAGTAGTCGGCGGCCGAGCGGTTGCGCTTGGAGGCCCAGTAGGTGATGAACAGGGTTGCCGCCACGAAGACCACGAACATGATGATGGCCGGGATGTTGAGGGGCTGGCGATGCACTTCGCCGGTCAGCGCATCGGCTGCCAGCAGGGGGAACGATGCCAGCAGGGCCGGCAGCAGCAGAAACTTGCCTTTCATGATTTCACTCCCTTGAGGATCTTCTGGTTCAGTTCGTCAAACTCGCCGTTGGCCCGAAACACGTAGACACCGGTCAGCACGAAGGCGGACAGGATGAGACCTATCCCGACCGGGATGCCGCGGGTGACGGAAGATCCTTCGCTCAAGGGGGTGCCCAGCCAGCCGGGGGCAAAGGCGATGAGCAGGATGAACGCCAGGTAGAGCCCCAGCATCAGGATGGAGAGGGACCAGGCGAAGCGCTGGCGCTTGGCGACCAGCGCCTGGAAGTTGGGATCTTGCTGGATCCGAAGATAAGGTTGCTGTTCCATTGCAGTGCTCCATGACGTTGAGTGTCAGCGGTGGATGAGGGGGTTCCCTACCGGGCAGCCTAAGCTGTCCATGTAACCAAAATGTGAATCAAATGTTATTTGTGGACAATTAGACTTTGGGATAAGCCAGTGGCCCGCCCTGATGCAGGCGCAGGAAGATGAGGGCCGCGGTGATGGCGTCGCTGAGGGCGTCGTGGGCGGGCAGGGGGGGAAGTGCCAGATGGTGGCAGATCGCCGCGAGACGAAGATCGATGACGGCCTCAGGATAGCGGCGATAGAGGTGATCGTGGTAGAGCCGGCTCACTTCTATGCCTCGCTGCGCCAGGGTCAACCCCCACAACTTGCGGCAGGCCAGGTTGAGGATGCGCAGATCATAGGCGATGTGATACCCCACCAGTTCACGGGGGCCGATGAAGGCAAGCAGCTGATGCAGCGCGGCTTCCAGCTCCATGCCCTGTTGCAGATCCTGATGGCGCAGACCGTGGATCACCACCGACTCGGCGGTGAGGTTGTCGGGTGGCAACACCCGCAGGGAGAGCGCTTCTCCGGTCAGCAGCCGGTTGCCCCGAATGCGCACCGCCCCGATGGCGACGATCTCGGCCCGGTCGGGATCCAGGCCGGTGGTCTCGAAGTCGAGGGCCACCCACTCGTCGGCAGGGGGGGCGGCAAAGAGCGGCGCGAACGCCGAGGCGTGAAAGCGGCGGCCAAGCCAGTGACGACGCAGGCGGCTCAACACGGCTATTGCCTCAGACGAAAGTGCAAGGTGAGCCACTGCTGGAACTTCTTCACCTGATGCAGCGCCTGGCGCAGCAGGTCCCGCTCGCCATGGCTGAGATCATTGACCTGCACCCTGCTCTCCCCCTCCTTGAGCTGGCTGCGCAGCCTGAGTCGCACGAACAGTCTGAACGCCTCCGCCAGATCGGCGCCAAAGCTGGCGCTGAGCCGCTCTGCCGCCACCAGCGCCTCGATGCGCCCCAGGGTGGAAGTTTCCAGGATGGTAGCTTCCAGCGCCAGCATGCGGATGCCGTGCACCAGCGGGAAGAGGCCGCCACGTTTCAGATCCAGCCCCTCCGGTGCCCGCTCCAGCCGGCCAAACAGGGTGAGGGGGGCGTGAAAGGCGACCGCCGGCCGCACCATCTCCGCCAGCAGATCTCCCCGCTCGGCCAGCTGCTCGCGCAACTTGCGGGCAACGGGGGGAAGGAGGGCGCGATCGCCGGCGATGGGGTGGGCGTCGGCCAGGGTGGCCAGCCAGAGCAGATCCTCTTCCCTGGCTTCGACGCAGGCCCGCTCGATCTCCTGCAGCCAGCCGTCGAGGGATTTGACCCAGGCGGGGTTGTTGACCATCACCCGGCCGGGGCAGGGCGGGTAGCCGAGCCTCGCCAACAGCTCGCTGAAGGTGGCCAGATCGGCCTGCTGGGTGGGCCAGTGCAGGTCGGCGGGCAGGATCAGGGCATTGTCCTGATCGGTTTTGAGGATCTGCTCGCCGCGCCCCTCTGAGCCCAGCATCAGCAGGCAGACCCGCTCCTGCACCTCGGGCGGGATCACCAGCGCGAAGGCCTTGGCGATCAGCTGCTCGTTGATGGTGGCGATGAGCTTCATCAAGAAGGCGGTGTGGATCCCCTGGGCGAACAGGGAGCGGGTCAGCTGCTGCTGTTCACGGGCCACCGCCTCCAGCGCCGGCAGGGTGTCGGCGCGGGCGATGCGCAGGGTCAGCACGTGGGAGTGGGTGGAGAAGAGGCCGAGCACCTGGGTGAGGTGCAGGATCCCCGCCACCTCCTGTCCCTGCCAGACAACCAGCCGCTTGATGCGGTGGCGGGTCATCAGCAGCAGGGCATCGAACAGATAGCTGCCCTGGGCCAGCCCGATCAGCGGGGTGGGGGTCAGCACCGCCAGCGGCGCCGTCAGCGGCAATCCCTTGAGGGTGAGGGCGTGTAGCAGGGTCTTGCGGGTTGCGAGACTCAGGCTGCCGTCCGTGGCGGGGTAGAGCAGGCAATCGGTGCCCCTGGCCACCATGGCCTCGGTGGCGGCCAGGAGCGACAGGCGGCTGTCGACGATGAGCGGTGGCTGCAGATGGCCGGGCTCGATGCGGGTCAGGATGAACTCCGCCAGATTCTTCTGACCCAGCTGGGCGCGCTGCTCCTGCAGCTGCTGCCGCTGTGCCAGGCTGGCGGTGAAGTAGCGGGCGAAGGTGTCGTTGCCTTCACACAAGGCCAGGAAGGTATCGCGGGGGATCAGCTGGCAGAGCAGATCGTCCAGCGCGTTGAACTGGTGGCGACAGTGGCCGTCGAACTGGGCGCGCACATCGAACATGTCCCCCTCGCCGTAGTCGCCGAACTGATGGTGGGGGGTCGACTCCTCCACCGCCCCCTTGATGACGAGGTAGAGGCCGGGCGGGGCGTCGCCGGCCTTGAGCACAGCTTGGCCGGCGCGAAAGTAGCATATGGAGAGGGCCTGCCCCAGTTGTTGGCGCTCAGGCTCGGTCAGGCACTCAAACGGCGGACGGGCAAAGTTGAACAGGGTGGTCATGGCAATCCTTGGCCGGTGGCGTCAAATCAGTCTGACAAAGCGGCGTGCTGCCGGCCAGCCGACTTTAGTCGCACGGCCAGCCGATCCCATGGGCCGCTGTACCTGATGATAACACTCTGATAACGTTGTGGTATGACCAGTGTGAGCTCAGGAGAGGACAGGGGAAAATGGAAAAACCAAGGGTCAAATGCGAGATCCGGGACGGCATCGCCGAGGTGATGCTGGCGCGGGGCGACAAGCTCAATGCGCTGGACAGGGCCATGTTCAGCGCCATCGACGGGGTACTCGAGCAGCTGCGCCAGCACAAGGGGTTGCGGGCGGTGATCCTGCACGGGGAGGGGCGGGCCTTTTGCGCCGGGCTGGATGTGAAATCCATGCTCAAGCAGCCGGTGGCGGCGCTCGAGATTTTAAAACGCGAGGCGGACGAAGCCACCAACCTGGCCCAGCGGGTGGCCTATGGCTGGCATCAGCTGCCGGTGCCGGTGATCGCCGTGACCCAGGGGGTCTGCTTTGGCGGCGGGCTGCAGATCGCCCTTGGCGCCGACTTTAGGTTCAGCACCCCCGATTGCCGCTTCTCGGTGATGGAGGTCAAGTGGGGCATCATCCCCGACATGAGCGGCAGCGTCACCCTGCGCAACCTGATGGGGGTGGATACCGCCATGGAGCTGGCCATGAGCGGGCGCGAGCTGGCGGCGCCGGAGGCCAAGTCCCTCGGGCTGGTGAGCCGGGTCTGCGACGATCCGCTGGCCCAGGCGCGGGAGTTCGCGAGAACTCTCATCACCAAGTCGCCGGACGCGCTGGCGGGGATCAAGCAGCTCTACAACCAGGCCTGGGCCCGCAGCGACGAGGCGATGCTCAAAGAAGAGACCCGGTTGCAAAAGCAGATCCTGGGACGCCCCAACCAGTGGCGCGCCACCCTCAACAGCCTGTTTCGCTGGCGCCTGCCGTTCGGACCGCGCCGCAATGCGCTCTGACAGGCGGGATAAAAAGAAATGGTATCGATCTGGTGCCAAGGCCATTGAGGGCCCCAGCATCTGATCGAACCGTTCTGGTTTCATTTCCTTATCCTCGGGTTGGGCTCATCGGTGACACGGAGGCCCAGCAGGTGGGTGTGCCCTAGGTAGGTGACGTTCTCGAAGAGCTGGATGAAGCAGAGCTGATACTAGGCGCTTTGGCTCCAGTAGTAGATGAGATCCCGATTCGGGCAGGGGATGGCGTACAGCTTGAGTTTGCCATCGACCTCTTCGGTTTTGAGCGCTTGCACGGGGTGTCGTAGCCGGACCCGCGATCGTGCTTCGGCCAGATGACGGCGGTGTAATAGGTCGGATGGTAGGTTTTAGAGTTTGCCGTTGCAAGATAAGTTGTTGATTTTATTGTAAAATCAGGCAATGCGGGTTTATTGCAAAGTGTGTGGCCAGCGGGGCCGCATTACCAAGATCAACCGACTGAGCGATGATGTCTCAAATCTCTACTGCCAGTGCACCGATACAGAGTGTGGCCATCGCTGGGTGGCCACCTTGTCGTTCGCCCACACCCTAAGTCCCTCGGCCAAGACCACCAACCAGCTGGTGCTTAGCTTGATGGGGTCACTGACGCCAGAGGGGCGCAGCTGGTACTCAAAGGACTGGGGGCGCAATAGCGCTCCTAGTTGTTTTCCCACTCTTGCACGATGGATCGTCATCAGGGATACCCTCCTCTGTTACGGTCGCCACTGTCTATCCTCTCTTCGTTCCTCCCACAAGGCTGACCTTCATCAAAAAATGAGAAAGAAATCAGCCTGATAGATAACTATTTGCTGACTGCAATGGTTTACGTTTGATACCCTGTGTATCAGGAGAGGGGATACAAGGTTGTGAGTGCCTTTGAGTCCCTCCCCCTCAAATAATGAGGAAAGGTTCCATATATCCTCTGCGTGGGCCAAGCCTGTTTGCGTAGGGTTTTGAAATATCATCGATATTTTCAATGCAGCAAAAAGCGTGGTGTATATATACGGAACAGAGGTTCGTTACTATGTAGAAACCTTCCGCATAAAAACTGTTCTGCTTAAGGAAAAAATATGAGCATTCTGCAAAATTCATTTGATTTAGCTAAGGATTCTGCCGTTGAAATTTGGTCACTAGTCGGCGCCCAATATATAAATAACAATGATGTCTTGCACCCAGTGGAGCTCAAGGTGCAGAAAGCTATTAGCACGTTTTCGTTAAATGCAAGGAGAGTGCTTGAGTCGTTCGATAAAAGCAAAAAGTTTGGATTGAATCATAAGTGCTGGTCGCCATCTGGAAATATAGATCAGAGTGAAATTGAGCTAGATCTTTGGAATGCACTCAATTTAATTGTGCACGCCAATTCATTTGAAGTGGTTTTCGAACACTTGCCCGACCATCTGTCGTACATATCAGAAGATAATAAAGTCATATCATATGTGCAGGTATCGACTGATCGTAGAAGCGGCATATACGTTGATCCATTCTCAATGGCTTACAGTTTTTTATCTGAAGTCCAAGCGTATTATCAAAATGCATAACCAGGCAAAGCACGCGGATGTCAAAAGCTACGCTGCGCTCCACTTTTTTCACCGGTGTTTGCTGCGTTAGGGCAAAGGAGAATTTTGGTGCCAGTAAAAAGTTTTGATTTTGCCACTATTGAATCTTTGTCAAAGATATTGGGAGATACGCCCTTAGGTCTTACCGGAACTGAAATATCTAAATTCCTTTCGGAGTGTAGTATTGAGGACCCCGGTCTTAACTCTACAAAATGGAGACGACTTTACGACTCGCTTTCTCAAAAGCAGAAGAAAGATCGCTGTGCAAATAATGTAGTCTCTTTCATTCAGCATGTAATGCGACCTTCAAGGCATTTTGATAGACATGAATGGTTCCAGGATACAAGGGCTAGGCTAAATAAGGTTTTGTCTTTTGAGGGACTGGAGCTTGAAGATAACGGCAATATAAAGCAAGTACTAAGAACAAAAACGATATCTGAATCAGAGGCAAGAGCATCTAAGCTCAAGCAAAAGTTGCTGTCTAGGTGCGTTCATCCAGACGTACTCTACTTTTGTAAGTCCGAATTGTTAGTAGATAACTACTTTCATGCCGTCTTTGAAGCCACAAAGAGTATCGCTGAGAAGATCCGTCACAAAACGGGACTAACTTCAGATGGTGCAGCTTTAGTTGATGATGCTTTTTCTTTTAACAACAAAATACCACATTTAGCTTTGAGTTCTTTACAGACGGAGAGTGAGCAGAGCGAGCAAAAAGGTTTTGCTAACTTATTAAAAGGCATTTTTGGTACCTTTCGGAATACTACTGCACACGCGCCGAAAGTAACTTGGGTTATTGAAGAGCTGGATGCGCTGGATATACTGTCAACTGTTTCATTAATTCATAGGCGTTTGGATGGTGCAATCGAAGCTCAAAAAATGTACCAAGGCAGGCCCTAACAAACGGCTGTACAGATCTAGTTATCACCTGACACCGGTTTGAGGCCGGTGTCAGGTGATAACTAGATCTGTACAATCTGTCTTACATACATTGTTAAATTCGTACTATGCTACGAGCACACTTCATTCACTTGCTTTTCTATATGGTCTAATACTTGTTTAAAAACCATGTGCTGGGAATCAACAAACCAAACTATAGCCTCTGTCAAAAGTATTGTTTCTTCCTGAGTAATTTCAAAATCGTTGCCATTCTTTGGGTGCATCAAGCGATTGCGTATCTCGAATATTTCTTTCAGTTTATCGAATTCTCCAGTTCCAAAAACACCAGAAACATCTACACCATATTTTTTAGCAAAACACTTCAATGAGTCTTTGTAGTTATCAGCGCCAGAGCCATTTGTAAAGTTGCTCTTTATAAATTTCAACTGTCCGTTGCTGAACAATCCCTCTTCAGTCCTATCTAGTGTACGTTGAAGTGCACATTTGAGAATATATGAAAAACCGTCAATACAAGCACATGAACTACGAATGGTATTCCTGCTAACTATACCTCGCTTCTTTGCACTTTTTTTAATCGCCTTGTTAAGTGTCTGTAGGTTTTCACTAGCATCTTCAAACAAAATCTCAGTATTAGCCGTGAGGTATGCAATCTCTTGGTAAGCCGGAATCAAACAACTTTGAGCAAACTTAACACTATTTTTCATTTTCAAGATCGTTTCTTGCATTTCTTGCATTTCTTTCATTGCAACCCCATTAGGATTTAACAGTGATTAGATAGAGAGTTGTATCAATCCATTTATATCGACTTCTACCTAACACCCGATTATTTTTGTGATAACTAAAGACAATTAACTTTTAAATAATAGTATTACTAACATATATCAAATGTCTAGACGTAATCGCTTGACCTTGTTGTTTCGCCGTTGATTGTCTGCTTGTTGTTTACGTTAATGTCGATGCCCATTCCTCACTGTAGTCGTCCTGTTCCTGCATCCACCCAGGGATGTCCAGCTTCTCCAGTTCTGCCCACATGTGTGACTGATAGAGTTCCGGCAGCATCTCGATCCAGCTGTGCGCCCCAGCGTGGCCTTGTGACTGGTAGACCTTGCCGCACAGCTCAACCAGCATCGGCCAGTCCGGATCGCCTTCCGGCACCGCGTATTCATCCGGCTGGTACTGTTTGGCAGGCCACACTCCTTCTGGCTGCCAATCCGGTTCTCTTGGGAGCGATCGACTCGACTGCACCTGGCCGTTCTCCAACCAGAGGGTGAAACCATCTGCCCTGACACTAGCCCCAGCCCTCAATCGGTCGATGGAGAATGGCGATAACCCCCATTGTTCCCTCATGATCTGGTCTGCGAAGGCATCAGGATCCGGTAGCGTACAGTTATTGTCAGAGCTCCAAGGTGCCGGGCTGTCGCCCGTCTTAACCCCAACCCCCCTCGCTGCAGCCTCGGCGGCTTTCCTGGCTTCATGGGTGCCGACAGGCACAATTTCCCACCCTTGCAGGCGGGTCTTGATGCCCAGGCGAGCGGAGGTAATGCCCATCAGGCGCTTAATGGCTTCGCCATAGCTGTTGGCTTGCTCCTCAATGAGGTGGGCCAGCTTGATGGGGTGCTCGGCACGGGTTGCTAGTGCGCCGCCCATGGCGTGCAGGTAGCAGCGGAAAATGCCGTTATCTGCGGCAAAGCGGGCCGCCTCAAAGCGCGGGTCTTGCAGCACGGGCTTGGGTGGGCCAACCAGTTCGGCATGCTTCTTGGCGTTGCTGATGCGGCGCAGCTCGCGCCATACCCCAACCGGGGCGCCTCCGATCTGCTGGAAGGTGCGAATGCCCCACCAACTGGCCCAAGCCACGGCATGCAGGGCGCCCTCATCGGCGGCGGTGCCGGCCTCTTCGTCATTGTCCAGGTTGGCGCCGTCGATGCTTTTGGCACTCAACTAATTGAGTTGATGCAATCTATTGAAATTAAAGAAATAAAAATGGCAGCCGAGGCTGCCATTTTTGTTGGGTGAGTCTTAAGCGATCAGGAGATCTTGCGATCCTGATCCGGCTCGAACGAGTGACCGGATTTCTCCTGCTCCAGGTTGTCTTCGGAGCGGTGACCAGACCAGTAGTCGGCGTTCTTGATGCCGAGCTTCTCCGGGTGGAACACCGGATCCAGCCCCTGGGCCTGCTGGGCCTCGTAGTCTTTCAGACAGGTGAAGGCGGTCTTTTGCAGCAGCAGGATGGCGATGATGTTGAGCCAGGCCATCAGGCCGACCCCGATGTCACCCATGCCCCAGGCCAGATCGGCCGTCTTGACGGTGCCGTAGACGATGGCCGCCATCAGACCGAGCTTCAACAGGAAGGTGAGCCAGGGGCGGTTAATCTTGCGGTTGACGAACGCTATGTTGGTCTCGGCGATGTAGTAGTAGGCGACGATGGTGGTGAACGCGAAGAAGAACAGCGCGATGGCCACGAACATGCTGCCAAAGCCCGGCATCATGCTCTCCATGGCGGTCTGCACATAGCCCGGGCCCGCAGCTACGCCGGCAATGCCGGTGTAGAGCGCCGCGCCATCCGGCCCCTGCACGTTGTAGAGGCCGGTGATGAGCAGCATAAAGCCGGTGGCGGAGCAGACGAACAGGGTGTCGATGTAGACGGAGAACGCCTGCACCAGGCCCTGCTTGGCCGGGTGGCTTACCGCGGCGGCGGAAGAGGCGTGCGGACCGGTACCCTGGCCTGCTTCGTTGGAGTAGACCCCACGTTTGACCCCCCACATGATGGCCAGACCCAGAATGGCACCGAAGCCGGCATCCATCCCGAAGGCGCTCTTCCAGATCAGCAGGATCACGCCCGGCAGCGCATGGATGTTGAGGGCGATGATGACGCAGGCGACGATGATGTAGCCCAGCGCCATGAAGGGCACCACGGTACTGGCGAAGCTGGCGATGCGCTTGACGCCACCGAAGATGATGAAACCGAGCAGCAGCGCCAGACCGGCGGCGGTGACGTTCGGATCGATATCAAATGCAGTCTGCAGACTGGCGCCGATGGAGTTGGCCTGCACCCCTGGCAGCAGCACGCCGCAGGCGAAGATGGTGGCGATGGCGAAGGTCCAGGCGAACCAGCTCATGCCAAGTCCCTTCTCGATGTAGAAGGCCGGGCCGCCGCGGTATTCGCCGTTGATCTTCTCCTTGTAGACCTGACCCAGGGTGGACTCCACGAAGGCGGAGCTGGCGCCGAGGAAGGCTACCATCCACATCCAGAACAGGGCGCCCGGGCCACCGAAGGTGATGGCGGTGGCGACCCCGGCGATGTTGCCGGTACCGACGCGACCGGCCAGGGTCATGGCCAGCGCCTGGAAGGAGGAGACCCCCGCATCCGTGCTCTTGCCATCAAACATCAAGCGGATCATCTCCTTGATGTGACGCAGTTGCAAAAAGCGGCTGCGCAGGGAGAAGTAGAGGCCTACCCCCAGACACAGGTAGATGAGCGCAGGGCTCCAAATCACACCATTGATGGCATTGACGATCTCATTCATGTACAACAACTCCTTTGTTGTGCTGTCTTGTTGGCGGGGTCTCTGCCCCGCTCCCTTAAATTTCAGGTGACCCAGGGGTCACTCGTTATGATTGGGGACCAGTCGGTGGCGGAAGTTTCCACTGGCCAGTCCGCGGGTTTTAACATATCGATTTGTGCTGGGGCTTCCTAGCGAAATATGTTGTCACCTTGTTAATTTGTGAATTGACATTAACAAATCGTGATGTGGTTGGACAAAATACGGTGTCAACCCGGTATCATCTCCTCTTTCATCGGCATGCCCGTGGGGGAGAAGCAGAGCAAAATCGAGGCCAAGGATGCAAACAGAGAGAGAGACGGCGGTGATCCGCCCGGCCTGCGCCGGGGATGTGGCCGCCATGGCCGACTTGTTCGGCCAGCTGGGTTACCCGGTCAGCCCACAGGAGCTGGGGGGGCGCTGGCTGACGCCGGATCCGGGCCGCGAGGTGCTGGTGGCTTGCCTGGATGAGGGGATCACAGGCGTCTTGGTGTGGCACTGGCTGAACCCGCTGCACGTTGCACCAGAGTGGGGCCTGATCTCGGCGCTGGTTGTCGATGAGGGTGCAAGGGGAAGCGGCGTGGGGGCCGCCCTGCTGGCCGTGGCAGAGAGCCATGCACAGGCGCGGGGGTGCAGCCAGCTGGAGCTCTCCAGCAGCCTCAAGCGGGAAGGGGCCCATCGCTTCTATCTGACGCAGGGGTATGTCGAGCGTCCGAAACGGTTTGTGAAAACAGTCTGATCAGCAAGAGGAGTCTGCGTGTTCTGGTCTCGCGTACGAAGTGTGTTTGGTGGTGCGTCCCGGCAAGATGAGCAGGGGCCGGATGCCCTGGAGTGGCAGCAGGCCCTGGCCGCAGTGCCCATTTTGCAGGGCTTTTCCCGGGAGGAGGAGCAGACCCTGATCGGGTTGGCGCAGCAGCTGCTGGCCCGCAAGACCCTCACCCAGATCGGGGTGACGCTTACCCCCCGCCAGCAGGCGGTGCTGGCCCTGCAGGCGGCGCTGCCCATTCTGCATCTGGGGCTCGACTGGTATCGGGGCTTTCACGAAATCATCCTGATCCCCGAGCCTGTGGTGCGCCGCCAGCAGGTGCAGGACGAGTTCGGGCTGGTGAGCGAGGTGGAAGAGGAGAACGCCGGCGAATCCTGGCCCCAGGGGCCGCTGGTACTGGCCTGGAGCGAGCTGCAGCAGGACGGGGACTGGGACGGCTTCAATCTGGTGATCCACGAGCTGACCCACAAGCTCGACATGCTGGGAGGGGAGGCCGACGGGGCGCCGCCGCTGCCGGCAGGCATGGATCCGCGCCAGTGGACGAGTGCGCTGCAGGCAGCATTCGATGCCATGCAGGCGCAGCTGGATCGCCATGAGCCTACCGCCATCGACCCTTACGCCGCCTCGCACCCGGCCGAGTTCTTGGCGGTGTGCAGCGAGAGCTTTTTTACCGATCCGCTGCGCCTGCGCGACACCTATCCGGCGGTGTATGAGCAGTTCACCTGCTTCTTCGGCCAGCAGCCGGCGACGCGTTTTCCGGCGACCCGACTGCTGGCGGGTGAGCCCGAGTATCACGGCTAGTCGGGTGAACCTGGCAAATCGCGCCCAACAAAAAGGCACCCCGCGGGGTGCCTTTTTCGTTACAGCTGTGTCGGCCGGGTGCTTAGGCAGCGGCTTTGAGCTGAACGGCGGCGGCTTTTTTGTGATCGCCGATTGGCAGCACGGTGCGGCCGAACTGCTCGTTGATCACGGTGGCCATGGCCAGGTAGATGGCGCTGGCGCCGCAGATGATGCCTTCGAAACCGGCGATGGTGCCGATCAGGGTGCTGCCGGTGAAGTCACGGGCGGCCAGCAGGAAGAACAGCACGGTCAGGGAGGCGAACACGAACTGCTTCACGCGCGGGTAGTTGACGGTCCCGATCAGCATGAACAGGGTGAACATGCCCCACATCAGCAGGTACCAGCCCATGTAGGCGTGCGGAGTGGCTTCGGCCAGACCCATGGTCGGCATCACCAGCAGGAACACCAGGCTCCACCAGAAGGTGCCGTAGGAGATGAAGGCAGTCACACCGAAGGTGTTGCCGCGCTTGTACTCCATGATACCGGCGATGATCTGGGCCAGACCGCCATAGCACAGGCCCATGGCCAGGATCATGGCGCTGATGGGGAAGAAACCTGCGTTATGGATGTTCAGCAGAATGGTGGTCATACCGAAACCCATCAGACCCAGAGGGGCAGGGTTGGCCAATTTTTCGCTCACGTGGCGTTCTCCAAAAATAGAGGTGGGGGTTGATAAAAGACGCGCGATTTTAGGCAGGCTCTTGGCCTCGGGCAAGAGGCGGAAGGGATGAAACAGTAAAAAAATAACGGAATTTTTTACCCGGCTGACCATTCGTGCGATCCAGGTAGATGGCTGGTGAATGAATGGTGCGGACAAGGTTGAAAAGTTGTATTAAGTGGAACATTTCTGAAAGTTTCATACAGCTCGAGGCGATGGGCTGAGCCGCGCTGTCTACCGTATTTCCACCGCCAAGCCTGAGCACACCTGAGTCCAAAAAATACGCTCATATGCCATCAGACAAGGGGCGTCAATGACCGGTTCAATGCAAGCGACCTGACTGTCTGTCCGCGGCTTCGACATGGCTAAGCAAGGGGCATTGCGCCGGGCGAGTGAGCTGACGAGGTGGATATCTGAAACAAGGGGTCAGGATGGGGGTGATAAAGTGTTGAATGCGAGCTTGGGTCCTGCAGTTGGCCTTATGCAGTGACGCAGATTGTTGCTGGATAGCCGAGAGAGCTGGTCGGATGAAGGGAGAAGAGCAAGGAGTGCGAGGCATGTGCTCGGCAACAGGTTTCGAAAGGAGGGTTCAATCCCAAAGAAGAGGGGGAATGGCATCCCCCTCATCCTGCTGATGTCACCGGCTCAATCGTCCAGGGTCAGCACCACCTTGGCCTCCTTGTCGGCCTCCCTGACCTGGCTGTCCAGCACAAACAGCCGCTCCGGCGCGATCCCCTGGCGGTCTACCAGAAACTCCTTGGTGTTCTGGGCGCGGCGCATGGCCAGATTGCGCAGGGACTTGGCGGTGATGAGCTGCTGATCCCGCAGCAGGAGCACCGCCTGGGTGCGCAGGGCCGGACTCACTTCATCGAGCTTCAGCCGATCGGCCAGATCCCCGAGATCTTCGTTGAAACGGGCCTCATAGGCCTCCGCCAGTGCCGATTGCATGGCGGGGTCCTGTTCCAGCAGATCGAGATCCACCGGGTTGCCGGTGATCTTGGCCAGCACCCGTTCGAGCTTCTGGCGCTGCAAGATGGGGCGCTCCTCGTTGAAGTTGACCTTGCCGCGAATGTTCATGCTGAGCTTGGGTCTGTCCTTGAGGGCTTGTGCCAGCTTGGTCAGCTTCTCCTGCTGGGTGGGAGTGAGATCCGGCTCACCAGGCAGGAAGGGCAGCTCGTCCAGGTCCTCGCTGCCACCCGCGAGGGAGGCGAGCAGCGAGAAGGGGGAGGTGACTGCCTTGCGCAGGGTGTTGCCGAGCACGTCCCAGAAGATGTTGCCGAGGCTGAAGTCAGGCTGATCCAGATTGCCCTTTACCTTCAGGTTCATCTGGATGACGCCATTGGCATCGCTCAGCAGGGCAACCGCCAGCCCCAGCGGCAGATCCTTGGCCTGCTCGCTCTTGACCTTTTCCCCCAGTTGCAACTTCTTGATGGTGATGTCGTTGTCCCCCTCCAGCCGGTTGCCGTGCAACTGGTAGTTGAGCTTCATGGAGAGCTGGCCCTTGTCGATGGCGTAACCGGCGTAGGTGCTGGAGTAGGGGGTGAAGGTGGTGAGCTCCAGGTTGTTGAAGGTGACGGCCACGTCCAGCACCGGCTGCTCGATCAGCAGGTTGGTGCCGCCGCGAATGGTTACCGGGGCATAGCGGTCCACCTTGCCGTTGAAGGCCAGCTCGGAGCGCTGGCCCGGGATGTTGCTGATGTGACGGCTCTGGCCGCTGAGGGAAGCGATGTCCACCACGAATTCCGGGCTCAGGCTGCGATCGGCAAAGCGCAGGTTGCCCTGCTCGGTGCGCACCTGGGCGATGCTGACGCGGGGGGCCGGGCCGCTGCTGGCGGGCTTGGCCGTGGTCGGTTGCGGCAGCAGCAGTTGCTGCACGTTGGTGACCCTGTCCTCGTTGATCTCGATGCGGGCGAAGGGTTTGCGCAGCAGGATGTCGTCGATCTTCACCTGCTGGCTGAGGCCGTCGTAGTGCAGGCCGCTCAGTTGCAGTTGCTCAATTTGCAGCAGGCGCTGGTTGTCGGCCCGATCCAGCACGTTGAGCCGATCGATGTCGAGCCCGCCGCTCAGCTCCAGCTTGCTCAATGCCCCCTTGGCATCGGTGGCCAGCGCCAGCTTGGTACGGCTGGCAAGCTGGCCGTCGCGCACACTGATGCGCAGCAGATCCTGCAGGTAGGGCTGGGCCCAGCTGAGCGGCAGACCCTGTTGCTTGATCTCGCCGTTGAGGCTGAAGGGCGCCAGGGCGAGGTCGCCGTCAAAGTCCAGTTTTGCCTGGTTGTTGAGTGCCCCGCTCAAGGTGAGCGGGCTGCTCTGTCCTCTCTGACTGCCCAGCGGACCCAGGGCCAGCGTCAGGGCGGAGAGCTCGCGCAGCAGCGGCTTGCCGCTGCTCGATTCGGTCAGCTTGAGCTGGCCCTGCTCGATGCGGGTCTGCTTGAGGCTCCAGCGCCAGGGTTTGGCCGGGGCGGCCGGTTTGGCGGCTTTACTGGTTTTGACCGGCGGCTGGGGGATCAGCAGGGTCGCCAGATCCAGCTGCTGGTTGGCATCGAGCACCGCACTGACGGCCGGGGCCTTGAGCGTCACCCGGTCGATCTGCAGCGCCTGCTTGCTGCCGTCGAGCGCGATGCCGGTCAGCGCCAGCTGCTTGAAGCGGGCAAATTCGCCGCCCTTGCGGCGCTGGAGCTGCCAGTCATTGAGGGTCAGCTTGCCCTTGGAGAGTTGCCAGCCCAGTCCCTGCTTGCCCTCGGCTATCTGGTAGGCAAGCTCGGCGTTGGCCTCGCCCCTGGCCAGCTTGATATCAAGATAAGGGGCCCAGAGCGGGGCGAAGGGGGCGAGGGCCAGTTTGCCGAGGCTGATCTTACCCTTGCCGGCGCCGCTCATGATGTCGAGCTCACCGCTCGCCTTGAGTGGACTCTGCTTATTGAGGGTGGCTCCTAGCACGAAGGGGTTGGCACGGCCAGGGGCGGTGGAAAAGCGTGGCAATTGCAGGTCGAGCCCGCTCAGGGTCAGGGTGGGCACCCAGCCGGAGCTGCTCTGCTTGCGGCTGTCCTGATAGGTGATGTGACCCTGCTCGGCCGCCAGCCGGTTGATCTGCACCAGCAGGGGGGCGCCACTGTCGGTGGTTGCGGCGTCACCCGGCGCGAGCAGGCTGGCCAGCGCCTCGGTCAGGTTGAAGCGAGCGTCTTGGCCGCGATCCGCCAGTCGTACCAGATTGACCGTCGGCTTGACCAGCAGTGCCTCATCGAGGATCAGGGCGCGCTGGCGCCAGCTTTCCCCTATCAGGGGGGTGAGCTGCAAGCGATCGAAAGCGACGAGGGGCTGCTGCTGGTCATCAAACAGGGTGGTGGGGCCGATGGCGAGGGAGGGGTGGCGCAGGCCGACGTCTATCTCCCCCAGGCTCAGGTGCAGACCGTAGTGTTTGGCCAGCCAGGCCGGCAGGTGGCGCTGGGTGAGGGCGGGGGCTTGCCATAACAGAATGAGCAGAGAACAGAGCAGGGCGGCGCAGAAGTAGAGAGCGTAGCGCAGCAGGCGGGCACGCAGGGGCTTGGGCATGAGGGTCTCCAATTGATGCGCATAGGGTAACAAACTTTCAGGTCATTATCATGGTGCCACTTGATTCTGTACGCCGTACCTTGTCCAGAGGCTTGCCAGTTTTCCGCTCTTTTCAAGCGTATCCAGCCACAACTCCAGCTGCTGCACCGAGACTCTGCTATCCGGGCTGAGCAGGGCTCGCAGCGCGTATTGCTGATCCCATTTGTCCGATCGCAGCAGTCGTGCGGCCTGTTCCGGCTGTTCTTTCTCGAACTGGTTGAGGTAGGAGAGGTTGATGATGGCCACCTCGCCGCGCCCCTTGAACAGCCCCTGCAGGGCGCTGACGTTGTCCTTGACCAGGGTGATGTTGAAGCGTCGCTTCATGTTGCCCGGTGTCGCGTCGAAGTCGGCGATGCCGTAGTGATAGCCGCTGACCCCGATCAGCTGGCGTTGCTCCAGATGATCAAAGAAAGTTTGATCCCGCCCCGGCGCCTTGAGCGCAACATAGATCTCTCCACCCAGCAGCAGCGGACGGGTCATCAGCACCTCATCGGCATGCCAGTCCCAATGGATGTCTTCAAACAGGATCAGGGAGAAACGACCGAGGGCCAGCGCCTGGTAGCGGTGAGTGGCGGAGGTGGGCACGAAGACGAAACGCACGTCCCGCTGGATGTCGTTGAGCTGGGCGATAAGATCCAGGGTCAGCCCGTGATAGCCGTCGTTCGCATCCTTGATCACAAAGGGGGCATAGGGGTAGCCGCCGACCCGGATCACAGGGTGGCCCCATGCCCCGCAGCAGAGCAGCAGCAACAACCAGCACCAGCGTTTCATCGGGGCTCCCGGGAGGGGGTAAATAACCCCAGATTCGGTTAATCTGCGCCAGTTTTCAAGCCGTTAAGGGAATTTACGCAGCGTTGCTCGGCCGCCTCCAGCTCGGCCATCACCATCTGGATATCTTCCAGCTGCTGGCGCAGGGAGTGGCGCTTGGTTTCGATGAGCTGGATCATGGAGTTGAGCTGGGTCTTGCTGGAGCGGTCGGTGTCATACATGTCGAACAGCTCGCGGATCTCCGCCAGGCTGAAGCCGAGGCGTTTGCCGCGCAGGGTCAGCTTGAGGCGGATCTTGTCCTTGTGACTGTAGATGCGGGTCTGTCCCTCCCGGGTCGGGGTGATGAGCCCCTCGTCCTCGTAGTAGCGGATGGTGCGCGGGGTGATGTCAAACTCGTGAGCCAGCTCGGAGATGCTGTAGGTCACCTCCTTGCCGGCGAGTCCGTGGGCGAGGGTATTGGGCATGGCGGGGCTCCTTAGTGCGGGGATGAGTGAGGGGATGGTTGGCACAGCCGCGTGCGCAGCCGCTCGGCGTTGGCGTGCAGGGCCCGGCCGACCCGCGAGCCGTTGGGGCGGCCGAGCTGTTCGCTCACCCACTGGCCGGTGGCGGCCAGCTGGTCGAGATCCACCCCGGTACTCATGCCAAGGCCGTGCAGCAGATAGACCACCTCCTCCGAGGCGACGTTGCCGGAGGCGCCGGGGGCATAGGGGCAGCCACCGAGCCCGGCCACCGAGCTGTCGATGGTACGGATGCCGCGCTCCAGTGCCGGCAGCAGGTTGGCCAGTCCCTGGCCATAGGTGTCGTGAAAATGGACCGCCAGCCGGCCGGCCGGGATCTCGTGCAGCACCGCATCCAGCATGGGGGCCACGGTGCCCGGGGTGCCGACGCCTATGGTGTCGCCGAGCGATATCTCGTGGCAGCCCAGATCCAGCAGTCGCTCGGCCATGGCGGCGACCCGCTTGGGCCGGGTCGGGCCGTCGAACGGACAGGCGATGACGGTGGAGAGGTAGCCGCGCACCTTGATGCCAAGGCTGCGCGCCTCCTGCACCAGGGGGGCGAAGCGCACCAGCGACTCCTCCACGCTGATGCCGATGTTGGCCCGGGTAAAGCCGTCCGAGCAGGCGGTAAAGAGGCCTATCTCGTCGGCGCGGGCGGCGATGGCGGCCTGCAGCCCCTGCAGATTGGGCACCAGGGCGCCGTAACGGGTTGCAACCTTGCGCGGCAGGGCGTCGAACAGTGCTGCGGAATCCGCCATCTGCGGCACTTTTTTGGGGGAGACGAAGGCGCCGACCTCGATGCGCTGCAGCCCGCTCTCGGCCAGCCGGGCGATGAGCTCCAGCCGCTGCACCAGCGAGAGGGTCGCAGTTTCATTTTGCAGGCCGTCCCGCGGCCCCATCTCCACCAGGCTGACCTTGTCGTCCCGGTTCTCCTGTGCTCGGTTCATGAGCGCTCCTCCTGCCCGGTCTGCTCTTCGGCAAAGCGCACCAGCATGGCGCCCTGACTCACCTGTTCGCCCTGGCGGCACTGGAGCGCCTCGATCACCCCATCCCGGTCGGCCTTGAGGACGTGCTCCATCTTCATCGCCTCCAGCACCAGCAGAGATTGCCCCTTGCTGACCGGCTGGCCGGCCTCGACCTGCAGCGCCACGACGATGCCGTGCATGGGGGCCAGGATGCCGGCGCCGCCGCCCACCTGGTGATCATGGTGCAGCTGATGATGCTGATCATCGGCCGAGAAGCGGATACGCCTGCCCGCCAGTTGCAGCAGATAGTCGCCCTCGCCGAGGGACTGCAGCGGGTAGCGTTGCCAGCTGCCGGCCTGCTGCAGGCGAACATGATCCGGCCCAAGCTCGAACGGGATCTGCTCGCCCTGCCAGAGCAGGGCGCCGGCTCGCTCGGTGAGGGTCAGCACGCGGGTCTCCTCGCCGATGCGCACCGCTGCGCTGAAGCTGCGGTTGGGGCCGAGCCGAAAGCCTGTTGCCTGTTGCCAGGGGGAGGCATCGCGCTGGCGACTGGCGAGCCAGAGCGCGGCGAGCGGCCAGGCGAGCGCCGGAACGGGCAGGGCGTCGGTGGGAATGGGCCACTGGGTGTGGTGGCCCATCGCCAGCACTTCGGGCTCTTCGCACAGGCGCAGCAAGAGCGGGCCGTTGTGCACCAGGGGGCCGAGCTCCAGCGCCGCCAGCGCGTCGGCCAGGCTGGCAAAGGCTTCGCTGCGGCTCGGTGCATGGGCGATCAGCTTGGCGATCATGGGGTCGTAATAGGGGCTCACCGCATCGCCGGCGCCGACCCCGGTATCGATGCGCACTCCTTTGGGCCAGCTGAGCCATTGGATGGGGCCGCTGGCTGGCAGAAAACCGGCCGCCACGTCCTCGGCGTAGAGGCGCGCCTCCACCGCGTGGCCGCGCAGCACCACCTCCTCCTGGGTGAGCGGCAGCGGCTTGCCTTCGGCAACTGCCAGCTGCCAGGCCACCAGATCCTGGCCGGTGACGGCCTCGGTGACCGGGTGCTCCACCTGCAGCCGGGTGTTCATCTCCATGAAGAAGAACTCCTCCCCGCACAGCAGAAATTCGATGGTGCCAGCCCCTCGATACTTGATGGCACGGGCGGCGGCGACGGCCGCATCGCCCATGGCACGGCGCAGCACCGGAGGAATGTCGGGGGCGGGGGCCTCCTCGATCACCTTCTGGTGGCGGCGCTGCAACGAGCAGTCCCGGTCCCCCAGATAGATGGCGTTGCCGAGAGTATCGGCAAACACCTGCACCTCCACGTGGCGGGCGCAGGCGAGATAGCGCTCCAGCAGCACATGGTCGTCACCGAAGGCAGAACTTGCCTCCCGCTTGACCGCTGCCAGGGCCGCGTCAAAGTCGGCCAGCTGATCGACCCGGCGCATCCCCTTGCCACCGCCGCCACTGGCCGCCTTGATAAGGAGCGGAAAGCCCACCTGGCTCGCCTGATCGCGCAAAAAGTCGGGGTGCTGATCCGCGCCGTGATAACCGGGCAGCACCGGCACGCCGGCGGCCTGCATCA
The DNA here is from genome assembly GCF_041403085.1 of Aeromonas sp. S8(2024). NCBI lineage: Bacteria > Pseudomonadati > Pseudomonadota > Gammaproteobacteria > Aeromonadales > Aeromonadaceae > Aeromonas > Aeromonas sp. S8(2024). The sequence goes on along the minus strand of NZ_JBGLRF010000001.1, from coordinate 681,671 downwards.
GCGCCTTGGCGCCGGACTTGTCGCCCATGGCGAGGATGGCGGCGCCGCTTGGGCCGATGAAGCGCAAGCCCTGCTGCTCGCAGGCGGCGGCAAAGTCGCTGTTCTCGGAGAGGAAACCGTAGCCCGGGTGGATGGCGTCGGCGTTCGCCTGCTGGGCGATACGTAGCACCTTGCCGGTGTCGAGGTAGCTCTCCCGGGCGGGGGCCGGCCCCAGATGCCAGGCTTCGTCGGCTTCGCGCACATGCATGGCGCTGGCGTCGGCGTCCGAGTAGAGGGCGATGGTGTGAATGCCGAGGCGCCGGGCGGTCTTGATGATCCGCACAGCGATTTCGCCGCGGTTGGGGATCAGCAGGCGCTTAATTGGAGTGTGATGGATCATGCTGGCTCCCTGTCGCTCAAGGCGCACAAGTGCGAAGCGTGTTGATCCACACTCCAGTTATATTGACCACAGCTGGCGATCAGCAGGCGCTTGATGGGGTGGTATTGAGTCATGCTTCGTCCTTGAAACGGGGGCGCCAGCTGGGGGAGCGTTTGTCGAAGAAGGCTTGCATCCCCTCCTGGGCTTCGAGACCGACCCGTACCCGGGCGATGGTCTCGACGGTTTTCTCTTCGTGCAGGCTGGCACTGTGGCTCTCGAGGGCGGCCAGCAGCCGCTTGGTCTCTTTCATCGCCTCCGGCCCGTTGCGGCACAGGCGCAGGGCCTGCGCGCGCCCTTCGGCCAGCAGCTGATCCGGCGGGCAGCGCCGGTGCGCCACGTTGAGCCGGCAGGCAGTGACCGCATCGAACGGTTCGGCGCTGAGCATCAGGGCGCGGGCCTGGCGCATTCCCATGGCGCGCACCACGTAGGGGCTGATCACCGCGGGCACCAGCCCGAGGCTCACCTCGGAGAGGCAGAAGCGGGCGTCATCGTCGGCCAGCACCAGATCGCAGGCGCAGATAAGGCCAAGCGCCCCGCCGTAGGCGGCCCCCTGCACCAGCGCCACCGTGGGGAAGGGGAGCTCGTCCAGGGTTTGCATCAGCCGGGCCAGCACCCGGGCGTCTTCCCGGTTGTGCTCGAAATCGGAGTGGGCCTGGTTGCGCATCCAGTTGAGGTCGGCGCCGGCGCAAAAATGCTTGCCTTCCGCCCGCAGCAGCAGGGCGTGGGGGCGGAAGGCGAGGGCTTGGCCGTGGGTGTGGGCCAGCTCGTCGAGGCAGTCGAGCAGCCCCAGCATGAGGTCGGCGTCGAAGGCGTTGTGGCGGGCCGGGCGCGACAGCACCAGCTCGGCCAGCGGGCCGTGTCGCTCCAGCCGAAAACCGGGCTGGATGTCGTGACTGAATGGATCGGACATGTGAACTCCTTACATCCGGAAGATGCCGTACTGTTCCGGGCCGGTCTCGGCCCCCTGACAGGCCGCCAGCGCCAACGCCAGCACGGTGCGACTCTGGGCCGGGTCGATGACGCCGTCATCCCACAACCGAGCGCTGGCGTAATAGGGGTGACCCTGACGCTCATACTGCTCGATCACCGGGGCGCGGATGGCGGCCGCCTCCTGCTCGCTCAGGCTCTTGCCCTCGGCGGTCAGCTTGTCCCGGCGCACCTGCACCAGCACTCCGGCCGCCTGCTCGCCGCCCATGACGGAGATACGGCTGTTGGGCCAGCTGAACAGAAAATCGGGGTCGTAGGCACGCCCGCACATGCCGTAGTTGCCGGCGCCAAAGCTGCCGCCGACGACCAGGGTGATCTTGGGCACCCGGCTGCAGGCCACCGCGGTGACCAGCTTGGCGCCGTGCTTGGCTATCCCTTCACGCTCAGCCGAGCTGCCCACCATAAAGCCGGTGATGTTCTGCAAAAAGAGCAGCGGGATGGCGCGCCGGTTGCAGAGCTGGATGAAGTGGGCTCCCTTCTGGGCGCTGTCGCTGTGCAGCACGCCATTGTTGGCGAGGATCCCCACCGGCATGCCGCAGATCCGGGCAAAACCGGTGACCAGGGTAGTGCCGAACAGCGCCTTGAATTCGTCAAAGTCCGAGCCATCCACCAGCCGGGCGATCAGCTCCCGCGCGTCATAGGGGCGCTTGAGACTGGTGCCCACCAGGCCGTAAAGCTCCTCGATGGGGTAGCAGGGGGGCTCGTAGCCGGGGTTGGTCTCTACCGGCTCGTTGCCCAGGTGGGTCACCAGGGTGCGGGCGATGGCCAGGGCGTGGGCATCGTCGCGGGCCATGTGATCTGCCACCCCGGAGTGGGCGCAGTGCACCTCGGCCCCGCCCAGGGCCTCGGCGCTGATCTCCTCGCCGGTGGCCGCCTTGACCAGCGGCGGGCCCGCCAGAAAGATGGTGGCCTGTTCCCTGACCATGATCGACTCGTCCGCCATGGCGGGCACGTAGGCGCCACCGGCGGTGCAGAGCCCCATCACCACCGCCAGCTGGGGGATGTTCTGGGCCGACATGCGGGCCTGGTTGTAGAAGATGCGGCCAAAGTGATCCCGGTCGGGGAACACCTCGTCCTGCATCGGCAAGAAGGCGCCGCCGGAATCCACCAGATAGAGGCAGGGGAGGCGCAGCCGCTCGGCAATGGCCTGGGCGCGCAGGTGCTTTTTCACCGTGAGCGGGTAGTAGGTGCCGCCCTTCACGGTGGCATCGTTCACCACCAGCATACACAGGCGCCCAGAGACCCGGCCGATGCCGGTGAGGATGCCGGCGGCGGGCACCGGTTCGTCATAGACCTGCCAGCCGGCCAGCGCCGAGAGTTCGAGAAAGGGGGAGCCCGGGTCCAGCAGCTGGTTGATGCGCTCGCGGGGCAGCAGCTTGCCGCGGGCCTGATGACGGGCGTTGTTGGCCGCGCCGCCGCCCAAGGCTATCGCCTCCAGGCGGGCATTGAGATCGTCGACCAGGGCCTGCATAGCGGCCTGATTGGCCTCGTAGTCGGGGCTGGCGGTGTCGAGACGGGAGTGGAGCCTGCTCATGCATTATCCCCCATCAGCTCGCGGCCGATGAGCCAGCGGCGGATCTCCGAGGTGCCGGCGCCTATTTCGTAGAGCTTGGCGTCCCGCAGCAGGCGGCCGGTGGGGTATTCGTTGATGTAGCCGTTGCCGCCGAGCAGCTGGATGGCATCGAGCGCCATCTGGGTGGCATTTTCGGCGGCAAACAGGATGGCGGCGGCGCAATCCTTGCGGCTGGTGCGGCCCTGATCGCAGGCGCTCGCCACCGAATAGACCAGCGCCCGGCTGCTGGCGAGGCGGGTATACATGTCGGCGAGCTTGCCCTGCACCAGCTGGAACTCACCGATGGGCTGGCCGAACTGCTTGCGCTCGCGCACATAGGGCAGCACCACGTCCATGCAGGCCTGCATGATGCCAAGGGGGCCGGCTGCCAGCACCACCCGCTCGTAATCCAGACCGCTCATCAGCACCTTGACCCCGCCGTGCAGGGGGCCCAGCAGGTTTTCCTGCGGCACCCGGCAGTTGTCGAACACCAGCTCGCAGGTGCTGGAGCCGCGCATGCCGAGCTTGTCGAGCTTCTGGGCGGTGGAGAAACCGGGAGTGCCCGCCTCGACGATAAAGGCAGAAATCCCTTTGGGCCCGGCGGCGGGATCCGTCTTGGCATAGATGACGAAGGTGTCGGCATCGGGCCCATTGGTGATCCACATCTTGTTACCGTTCAGCACGAAGTGATCCCCCTCGTGCACCGCGGTGAGGCGCATGCTGACCACGTCTGAGCCGGCGCCCGGCTCGCTCATGGCGAGCGCCCCCACATGCTCGCCGCTCACCAGTGGCGGCAGGTAGCGGGCTTTCTGCGCCGGCGTGCCGTGGCGGTGGATCTGGTTGATGCAGAGGTTGGAGTGGGCGCCGTAGGAGAGGCCGACCGAGGCGCTGGCGCGGCTCACCTGCTCCATCACCAGTACATGGGCCAGATAGCCGAGGTTCACCCCGTCATACTCCTCCGCCACCGTGATGCCGTGCAGCCCCAGCTCACCCATCTGGGGCCAGAGATCGCGGGGGAAGATGTTGCTCTGATCGATGTCGCCGGCCCGCGGCGCGATCACTTTCTGGCAGAAGGCCTCGACCTGCTCGGTCAGGGCGCACAGGGTCTCGTCCATCACTGCATGCATCCTTGCTCTCCTCATATGAAGGGGGTGACAGCCTGGCGGCCGAGCTGAAGCAGGGGGCCAAACTGGTCAGTCCATTTGTGATTTAAGTTTACGTTAGCGTAAACGTAAATTGATTGTTAGTCTAAGGTAAATTTGTTGCGCCATGACGGCAAGGGCGATTGCCCGGTCGTGATGGTCCCCGTCACAGGAGTGCCCATGGCCCGCCCGCAAACGGCCCATGATGTGCCAGCAAGGAGAGAGTGCCCATGAACAACCATCAGACCCGGTTCGGTGACGTACCGCTGCACATCGGCGGGGAAGCGTACCCTTCCGCGAGCGAGCAGTGGATCGAGGTGACCGACCCGGCGGATCAGAGCCTGCTGGCGCGAGTGCCAAAGGCCACCTCGGCGGAAATTGAGCTGGCGGTGCGCACCGCTCACGACGCCTATCTGCTGTGGCGGGAGGTGCCGGCCTCCGAGCGGGCCCGGGTGATGTTCAACTACCAGCATCTCTTGAAGACGCATCACGACGAGCTGGCGGCCCTGCTGGCTCAGGAGACCGGCAAGAACCTGGCGGATGCCAAAGGGGATGTGTGGCGAGGCATCGAGGTGGTGGAGCAGGCCTGCGCCATCGCCAGCCAGACCCTGGGGGAGACCATGGGTAACGTGGCCCGCCGGGTCGATGGCCACTCCTGGGTGCAGCCGCTCGGGGTTTGTCTTGGCATCACCCCCTTCAACTTTCCGGCCATGATCCCGCTTTGGATGTTCCCGCTGGCGGTGGCCTGCGGCAACGGCTTCGTGCTCAAGCCCTCCGAGCAGGATCCGCTCACCCCCATGCGCCTGGCCGAGCTGTTTGCCGAGGCAGGGGCCCCCAGGGGCATTCTGTCGGTAGTGCACGGCGGCGCCGAGCAGGTGGATGCGTTGCTGGCCCATCCCGACATCAAGGCGGTCAGCTTTGTTGGCTCGGCCCGGGTCGGCGGCCACGTCTATCGCAGCGCCACTTCCCAGCTCAAGCGGGCCCAGTGCTTTGTCGGTGCCAAGAACCACATGGTGATCATGCCGGATGCCAACAAGGCGCAGGTGCTGAGCAACCTGGTGGGGGCCGGGGTCGGCGCCGCCGGTCAGCGCTGCATGGCCATCAGCGTGGCGGTGTTCGTGGGCAGTGCCCGGGAGTGGATCCCCGAGCTTGCCGCCGAGTTCGCCAAGGTGAAGCCCGGTGTCTGGCACGATCCCGAAGCCGCCTACGGCCCCCTCATCAGCCCGGAGGCCAAAGTCAGGGTGGAGGGGCTTATCGAGGCGGGGATCGCCGAGGGGGCCGAGTGCCTGCTGGATGGCCGCTTCTGCGACGTGCCCGGCTACCCCGTGGGCAACTGGGTGGGGCCGACCCTGTTTCGCGGCGTGACCCCCGAGATGCGTATCTATAAGGAGGAGATCTTCGGGCCCGTGCTGGCCTGCCTCGAGGTGGCGAACCTCGATGAGGCGCTCGCCCTCATCAACGACAACCCCTACGGCAACGGCACCTCCATCTTCACCGGCTGCGGCGCTGCCGCCCGCAAGTTCCGTCACGAGGTGGCGGTGGGCCAGGTGGGGATCAACGTGCCCATCCCGGTGCCGCTGCCGTTTTTCTCCTTCACCGGCTGGCGTGGCTCCTTCTACGGGGATCTGCACGCCTACGGCAAGCAGGCGGTGCGTTTTTACACCGAGACCAAGACGGTGACCGAACGCTGGTTCGACGAAGACATCCCGACCGGCCCCAACATGACCATCCAACTGCGCTGACGGCAGGATGCCGCCTGGGTTGTCCGGGCGCACTCATTGACAGCAACGGAACGACCGAACAAGTAAAAGGAAGCGAACAAGATGGATTTTAACCTGACCCCGGATCAGCAGGCCTATGTGGAGGCCGCCAGCGCTTTTGCCGAGGAGGCGCTCAAGCCCCACGCCGCGCGCTGGGACAAGGAACATGAATTTCCCGTCCCCACCATCAAGCAGGCGGCGGCGCTTGGCTTTTGCGGCCTCTACACCCCGGAGCAGTATGGCGGCCTCGGCCTGCCGAGGCTCGATGCCAGCCTTATCTTCGAGCGCCTCGCCATGGGCTGCACCTCCACCACCGCCTATCTGACCATCCACAACATGGTGAGCTGGATGCTGGGCAGCTGGCTGCCTGCCGAGGTGGCCGAGGAGTGGGTACCCAGGCTGGCCAGCGGCGAGCTGCTGGGCTCTTATTGCCTCACCGAGCCGGGGGCCGGCTCCGATGCGGCGGCCCTCAAGACCCGCGCCGTGCGCGATGGCGAGGATTACGTCATCGATGGCAGCAAGGTGTTCATCTCGGGTGCCGGCAGCACCGACGTGCTGGTGGTGATGGCCCGCACCGGTGGCGAGGGGGCGAAGGGGATCTCCGCCTTTATGGTGCCGGCCGACACGCCGGGGGTGAGCTACGGCAAGGCGGAGGAGAAGATGGGCTGGAACAGCCAGCCGACCCGGGAGGTGAACTTCAGCGCCGTGCGCATTCCCGCCCGTTACCGGCTGGGGCAGGAGGGCGAGGGGTTCAAGTTCGCCATGCAGGCGCTCGATGGCGGGCGCATCAACATCGCCACCTGTTCGGTCGGCACCGCCCAGCAGGCCCTCGACGATGCCCTGGCCCATGTGCAGCAGCGCCAGCAATTTGGCCACCCGATCAGCGAATTCCAGAGCGTGCAGTTCCGCCTGGCCGACATGGCTACCGAGCTCGCCGCCGCCCGGCTGCTGGTGCGTCAGGCGGCCGCGAAACTCGATGCCGGGGCGCCGGACAAGAGCGCCTGGTGCGCCATGGCCAAGCGTTTTGCCACCGACGTGGGCCACCGCATCTGCGACGACGCCCTGCAACTCTTTGGCGGCTATGGTTATATCCGCGAGTACCCGCTCGAGCGCTACCTGCGCGATACCCGGGTCCACCGCATTCTGGAGGGGACGAATGAAGTGATGCGGCTCATCATCGCCCGCCGCCTGCTGGCCGAGCCCGGTCTGGCGCTGGAGTAGCAAGAGGGGGCCGCCCTGACGACGCGGTTGGCGTGACTCGTCGTCAGGCTTTGTGAGCCAGCCGCAGGTCGGCTCCATTCAACCCTGTCATCATGGGGCAGGTTTTTTGACAAGGACAACGCAATGACAAGGATCAGGCTCGAATATCACGGTCACGTGGCCTACATCACCCTCGACCATCCTCCCGCCAACACCTGGACGCTCGCCAGCCTGCAGGCCTTCTTGCAGATGATGGTGGAGCTCGACGGCCGCCCCGACGTGGTGGCGCTGGTGATCCGCGGGGCCGGAGACAAGTTCTTCTGTGCCGGCGCCGATCTCAACATGTTTGCCGACGGCAACCTGGAGCACGCCCGCGAAGTGGCCGAGGCCTTTGGCCGCGCCTTCGAGGCGCTGGCCCGCTTTCACGGCGTCAGCATCGCCGCCATCAATGGCTACGCCATGGGGGGCGGCCTCGAGGTAGCGCTGGCCTGCGACATCCGCATCGCCGAGCAGCAGGCCAAGCTGGGCTTGCCGGAGGCCTCGGTGGGCTTGCTGCCCTGCGCCGGCGGCACCCAGCGTCTCACCGAACTGGTGGGACCGGGCTGGGCCAAGCGGATGATCCTCTGCGGCGAGAAGGTGAGCGCCACCCTGGCCTACGAGATGGGGCTGGTGGAGGAGGTGGTGAAGGAGGGCCACGCCTGGGAGGCGGCGCACCAGATGGCCCAGCTGGTGGAGCGCCAGAGCCCGAGCGCCCTGCGCGCCTGCAAGACCCTCATCAATCAGGGGCGCAGCGGCCACCGGGACGCGGCGCTGCCGCTCGAGCGCAGCCTGTTTCTGACCCTGTTTGACGATGCCAACCAGCGCGAAGGGGTGGCCGCCTTCCTCGAGAAACGGGCCCCGCGCTGGCACTACGACCAACCCAAGCCGTTGAAGAGGGAGTGAAGGATGAATGAGGTAATGATGGCGGCCCGCCGTGTCGCAGGGGCTGATACCCGGTCTGCGGAGGCTAGCCATGAGTGAGCCTGTGCGCATCGAGACCCTCCCCACGGCAGATGGCCGCCACATCGGCATGCTGACCCTGGCCAGCCCCGCCTCCCTCAATGCCCTGAGCCTTGAGATGATCCAGTTGTTGCAGGCAGCGCTGACCCGCTGGGAGCAGGACCCGGCCATCGTCTGCGTGCTGCTGCAGGGGGCCGGCGAGAAGGCGTTTTGCGCCGGCGGCGACATCCGCTCTTTTTATTACCGCAAGCAGGAGGCGAGCGAGTCGGCACTGTTCGGCTATGCTCGCGACTTCTTTGAGCAGGAGTACCGGCTCGATCACCACATCCATTGCTACGGCAAGCCCCTCATCTGCGTGGCGGACGGCATCTGCATGGGGGGCGGCATCGGCCTCTTTGCCGGGGCCGGTTTTCGGGTGGTGACCGAGAAGAGCCTGTTCGCCATGCCGGAGGTGACCATAGGCCTCTACCCCGACGTGGGGGGCAGCTGGTTTTTGAGCCGCATGCCAGGCCGGCTCGGGCTCTGGCTCGGTCTCACCGGGGCCCGCTTCAACGGGGCGGACGCCATCGGTCTGGGTCTGGCGGATCACGCCATGGCGAGCCACGAGCGGGCGGAGCTGCCGGCGCGCCTCGCCGCCCTCGACTGGTCCGGCGCTGTCGATGCCAGCGAGCAGATCGAGGGACTGCTGGCCGGTTTGCAGCAATCTCTTGGCCAGACGCTGCCGGCCCCCGTGCTCTTGCCCCACCAGGCCCGCATCGATGCGCTGTTGGCGGGACGCACTTTGGAGGGAGTGATGACTAGGTTGCGCGAGGCTGAACTTGGCGATGCGAATCTAGTTCAAGCGTGGGCAAATTGCTTAGACGGCAGCCCCATCAGCCGCGCCATTCTCTGGCGCCAGTTCTGGCAGGCACGGCGGCAGTCGCTGGCCGAGGTGTTTGCCGACGAGCTGACTCTCTCGGTCAACTGCGTGCTCAGAGGGGACTTCGTGGAAGGGGTGCGGGCCCTGCTCATCGACAAGGACAAATCCCCCCGCTGGCAGGCCCCGCAGACAGGCGAGGCCTGGCTGGATGACTTCTATCGCTGGCCCGAGGGGGACAACCCCTTGCGCCCCCGCTGACGCGGGATCACACACAAGGAACAGACCATGACAAGGATTGGATTTATCGGGCTTGGCAACATGGGGGGCCCCATGGCCGCCAACCTGGCCAGGGCGGGGCACACAGTGCAGGTGTTTGATCTGGTGGCCGAGAGCCTGACCCGCGCCATCGAGGCCGGCTGCATCGCCGCCGGCGATGCCCACGAGGCGGTGAGCGGCTGCGAGCTGGTGATCAGCATGCTGCCGGCGGGGGAGCATGTGCGCAGCCTCTGGTTGGGTGAAAGCGCCGGTGAGCGGGGTGGGCAGGATCTGCTGGCGGCCCTGCCGCACGGCGCCCTGGTCATCGACTGCTCCACCATAGACGTGGCCTCGGCCCGCCAGGTGGGGGCGGCGGCGCAGGCGCGCGGCATCCGTTTTCTCGATGCTCCGGTGTCGGGAGGGGTGGCCGGCGCGGCGGCGGGGACGCTCACCTTCATCGTCGGCGGCGAACAGGCGGATTTTGAGGCGGCCAAACCCGTGCTCGCCTGCATGGGGCAGAACCTGTTTCACGCCGGGGCGCTCGGCGCCGGCCAGATCGCCAAGATGTGCAACAACATGCTGCTTGCCATCCACATGGCGGGCACCGCCGAGGCGCTGGCGCTCGGGGTCAAGGAGGGGCTGGATCCGGGCGTGCTCTCCACCATCATGGGCAAGAGCTCGGGCAACAACTGGAGCCTCGAGCGCTACAACCCCTGGCCCGGGGTGATGGAGAACGCACCGGCGTCGCGCAACTATCAGGGGGGCTTCATGACCCGGCTGATGGTCAAAGACCTGGGGCTCGCCATGGCCCTGGCCGAGCATGCCCACAGCGCCGTGCCCATGGGGGCGCTGGCGCGCAACCTGTTCAACCTGCACGCCACCAAGGGACAGGGGGCCCGGGATTTTTCCAGCATCGTCGAACTCTATCTGGACAAGACAGAGCCGGGTTAAGGGCCGCTATCTACCTTTTTACCCGATAGTCTTTGACTCGATAGTCACCGGCCATCTCACCAGGAGCATTTATGGATATCACACAGAAAGTCATCGCCATCACGGGGGCGGGCAGGGGGCTGGGCCGCGCCATCGCCCTGAGTCTGGCGGAGCAGGGGGCGCAGCTTGCGCTCATCGACGTCAACCGCACCGATCTGGAGGTGACCGAGGCGGAGGTGCGCAGCCGTGACGGCCGCTGCGCCCTGTTCGTCTGCAACGTGGCGAGCGAGCCGGAGGTCGAGGCGACCTTCGCCGCCATCAAGGATCAGTTCGGTGCCCTGCACGGCCTCGTCAACTGCGCCGGCATACTGCGGGACGGCATGCTGATCAAGGTGAAGGAGGGGTTGCTTGCGGAGAAGATGAGCCTGGCCCAGTGGCAGAGCGTCATCGACGTCAACCTCACCGGCACCTTCCTGTGCGGGCGCGAGGGAGCGGCGCTGATGGCCACCGGCGGGGAGGGGGGCGTCATCATCAACATCTCCTCCATCGCCCGCGCCGGCAACATGGGCCAGAGCAACTATGCCGCCAGCAAGGCGGGGGTGGCTTCGCTGGTGGTCACCTGGGGGAAGGAGCTGGCCCGTCACGGCATCCGGGTGATGGGCATCGCTCCCGGGGTGTTTGCCACCGACATGACGGCGGCGATGAAACCGGAGGCGATGGCCCGCATGCAGCAGGCCATCCCGGTGGGCACCCTCGGGCAGGCGGCGCAGCTGGCCCAGACGGTGCATTTTATTCTCGCCAATGACTATCTGTCGGGGCGGATGATCGAGCTCGACGGCGGTTTGCGCCTCTAGATTCCAGCTCTCTTTTGCAGATGCCCCTGGCCCTCGGTGCAGGGGCATTTTTATTGAAACGTTTGTCAGCAGTCAGGTTTGCCGAGCTCGGCTGCAAGCTGCATTCTCATGCAGGTCTTATCCGCAAAAAGGGGGCTCAGGTCATGGAAAAATGTGAAATATCAACGGGTCTTTCTTAATTTGAACCAGCTCACAGGCCCCCGGGGTCAGTGCTGTAAAATTGCGCGCGGTCAAGGCGGTGCATGATTGACGGTACGAGGGATTGCGGTCGGAATAGTCATGCAATATAGTTGCCGCCTTTTTCACGGGGTATGGATTTCTAGCCCCTCCCATATTGCGCGCAGTATGAATACGGACGCTCTGCCGCCGCCTAATTAAACAGGATTGAGATGGACAAGAAACTGGGGCTTGGCGCCCTCATCTCGCTGGTGATCGGCTCCATGGTCGGTGCCGGGGTCTTCAGTCTGCCGCAAAACATCGCCGCTCATGCCAGTGCCGGGGCCGTCGCTTTGGGATGGGCCATCACAGGTATCGGCATGATCTGCCTCGCGCTTGTGTATCAGAATCTCTCCATGCGTCGCCCGGATCTCGATGGCGGCATCTTCAGCTATGCCAAGGCCGGTTTCGGCGATTTCATCGGCTTCAACGCCGCCTGGGGCTACTGGCTCTGCCAGCTGCTGGCCAACGTCTCCTACGCCATCGTGGTGTTCAGTGCACTGAGCTACTTCTTCGACACGCCGGACAACGTCATCTTCGGGGACGGCAACACCCCGGTGGCCATCACGCTCGCCTCCATCCTCATCTGGTCGGTACACGCCCTGGTGCTGCGCGGCATCCAGGTGGCGGCGCTGGTGAACATCGTCACCACCATCGCCAAGATGGTGCCCCTCATCGTCTTCTGCGTGGCCATCCTGCTCGCCTTCAATATGGATACCTTCACCCTGGACATCTGGGGTCAGGGCACGCCTGAGCTGGGTTCCGTGATGGATCAGGTCAAGTCCACCATGAAGGTGACGCTCTGGGTCTTCATCGGTATCGAGGGGGCCGTGGTGGTCTCCGCCCGTGCCCGCCATCGCAAGGACGTAGGCCGTGCCACCGTGTTGGCGCTGCTGGGGGCCCTGACGCTCTACGTCATGGTGACCCTGTTCTCGCTAGGGGTCATGAACCAGCCGCAACTGGCGGCCCTCAAGAACCCCTCCACCGCCATGATCCTGGAAGCCGTGGTCGGCCCCTGGGGTGCCTGGCTCATCAACATCGGCCTGGTGATCTCGGTGATGGGGGCCCTGCTGAGCTGGACCGTGCTGGCGGCGGAAGTGCCCTACATCGCGGGCAAGACCGGCGTCTTCCCCGGCTGGTTCGCCAAGGAGAACAAGAACGGCTCGCCCCAGGTGTCGCTCTGGTGCTCCACCTGCCTGGTACAGACCTTCCTCATCATCATCTATTTCCAGAGCAGCACCTATCTGGCGCTGGTCAACATCGCCACCTCGGCGGCGCTGGTGCCCTACGTCTTCTCCGGCGCCTACGGTCTGAAGCTGGCGCTGAAAGGGGAGACCTACGCAGGTCAGCCTCATCAGCGCAAGCGCGACCTCTTCCTGGCGCTGGTGGCGACCGTCTACGGCTGTTGGCTGGTCTATGCCGCCGGGGTCGAGTACCTGCTGCTGGTGGCACTGCTCTACAGCCCCGGCATCTTCATCTACTGGAAGGCGCGCCAGCACCATGGGCTGCGCGGCCTCAACCGGCTGGAGCAGGGGATGACGGCGGCCCTGCTCGGTTGCGCCGTGCTGGCCTTCTACAAGGTGATGGACGGTACCATTCCCTTGAGTTAACCGGCACAATGAAGAGATGGCCCAAGGGCCATCTCTTTTTTTATGTGCTGCACACGACTTGGTGCGCGGCAGAGCCTCGGAAGGAATTTTTATGCTGTTTATGGGTTATCTGCTGCTGGGGGCATTCGCCGGCATGCTGGCGGGATTGTTCGGCATCGGCGGCGGTCTCATCATAGTGCCCGTGCTGGTATTGAGTTTTCATGCCCAGGGCGTCGCCCCCGACATCATTACCCATCTGGCGCTCGGCACCTCGCTGCCCACCATGATCTTCACCGGCTTCAGCTCCCTGCGTGCCCACCAGGAGGCCGGGGCGGTGGACTGGGTGATGATCCGCCGGCTTGGCGCCGGCATGCTGGTCGGGGCCTGGCTCGGCGGCATGACCGCCAATCTGCTCAGCGCCAGCACCCTCAACATCATCATCGGCTGCTTCGCCTGGACCATGGCGCTGCAGATGGGGCTCAACCTCAAGCCCAAGGCGGAGCGTCATCTGCCGGGGGCGCTTGGCACCGGCATCGCCGGCACCCTCATCGGCTGGATGTCTGCACTGTTTGGCATCGGTGGCGGCTCGCTGACCGTGCCTTATCTGAGCTGGAACAGCGTGCCGATGCGCAACGCCGTGGCGGCCTCGGCCGCCTGCAGCATGCCCATCGCCCTGGCGGGCAGCCTCAGCTACCTCTACGCAGGCTGGGGCAACCCGGATCTGCCAGAGTGGAGCCTGGGTTACATCTATCTGCCGGCGCTGCTCGGCATAGTGCTCACCAGTACCCAGTTTGCCCGGGTCGGCGCCAAACTGGCGCACCGGCTCTCTCCCCAGCGGCTCAAGCAGGCGTTCGCCCTGCTGATGCTGCTGGTGGGGGCAAAATTCATGCTGTTTAGCTGAACCCTTGGCCAGATTGTTGAAAAATAAGGCGAACGGCACGGGCGAGGGCAGAAAGCCGTTGCATTGATGGGCCAGTTTGCCTATTCTCCTCGCCGGTGGTCCTATTGGTCCTCTCGCATTGATAACCCGTCGACCTGGTCAGGACCGGAAGGTAGCAGCCAAGGCGGGGGACTCGAGTGCCGGGATGTGGCTGGTAGGGCCACCACTTGTTTCTGCAATTCAATAAGTTACCTATCAATCTCTCTTCAGACCTCTTGGTCATCCACTTGATGTGAATGAGTCTGGCGTCTTCATCCCATATTTCCGATTCTCTGCCGCAAGCTCTCAGGTGCGACCGCAAGGTGACCCTGGCGTCCAGCGCGAACGTCCCCCCCTTGATCTTCCACGCAGTTCCCTTGGGATCATGTTTCCCTCAGTCACTGCCCGTGGCCTCTATTGCCATTGCATTCTCTTTGTTCTCACCACGCTACAACCCCTTTTTGAAAGAGAAGGGCTTGCCGTACGCCTACGGCCAGGCGCTGGAAAGCGCCAGACCGTCGGCAAGCAGGGCACCTGGCTGGTGGTGCGCCAACCACTTGCTGGCCTGACGGGCAACGGCCAGCACTGGGGGATCAGGCCAGCAGCGCTCGCTTCTCGATCAGGAAATCCATCAGCGCCCGGATCTTGGCCGGCATCTGGGCCCGCGAGGGCACATAGAGATAAAACCCCGGGAAGGGGGGGCACCAGGGGGCAAGTACCCGCTCCAGTGAGCCGTCACTCAGGTGCTGGCGCACCCGCAGATCCAGGTGTTTGACCAGCCCCACCCCCTGCAGGGCCGCCTGCAGCATGCTGTCGTCGTCGTTGAACACGGCGTTGCCTTTGGGATCGACGATCTGGGTGTGCTGCTCCTCATCGGGGGAGGTGAACGACCAGCGGTCTATGGTGTTGCTGGAGGTGAAGCGGTAGGCCAGGCAGTTGTGCCGGGTGAGATCGCCCGGGGTCTGCGGCGTGCCATGCTGCCTGAAATAGTCGGGGGCGCCGACGATGGCCATGGTCAAAGGGGGGGTGATGGGCACCGCCACCACGTGTTCATCCAGGCTCTCCCCTAGGCGAATGCCGGCATCCATCCCGTCGGCGATGATGTTGGAAAAACCGTCCGCCATCACCAGCTCCAGTCGAAGCTTGGGATGGCTGGCCAGAAACTCCCCCATGTGGGGCTCGACCAGCAGTCTGGCGGCGATGCGCGAGCTGTTGATGCGTATAAGGCCTGAGGGCTCAAGGTGGGAGTCATTGAGCTCGCTCACCACCCGCTCGATGGCCGTGAGGGAGGGTTGCAGCACGTCCAGCAGGCGCCGCCCCTCCTCGGTCAGCGACATGTCGCGGGTGGTACGGTTGAGCAGCCGCACCTGCAGCTGCTGCTCCAGCCCCTTGAGGTGCTGGGAGAGGGCGGCGCGGGTCACCCCCATCTCGGTGGCGGCCTTGGTGAAGCTGCGGTGACGGGCGATGTGGGCAAACCACGTCAGTGACGCGACGAGTGAAGGTTCTATGGGCATTTGTTTAGCCTGGCTAATCAGTCATGTCTGGATAGGTGCGTATATCTAGCTCAATAGACTTACTACTATTAGCTCGAACTCGCGTCAAGCATGACGCCCCTGAACCTAACGGAGAGCCCGACCATGTCCCATGTCACCTTCCCCAATCGCAACGGCCAAGGCATCACTATGGCCGCCATCGTTCACTTCCCGCCGCACTTCGATGAGCGCAAGCAGTACCCGGCGGTCGTGGTCTCCCACCCCGGCGGCGGGGTGAAGGAGCAGACCGCGGGCCTGTACGCCAGCAAGCTGGCCGAGCAGGGTCTCATCGCCATCGCCTTTGACCGCTCCTATCAGGGCGAGAGCTCGGGCGAGCCGCGCCAGCTGGAGAATCCCCATGTCAGCAGCGAGGACGTCAGCGCCGTGGTGGACTACCTGACCACACTGCCCTATGTCGACGAGAACCGGATCGGGGCCATGGGCATCTGCGCCGGTGCCGGCTACAGCGCCAATGCCGCCATCCAGGATCGCCGCATCAAGGCGCTCGGCATGGTCAGCGCGGTCAACATCGGCCAGATGTTCCGCAATGGCTGGGACAACAGCGTCAAGGATGCCGATGCCATTGGGTATCTGGCGTTCGGCTCCCAGGCGCGCACCGCAGATGCGACCGGCAGCGGCTACGCCACCATCCCCTTGGCGCCCCTGCGTGAAGAGGATGCCCCCAACGAGGAGCTGCGCGAAGCCTGGGAGTACTACCACACCCCGCGCTGCAAGCACCCCAACGCGCCGGGCTTTGCGCTGACCCGCAACCTGAACCAGATCATCACCTACGACGCCTATCACAAAGCGGAGGCCTTCCTGACCCAGCCGATCCTGGCGGTAGCTGGCAGCGTGGCTGGCAGCAAGTGGATGAGCGATGACCTGCTGGCGCGCGCCGCGAGCACAGACAAGACCCTGCATGTGGTGGAGGGGGCCAACCACATGTCCCTCTACGACGTGCCCCGCCATGTCGACGAGGCCGTCGCCAAGCTGGCCCCCTTCTTCCTGCGGACCCTGAACTAATCGGCCCGCGAGAGGGGGAGGCCCCTCTCGCTTATCGAGGAGCATCATCATGAGCCATGTATTGAACCTGACCTATCAGAACCTGGGCTGGCAGACGGCGGCCGACCTCTACCTGCCGCCCGATTTCGACGAGCAACAGCGCTACCCGGCCATCGTCAGCACCCACCCCATCGGCAGCTGCAAGGAGCAGACCGCCGGCAATGTCTACGCCAAGGGGCTGGCCGCGGCAGGGTTCGTGGTACTGGTGCCCGACGCCAGCTTCCAGGGAGCCAGCGGCGGTGAGCCGCGCTTTATCGAGGATCCGGCGATTCGGGTCTCCGACATCCGCTTCGCGGTGGACTACCTGCAATCCCTCTCTTATGTGGATAGCGATCGCATCGGCGCCATCGGCGTGTGCGGCGGCGGCGCCTACACCATCCATGCGGGCATCACGGATCACCGCCTCAAGGCGCTGGTCTCCATCACCGGGGTCAACTATGGCCGCCTGATCCGCGAAGGCTTCGCCCAGTTCAAACCTCTTGAGCTGGCCCAGAGCATCGCCCGGATGCGCACGGCGCAGGCACAAGGTGACGCCACTGAGCCCGCCGATCTGCTGCCAGAGTCCGTGGCGGCGGCCACCACGGCAGGCATCACCGACATCGACGTGCTGGAGGCCACCGAGTACTACAAGACGGCGCGCGGTCAGCAGCCTCATGGCGCGACCCGCCAGCTGATGTCCTTCACCGGCGCCGCCATGGGGTGGGATGCCTTCCTCCATGCCGAGGTGCTGCTGACCCAGCCGTTGATGGTGGTCATCGGCGACAAGGCGGGGGGCTTTGGGGCCTATCGGGATGGCTGGGAGATCTACGGCCGCGCCGCCTCCACCGACAAGCACATCGTCGTGGCCGAAGGCTGGTCCCATTACGACCTCTACGACAAAGCCGAGCCGGTGGCCATCGCCATGGCAAGCCTCGTGCCCTTCTTCCAGCGCACCCTGTGATCCCGCGGTGGGGCATCCCCACCCATTCAAGCGACAAGGTAAACCGATATGCGAAACGTACTGATCCTCGGCGCCAGCGGCCAGATAGCCCGGTGGGTGGTCAAGGGGCTCGCCGGGCAGGGCGACATCCGCCAGACCCTGCTGCTGCGCGACCCCAAAAAATTGAGCGGCCGTGAGCCGGCCAACGCCAAAGTGGTGATCGGCAGCGTGCTGGACAAGCCGCTGCTCAAGGAGGCGATGGCAGGACAAGAGATCGTCTACGCCAACCTCAGTGGCGACAACCTGGACAAGCAGGCTCAGGCGGTCATCACCGCCATGCAGGCCGCCGGAGTGAAGCGCCTGGTCTTCGTGCTGTCCCTTGGGATCTACGACGAGGTGCCCGGCAAGTTCGGCCAGTGGAATCGCGGCATCATCGGCGAGGAGCTTAAACCCTACCGACGTGCGGCGGACGCCATCGAGGCATCGGGTCTGGATTACACCATCTTGCGCCCGGCCTGGCTGACCGATGAGGATGAAGTGGATTACGAGCTGACCGCCAAGGGTCAGCCCTTCTTGGGCACTGTGGTGTCGCGCAGGAGCGTGGGGGATCTCATCACCCGGATCCTGGTCTCCCCCGATTTACATCTGGGGGAGAACCTTGGCATCCACCAACCCGGCAGCGAGGGCGACAAGCCGTACTTCATGTAAGGGAAGGCCTGGGCGCTGGTCTGCGGCGCCGGGACGGGGGCGCGGGCGTCATGTCGCTTGCAGCGACGCCATGCCGGTCCGGTGGGCCTGCTCCAGTTCATCCAGGTCGAGCACATAGGCGCGGTTGTCCGCGAGGCTGGCTATCGCCAGATCGATGAAGTGGCGCACCCGGGCGGGCTGGGCGGCGCGACTGCCGTAGTAGAGAAACAGGCCGAGCCTCTGGGTCATGTGCTCGAGCAGCAAGGGCACCAGGCGGCCGGCGCGGATATGCGCCGCCGCCGTCGGCCCGGCCAGCTGGCCGATGACGTCGCCAGCCAGCACGGCCCCCAGCTCCACCATCTCGTCGTTGGTGGAGAGTGCCGGGCGCACCGGATGCTCCTGCAGTTCGTCCCCCATCTTGACGTACCAGGGGATCAGGCGCCCGTTGCCCGCGTGGCGAAAGGCACTGCAGCGATGCAGGGCAAGATCGTGCAGGGTGAGGGGCACGCCATATTTGCGCAGATACGCGGGGGCGGCGCAGATGATGAGCTGCATGGGGAACAGGCGGCGTGCGATCAGCCCCTCCTGGGGCGAGATGCCGATGCGCAGCCCCACATCGACCCGCTCCTCCACCCAGTTGCCGACCCTGTCATCGAGCCGGATATCCGGCTGCACATCGGGATAGCGGCGGCAGTACTCCTCCAGCAGCGGCCCTATGACTGTCTGCACCACGGAACGCGGGCCCACTATTCGCAGCGGGCCGGCGAACTCCTCACGGGTCTGGCGCGCCGCCGTCAGGGCCTGCTGCAGGCCGAGCAGGGCAGGCTGCGCCGCCTCCAGAAATCGTTGCCCCTCTTCGGTCAGCGACATGCTGCGGGTGGTGCGATGAAACAGGCGTACCCCCAGATAGCTTTCCAGCTGCCCGAGCGCCTTGCTGGCGGCCTGGGGAGAGATCTGCTGGGCCTCGGCCGCCTTGCTGAGGCTACCCAGCTCGGCCGTGTGTACGAAGGTGGTGATGGAGCGCAATTCGTTGATCATGGTCTGGCTCATGGATTTACATCATTTGGTTGTAACTGATTCCACCATTTACCGTCTAGTTCGATGTTTATCCCATCTCTATAGTGCGTCCATCGACCGCGCCAGCCTTTAGCGCTTGACTCCCCTTCGGGTTGGTTGAGACAAGGGGCTGTGCATCCATGGTTACCAGGGCAGTTTCGGCTGCATTGTGAGAAAAGGAGCAAGCATGCAAACACGTCAATTGGGTCACAGCGGGCTGACGGTATCCGCCATCGGTCTGGGCTGCATGGGCTTGAGCTTTGGTTATGGCCCCGCCACCGACAAGGCGGAGGCGATCGCCCTGATCCGGCGCGCCCATGAGCTCGGGGTCACCTTCTTCGATACCGCCGAAGCCTATGGCCCGGGCGACAACGAGTTGCTGCTGGGGGAGGCGCTGGCCCCGTTTCGCGACAAGGTGGTGATCGCCACCAAGTTCGGCTTCAAGCACGGCAAGGTACCCGATGGGCTGGACAGCCGGCCGGAAAATATCCGCGCCGTGGCCGAGGCATCCCTGCGCCGGCTCAACACCGATGTCATCGATCTCTTCTATCAGCACCGCGTCGATCCCGAGGTGCCGATGGAAGAGGTGGCCGGCACCGTACAGGACCTGATCCGCGAGGGGAAAGTGCGCCACTTCGGTCTGTCCGAGGCCGGCGTCGATTCCATCCGCCGTGCCCACAAGGTGCAGCCGGTGGCGGCGCTGCAGAGCGAATATTCCCTCTGGTGGCGTGAGCCCGAGCAGATGATCCTGCCGCTGCTCGACGAGCTGGGGATAGGTTTCGTGCCGTTCAGCCCGCTTGGCAAGGGCTTTCTGACCGGGGCCATCAAGGCCGATACCCGCTTCGAGGCGAACGATTTTCGCAGCATAGTGCCGCGCTTTGCCGAGGAGGCCCGCGCCGCCAACCTGCGCCTGGTGGAGGTGCTGGGGGATCTGGCCGCCAGCAAGGGGGTGACGCCGGCCCAGATTGCGCTTGCCTGGCTGCTGGCCCAGCGGCCCTGGATCGTGCCCATTCCGGGTACCACCAAGCTGCAACGGCTGGAAGAGAACCTGGGGGCCGCCGCCATCAGGCTCGGCAGCAGCGAGCTGACCGACATTGACGCCGCCGTGGCAGGCATCGAGCTGGAAGGGGGACGCTACCCGGCGCACTTGGGAAAACTGGTGGGGCGCTGAGGCGCCCTGTTTGAAAGCGAGCCGTGCAAGGCACCCGGCCACTGCCGCGTGTCTTGGTAACGCTCGCGTCGCCCCGGTTCGCCGGGGCCCTTATGTTGTTATGACTCACAGGAGCCGCGATGGCCGGTATTATCTCGTCTGTATTGCAATCGGGTCTGCCCGAACACCAGGACTCAACCCAGTATCGGGCAGGCCGGTTTCACAATCTGGTGGCGCCCCCCGCGCGCAGTGTCTGGAAAGAGGTCGGGATCTGGCGTGACTTCCTGTTTGGCAAGCCCGCCGGCACCCTGCCGGATCGCGCCATCCCGGTGCAGGCCATGACCCTTGCGGATGTCATGGCGGCTCCGGATTTCAGCGTCTGGCGGCTGGGTCACTCCAGCCTGCTGCTCAAATTGCGCGGCCAGTTCTGGTTGACCGATCCCGTCTTCAGCGAGCGCGCCTCACCGCTCTCATGGCTTGGCCCCAGGCGCTGGCACGCCCCGCCCATGGCCCTTGAGGATCTGCCGCCCCTGGCCGGGGTGATCCTCTCCCACGATCACTATGACCACCTGGATCACGCCACCATAGTGGCGCTGCAGGGCAGGGTGGCGCACTTCATCACCCCGCTCGGGGTCGGGGCCAGGCTCCGCGCCTGGGGCGTGCCGGCACACAAGATCAGGGAGCTGGACTGGTGGCAGCAGACCCGGGTCGATGGCATTGAACTCATCGCCACGCCGGCCCAGCACTTCTCCGGCCGCGGCCTGAGCGATGGCAACCAGACTCTGTGGGCCTCCTGGGTCATTCGCAGCGATGAGTGCAAGCTGTTCTTCAGCGGTGACAGCGGCTATTTCGCCGGCTTCAAGGAGATAGGTGAGCGCCATGGCCCGTTTGACATCGCCTTCCTCGAGACGGGGGCCTACAACGAGCGCTGGGCCCATGTGCACATGTTTCCGGCCCAGACCGCACAGGCGTTTCACGATCTGCGCGCAACCTGGCTCTATCCCATCCACAACGGAACCTTCGATCTTGCCATGCACCCATGGGATGAGCCGCTGGAGCAGATCACCCGGCTGGCAGCCGAGCAGCAGATCCCGCTGACCACCCCCATGATGGGGGAACCGCTGACCTTGCAAGCCCCCCATGGCGGCACCCCCTGGTGGCGGGAGTGAACCTGGGTCTGGCTCAAGCGTGAGAACGGGCGCCCATGGCGGGCGCCCGCATCGTCGAGCCAGCGCCTGCTACCTTCACGCCGCTGCGTTCGGGCGCCGCGGCGCCGCTTCAAGCCTGATTGCCCAAGGTCATGGTGCGCTTGCGTTGCTCGCGCACCAGGTGGCGGTTGATCTCGCCCAGCAAGAGCTCCTTGCTGATGGGCTTGGTGATATAGCCATTCATGCCGTGGGACAGGTAGTACTGCTTCGACTCGGGCATGGCATCCGCGGTCAGGGCAATGATGGGAATGTCGGCCCAGCTCTGGCGCGAGGCGCGAATATGGGTGGTGGCTGCCAGCCCGTCCATCACCGGCATCTGCACATCCATCAGCACGATGTCGAAGGTCTCTTGCGCCAGCTTTGCCAGCGCCTCTTCCCCCTGCAGCGCCAGCGTCACCCGATGGCCGGCAGACGCGAGCATGGCACCGATGACCTTGCGATTGGTGGCGTTGTCGTCCACCAGCAAGATGCGATAACTCTCCTGACTGATCGGCTTGCTGGGCAGGCTGGTCATCGACGGGGTGGTCGCCTGGGCAGGCCAGAGATAGGTAAAGGTGCTGCCGAACCCCTCGTGGCTCTCGACCGAGATGTCGCCCCCCATCAGGCGGGCGAGGTTGCGGGAGATCTCGAGGCCCAGCCCCGAGCCACCATATTGGCGGGTGATGGAGATGTCGGCCTGGGAGAAGCGCTGGAACAGGTTGCCCATTTGGTACTTGCTCATGCCGATGCCGGTGTCCTGAATCGCGATCCGAATCGAATGACGCTCCTTGTCCAGCGGCTGGCTGTCCACCCTGATGTTCACCTCGCCCTGATGGGTGAACTTGATGGCGTTGCTCAGCAGGTTGAACAGGATCTGGCGCACCCGCAGGGGATCCATCATCAGCCATTCGGGCGTGTTGGGGGCCAGGGTCAGGCTGAGCTTGATCCCCTTCGCATCGCAATTGCTCTGCATCAGGGCCCGGATGTCCTCCAGCAGCTTGGGCAGATGGTGGGGCACGAGCTGCAGCTCGATGCGCCCCTCTTCCAGCTTGGAGATATCCAGAATGTCGTTGAGCAGCCCCAGCAGATGGTTGGCTGACTCCCGGGCCGTCTCCAGGTACTCCCGCTCTCTGGGGGCCATGGTGCGATCCGCCAGCAGCGACAACATGCCGAGTATGCCGTTCATGGGGGTGCGGATCTCGTGGCTCATGTTGGCCAGAAAGCTGCTTTTCGCCCGCTGACCCGCTTCGGCCTCGCGATTGGCCCGTACCAGCTTCTCGTTGAGCTGCTGCATCAGCTTGTGCTGCAGGAACGAGATATTCATCTGCCGCCAGATGAGCAGGGCCAGCACGAACAGCAGGGCAAACTGCAGGGCCGCGATCAGGCTGGTGGTGATGATCTGCTGGCGAACCCCCTCGCGGCGGGCGACGTCAAGCAGGGTCGCCTGCTCGTTGACCTCCAGGGTCAGCTGGTGGAGCTGGGGGAGCAGGGCGGTCAGCTGTTGATCAAGCTGCTGATGGGCCGCCTGATCCAGCGGCTTGTGCTGGACCGGCCCGAGCCAGAGATCGGCCAGGGCGATGAAGCGGCGCATCTCCTTGCTGGCCTGCTGATAAATCTGGGTATGTTGCAGCAGGTTGCGATCCTTGCTCTCCAGCACCAGCTCAATCCGGCTGACCAGAATGTCGTATCTGAGCTGGAACTTGACCTGCGGCTCATTTTTCAGGGCATTTTGAAAGCGCAGCGCCTCGTTGTAGAGCTGGAAATAGTTCCACATGACGTTGTCTTCACCCTGACTGGTGCTGTGCTGCAGCTCCTCGAACTGCCGGTACTGGACGGTACCGATACCGGCAAACGCCAGCAACAGCACGCAGAGCACGACGAACAGGGAGCGCTGACTGGCTGCCATGGATTGCATGATGCGGTTCACTCCACCTTGATCTTGTTGATCTGCCAGATGGCACGGCCGTAATAGAGCTTGTTGCGAAGCTCGGGGTATTGATCAAACGGGTAGATCAGGAACAGGGGCCCCTTGTCACGCACCGACAGCGGCTTGCCATCGATGCTGCGGGCCAGGATCACCTGATACTGGGCGGCATCGCTGGTGGGCACCTGGATCGAGTAGTCGTTGAGCGCCGTGATGGTCAGCTGCTTGCCGCTGGCGCCCACCTTGGCCAGCAGATCGCTCAGACGGGGGCCGCGGAAGGTCTTCTCTTCGTCATACCAGGGTGTGTGAGTCTTGATCTCGTACTCGGGCAGTTGATCCAGCATGGCGGTGTCCCACAGGGCGTCCTGCTGGTAATTGGGCTGGGTAATGGCGCCTTCCACCCTGAGCTGGGCGCTGTCGGGATCGGGAGTCGCCTGGGCGGTAGCGCAAAGAATGGCCAGCAGGGGAGCCACATAAAAATTGAGTCTCATAACCTTCCTCCATGGAACCGTGAGAAGCAGATGCCAGGGCAACGGCGGGCCTGGCATAGAGGCAAGGCAATAAGCGTGCCTGATAGTGGAAAGCGGCAGCTGGCGTGGCTTAGGCGGGGGTGAAGAGGGGGTGAGGGTGCCTTTTCATCGCATTTTGCAATGAGAAGGATGAGCCATGTTGCAAATTGGCAAGGAATTCTCCCCTTGCCGTGGCCGATGTGCTTCTCTAGTTAAGGTGAAAAACAGGGTTTCTTTGGGTCTTTTTCTTGCCAGGCACGGCTCTTGCTTTACTGGGTATGGCATGGAACTAAACCGTCCTGGCATAGACAAGGAGCTTCAACATGGAAAGCATGACCTACACCCTTAACGACACTCAGGTTGTGGCATTGGAAAGCGAGTTTGATGCGATGGCCGTCAGTGAATTGCGCCCCTTATTTGAAAAGCTGTCGGAGTACACAGGTGATGTGCTGGCGGATCTGCGAGACGTGCACTTCATCGACTCCTCGGGGATCGGGGCTCTGGTGTTTCTCCACAAGCGGCTGGTGATGAACGGCCATCATCTGGAGATCATCTGTGGTCCGGGGCAACCCCGCGATCTGCTGGACATGCTGCACATCAACCGGGTCATCCCCTGTCATGAGAACGTGAAAGCCTACATGCAGTCATCCGGCATGGTGGTGGCATCATGAAGCACTGGCTTGTGCTCGGGATCTCGCTGCTGATGGCGGGTTGCGCGCAATGGCCATCCGAGGGCAAGGGGGGAATGGCCGAGCTGAGACCCACCTGGTTACCGTTAAATGAGGATGAACAACGCCTGCTGTCAGGTTATGATGAGCGTCAACAGAAGCTCGATCAGCAACTGGTCAGCCTGCAGCAGGCGGGTCTGCGCGACTGCATGCCGGCTGGGCTAAAACAGCTACAATCTCAACGAGTTGATATAGTACGGGATGTACATGGCCGACTCTGGGCCGACGTAGCCTGGCGTCAGGCCATGCTGGCCGAGTCGTTGAAGCAGGTGCGTTTGCAGCTGGAAAAGACCACCAGTGGTGGTTGTAGCCGGAGCTGGTCTGGACTTCCGTTGCGTCAGTGGAGGCAAACGTAACAATAAAAAGGATGTCTATGGATCGGGGCGCTATCAAGGGATTTATCGCGGTTGTTCTGTTTTTGTTTACCTGTCCGCTGCTGGCAAGCACCCTGCTGGCGCCGGGTGATCGGCTCTCAATCGTGCAGCCGGGGGAGGCCGCCTTCGACAAGCCCTTCCAGATCGACAAGCAGGGTGAAATCAAACTGCCCGAGGTGGGTACCGTGGTGGTGGGCGGCAAGACGCTCCCAGAGGCGGACGCCATCATTCGCACCGCCCTCAAGCCCGTCTACAACAACCTCTCCCAGCTGACCATCACCCTGTTGGAAAAGCGGCTGCTCATCAGCGTCATGGGCTATGTCAAAAAGCCCGGCAGCTATGATCTGGCGCCCGATGGCAACGTGCAGATGGCGCTGGATGCGGCCGGCGGCCTGGTGCCGGGGGCCCAGCTCAACAACATGCAGGTGCGCCGCGGCGACACCGTCTCCAGCTTCGACTACAAGCGCTATCTCGATACCGGCGATGCCGGTCTCTTGCCCCCGCTGCAATCTCTCGACGTGGTCTTCGTGCCCGCATCCCCCCTTATCGGCAACGTCCAGATTGACTTCGATGCCGCCACCCTGGCAGCCGGTGGGGATGGCGACACCGGCAAGGCGATCAAGGTGTTTGGCGAGGT
Source organism: Aeromonas sp. S8(2024) (assembly GCF_041403085.1). Lineage (NCBI taxonomy): Bacteria > Pseudomonadati > Pseudomonadota > Gammaproteobacteria > Aeromonadales > Aeromonadaceae > Aeromonas > Aeromonas sp. S8(2024). The sequence continues at coordinate 656,226 of NZ_JBGLRF010000001.1, read as the reverse complement.
GAACAGCCCAGGCGCCTTCAGCTTCAAGAGCGGCAACTCCATCGTGGATCTGCTGATGCGGGCCGGCGGGGTGACCCGCTTTGCCGGGGTGGAGCGGATCCGGGTGATCAACGGGGATGCCCCCGAACTGTTCGATCTCAAGGCCTACCTCGATTCGGGCAACAACAAGCTGCTGCCGGCACTGGCCCCCGGCGCCACCATCTTCGTGCCCAAGGACGAGGAGCAGATCAAGCGCGGGGCGCGCACCATCTACATCATGGGGGAGGTGTTCAAGCCCGGCGCCTACGAGGGGCGGGAGGGGGATACCTTCCTCGACATCCTGGCCAACGCCGGCGGGCCGACCCGCTATGCCGAGAGCCGCCAGATCCGCTTGCTGCGCACCAACGGCGCGGTCGAACCCATCGATCTGCAGGCCTATACCGAGGGCATGCAGAAAAACCTGCCGCAGATAAGGCCGGGCGACGCCATCTTCGTGCCGGAGAAGACCGACATCAACGAAAAGTCCTGGCTCAAGGTGGCGCCGGGGCGGGCGGTGATGGTGATGGGGGCGGTGCGCATTCCCGGCCGCTATGAATGGTCTGACGAGATGTCGCTGCTCGATCTCATCGCTCATGCCGGTGGTCCCAACGAGCGGGCCGACATCGCCAAGGTGCAGATCCTGACCTCGGAGGGGGGCATGGCGACCCCGACCATCTTCGATCTCGACAAGTTTCTCCATCAGGGGGGGGCCCTTGGCAGCCTGCCCAGGATCCACGCCGGCTTCACCATCATGATCCCCGAGCTGCCCACCGATCCCAGCGACAACAAATCCCAGTGGGTACGCCAGTCGCCGGACAGCTCCATCTACATCTTCGGTCAGGTCGGCGCCCCCGGTCGCTACGCCTTCAACGAGGAGATGGGCTTCATCGACATCCTCTCGGCGGCAGACGGCCCGACCCAGGCGGCAGACCTGCGCAACGTGCGCATCGCCCATCGCAACGGCAGCACGGCGCGGGTGAGCAAGCTGGATCTCGCCCTCTACTTCGAGACCGGCGACGAAACACTGTTGCCCAAGGTGCTGCCGGGGGACTCCATATACCTGCCGGAGAAGAACCGCCCCTGGCTCGACGAGCCCAAGGAGAACACCATACGGGTGCTGGGGGCCATCGCCCGGCCGGGCCGCTATCGCTTCAACTCCTCCATGACCCTGCTGGATCTGCTGGCGGAAGCCGGTGGGCCCACCAGCTCGGCCTACATCAAGAAGATCGTGGTGATCAACATGGCCGTCAGCGGCCAGGGGGATCAGGCCCGTACCTTCGATCTGGACGGCTTTGCCAAGGAGCCCGATTTCAGCAAGCTGCCGGTGCTCAGGGCAGGGGACACCGTCTTCATCCCCGACAGCAAAAGCAGCAACTGGGCCATCTTCATGGACGGGATGCGCGACATTCTCACCACCATCTCGGTGGTCGCCCTGGTGGGAACCCTGTAACGTGAGCATCCCGATCCAGTACCTGGAACTGGAGTCGCTCTACGCCTCGACCCTGGCGCGGGGGATCCGCTCCCTGGCGGTCACCTCGGCCGAGGGGGGCGAGGGGGTCAGCACCATCTGCGAGGCGCTGGCCAGGCGCGCCGAGGCGGACGGCCTCAAGACCCTGCTGGTGGATCTCAACCTCTATCACCCGGGCCGGCCCGCCGGCCAGGCCTGGGGGCCCAACGACGTGCCCGAGCCCCAACACCAGGGTCACGCCCTGGCGGTGCTGCCGGCGCCGGGCAAGGATCTGATGGCCTTTCGCAACAAGGAGACCCTGCGCGCCCTGCTGGTGCGCTGGCTCGAGCACTATGATGTTGTGCTGTTCGATACCTCCCCCCTCAATGCCCTCAACCGGGGCAATATCCCGGCGGATCAGGTGTGCGCCGCCTGCGAGGGGGCCCTGCTGGTGGTGCTGGCCGGCGTGACGCCGACCACCATGGTGCAGAGCGCGGTGGAGAAGCTGACCCGGGCCGAGGCCAATCTGCTGGGGGCCGTGTTCAACGACAGGGTCAATCCGGGGCTGGCCAGCGAGATCCTGCGCGAACTCAACCGGCTGCCGAGCAACCGGCTGACCGAGTGGCTCAAACGCTGGTGCCGGCGCAGCATGCTGCTCAACTTCCGGATCTGAGGGAGATGATATGAAAGAGTGGTTGCGATCCGCCCCCGCCACCCTGCAGTCGGTACGCGAGCTGCGTGGCCGTCTGGCGCAAGGATTGGCGCTGTTTCAGGTTGCCCCCGAGGAGCAGGCCAACTGGCTGCTCTGCTTCAGCGAGCTCGCCACCAATATCGTGCGTCATGGGGAGCCGCCGGCGAGCCAGCTCTGGCTCACCCTGCAGCAGGATGAGTGGGGCCTGAGTCTGCAACTGGATGATGACGGCGGGCCCCAGCCCGCGCTGGCGGCCAACCCCCTGCCGGCAGAGCCGCAGGAGGGGGGCTATGGTCTGGCGCTGGTGCACAGCCTGTTTGAGGAAGTGAGCTTCAGTCACCAGCAGGGACGCAACCGGGTGACCCTGCGGGCCCGGCACGCTCCCCGGCGGATGCCCATGGTGGCGGTGATCGATGATGACAAGGTGATGCGCACCCTGCTCACCGGCTATCTGCACGACAACTATCAGGTCGACAGCTTTGCTGATCCTCTGGCGGCCCTGCAGGCGCTGGGACGCCAGCCGCCGGACCTGGTGCTCTCCGATATCGAGATGGAGGGGATCGACGGCTTCGCCCTGCGCCAGCAGCTGATGAAGGATCCCAAGATGCGCGGGGTCCCCTTCATCTTTCTGACCGGCCACCATGATCAATGGACCCAGAGCCGGGCTGGCGCCCTTGGCATCGATGATTTCCTGATCAAGCCCATCACCAAGCAGGCGCTGCAGCTGGCGGTCGCCCGGGTGCTCAAGCGGTCGGCCCAGCTCAAGGCCCAGTGGGGGGATCAGCTGGATCAGCGGATGACCTCGGCCCTGCGCCCCCTGCTGCCGGCCAACCAGCTGCACGGCTATCAGCTGGCGCTGCAGACCCGCGCCGCCGCCGTGGGGGGGGGGGATTTCCTGCTGGTGAAGGAGCGGGTGCTGTGGCTCGGGGACGTGATGGGGCACGATGCCGAGGCAAAGTTCTTCGCCCACGCCTACGCGGGCTATCTGCGCGGTCTGCTGACCGCCCAGAGCGAGCAGCGATCTCCTGCCAGCCTGTTGACCACCCTCTCCACCGCCGTGCACAGCGATCCCCTGCTGGGGGCGACCCTGCTCACCACCCTCTGCATCGAGCTGGGGGAGGCGGGCCGCGTTCGCTGGGCCAGCGCCGGGCACCCGGCCCCCTGGCTCATCGGGGCGGACGGAATGCACCCGCTCGGCGTCACCGGTCCCTTGCCCGGTCTGCGACCGGATCCCCACTTCGAGACCTGCGAGCATCAGCTGCAGCCGGGCGAGCGCCTGTTGTTCTGGACCGATGGCCTGCTGGAGAGCCGGGACCCCGCCGAGCGCCAGTTGTGGGAGGCGCAGCTGCAGCAGATCTGTCTCACCCCTGCGCTTGGCCTGGAGCAGCTGGCCCTGGCCATCGCCACCTGGTTTGACGAGCGGGCCGACAAGGCCCCGGATGACATGACCCTGCTGCTGGTGGCATTTCCTGCCGACTGAGGCGCCAAAACTGCTGGCACACTCTATGCAAAACCCCCGCTGCAGGTGGCCCGACGCCACCAGAGGAGGTTGCCCATGTTGCCAACACATCAGGTCTGGCTCGCCATTGATGCCCGCCAGGTCGGCGGGATAGAGATCCACATCACCCACCTTGCCCGCGATCTGCTGGCGCGGGGTCTGAACACCACCATAGTGCTGGTGGCGGATCACGGTATGACCCCCTTTGTCACTCTGCTGAGGCAACAGGGGCTGCCATACCGGGTCTGTCGCAACAGCCGTGACTTCGTGCGGGTGCTGGCTGGCCAGCCCGGCTTCGTGCTGCTGCACACCCACGGCTACAAGGCCGGGATCCTGGGGCGCCTCACTGCCTGGTGCAGCGGCAAGCCCGTGGTCTCCACCTTTCACAGCGGGGATGACGGGGAGGGCTTGCTGAAACTCTACAGTTGGCTCGACCGGTTCACGGCCCGCTTTGCGAAGTGCATCGCAGTGAGCGAGCCCATTGCCCGCAGATTGCCTGTGCCGAGCACCGTCATCAGCAATTTTGTCCCCATGCCTGCCGCCCCGGTGGCGGTGGCGGGCAACCGTATCGCCTTCGTCGGCCGCCTCTCTGCCGAGAAGGGGCCCCAGGCGTTCTGCCAGCTGGCCGCCTTCTGCCCGGAGGGGAGTTTTCACCTCTATGGTGAGGGGCCGCTGATGGGAGAGCTCAGCATGCAGTATGGAGATCGGGTCGAGTTTCACGGTTTTCGCCGGATGGCCGACGAGTGGCAGCATATCGATCTGCTCTGCATCACCTCCCGCTTCGAGGGGCTGCCGCTGGTGGCGCTGGAGGCCATGGCCCACGGCATTCCGGTCTGCGCCTTTGCGGTGGGAGGGCTGGTGTCGCTGATTGACCACAAGTCCAACGGCTGGCTGGTGGAGCCGGGCCAGGTGCAGGACATGGCGGCCATCGTCAACTACTGGCTGAGCCGCGACGAGCAGGCGCGGGGCGCCATGAGCCTGGCTGCCCGTCAGACCATCGCCCGGGGTTACAGCGTCAACCACAGGGTGAGCGACATCCTGGCGGTCTATGGCGGCTGATCCCGAGCCGCCGGCACACCGCCAGCAAGCGCAGCGAGTGGCCAGGCCACTCGCTTTTTTTATGGCTGTACGCTGCGCCTTTGGTCAACCCCTCTCCCTGCCAGCCTCGGGCTCTCTGCTCTGCCTATCTGGCGCAGGAGATGGTGCGGCTGTATGCCTCAGTCCGCGATGCTCCTGACGAGGTGACACAGCACAGGCAGCGCCAAGCCGCTTGCCCACGAACACCTCGCTATAGAAGCAGGCCGCGACCTCTGGCTCCCCTGGCAGGGAGCCAGAGCAGGCGCCGGGGAAAGGGGGCGGTTCAAACCGCTCGGGATGGCGAGGGGCGACGTTCTGGTAAGAGATGCGAGTGAGGGCAGCGTTGGCGCGGCCCGCTGTCGGCAATGAAATAAAAAGGGGATGCAGGCCCGACAGGCTGGCGTGGCTGAGGGGGGAAAAGCAGAGGGCCACCGCCTAGGCAGTGGCCCGAAATCCGGCAGCAGGGTGAGGCTCAGCGCCCCTTCTTGCCCACCATGATGGCGACCGTCTTGCCGATGATCTGCATGTCCTGCAGCAGCCAGCGCCAGGGGTGGAGCAGGGTCACCGAGTAGGCGAGATCGAAGGCGAGCTTGCTGCGCACATCGTCCAGCGACTCGTCGTAGCCCTGATTGACCTGGGCCAGCCCTGTGATGCCGGGGGCTATTTCATAGGTGCGTTCGATAAAGAAGGGCACCGCATCCTCCAGCCGGTTGGCGATGCCGGGGCGCTCCGGCCGCGGCCCGATGAGCGACATCTCCCCCTTGAGCACATTGAGGAACTGGGGCAGCTCGTCGAGCCGGGTCTTGCGCAGGAAGTTGCCGCTGCGGGTGATCCGGCTGTCGGCCTTGCCACACCAGACCGGCCCCGTGCCCGCCTCGGCATCGGCGCGCATGGTGCGAAACTTGATCATGAAGAAGAGCTCGGTGTGGCTGGCGTGGCTGCGGCCAATGCGCAGCTGGCGAAAGAACACCGGGCCCGGGCTGTCGAGCCGTATGGCCAGCATGATGAGTGGCCACAGGGGCAGGGTCAGCAGCAGGCCGAGGCTGGCACCGGCCAGATCCATGATGCGCTTGAGCACCTGGGTCGCTTTGGGGATGGGGTGTTTCATGCTGCTCTCTCCTGTGAGGTGGGGCGGGTCAGCATCCGCAGGCCGTAGCGCAGGGAGCCGATGCCGTTGTACCAGTGTCCGAGTACCAGATAGTGGATCTTGCGAAACAGACCGGGCCAGTTGTGCAGCGGGGTGAGCTGGATCAGCAGCACTAGGGCATAGCCCAGCAGTTGACCGGCCAGCAGCGCCGCGAACAGCGGCGAGTGGATGGCCAGCGGAATGGCGCACAGCCACAGCAGGGTCAGGCAGAGGGGCATCAGCACCCGCAAGCCCTTGCCGCTGGCGAAGTTGAACGCCACCCAGCCGAATCTGGGGTGCAGCAGCGGCAGCAGACGCAGCAACTGCTGGGTGTTGCCGGCACCGATGCGCTTGCGGCGCTTGGATTCCAGCTGGGCATCGGAGACCTCCAGCTCAAGGGCGGCGCAGCGATTGTCATAGACCGCCTTGTAGCCCCTGGCGATGGCCTGCATCGGCAGGATGAAGTCATCGTTGATGGTATCGGGCGCCAGCGGCGCCAGGCAGTCACTGCGCATCACGTAGAAGGCGCCGTGGGCCCCCAGCATGCTGCCAAGGGCGGATTCGCACAGCTTGATCTGGCTCTGATAGCGCCAGTAGCTGGCCTCACCCTGGGAGCCTGGCTGCCAGAAGCGATAGGCTTCGCCCACCACACCGACGGCGGGATCCTGAAAGTGGGCGGCGGCCAGCAGCAGGCTGTCGATGGGCAGCAGGGCCGACACATCGCTGAAGGCGACCAGGGGGGTGTCAATCTGGGTCATCGCCTCGTTGAGCACGGCCACCTTGCCGCGATTGCGCGGGTGCTCGAACAGCCGGATCTGCAGCTGCAGCAGGGCGGGATCCCCGAGCTGGCAGAGGGCAATGGCATAGCTGTCGTCGGTGCAGCCATCAAAGTGCAGGTGCACCGCCAGCTTGTCGGCCGGGTAGTCGAGGCTGGCCAGATTCTGCAGCTTGGCCGCCAGGGTGGTCGCCTCGTTGTAGATGGGCATCACCAGGGTGATGGCGGGGAGCTGCTCATCGCCGACCTCGGCCCGAAAACCCCGTTGGTGCGGGGTCGGTTGGTGCTGGCGCGAGCAGGCCCGTTTGCCGACCCATTTGAGCAGCAGGGGGTAACCCACATGGTGGTACACCACCAGGGCTGCACACAGCCAGAACACGATCATGATCCATTCCATGGGAGGCTCCTTTTGCTGTCTCTTCGCGTGTTGGTGGCATCGCCTCAGCGGGCGTACAGCACCTGATAGGCTTGAGCCATCCGGCTCAGGCTGCCCTGTTCACAGACAAATTCACGGGTGACGGTGCGCAGGCCACGAGAGTTGAGCAACCCCTGTGCCAGAAGTTGCGCCATGAGGGCGGGATCTCGCGCCTCCAGCAGCTGACCGCTGGCCGGGCAGACGATATCGGCGGCGGCGCCCACCGCGCTCATCACCACCGGCACGCCGCAGGCCTGGGCCTCCAGCACGCACAGGGGCATCCCCTCCGCCAGCGACGGCAGGCAGAAGAGATCCAGCCCCTGATAGAAGCGGGGCATCTGCTCCACCAGGCCGAGAAAGTGCACCCGATGGGCAATCCCCAGCAGTCGGCACTGCTGCTGCAACGCATTTTGCAAACTGCCCACCCCGGCCAGTGCAAGATGCACCTCGGGGGAGAGCCGCGCCACGGCCTCCAGCAGCAGGTGGTGACCCTTGACCGTCTCAAGGCGAGCGGCGCAGCCGATGAGCCTCACCCCGAGGGGCAAGCCCAGCGCCTGACGCGCCAGCTCGGCGGGGCCCGGGACGAAGCGCCCCTCGTCGATGCCGTTGGGGATCACCTGGGCCTGGATGGCGCCGAGCCTCGCCTGCAGCTGGTGCGCCACCGGGGTGGCGTCTGCCACCAGGGTGGGCCGCAAGGTGCGCAGCCCAAGCCCGGCCAGCTGGCGCTGACGGGGATCGTCGAGATACCAGGCGTCATGCTCGGTGTGGATAAGGCTCGCCACCCGGGCCAGCCGGGCGGCCAGCCCGCCATAGAGCAGCGGGCCCAGATGGTGGGTGTGCACCGCTGCCGGCCGCAGCTGGCGCAGCAAGCGGATGAGGCGATAGAGGGTGGTCAGCGACCAGCCGGCGGGCTTGTCCAGACAGTGGATCCGCCCGGCGAACGGCCCCAGGGCGGGCCAGGCGGCGAGCAGCGCCTCCTTGCTCCCCTCCAGCGAGATGATGTGCATGGGCTGGTGGCACTCGTTGGCCTGGCTGAGGTTGAGCACCATGGTCTCCAGCCCCCCAGGCTGCAGGTGCTGGACGATTTGCACGATGGCGGTGCTGGCTGACCGGGCGGTGGTGGGCATGGCGCTCTCCTCACAGTTGTCGGCCCTTCCCGGGCCCCTTGGCGGGACTATGCGAATCCTGTACCACAACGTCTGCCATGTTGGCCCGCTTGCTGGCATTACCCTTGCATTTCCTCCTCCATTCGTGGAATGCCATACCTGCCTTGAGGGGAGTGACGCCATGCCGGTCCAGTTCTACTACAACCTCTACATCATCCTCTTCGCCGCCTGGCGGCGCCGTTATCTCATCCTGATGCCGGCCCTGGTCATGCCGCTGGTGGGGGTGGGGATCGGTCTCTTGAGCCCCAAGGTGTACGAGAGCCGCACCACCTTCATGGTGCCGCAGGATTCCAACCAGACGCCGACCCTCAAGGATCTGATCACCCAGGAGAGCCTCAAGGATCGCTTCGCGGTGCTGGAGGCCATGCTGCGCAGCCGCTACGTGATGGACGGGGTAGCACGGGACCGCAAGCTGGTGGATGACAACACCCCGCCGGCCAAGCGCGACGCCATCATGGACTGGCTCTCGGCGTCCGTCTCCATCCGTCTCATCGGGGACGAGGTGATCGAGCTGAAGGTGAAAGCCGACTCGGCCGAGAGCAGCGCCGGCCTGCTGGAGGCCGTCTCGCGCCGCTTCTTCTTCAACCTCTTGAACAAGGGGCGTCAGTCGGCCGAGTCCTCCGAGCGATTCCTGCAAAGCCAGCTCGACAGCCGGCGCAGCGAGCTGCAGGGGGCCGAACAACTGCTGGCGGATTTCAAGCGCGAACATGCCAGCGCCCTGCCGGATCAGCAAAATGCCAACGCCGCCCGGCTCTACGGCCTGAAAGAGCGCCACGCCGAGAGCCTGCTTCAGTTGCAGCAGGCCAAGACCCGGGTCGAGCAGCTCTCCCACGGCCAGGAGGGGGCCACGACCCGCAGCCTGGAGGAGAAGTTGCAGCAGATGCAAACCGAGCTGGCCCTGCTGCGGGTGCGCTACAGCGATCAGCACAGCGAGGTGCAGAGCCTGCGCTACCAGATTGAACAGTTGCAACAGGAGCTGGAGCAGCAGAAGAGCCAACCCGGCGTGGCAGTCGGGCCCGAATGGGATCAGGCCAGGGCCCAGCTGGCCGAGGCCGAGCAGAATGCCGCCGCGCTGCAGGCCCAGCTCGACGATCTGAACAAGGTGGTGGCCTCCCAGGGTGAAACGGAGAGCCAGCTGGCGGAGCTGGAGCGCGATCTCGAGGTCAAGCGCTCCCTCTATCAGGATCTGCTGCTGCGCTACGAGAAGGCCAAGGTGACCGGGGCGCTCGGCAGTTTTGAGCCTGGCGAGCGGATCAAGGTGATCGACAGGCCCTTCGCCCCAAGCAAACCCAGCAACTACCCGCTTTGGCTATTTCTGATCGCCGGCATGGTGGGGGGCTTCGGGTTAGGCTGCGGTCTGGCGCTGCTGATTGAACTGGCGGATACCAGCCTGCGCCGCACCGATCAGCTGGCAGCCCTTATCAAGGCGCCGGTGCTAAGCCGCATTCCCTATTGCGAACCCGTGCATGCCCACAGCGGCCAGGCGGCCCATGCCCAGCCGCCACTGGTGGAGGTGCCGGGTTGATATTTGCCCATGGCCGTCAAGACAGGCCCCACTCTTAACCCGAATATTTCTGATAAGGCCTCGTAATGAGGCCTTTTTTATGTCATTCAGATAGTATTTTGACCAACGACTATGGTTTGCGTCGAATTCGGGGGTGATTGTAACAATAAAGATCTGGTGACGCTTTATCATTCTGCTTGTTGACTGTGGTTTTATACAGTGGTAAAAGTGGAGCTAGTATAGAACATTGATAATACACTTATAAAAAAGCTGGTTGGTAATGCAGTGATTTAATATGATTTATAGGTGGTGCTGACGATTGGTTGGGCGGAGCTACTAACACATTATTCTCGTCTCCACCTTATTTCAATAATAATTTAAGAAGGATCATTATGGGTAGCATACCAGTAGATATATCTCCTCCAGCATACTGGCAAGACTTTGAACGATTGACTCTAGATATTGCCAAGATCCAGTGGAAAGATGATTATGCCGAAAGACATGGAAGAGCAGGTCAAGCGCAAGGCGGGATCGACATTTTTGGTTACAACCATAATGCTCACGAGCAAACTGGAATACAGTGTAAAAAAAGAACGCTAAAAACGAAACTTTCGCATGAATCACCATCTAATACTTTGACCGCTCAAGAAATTGATGAAGAGTTGTTAAAAGCCAAATCTTCTGCTCATGGTTTAGATCGTTTTGTTATTGCCACTTCTGGACCTAGAGATGCAGAACTTCAAAATCATGTTGCATCTTTGAATAGGAGCGAGCTCAAGATAAAAGTATCGATTAAGTTTTGGGATGACTACGTAGAGTTTCTAAACGATCATCCTGAATTGATGTATAGGTACTACGAAAATGTGTTGAAGTATAGACGTGAATATGACAGCACAAAGCATTATCTTCACCTACTATCAATGGCTTTTGATCGGCCTGCACTTAGAACGCCATTCCATTGTGAAAGTAGAATTACTGATTTCATCTCGGCAATATCAGCGACTCAGCAAGCAGTGTCTACTGGTCGGCTAATAGACCGTAATGACAGGGTTATTGATCAGATACGATTGCCAACACCAAAACCAAAAGGATTAACAAAAATATCCAATCGGCTACAAAAATGCCGAGATATAGCAGCTAATGCATTGTCAAATGGGATTATCGTTGAGCATTCAAATTTTATAGAAATACGAGATCATATCGTTTGCGAACAGTTGAATAGTATTCGCTCAGAGGCCATTGAATTGCTAAATGAATTGTTGATTTGTGAAGGAATAGAGAAGGTTGAATTTGGTGGTTTTTAAATATAAAAAGTTGCTGCGCTTGGAGAAGTTACTCACTACGCTTCCAGTTTTCCGATGAGCAAGATGTTAGAATCTTTTTGCACGAATTAATAATCATGAAGGAGTATGGCTTTGCGAGATTTTAATAATGATGGCAAGATAAATGTACAGGGTGACTTCAATGTCACAGATAACTCGTATCAAGAGCATAAGCTGTATATACACTGCTCAAATGAAGAGCTTCTTGCGGATAGGCCTTTTCGAGTAGAAAACATCAAAATTGAGCAAAAGAAAAAAATTAAGCGGCTAAAACCAATTTATGGGATAACCGTGCTTTTAGCGTTTGCCGCTGCAATCTGGGCTATGTATCAAGGAAAGACCGACTTAATTACAATTCTTATGGGTGGAGCGTCAGCATTCCTTGGCTTTCAGTCGCTAAAAGCAACAGTCGAGCCAAATGCGTTTCAAAAAGAAGAGCGAAATGCTGTTAATGAAATTAACAAAATTCTAAAGCAGCGAAGAGTCGAGTAATGCTAACAAGGCCAAGCAGCATCGCGCACCATGTTCGCTGGACCTCGCTATGCTTGGCCGCTGCTAACGGCGTTAGGTTCTAGGAAAGGAATGGATCTTCTTAAAAATCGATACTTCGTCCAACAAAGCAGGGAGCCATAGCTCCCTGTACAGATCTAGTTATCACCTGACACCGGCCTCAAACCGGTGTCTTGTTTACGCTACTTTAGTGCGCACTTCCTTCGGTATCAATTTCAGACCCTTCTTGAACATGCTGTAGGGCGTTTGTCCTTCCATCATCCTGCCCTGATGTGGTCGCTGGTTGTTGTAGTGCTCCAGATAGCTATCCAGGTCTGTCTGCATCTGCTCCACCGACTCATACCAGGTTGTCCTCCCTTTGATACGGAAGTGTTCATCCAACAAGGTTCGATGCAACCGTTCGATAAAGCCGTTGCTCTGTGGCCTGCGTACCTTGGTGGTCCGGTGCTCAATCCCCTCCAGTTGCAGGAACAGCTCGTAGGGATGATGGTCAGGGCGCCCGCAGAACTCGCGCCCATTGTCCGACAAGATGGTATAGACCCGTGCCTCATGGGCTTCGAAGAACGGCAGCACCGTTTCGTTGAGTACATGGACCGACGTCACCGGCAGCTTACTGGTGTAGAGCCGTCCCCAGGCGTGGCGGCTGTAGCAATCGAGCACGGTTTGCAGATACACCTTGCCCACCCCCTTGAGTGCACCGACGAAGAAGGTGTCGACCGCCACCAGTTCCCCGGTGTAGTGGACCTCTATCTGGCGTTCGCGGAACTCGGGGCTGAAGCGCTCGAGCAGGCGAATTTGCTCGTCATTGAGCTCAATCGTCTGCTCCCTATGGGTTTTCTCGAGGCGCAACAAGCGGTCATGTTTGGAGAGCAAATCGTGACGTTGCCACACGCCACGCACACCGCCCGCACTGACGTTGATGCCTTGCAGAGCGAGTTCTTGCGCGACCCGCAGCGGGCCATGGGTTGGTCTGGTGAGAGAGTAATCGAGGATGGCCTGTTCAATCTCGGGAGCGACCCGGTTGGGATGCCTCCCTTTACAGCCGGGGAGTTTGTCAATCAAGCCCTCAGCCCCATAGGTCTGGTAGTTACGGCGGATCTCGTAGAACTGCTGGCGGCTGTAGCCGATGAGCTTACAGGCTTTGCTGACGTTATTGAGCTCTTTGGCGAGCTCTAGCAGGCTGAGTTTATGACGTGCTACTTTCTCGTTGGTGGTCATACGGTGACTCCGGATAACACGGTAGGGGTACCGTTTTGTTATCCGGTTTGAAGCCGTATGACCACTCCCTTTTGTGGGCAACTGTCAGGTGAATACCATCTCTATACACACGGGATGATTAACTAGCCGATGACCGGCATCCGTTGCCATCCGGCGTTCTGCTGGTTGCGACCTTGAGTTCGGCGCTGATAGCGCCAGGCCAGCAGCAAGGGCATGCCGAGCAGCAGCTGGGCCGCCAGCGGGATCTCCTCGATGGGGGCCGCCAGTGCACCCTCCGGAATGATCCCCCCCTCAATCTCGGCCGCGAGTTTCAGCTCCAGGGCGCTGCCAAAATCGGCGAAGGTGGTGGCGTTGATGACGAAGGCATCCTCGCCGCCGGCGATATTGTTCAGATACCAATCCTGCAGCACCCCATCGGGGTAGTCCTGGCCTATGGTGATGCCGTTGATGGTGTCGATGCCGGAGGCGAGCAGCTGATCCCGTACCGTGGCGGTGTCGAGCCCGGCGTTCTGGATCCCGTCACCGGAGACATCCATCACCTGGCGCGTGGCGGTGAAATCGTTGGTATCGAACTGCAGGGCGCCGAATTGCATGGCCGAGCCCGGCGCCGTCATCCCCGAGTAGGGGCGTGTCAGGGCGTCCAGGGTGGCGGCAAACTCGTTGATGGAGGTCATGTCATAGAGGTAGAACCAGTCGGTCATCACCGCCTGCTGGGTCGAGCCGCTCCACATCACCATTTGCACGGCGATGGTGCCCAGCTTGCCGTCGCTGGTATCCAGGATGGCGTCTTGCACCGCCTGGCTGTAAAACGCATCCACATAGCCCTGCAACTGCAGGTTGAACTCTGACGTGCTGACGCTGCCCGACACATCCATCAGCAGTTGCAGCTCGGTATCCACTTCGGTCAAAGCGTAGGCGGGGGCGCTGACTAGCAGCATCCCCACCAGCCCTGCCAACGGTTTTAGTCTCATTGCTCACTCCTTCTCCTTGGGGCCTGGCCCTGATCCTCAGTGCCGATGGGGAGGATGAATAAAGCGTGCCACTTTGCAGGGATCAGCAGCAGGCATGAAATTTGCGGTCTTCGCACAGGATGAAAACGAACAAGTGCGGGGTGAGGCGATGGAGATCCGTCCCTGGCAGTGGGCGCCCAACTGGTTGCTGTTGGGGCTGCTAAATCAGTGGGCCATGGTGTGGCTCAACACGGGCCATTTCAACCTGCTGGTGGTGTTGCTGATTGCCATCTGGTGGCAAATTGCATCGCGGGTTGCGCCAGCCTGGCAACCTGGCCGCGCCGTTCTGCTGCTCTTCTCGCTGCTGCTGTTGATCCCGAGCGCCAGTTGCAAGGCGCTGGCCTGCCTGCTGCTGGCCGCGAGCCTGTGGCGGCGCCAGCAGCCTTGGGACGAGCGCGCCGCGCTGCAGATAGTGGTGGCCTTCACCCTGGCCGTGCTGTGGGGGCAGCAGCTCTTTGCCCTCTGCTCCGGCCCCGTGCTGGCGCTTGATGCCTGGGGCGTGGGTCAGTGGCTGCAACTGCTGGGGTGGGAGACGGTGCAAAGCGGCAATCGCATCGAGCGGGTGGGGGGCCATGCCCTGATCGTGCTCAAGGGCTGCTCCTCGTTCTCCCAACTCTATCTGGTGGCGCTGGCCTGGCTGGTCTCCTCCTGCTGGCTCGCTCCGGGGCGGGCGCTGCACCGTCAGTTGCCCCTGCTGGGGCTGGTCTTGCTGCTCTACATCGGCAGCAACCAGCTGCGCCTGGTGCTGATGAGCCTGGATCTGCGCTGGTACGGCTGGCTGCATACCGGCACGCTCGCCCAGCTCTACCAGTGGCTGGTGCTGCTGTTGCTGATGACCATCCTGTTTAGCAGGGGGCGCCATGTCACCACCGATTAGGGGCTATCTCTGGCTGGTGCTGCTGGCACTGGCCTCCGCCGGCGCCATGGGGTGGCGCTATCAGCACCGCCAGCCGGTGGAGGGCGCGCGCCAGATGCTGCAGGAGCTCCGCCAGCTCGGCTGGCAGCGGCAGGGGGCCAGCCCCTTGCTGGGGGGCACCTATGTGGGCTACCGGCTGCGCCACCCAAATTGTGACGGGGTCTTGCAGGCGATGGCGGTGGCCCCGGATCGGGAGGCCATGTCGGTACGGCTCGCAGGCAAAGGCCAGCTGCAGGGGGTGATGTTTCGGGGGCAGTGGCACCCGGAGCTGCCACTGCTGGCCTATCGGCTCAATCAGGGCTGGCACAAGCTGTGGGGCGATGCACCGGCCCCCCTCTATCGGGCCGCGCTGCCTGCGGCCTGTCTTGCCCTTATTGCGCCTGGCGAGCCTCGCTGAGGGGGCTCGCCGCGTCGGCCGGCAACACCCGGATCAGCAGGCTGTTCGGGGCCAGCATGGGGTCGTAGCGCGGTTCGAGCTCGATGGCGCGGGCACTGAGCAGGCTGGCCAGCTTGCCAAGGCGGCTGCTGGCAAGGCGCGCACTCTCCAGCATGTCGGTCTGCGGCCCGGGGCCGCTGATAAGGGCTATCTTCGCCGGATCCCGCTGGCCAAGAAACTGGTGCAACTGCTGCTCCTGATCCGCCGCCAACATCACCGCTTCCTCCTGATAAGTCAGCGACAGCTGGGCCTGCTCGGCCAGCTGCTGCTGGCGCAGTTGCGCCAGCATGGGGAAGGGATCCTCGGTGGGCGTCTGGCGGGCACAGCCACTGAGTAGCAAAGAGAGTAGCAAAGAGGGTAGCAAAGAGGGCAGCAAGGAGAGCAGCAAGCCTGCGGCAAGCTTGATGTGGCGGGGGCGACGCCCGGCACTCTGGCGCCCAAAAGCCTTTATGTTGGTGACGTTCTGATGCGGCATAAGCTGGCCAGTCAGGGGGATGAATTGGCTCCAGTTTGCAATGTTTTCAAGCGCTTGGCCAGTTGTTCAATCTCACCGCGAAAGCTGGCCCAGCGGTTGGCGGGGAGTGCTTCGGCCTGCTGCCAGCGGCTGGGCACCGAATCGCGCAGTCGCTGCAGCAGCAGGGCCGCCTCCACCTGTTGGCGCGCCGCCTGCTCGAGCCAGGCGAGCCAGCGCAGATCCTCGATGCCCTGTTGCAGCAGCAGCAGATCGTAGGAGAGGCGATGAGCCTCGCAGGCCTGCGGGCCCAGCAGCAGAAAGTCGCTCTCGCGCCCGTCGGTGGGGTCGTAGGGCAGGGCGGTGGGCATGCGCCCGTGCCACTGCAGATAGCCCTTGGCCCCGCTCTGCCAGAGGTAGAAGCCGGCGGCACGCGGGGTGCCGAGGTTGTAAAACCAGGGGGCGGCCCCGGCGGCCCTCACCCGTTCCACATCGGCCTTGTCGGCGCCAAAGCCTGCGTTGATCAGGGCTATCTCCACCTCGCCAAGCAAGGGCGCCTGGGCGGGATGGTTGAAGTGACCGGCCCGCACCACGGCGGGGTCCCGCCGCTTCATCTCGCGGGCCATGGCTTGAATGGCGGGCAGGGCGCCGAGATCGGGCTCGTCAAACAGGCTCCAGGCCAGGGGGGGTAGCCCCTGGGCGCGAAAGGCCGCCTGGCGCTGCTGCCAGGCATCGAGCCGGCTGTTGGCGTCGCTGCCCCAGCGCTTGAGGGAGGCGTAGGCCAGCAGCGGCATGTGAAAACCAAGGCCGATGGCCTCCTCCTGGGTGGTGCGCATCCCGGCTTCATCCTGGGGCAGGGCGGGGGCCACGCCGCTTATCCCAAGCCCGGCAAGCCGCGTCAGATCGCAGCGACTGGCGGCCAGCTGGGCATTGACCAGCTCCGGGCCCTGGCCGAACCAGCCAAGGTAGGGGGGCGTGTCGAGGTAGATGCCGACCGGTTTGCTGGCGGCGGGCAGGATCAGGGGCAGCACCTCGACGTCCAATGGCAACTGCACCAGCTGCTGGTGGCTGAGCAGCTGGATATTGCCCTGATAGCGTCCCGCCGGTGCATCTCGCGGGATGGGAAGATGCAGCACCAGGCGCCTTGGCACCCGGCGCTTGAGGGTGAGCCCAGTCACCCCCTCCACCAGCTCCTGATCCGAGGGGAGCAGCAGGGTGCCGCTCGCCTGGGGGCGCACCAGATGCCACTGGCCGTGGTAGGGGGTCAGCGGCAGGGTGACGCCGTTGGCCGCCGGCGGCTGGATCACCAGCAGGGGAGCGGCGTCATCCTCGGGCGTCTCGATGACGAACTCCAGCAGCAGCTGGCTGCCTTGGGCGGCCAGTACGGGAGTGGCGGGGGGGGGCGGGCTGACCCTGGCACTCAAGGTAGGCTGCCCCGGCGCGATGGGGGTCAGGGTGAGGCGAGCGGGGGATTCTGGCAGAGAATAGGGGGCTAGGGCCCACTTCTCCGTAAAGAGCTGGCGCTGCTTGGCCAGCACCAGTCGGGTGGCTTCGGCCAGCGGGTGAGGGCTAGCCTTGGCGTCAGCCTGTTTGTCCGCTGCCGGATAGGGGGCCAGCAGCAGGCCGGCGAGAAATTTCGCATCCGGCGAGTTGCCCCCCAGGGTGAGGGTGAGCGGGCCGCCCGGGTGCTCGAGCACCAGGCTGACCGGCCCCCCCTGACGGGCACCAAACAGCAGCCAGGGGTCTGGATTGGGCAGCGCCTCCTGCTGCTGGCCGGCGAGATAGCGCTGGGCCAGCCACTCGCCCGGCTGCATCCGCTCGGCCCAGACCGGTTCGCCGTCGATCAGCACGCTGCGCTCGAGGGGGTGGGGCAGGTACTCCCACTCGCCCGGATCGTCGAGCCAGAGGGTGAGCTGGTAGCGCCCCTTGGGAACCTCCAGCCTGACGCCGTCGAGGTTGCGCAGCCCGTCGCGGATCAGCGCATCGCCGGAGGGGCGCAAGATGGGGCTGGGGTGGCCCAGCAGACGCGGATCCCCCGGCGCCAGGGACTCGAAACCGGTGAAGCGGGGGGCATCGCTTGCCCCCAGATCGAGGGCAATGGTGCCGGCGGGCAGGGTCAGCCCGGGGGACCAGTACCAGCGTGTCAGGGTGAGCGGCGCCGCCCCGTCAGCCATAAAGAGATAGAGCTTGGTGAGCTGGTCGAGGGCCAGGGTCCTGGGCTGGGCGGTGCGCCAGTCGCTTAACGAAAAGCGCAGGGTAAAAGGGCCCGGGGGGATGATCCGCTCCAGATTGACCCGGCTGCGGTAGTTGACCGAAGCGGCGTCATCGACCCGCAGGATCAGGGTCTGGGGGCTGGCCGCGGGATTGTGACCCTCGATCACCAGTTCATCATCCGCCCCGACGGCCC
The DNA here is from genome assembly GCF_041403085.1 of Aeromonas sp. S8(2024). Lineage (NCBI taxonomy): Bacteria > Pseudomonadati > Pseudomonadota > Gammaproteobacteria > Aeromonadales > Aeromonadaceae > Aeromonas > Aeromonas sp. S8(2024). The sequence continues at coordinate 638,239 of NZ_JBGLRF010000001.1, read as the reverse complement.
AAGGCAGGCGCTCGAAGGTGAGCCGCTGGGGCGTCTGCTCGCCGCTCAGTGGCAAGGGGGTGGGGCCATCAAGGCGGCTCGCCGCCAGCGCAGTGCTTCCTATTGCCAAACTTCCCATGGTCAAACAGAGGGCCGGCAGGCTGAGGGTGAGCAGGCCGAGTACTTGCAGCCAGAGCGTCTTGTGCAAACGCGCCCCCAGCCAGATCATCAGAGCAACCCCGCCAGCCAGTTTTTCAGCTCATCGGCCCTGTGATCCCAGCTCTGCTGCGCCACCGCCTGCTGGCGCTGCGCTTTTCCCTCGTGCCGGGTCAGCGCCTCCCACTCGTAGCGCTGAAACCAGTCCTGGGCGGGGGCGTCGAGGGCGGCGCGCTGGATGGCCTGGGCCAGGCTGTCGCCCGGGCGGGGCAGATGCACCAGCGCCCGATAGCCGTCCAGCGCCGGAAAATCTGTGCTGACCACGGGCCGGCCGGTCGCCAGATACTCGCGCAGTTTAAGCGGATTGCAGGCCCTGATCTGGGCGTTGTCGACGAAGGGCAGCAGGCTCACCTGCCAGTGCTGGGCGTAGGCGGCCAGGGTGTGGTGTGGCCTTGGGCCGAGCAGGTGCACGTTCGGCAATCCGGCGAGCGGGCTCAGGTCCGTCTGCCTAGGCCCTATCAGCACCAGATCCCAGTGGGGCAGGGCGCGGGCGGTGTCAGCCAGCAGGGGGACGTCTATCCAGTCGCTCAGGCTGCCGTAAAAACCGGCGATGGGGCGCCCGCTCGGCAGATCAGCCGGCCTGGGTTGGGGGGGCATAAAGAGCCCTAGATCCACCCCGTGGCTCAGCAGCCGGGTCTTATGGGGAGGAAAGCGGCTGGCCAGCGCCGGACTGGCGGCGAGGATAAGGTCTGCCTTTTCTACCAGCCTGGCCTCGCAGCGGGCGATGGCTGCGTGATCCACCCCCGCCAGGGCCGAGAAGTCGTCGCCGCAGTAGTAGATCACCGCCCGCTCGCCGAGCTTGCCTACCAGATCCACCGCGCTTGGCAGGGAGATCCAGAGCAGCGGCTTGTCGAGCTCGGGCAGCTGGCGGCGGATCTGGGCCGCCAGCCAGTGGCCGTTGATCCGCCCCGCCAGCGGGCTGCCGGGCAGGGGCAGCGCCAGCGGCGGCATCACCTGGGGGGTCGGCCCGCTCTGGATGGCGGCTGCCTGCGCCTTGCCCTTGGCCGGGCGGCGCAGCACGGCCCCCAGCTTGCGGCCGAGCCGGCCGAGGTCGCGCACGTTGAGGCGGGGGCGGCGCAGGCCGATGGAGTTGACCCAGAGCACCCGATAGTCCGGCAGCAGGCGCTTGATGAGGTGCTGGGTGCTGGAGGGGTGCTGACCCCAGTCTTCCCCCAGTACCACCAGTTGGGGCTGTGCGCTCGACGGTTTCATGGCTGTTTCTCCTCACTCAGGCGGCTGGCGGCACTCTCTGCCAGCGCGTCGCGGCAATCTTGCGCATCGAGGGCGCGCAGCACCCGGGCCGGCACCCCCGCGGCCAGCACCCCGGCGGGTAGGCTATGGGTCACGATACTGCCGGCGGCGACCACGGTGCCCGCGCCTATGGTCACCCCTGCCATCACCATGGCGCCGGTGCCGAGCCAGACGTCATTTTCGAGCACGATATCGCCGACCTGCTCGTCCCGATCCGGCAGTCCCCGGGCCCGCTCCTGGGCATCCAGCGGGTGGCCAGGGTAGCCCGCGAGAAAGGCGCGCCCTGCGATGCGCACGTTGTCGCCGAGCACCACCTGGCTGCCCACGGCGATGGTGGTCTGCCAGCCGATGCCGACGTTGTTACCAATCCTGAGTGCGGGCCCCTTGCTCGAGGGGCGGCCGCTGATGGTCATGGCGGCGCTGAGGCGACAATCCTCCCCCACCTCGATTGACACCGGGCCGCTGATAAAGGGGATGCCGCCATAGAGATAGAGGCGGGGGGCGGGGGCACGCAGGCGGGACTGGAACAGCGGCGTCCACCAGAGGGTGCGGGTCAGGGTGGCGAGTGTCTGGCTTGCCAGCCGGTAGAGACGATAGAGCAGGCCGTGCAGGGGCGGGATGAGCGGAAAGCTCCAGCTGCGGGCCCCCTTGGCAAGGCGCCACAGCAGGCGGGCCAGCGGCGTCTCTCCCTGCTTGGCCCAGGTTTTCATTCGGTACAGGCTGATGCTGTTCATGGTGTGCTCTCCCTTGGCTCTGCTGCCGTCATGGCCGACCTGCCACTGTCAGTAACTAGCCGGGATCTAGCAGGGATCGGGCCAACTGACGCTCAGCACGCTGCCGGCTCGCGCCGGCCGCCTGCCAGGGGGTTGGATGGCAAGGCGCTGTGCAAATTGCGCCGGCCGGGCTGCAAAACGCAAAAATCAGATTCATTTTGGGCCTGATGTGCGTTGCTGTGAAGGTCGAGAGCGCGACATGCAGGGCTGCACGGGGAATTGCACCGGCTGGCGTGCCCCTTGCATTGGCTGACCCCAGATGACCCAAGATCCGTTGCCTGGTGGCTGGGAGGCCCTATGAGACTCGGAGTAAACCAGATAGCCATGCTCTATTACGCCGCCGGCCTCTTGTTGATGAAGGGGATCTCCCTGCTGATGCTGCCGGTGCTGACCCATCTGCTGGCGCCCCGGGAGTATGGCCAGCTGGAGGTGCTCTTGACCATCATCAACCTGGGCTCCCTCATCCTGGGGTTCGGGCTGGTTGACGCCCTCTACCGCTTCGCCGGGATGGCGGCAGATGAGGGCGAGCGCAAGCAGGTGGTGGCGCGGGTGTTTGGCCTGGTCTGGATCATCGCCCTGGCCAGCCTGGTGCTGCTCTGGTGGCTGGCGCCCCTGGTGCAGCGACTGCTGCCAACCGAAACCCGCCTTGCCGATGTGCGCTGGGTGCTCAGCGCCCTGCCGTTCGAGGGGGTGATCGGGGTGCCGCTGGCCTGGCTGCGGATGCGCAATCAGGCCCGTCTCTTCTTCGTGGCCACCGCCGGCAAGGCGGTGATCCAGTCCCTGCTGACCGCCTGGTGGCTCTGGCTTGGCTGGGGCGTGAGCGGAGTGCTCGCCTCCGGCACCCTCACCTGTGTCGCGCTGGCGCTGCTGCTGAGCCTCTGGCAGTGGCGCGATGGCGGCATCCGCTTTGACTGGCAACACTACCGCCCTCTGCTGCGCTACGGCCTGCCGCTGGTGGTGAGCGGGCTGGCGGGCTTTGCCTTGAGCGGGCTGGATCGCTGGCTGTTGGCCGAGCACGTCGGCGAGGCGCTGCTGGCCTACTACGCGGTGGCGGGCAAGCTGGCGCTGGCGGTGGGACTCTTGCTGCAACCCTTCGCCCTCTGGTGGTATCCGCGCCGCTTCATGCTGCTCAAGGAGCCGGACGGCCTGCGCCTGAACGCCCACTACAGCGTGCTGGGCTCCGTGCTGGGGTTTGCCACCGCCGGGGTGGTGGGGCTCACCGCCCCCCTGCTCATTCGCTGGCTCACCCCGGAGAGTTACCACGGGGCCATCGCCTATATCCCGCTGCTGGTGCTGGGGATGGCGGTGCGCAACGTCTCTGACTTGCTCAATGTCGGCTGCTTCAGCGGCGAGGAGAGCAAGGCCCAGATGGTTATCAATCTGGGATGCAGTTTGCTCGGCGTCATTGGCTTTTTGCTCGCCATTCCGCACTTCGGGGTGGCCGGGGTGATCTGGACCCTGCTGCTGGTCTACCTGGTGCGCGCGCTCGCCTTCTATCTGGTGAGCCAGCGGTTGCTGCCCTTGCCGTACCGCCTCTCGGCGCTGTGGGCGAGCGGTGCCGGCTCCCTTGCCATGATGTGGCTCGGCCAGTGGTGGGCAGGGCAATGGGCCGCCTGAGCCACGCCCTCTGGGGGCTGACCGCCACCCTGCTGGTGGCCGGGCTCTGGTGGCGGCTGCCGCACCCGCTGCTGCTGCCGGTGCTGGGGCTGGCCATTCCCGCCATCTGGTTTGCCCTGCGCTGGCCGTTTCTGATGGTGCTGGGGTTCGTTACCTTCTCGTTTTTCCGCCTGCACGAGGTGTTTCCCCAGCTCTATCCCCTCAAGATCCCGCTGCTCTTCTCGCTGGCGGCCATCGGTGCCCTGGTTTGGCACACCCTGCTGACCGGCCGCATCAGGCCCTACTGGAGCCAGCCCCTCAGCTGGTTGACCGCCTTTTTCATCGTCGTCTCCATCGGGGTGCTGTTTGCCAGCAACCGGGGGGAGGCGATCGCCACCTGGACCGGCAGCTACAGCAAGATCTACCTGATGACGCTGGCCACCGCCTGGCTGGTGCGCAGGCCGGAGGATTTCGCCCTGGCGGTGCGGGCCTTCGTGGTGGCCGGCTGCATGGTGGCGCTGGTGGCGCTCTACAACAAGAGCAGCGGCATCGGGCTGGTGGAGGGGACCCGGGTCACTATAGGGCGCGAGCTCGGCTCTGTGCTGGGGGATCCCAACGATCTGGCGCTGGTGCTGTTGTTTCCCGCCGGCTTCTCCTTGAGCCTGCTGCTCAACCAGAACGGCCTGGCCGGGCGCATCCTGGGGGCGGTGGGGTTCGTGCTGGTGGCTGCCGCCATCATCGCCACTCAGAGCCGCGGCGGCCTGCTCGGGATCTGCGCGGTGAGCGGCATTTTTGCCTGGCAGCGGGTGCAGTCGAAAACCGTGCTGATCCTGTGCGGCACCCTGGCGCTGCTGGTGCTGTTTGCCGCCGCCGGGATAAGCGACAGGGCCTCTGGCGGGGCGGCGGAGAGCGGGGTGGATGCCTCGGCCATGGGGCGGCTGTATGCCTGGCAGGCCGCCTGGGGCATGGCGCTGGCCCATCCGCTCATCGGGGTGGGGCTCTCCAATTTCTACTACAACTACTTCTTCTACAGCCCCCACTGGGACGGCCTCAACCACGCGGTGCACTCCACCTGGTTCGGGGTGCTGGCGGAGACCGGCTTCGTGGGGCTGACCCTGTTTGTCGGCATGGTGGCGGTGACCCTTTACCGGGCCTGGCACTGCCGCCTGGATGGCATGCCTCCTGCAGTAGTCACTGCCATGCAGGGGGTGATGGCGAGCATGGTGGGGTTCGTCATCTCGGGATCCTTCCTGACCCAGGGCTTTACCTGGCCCATCTATCTGGAGCTGTCGCTGGCGGTGGCAGCCATCAAATATGTCCGGCAGGCCAGAGAAACGGAAATGGCCATGGCCGAGACGGAGCGGGATAAACCAAACAAGGGAGCTGAGTCATGAGCGCAACCCCCATTTTGCTGGTGCATTACGGCGAGAACTGGATCCGTGGCAGCGAGCGCTGCCTGCTGGATCTGCTGGCCCACCTGGATCGCAGCCGTTTTGCCCCCCTGCTCTGGTGCAACAGCCAGCAGCTGGCAGAGGAGGCCGCCCTGCTCGGGGTGAAGGCGGTGGTCGAGCCCTTTGCCCTGCTGCTGGGCTGGCAGGCTCCCCGCTTCGATCTGGCCGCCCATCGGGCCCTGTGCCAGCGGGCGCAGGCGCTGATAAGCGAGCATGGCATCACCCTGGTGCACGCCAACAGCGCCGCCCCCTGCCAGTGGCTGGCCGGGGTGTGCCGCAAGATGAAGGTGCCGCTGGTGTGCCATCTGCACGCCCGTTATCAGCCCAGAGACAGGTTTACCCTCCGGGTGCATCAGGCCAACGTGCTGATCGGGGTGAGCCAGCCGGTGCTGGCCCCCTGGCGGGAGGATGGCTGCGAGCACAGACGGCTGGTTCACATCGCCAACGGGGTGGATGGGGTGCGGCTCAATCGTGACGCGCCTTGGCCCGTCAGCAGCCTGCCCGGGCTGCCGGCGGGGGAGCTGATCCTGGCCACCATAGGGTCGCTGATCAAGCGCAAGGGGGTGGACCTGCTGATCCGCTCCCTGGCAGAGCTCTGCGCTCAGGGGGGCAAGGCGCAGCTGCTGGTGATTGGCAGCGGCCCCGAACTGGCCGCGCTCACGGCATTGGCCGCTGAGCTGGGAGTGGCCGAGCGGGTGCACTTTCTCGGCGAGCGGCCTGACAGCGCCGCCATCCTGCGCGGCGGGGTGGATCTGCTGGTCTCCGGTGCCCGCGAGGAGGTATTCGGCCTGACCTTGGCCGAGGCGGGCACCCTGGGGCTGCCAGTCAGTGCCTATCGGGTGGGGGGGATCCCCGAGGTGGTGGAACACACGGTGACGGGCCTTCTGGCCGACCCTGGTGATTGGCGCCAGATGGCTGCCCATTGGCAGCGGCTGGGCGATGCCGGATTGCGCTACCGGCTGGGGCGGGCGGGGCAATTGCGCGCCAGCCAGCTGTTCACGGTCAAACGCTATGTGGAGAAGGTGAGCGAGCTCTGGTCGGCGGCGCTGGCAGGGCGCTGGGACAATCCCGAGCTCCCCCCCTATGGGCGCATGGTGCGCTGGCTCGGTCAGCGGCTGCTGGCCAGGGTGGGTCTGGCAGGGGAAGGGGGGCTGCTTGGCGGGCGCAGGGCGGCGATCGGGTCGGATGAAGGAGCACCATCATGAAGCCGCACCATGAGTCGACTGCTGGCAAGGCCGGGCAGGGGGAGACGCTGCTGGTGGTGGATCCCATCTCTTTTCGCGGCGGCTCCAAGGTGGCCACCGAGGTGATCCTGGCGGGGTTGGCCGACCGCCAGCCGGCCCTGGCGCTGCATGTCCTGACGCCGGACGTGGACTCCTGGCCCGGGTGTCGTCACCATTCGCTCTGGGTGCCCACCCTGCTGCGGGGGCGCGAGTCGGGCTTGGGGTATCTGCTCAAGCAGGGGTGGCAGAGCCTGATGATCCTCTGGCTGATATGGCGGCTGGGGGAGGTGCGCGGCCTGCTGGCGGCCTCCGGCCCCGGGGTGGATCTCTGCTGCTACTGGGCCGCCCGGATCGCGGGGATCCCGGTGGTGCAGCTTATTCACGGCCCGGTGGGCTGCTCCGGCATGTCGGCAAGGGCCCTGTGGCGCGCCAGCCAGGTCTTCTATCTGGAGGCCGCCCGCCCTTCGCTCTCGGCCCTGATTGCCCGCCTTGGCGAGTGCGACTTTCCGCCCCGCTGGCAGCCCTTCATCAACGGGCTGTGCGAGGCGAGCTGGCCCACGGCCACGACCGGCGGATCCGGCATCTTGTGGGCCGCCTCCTTGCTCAAGTGGAAAGGGCTGGAGACCATGCTGGCGGCGCATCAGCAGCTTGCCGAGCCCCGTGCGCCGCTGACCGTCTGCTATCTGCAACCACGCAACATACTGCAACCTTGCAGCGAACCCAGGCCAGATCTGCCCGATACCCGCTGGCATGAAAACCCCGGCAACCTTGACGAGATCAGGGCCGGCTGCGGCATCTTCGTCTCCACCAGCCATCAGGAGCCCTTTGGTCTCTCCATCCTGGAGGCCATGGCCGCTGGCCTGTGCGTGGTGATCCCGGCGGATGGGGCCTGGTGGGATCGCCACCTGACCGACGGGGTGAACTGCCGCAAATATCAGCCTGACAGCGCCGATGAACTGGCGGGCGTGCTGGCGGCGCTGCAGGAGGCCCCTGTTGTGGCCATGGCCATAGGGGACAATGCCAGGTTGCATGCGGCGGTGCATTACAAGGCGAGCGAGACGGGCAGAGAGATGGTGGCGGGGTTGGCAAGACTGCTTGAGCGGGCCGAGCCTGAGTGCGCCGCGAAGCGCCCTGGCCCGGCGCTGTAGCGGCGCGTCACTCCCAGCATCGCGGCCTTGCCCGGGCCTTGACCTTATGGCAGGTCCGGCTCGCTCATGCTGGCGACTGTCTGCCAGAAGGCGTCGATCAGCGGCCCCTTGCTGTGGGGCGGGCGGATAAGGCCTATGGTCCAGCAGGCTTCCCCCTCGGTCAGCGGCAGGGTCAGCACGTCCGGGTGCTCGATGGTGGTGGAGGAGGGCACCAGGGTCCCGCGAAAACGCAGCCCGCTCTGGGCCAGGTAGTGCATCAGGTGATCGTAAAACGAGGGGGCCTTGTCCCGGCGCAGGATCGCCAGCGGCCTGTCCACCAGATCAGCCAGCTTGCTCACGCCGGCGTAACTGGCCGGCAGCACGGCGACAAAATGGGCCCGCACCACCGGCAGACACGGCCACCCCTTGGGGGCGGGCAGACGGCAGAAGCCGAGATCCAGCTTGCCCTCGCTCAGTGCCAGCAACTGATGGTGGGTGGAGAGATCGTTGAGCTCTATGGTCACCTGGGGGCGTTCGGCCCGAAATTGCGCGATGGCGGCGGGCACCAGCAGCTTGGTGGCGACCCCGAAGCCGATGCGCAGGGTGCCGCTGTTGCCAGCCAGCACGTCGCGGGCGCTGCGTGCTAGCTGCTCGCTGGCGGCCACCAGGGCGCGGGCATCCTCATAGAGGGCGCGCCCCAGCACGGTGAGACGGGTGCTGCTGGCATTGCGCTCGAACAGCTCGCCGCCAAATTCCTCTTCCAGCCGGCGGATCTGCTTGCTCAGCGCCGACTGGGTGACGTGCTGGCGCACCGCCGCCTGACCGAAGTGCAATACCTCCCCCAGGGTGACGAAGGCCTTCAGATCCCGCAGCTCCATGTCGACTCCTGTGATTCCTGTTTGGAATGTTGAATGGTTAAATTTGTCATTGGACGGAATTTTAGAACTGTTCGATGCTAATGCCAATTCCATTGGGCACCGCCAGTCGGTGCGATCAAGGTGGCCAGCGCCACAGCCGCAGAAGGAGCAACCCCAGATGCATCACCACAAGTTCAACGACTTCCCGCAAGATTTTCTGTGGGGCGCCGCCTCCGCCGCCTATCAGGTGGAAGGGGGCTGGGACGCCGATGGCAAGGGGCCCTCGGTGTGGGATCTGTTCACCAAGCTGCCGGGCAAGACCTTTGAGGGGAGCAACGGCGACGTGGCGGTGGATCACTACCACCGCATGGAGGAGGACGTGGCGCTGATGGCCGAGATGGGGCTCAAGGCCTATCGCTTCTCGGTGAGCTGGCCGCGCATCTACCCGACCGGCCGTGGCGAGGTGAACGAGGCGGGGCTCGCCTTCTATGAAAAACTCATCGATACCCTGTTGGCCCACCAGATTGAACCGGTGCTCACCCTCTATCACTGGGACCTGCCCCAGGCGCTGCAGGACGAATACGGCGGCTGGGAAGACAGACGGATCATCGCCGATTTCGAGCGCTACTGCGTGACCCTCTATCAGCGCTTTGCCGGCAAGGTGAAGTACTGGGTGTCGCTCAACGAGCAGAACTACAACCTGACCAACGCCTATCAGCTCGGCACCCATCCGCCCGCAGTGCAGGACCGCAAGCGCTTCTTCGCCGCCAACCACATCGCGTTTCTGGCCAACGCCCAGGTCATCAAGGCGTTTCGCCAGCACGTGCCGGGGGGGCTGATCGGCCCAAGCTTTGCCTATTCTCCCGCCTATCCGGCCTCGTGCGACCCCAAAGACATGCTGGCGTTTGAAAACGCTGAGGAGTTCACCAACCTCTGGTGGCTGGATGCCTACTGCTTCGGCCGCTACCCCCAGGCGGCGCTCGCCTACCTGCGGGAGACCGGCGAGGCGCCCCAGATCCTGCCGGGCGATCTCGAGCTGTTGCGTGAAGGGACCCCCGACTACATCGGCGTCAACTACTACTACACCCTGACCTATACCGACAACCCCCTCGGCGGCCAGACGATGCAGCGCATCAACACCACGGGCAAGAAGGGCACTACGCCGCCAAGCGGCATTCCCGGCCTCTACAAGACGGCCCCCAACCCGCACCTGGAGACCAGCAACTGGGACTGGGCCATCGACCCGACCGGGATGCGCATCGCCCTGCGCCGGCTCTCCTCCCGCTACGGTCTGCCGCTGATGATCACCGAGAACGGCCTCGGCGAGTTCGACAAGCTGGCGGCAGGGGACAGGGTGCACGACGACTACCGCATCGACTATCTGCGCAGTCACGTCAAGGCGTGCCAGGAGGCGCTGCAGGACGGGGTGGAGCTGCTGGGTTATTGCGCCTGGTCGTTCACCGACATCCTGAGCTGGCTCAACGGCTACCAGAAGCGCTACGGCTTCGTCTATGTTGAGCGGGACGAGCAGGGCGGCTCCCTGCGCCGCCTCAAGAAGGACAGCTTCTACTGGTACCAGACGGTGATAAGCTCGGGCGGCAAGACACTGTAACCAAATCCATCCCCTCGACGGGCCCCGCCAACTGGCGGGGCCCGTTTTTTTGTCCGTCTGCCGGGCCGACCCGCGTCGCATCCAAGCATGGCACTTGCCGGATTGATCTAACTCATCTTTTTGTCAATTAGCGTGTGCGGATGGCGGCTGCAAACCGGCGGGAGGGGCAATCTGGTTTAGATTCAATATGTTTACGCGGCCCCGAAGAGGGATCTATCACCTTGGCAGAGGTGGAAGCGCATCATGCACCACAACAGCTCTCATCCCCGCTGCGGCGGGCTGGTTGCCCAGCAGGTTGATCTGCGCCAGCTGGTATACGCCCTGTCGGCGTCGCTGGATCTGGTCGGCATCGGTGATGTGGCACACGGCAAGCGGGTCGGCATCATGGCCGCCGAGTGTGGCAAGGCTCTGGGGGCCGGTGAGAGCGAGCAGGCCTGTCTGTTCGAGCTGGGGGTGCTGCACGACATCGGCGTCTCCTCCACCTTCATCCACAGCCATCTGGTCAGCGAGTTTGACTGGGAGTCTTCCCAGCGTCATTGCGAGGTCGGTTACGATCTGCTCAAGGATTTCCCGCCGCTGGCCCCGCTGGCGGAGCCCATCCGCTATCACCACACCCACTGGCATCAACTTGTTCGGCAGCAGGGGGTGACGGCCACGGTGCGGCGCCAGGCCAACCTCATCTTTCTGGTCGACCGGGTCGATGCCCTGGCGGCCCCGCATTATGGGGACGGCTCCCTGCTGATGCACACCCAGGAGATCCGGCAGCGGATCGAGGCGTGCGCCGGCGAGTTCTTCGACCCCGAGCTGGTGGCTGCCTTTTTGCGGGCCTCTCTGCCGGAGGCGTTCTGGCTGCAGCTGGAGGGGCGCGCCATCACCGACTACATGCGCGGCATGCTGAGCGAGCGGGAGCCCTGCCTCACCAGCAACGGCGAGCTTAAGCAGCTGGCGCGCATCTTTTCGGCCATCGTCGATGCCAAGAGCCCCTTCACCGTGGCCCACTCCCTCGGGGTGGCCAGGCTGGCGCGGCGGCTGGCCCAATGGATGGGGATTGAGGAGGGACGCTGCGAGCAGCTGGAGATCGCCGGGCTGCTGCACGATCTCGGCAAGCTGCGGGTACCCGACGAGATCCTCGACAAGGCGGGAAAACTCGATGAGCGGGAGCGGGCCATCATCAACACCCACAGCTTTGAAACCTATCAGATTTTGCGCCACATCGACGGCTTCGAGGAGATTGCCCTGTGGGCCTCCTATCATCACGAGGAGCCCAATGGCTGCGGCTACCCCTTCCACCTGACCGCCGAGGCGATGCCGCTGGAGGCGAGGATCCTGCGGGTGGCCGACATCTTCCAGGCGATGGTGCAGCACAGACCCTACCGGGCGGGGCTGAGCGCCGACGCGGCGCTCGGCTTCTTGCAACAGCTGGCGAGCCAGGGGCGGGTCGATGTCGACGCCGTGGTTACCCTGGCGGCGCACCTGCCCGAGGCTCACCAGGCCGCCAGCGGTCAGACCCAGGCGGCCTAGAGAGATCTCGGCGTCGGTGAGCGGACGCCTTAGAGGAACATGCCGCCGGAGGCCTCGATACGCTGGGCATTGATCCAGCGGCTGTCGGGGGAGAGCAGGGCGGCGATGACGCCGCCGATGTCCTCCGGCTGGCCCACCCGGCCCAGCGCCGTCTGGCTGGCGATGAAATCGTTGACCGCCTGATTGTCCCGCACCACACCCCCGCCAAAATCGGTCTCGATGGCCCCCGGCGCCACCACGTTGACGGCGATGCCACGCGGCCCCAGCTCCTTGGCCAGATAGCGGGTCAGCACCTCGACCCCTCCCTTCATGGCCGCATAGGCGGCATAACCGGGCAGCGCGAAGCGGGTCAGCCCGCTCGACAGGTTGAGGATGCGCCCGCCATCGCGCAGAAGCGGCAGCAACTGCTGGGTCAGAAAGAAGACCCCCTTGAGGTGAATGTTGAACAGGGTGTCGAACTGCTGCTCGCTGGTCTGCTCGATGCTGGCGTGAATGCCGATGCCGGCGTTGTTGACCAGAAAATCGAACCGATCCCGCTGCCACGCGCCCAGCTGCTCGCGCACCTGGCTGGCGAAGGCGGCAAAGCTGCTGCTGTCGGCCACATCGAGGGGCAGGGCATGGGCCCTGACGCCGAGGGCAGTCGCCTCGGCCACCACGGCCGCCGCCTCTTCGGCCTGACTGCGATAGGTGATGATGAGGTCGACGCCGCGGGCGGCGAGGGCCAACGCCGCCTGTTTGCCAAGGCCGCGGCTGGCGCCGGTGATGAGTGCGATGGGATGGGTCATGAGAGGACTCCTGTCTGTGGTCATGGGCTCGGGATGAGCCGGTGTGATCACTCTATTGCCCGTTGTTGATTGGATAAATAAGGCGATAATGAATGCACTGTTCCGATTAGCGAGACAATGGCGCCATGGATCAACTGGATGCGATGAGGATGTTTGTACGGGTGGCGGAGCTGGAGAGCTTTACCCGCAGTGCCGAACAGTTAGGAGTCCCCAAGGCGACGCTCTCGGCGGCCATCCGCCGGCTGGAGGAGCAGATGGGCACCCGCTTGCTGCAGCGCACCACCCGGCGGGTGCAGCTGACCACGGATGGCCGGCTCTGTTATGCCCGTTGTCAGGATCTGCTGGCGGACATGGAGGAGTTCAACGGGCTGTTTCGCCAGCAGGGGCAGCTGAGCGGCCAGCTGCGGGTGGACATGCCGGGCCGGATGGCCCGCCATCTGGTGATGCCGGCGCTGCCCGCCTTTCTGGCGGCGCATCCCGCCTTGCAGTTGATGTTGAGCAGCACGGACCGGCGGGTCGACCTGGTGCGAGAGGGGTTTGACTGCGTGATCCGGGTCGGGGCGCTTGAGCCCTCCAGCCTGGTGGCGCGCCCCCTCGGCCACTATCGCCAGATCAACTGCGCCAGCGCCGCCTACCTGGCCCGCTACGGGACGCCCCGCAGCCTGAGCGAGCTGAGCGGCCATCGGCTGGTGCACTACGGCAGCAGCAGCGGGCCCAGAGAGAGCGGTTTCGAGTATCTGCAGGCGGATGGCTCGCGCGCCGTGCTGGCGATGAGCGGGGCGCTCACGGTGAACGACAGCGAATCCTATCTGGCGGCGGCGCTGGCCGGGCTTGGCATCATCCAGCAGCCGCGAGTCGGGGTAGAGCCACTGCTGGCCAGCGGCGAGCTGGTGGCCATCCTGCCAAAGTGGCAGGCGCCGCCGCTGCCCATTCACGCCCTCTATGCCCATCGCCGTCAGCTGGCCCCCCGGGTGCAGGCCTTCATTCAGTGGTTGAGCGGCATCCTGGCGTCAGCGCTGGGCCCTGACGGCCCGCGCGATGGCCTGGCGACGCGGGCAGGGATGGACGCAGCCGATTGATGGCTTGACGCTAATCCCCACCTGCGGCGGGTCTCTCTATGGCTGCCATCGACAATCCCGGTTTGGCGCCGGCCGGGTGGCTTGGCATAATGGCGCCCCACACGGGGTGGCCGCCCCTTTGCGGTGTGGCCGGCCCCAGCAACAGTGCAGAGGAGATGAGATGAAATTTATCGGAGCCCACGTCAGTGCGGCCGGCGGGGTGGAGAACACCATCGCCCGCGCCCAGGCCATCGGGGCCAACGCCTTCGCCCTGTTTACCAAGAACCAGCGCCAGTGGCAGGCGGCGCCGCTCTCCGAGACCAGCATTCGCGCCTTCAAGCTGGCCTGCGAGAAGGGGGGCTTTCGCCCCGAGCAGATCCTGCCCCACGACAGCTACCTCATCAATCTGGGTCATCCCGACCCCGATGGCCTCGCCAAGTCCCGCGATGCCTTTCTGGACGAGATGAAGCGCTGCGAGCAGCTGGGTCTTTGCTACCTCAATTTTCATCCGGGCAGCCACCTGAAGCAGATCCCGGAGGCGGCCAGCCTCAAGCTGGTGAGCGAATCCATCAACTGGGCGCTGGAGCGCAGCGAAGGGGTGACGGCGGTGATCGAGAATACCGCCGGCCAGGGCACCAACCTCGGCTGGTCGTTCGAGCACCTGGCCACCATCATCGACGGGGTGGAAGACAAGAGCCGGGTCGGCATCTGCTTTGATACCTGCCACGCCTTTGCCGCCGGCTACGATCTGCGCACCGCGGAGAGTTGTGCTGCCGTCTTTGCCGAGTTCGACCGGACGGTAGGCTTCCAGTACCTGAAAGGGATGCATATCAACGGCGCCAAGTGCACCTTCGGCAGCCGGGTCGATCGTCACCACAGCCTGCGTGAGGGGAACCTGGGGGAGGCGGTGTTCCATCACATCATGAATGACCATCGCTTCGACGGCATTCCGCTGATCCTGGAGACCATCGACGAGTCCATCTGGGGCGACGAGATCCGCTGGTTGCGCAGCCTGGCGCAGGCATGATGATTGACCGGCAGAGGGCATAAGGAGACAGGGATGCAAGAGAGAGCAAGCGAACAGCCGCTGCGCTGGGGTGTTGCCGGCGCGGGGGCCATCGCCCGCCGTTTTTGTCAGGATGTGAACGGACACGCCAGTGGCAGCCGGGTGGTGGCGATCGCCGCCCGTGATCAAGCGCGGGCGCAGGCCTTTGCCGACGAGCAGGGCTTGCCCCACGCCCATGGCAGCTATCAGGCGCTGGCGGCGGATCCCCTGGTGGAGGCGGTCTACGTGGCGGTGATCCACCCGGAGCACGCCGCCCTGATCGAACGCATGTTGCTGGCGGGCAAGCACGTGCTGGTGGAAAAGCCGGCGGTGACTCGCGTCGCAGATTGGGATCGGCTGGTGCGCCTCGCCGCCGAGCGGGGCCTGCTGCTGATGGAGGCGATGAAGGTGATGTGCTTCCCCGCCATGCGCGCATTGCTGGGGCGCCTGTCGGCCCTGCCAGCCCCCGACAGGCTAAAGGCGGCCTTCGGCTCGGTGCAGACGCGGGACGGCAAGCTGTTCGATCCGGCGCTGGATGGCGGCGCCGCCTGGGATGTGGGGGTCTACCCGCTCTGGCTCTATGCCGCCCTCTGTCACCAGTTGGGGTTGGCGGCGGGTGAGCCCGAGGTCACGCTGTCTCGCCGTGAGGGCGAGGTGGATGAAGCCGCCCGCTTTGATTTTGCCGGCCCGCTCAAGGCCGAGCTGGTGGCCTCCATCGTCGAGGATCTCGACAAGTCGGCCTGGCTGTCCGGGCCCGGCTGGGCGCTGGAGCTGGTGGGCAAGTGGTGGAATCCCCAGCAGATCGTCTGGCTTGGTGGTGACCCTCTGCCGGCCTGGCCCCACGACATCGCGCTGCCGGTCGGTGGCGGCGGCATGCAGCACGAGGCGGATCACTTTGCCGCCTGCGTGAGGGCGGGCATGACCGACTCCCCCTGGGTGCCGCAGGCACTGACCAGACAGGTGCTGGGCTGGGTCGAGCGGGGATTGCTGCCCGTGAAACGCTGAGTCACAAGGCAGAATGACCAAGAGGGAGAGCCAGGGCTCTCCCTCTTCTATTGCTGCTATTGCTGCCGATACCTGGCGGCAAGGGCCATGCCGGGCAATAGGCTGCCCGATCATCCCATTGGCTCAGGTGCTGCTGATCTGGCTGGGCAACACATCCTCCTGGGCGCGGCAAAATTGCAGAAAGCGGCGCAGGGCGGCAGAGTGATACTTCTGCCGGTGCCAGATGAGGGAGAGCTGGCGGGGAAAGCGGCGGGCGAGGGGCAGGGCCATCAGACGGCCCGCCTGCAGCCGATCGGTCACCGCCAGGTGGGAGATGAAGGAGATGCCGAGCCCCTTCTCGACCGCCAGCATCACCGCCTCCAGGGTGTTGAGCTCGAGCCCCGCCTGCCAGCGGGGCAGTTCGGGCTGGATCTGCTGCTCGAACTGCTCGCGGCTGCCGGACTGGGGCTCGCGCAGCACCCAGGTCTCGTCGCTCAGCTGGGCGAGGGAGAGGCGATGGCGGCCGGCGAGGGGGTGAGCGGGCTGGGCCACGATCAGCATCTCGTCGTGGAGCCAGGGCTCGCTGACCAGATCCGGGTGGTGGTTCTCCCCCTCGATCAGCGCCAGATCCAGCTCGAAGTTGGCCAGCAGGTGGCAGAGCTGATGGGTGTTGGTGATGGTGACGCGGGGCGGCTGTCCCAGCTCCTGCTTGCTGGTGGCGAGCAGGGCCGGCAGCAGGTAGTTGCCTATGGTCTGGCTGGCACCCAGACGCAGCTGGCCGCTCGGTTCGGCATCCGGGCTGAACAGGGTTTCGATGTCCTGCATCCGGGTCAGCAGCTCTTCGGCCGCCGGTTGCAGCAGGCGTCCCTCGTTGTTGAGCTGCAGCCTGGGGTGAATGCGATCGAACAGCGGGGTGGCGAGCTGACGCTCCAGCTCCTGCAACGACTGGGAGACGGCGCCCTTGCTCAGGCACAGTTCATTGGCGGCCAGCCCCAGATTGCCGTAACGGGCGATGGTGGCAAAGACCTTGAGTTGTTGCAGGGTCAGCTTCATGTTTGGAAATCCTGAACGATTGATTTAATTCATTTAGATATCGTAAACGATGGCCGCTCATTATCCTATGCCCATCGTCTCTCACATGAGGTTTCAGACATGATCGCAAGAACCCGTCAATCCCTAGCCGCTGCTCCGACCCCCATGGCAGGACTGGCGCTCGGGATCGCCAGTCTCGGTTGGTGCTGGGAAAATGCCGGTCACTTCGATGGCCGCCTGCAGTTGCTGGGCGCCGCCGTTGCCGCCGTGCTGCTGGTGATCCTGACCTTCAAGTTTCTGCTGCACCCGCGCCTGCTGTGGCAGGATCTGGCTCACCCGGTGGTCGGCAGCGTGGTGCCCACCTATGCCATGGGCACCATGGTGGTCTCCAAGGCGGTCGGCATGCTCAACGCCGGTCTGGGGGAGGGGCTCTGGCTGTTTGCCGTGCTGCTGCACCTGGGGTTCCTGGCCACCTTCGTCTGGCATCGGGCCAAACAGTTTGAAATCCACCACATGGTGCCGAGCTGGTTCGTGCCGCCGGTGGGGATCATAGTCGCAGACGTCGCTTTTCCGGGCGGCCAATACGCCGCGCTAGCCAACGGCCTGCTCTGGTTCGGCATGCTCTGCTACGGCCTGATGCTGCCGCTGATGCTCTATCGCCTCATCTTCAGCCATGAAGTGCCGGATGCCGCCAAACCGACCATCGCCATCCTCGCGGCGCCCGCCAGCCTGTCACTGGCCGGCTACCTCACCGTGAGCGAGCAACCTTCCCTGCTGCTGGTAGCCGTGCTGCTGGGGATCGCCGTGCTGATGACCGGCATCATCTATCTGGCCTTCATCAAGCTGCTGCGTCTGCCGTTCTCGCCGGGCTACGCCGCCTTCACCTTCCCGCTGGTGATCGGTGCCACCGCCCTGTTCAAGGTGAGCCATCTGGTCGAGCAGTGGCCCCAGGCAGCCGAGTACGTCGAGCAGATCCGGCTGCTGGCCCATTTCGAACTGGGCGCCGCCACCCTGATCGTCGGTTACGTGGCCCTGCGCTACCTGATGTTCTTCCTGCCGCTGGGCAGCGACGAGCTGGCATCCGGCATGGTTCGTCGCTAGGAAATGGCCGCAAGAGGGCCGGGATAAAGGGTCCGGTGAGCAGGTCCGCACAAGACGGACGCCACCGAACAGATGACGACAAGGCGCTCCACCTCGGGTGGGGCGCTTTTTTTATGGGCTTGCCTGCGCAAACCCGCCCGCTTTGTTGGTCCCGACCGGGGTGGCTCCTTCGCCAAAGCCATGATGAATTTAACTGGTATTACCTGTCAGGATGAATACAATGCAGCTTCCTTTCCCATGCTTGACCCCATCCATGTCTTCCCATGATCCCGTGTTTGACTCTCGTTTCGAGACCCGATTCCTGCATCCGCGTTACTGGTTCAGCTGGCTGGCGCTTGGCGTCCTGATGCTGCTGGCCTTCGTGCCGGTGAGGCTGCGCGATCGGCTGGCCGTCGCCCTGGCGCCGCTGGTGTTTCGCATCTCGAAAAAGCAGGTCTACATCGCCAGAACCAACCTGGCCCTCTGTTTCCCGCAAAAGAGCGAGGCCGAGCGCGACGCCATCCTGATGACCTCGATCCGGGTCGGCCTCAAGAGCCTGCTCGGCTTTGGCGAGTTCTCGGTGCGCAGCCCCGCCTATCTGATGAAGCGGATGCGGGTCACTGGCTGGGAACATATCGAGGCGGAGCAGGCGGCCGGCAGACCGGTGATCCTGGTGGTGCCCCACAGCTGGCCGGTGGACGCGGCCGGTTACTACTTCACCCAACGCGGGGTGCCCATGTGCACCATGATGAAGCGGGCGCGCAACCCTGTGTTTGACTGGCATCTGAACCGTGCCCGGGCCCGCAATGGCTGCCGCGTCTATGAGCGCAGCGCCGGCATCAAGGCGGTGATCCGCACCATCAAGGAGGGGAACAGCTTCTTCTACCTGCCGGATCAGGATCATGGCCGCGAGAAGAGCATCTTCGCCCCCTTCTTCGGTCAGCCCAAGGCAACCCTGCCGGCCCTGCCGCGACTGGTGCAGGTGAGCGGCGCCAAGGCGGTGCCGCTGCTGGCCTGCTATGACGAGGCGCATCACTGCTACCGACTGGAGATAGACGCCCCCTTTGACAACTATCCCACCGACGATGTGATGGCCGACACCTGCCGGATGAACGACATGGTGCAGCAGCAGCTCAGCCGGGATCCGGGCCAGTACATGTGGTTTCTCAAGATCTTCGACACTCGCGAGGATCAGGTCGGGCTGGATGGCCGCTACGAGGCGGGGATCCAGCGGATCCGTCGCGGGTTGTTGCCGCTCTCCTGATGAGCAATTCCTTGTTGGTACTATGGCCCTGCGGGGCCATTTTTATTGCTCCTCTGCCGGTTGGCAGGGCGAGCAGTCGAGCCGGCGCCTGCCCCAACCGGGCCCGCGCCAGCCCAAAGTGGAAAATTTTGTCAGGATAATTAAAATAACCGTTTATTTTCTATGACTTGATGGCGGCCATGTCCTCACACGATCCGGTTTTCGACACCTCATTTCATCCCCGTCTGCTCCATCCGCGCTGGTGGGG
Source organism: Aeromonas sp. S8(2024) (assembly GCF_041403085.1). Classification (NCBI taxonomy): domain Bacteria; kingdom Pseudomonadati; phylum Pseudomonadota; class Gammaproteobacteria; order Aeromonadales; family Aeromonadaceae; genus Aeromonas; species Aeromonas sp. S8(2024). The sequence continues at coordinate 619,138 of NZ_JBGLRF010000001.1, read as the reverse complement.
CAGCTGGCTGGCGCTCGGCCTGCTCTGCCTGCTGGGGCTGCTGCCCCATGGTCTGCGCGACCGGCTGGCCGACCGGCTGGCTCCCCCTCTGCTGCGTCTGTCCAGGAAGCAGGCTTATATCGCCGACACCAACCTCAAGATCTGCTTTCCCGAGCTTGACGAGGCGGGCCGTCAGGCCCTGTTGCTGAAATCGATCCGGGTGGGGCTCAAGACCTTCATGGGCTTTGCCGAGCTGACCCTGCGCAGCGCCGATCACCTGGCTGGCCGCATCAAGGTGCGCGGTTGGGAGCACATCGAGGCAGAGCAGGCCGCCGGCCGGCCGGTGATCCTGGTGGTGCCCCACACCTGGGCGGTGGACATGATAGGCCGCTACTTCGCCATCCGGGGCATGTCCATGTGCACCATGATGAAGAGCGCCAAGGATCAGGTCTTCGACTGGTACATCAACCGGGAGCGGGCCAAGGGGGGCAAGGTGTATGAGCGCAGTGCCGGCATCAAGCCGGCCATCAAGGCGATCCGCGGCGGCGCCAGCTTCTTTTACCTGCCGGATCAGGATCACGGCCGCGAGGCCAGCATCTTCGTGCCCTTCTTCGGCCATCCCAAGGCGACCCTGCCGGCCCTGCCCAAGCTGGTCAAGCTGACCGGCGCCAAGGCGCTGCCCATCCTCGCCTGCTATGACGAGGAGGAGGGGTGCTACCGGCTGGAGATCGAGGCCCCCTTCGATCCCTACCCAGGCACCGATCTGGAGGCCGACGTTCGCGCCATGAATGACATGGTGGAGCAGCAGTTGCGCCAGCACCCGGAGCAGTACATGTGGTTTCTCAAGATCTTCGAGACCATGGAGCATCCCCAGGGGCACGAGGGCTTCTACGAAGAGGGCATTAAGCGGATCCGCGGCGACCTGCCCCCCGAAAACTGACGCAACTGAAGGACCGGCGCCCGGGCGCCGGTGGCACGGCACAATCTGGAATAGGCAAGCGCACCGGAAGAGGCTATCTTCGGGGGCGCACACAGGGTGAAAGGGCGGGCATGAAAACTCCAAATCGAATCCAACCTCTGGTTGACGACGGCCTGGTTGACGAGGTGATCAGCCGGCTGATGAGCGGCAAAGAGGCCGATGTTTACGTGGTGCGCTGCGGCGACGAGATCCGCTGCGCCAAGGTGTACAAGGAGGCCGCCAAGCGCAGCTTCAAGCAGGCGGTGGTCTATCAGGAAGGGCGCCGGGTGCGCAGCAGCCGCGATGCCCGCGCCATGGAGAAGGGCTCCAAGTACGGCCGCAAGCAGCACGAAGAGGTGTGGCAGAACACCGAGGTGGATGCCCTGTTCAAGCTGGCCGCCGCCGGCGTGCGGGTGCCACGGCCCTATGTCTGCCTCGACGGCGTGCTCTTGATGGAGCTGGTGACCGATGCCGATGGCAACGTGGCGCCCCGCCTCAACGACGTGGCCCTCAGCCACGAGCAGGCGCTGGTCGACCACGCCAGGGTGATCCGCTACGTGGTGCGCATGCTTTGCGCCGGCCTCATTCACGGCGACCTGTCGGAGTTCAACGTGCTGGTGGATGAAGAGGGGCCCGTCATCATCGACCTGCCCCAGGTGGTGGATGCCGCCGCCAACAACCAGGCGAAGGCCATGCTGGAGCGGGACGTCGACAACATGCGCAACTACTACGGCATGTATGCCCCCGAGCTGCTCAAGACCCGTTACGCCAAGGAGATGTGGGCCCTCTATGAAGATGGCAAGCTCACCCCCGACAGCGAACTGACCGGGTTGTTCGAAGAGAGCAACGAGCGGGTGGATCTTGACGCCGTACTGCACGAAATCGAGAGCGCCGAGGAGGAGGCCCTGGCCCGCCAGGCGCGGTTGAAGGCGGAGCAGGAGGAGGGCTACTGACGCCCAGGCTCCTGCAACCAAGAGACGACTGAGCGCCTGCGGGCGCTCTTTTTATGGCTGCGAGTCAGCGGCGCCTTGCTGGCGGGCGGGGTGGGGCTGGATCTGGTAAAAGTTCACCCAGCAGCGATCGCCAGCATGGTAGCGGCGATCCAGCCATTGCCCGCCGGCGGCGGCAATGACCTTGAGCGAGGCGGGATTTGCCTCGTCACAGCTGATGAGCACGGGGCCGGTCAGAACATGGCGTTGCAGCCAGCCGAGCAGGGTGCGGGCCACCCCTTCAGCGCGGCGGGAGGGGCGGGTCTCGTAACCTATGTGGCCGAGCCACTGGCGGGTCGCCGGGGTGTCGCCGTGGCGCAGGCGCAAGGTGGCGAGGATCTCTTCCCCCTCAAGGGCAAAGTAGGTGGTGGTGGGCGGGTAGTCCGGCGGCAGGCGCTCGCCAACGGCATGGGCGAGCAGATCCTGCAGCCACTGATCCGGGTCGAATAGCGCCACCTGATAGAGCGGCAACCCGGCGGCGCCACACTCGGCCACATAGCGGCGGTAGGCGGGGCCATCGGCAGGCTGCGCGGCTCGACACTCGATGACGGCTGTCACGGGTGCAGCTCTGCCGCTTGCAGCAGGCGTGGCTCGCTGTGGTGGGCCTCGCGGATGCAGGCGCGCATGCGCCCGCTCTGCTTGGCGGCATAGAGCGCCTGATCCGCCCGCAGATAGGCCTGCTCGAAGCTCTCTCCCGTCTGCAGCGAGGTCAGCCCCATGCTGAGGCCGATGGGGCCGCCCGCCAGCGGGCGGGTGGCTTCGGTGACCCCCTGTTGCAGGGCGTGGCAGTAGCCAGGCAGCGTCTGCGGCGTCTCCATCACCAGCAGCGCCAGCTCGTCGCCACCGAGGCGCCCGGCCAGTGCCGCCGGCGGCAGGCTCTCCCGGATCACCCGGCCCACCGCCCGCAGCATGGCATCGCCGGCGGGGTGGCCGTGGCGGTCGTTGATCTGCTTGAAGTTGTCCAGGTCGATCAGCAGCAGCTGCCAGGGACGGGCGCTGCGGCAGGCCCGCGCCGCCAGCTGCTGCTCGAAATGGTGGCGGCTGTCCAGCCCGGTCAGGGCATCCTGGTTGGCGCGCCGCTCCAGCTCGCGCTGGGTGGCGAGCATGGCCTGCTGCTGGCGGGTGTGCACCAGGCTCAGCAGGATGAAGCTGCGGGCAATGGTAAAGAGCAGGCTGAGCAGGATCACCGGGCCGAGCAGGGGGTCGGTGAGGCTGGAGGCGGCCGACTCCGGCCACCACTGATGTTTGGCCATCCTGAGCAGCTGCAGGGCCAGTTGCAGGGCGAGCAGCAGGATGGCGAAGCGCAGCACCCGGTAGGCGGGGGCTAGTCGCTGGTAGCGCCAGAGCTGCCACAGCAGCAGGCCAATCTGCAGCGAGAGCACGCCGGAGAGGGTGATGATCCGGCTGTGCACATCGGCCAGCGGTTGCTGCGAGGCCACCAGGGCAAACAGCAGGAAGCCGGCGAGGGCGAGGAGCGGGCAGAGCCAGCCGAAGCGGTCGGCTTCGCGCCGGAAAAAATGGCGCAGGCCCCGCTCATAGAGCAGCGGGGTGGCGATGATCAGCAGGTTGGTGAGCAGGATATTGGCAAGGGACGTCTCCCCCGTGAGGGGGCGCAGCAGCAGGCAACCAAAGGCGGCGGCGATGGCCAGCTCGCTGGCCGACCAGTAGAGCAGGGCGCGCAGCGGTCGCTGGGTATGCCACAGGTAGGCGAAAATGGCCGCGACCCCGACGTGGGACAGGCTGACAAACAGCACCAGGCTCAGCAACTGGGCCGAGGAAAACAGACTCTGCATCAAGGGTGTGGGCTCTTCCTGCCGGTAACGGCGCTGTGGTCTCAGGGCCGGGTGACTGGGGCGGATCACAGCATGAATTGTGCCGCTGAGCAATGGCTTGGATGGTCTGGGCAGGATAGTGCCAACCCCCCCAGTTGCCGGCGGCTGACACGATTAATCAGGGGCGGGGAGTGACGAAGGGCCATCCCCCGCACACGTCGACCTCAGTCAACCACCACCGGCAGCCGCATGACGGTGGCTTCCCGGCCGAGGTGGGCCAGCAGACGGCGCACGTCGTCGAGGCGAATAAGCAGGGTGGCGGTATTGACCAGCGGGTGGCACTGCACCCGCTCGGCCTGCCAGATCGTCTCATCCACCACCAGCTCCACCGCGCTTTCTCTGTCGCGCACCATGGCGAGCAGGGTGACCGAGCCCGGGGTGAGGCCGAGCACCGCCTCCAGCCGCTCGGGCGAGCCGAAGCTCAGCCGTTTGACGCCAAGGGCGCTCGCCAGCGCCTTGAGATCGATCCGGCTCTGCTCAGGGGTCACCACCAGAAACAGCCGTTCGCTCTTGGGGTCGCGCAGGAAGAGGTTCTTGGTCTTGGCTGCGGGCAGGTTGGGCAATAGCCGGCTGGCCTCCTCGCAGGTGAAGACGGGGGCGTGATCGATGCGTTGATAGGGAATGGCCAGCTGATCCAGCAGAGAATAAAGCGCCACCATGACCTCCTGATGTTGGCTGACGAGCGGGGTGAGTCGATGGGCGAACACCACTGCCACCGGCAGCGCGTGTCCGTCTGGCCGAGCATACCAGTTTGCGCCGCCCCTGGCAGCCTGCGTGGCAATGGCAGCCTGGCGTGCCAATTGCAGTAAAGCACTGTATGAACGTACAATAGTCCCACACCTATGTTGATCCCGATGACTGGCATGACCGACCACCCCCCCATCTCTCCCGTTACCCCGCCGCGCGACGGCTTTATCCTGACCCGTCACGGGCGGGATGTGCGCGGCCGCGGCGAGCAGCCGGAGCGCACCGAGATCGTGATGTGGCTCTGGAGCGAACAGGGGCCGGTGCGGGTGGTGGTGCCGGGGCAGGAGCCGGTCTTCTTCCTGCCGCAGAGCCATATGGCGGAGGCGGCGGAGCTGTTCAAGGGGGCCGGGGTGAGCGGGCGGTTTCGCCGCCTGCCCATGCACACCTTCGACGGTCGCGCCGTGGTGGGTTGCTATTTTGCCACCCTGAGCGCCTTTCACCGCGCCATCGAGCTGCTGCTCATCCGTGGGCTGGAGCACTTCGAGGCGGATATCCGGCTGCCGGAGCGCTTCCTGATGGAGCGCTTCATCACCGCCGGCGTGCGCTTCGAGGGGCGCGCGCGCAAGAAGGGGGGCAAACAGGGCTACTGGGAGGTGAACGAGGCGCGCTGCGCGCCCCAGGCGGTGACGCCGACCCTCTCCTGGGTGTCGCTGGACGTGGAGTGCGCCATGGACGGGGCGCTTTTCTCGGTGGGGCTCTATAGCGAAGAGGATGCGCGGGTCATCATGATCGGCGTGCCGGAGGCCGATGCCGACAGCTGGGGTACCCAGGTCGAGTGGGTAGCGGACGAGAGCGCCCTGCTGAGTGCGCTGGAGCGCTGGTTTGTGCGGAACGACCCCGATCTGGTGATCGGCTGGAACGTGGTGAACTTCGACTTTCGCCTGCTGCTGCGCCGCGCCGAGCTCAACAAGCGGCGGCTGCGACTCGGCCGCGGCCACGAGCTCTGCTTCTGGCGCTCATCCCGCAACGACCCCCAGAGCGGCAGCGTCATCATCCCCGGGCGCATGGTACTGGATGGCATCGACACCCTCAAAAGCGCCACCTGGCAGTTCCCCAGCTACAGCCTGGATGCGGTGGCGAGCGAGCTGCTCGGCCGCGGCAAGGACATCGAGGATGTGGCCAACCGGGGGGAGAAGATCACCGAGCTGTTCCACTCCGACAAGGAGGCGCTGGCCCGCTACAACCTGGAGGATTGCAAGCTGGTGTGGGAGATCTTCGACTACTGCCACCTCATCCCCTTTGCCATCGAGCGCGCCTCCCTCACTGGCCTCGAGCTCGACCGGGTAGGGGGCTCGGTGGCAGCGTTTACCAATCTTTATCTGCCACGGCTGCACCGCGGCGGCTATGTGGCGCCCAACCTGCCCGCCGACGGGGGGCTCGCGAGCCCCGGCGGCTATGTGATGGACTCCAAACCTGGGCTCTATCGCCACGTGCTGGTGCTCGATTTCAAGAGCCTCTATCCCAGCATCATCCGCACCTTCTGCATCGACCCCATGGGGCTCATTGAGGGGCTGCAGCATCCCGACCACGCCATTCCGGGTTTTCGCGGCGCCTTGTTCTCCCGCACCCGCCACTTCCTGCCGGATCTCATCGCCACCCTGTGGGCGGCGCGGGATAGAGCCAAGGCGGCCAGCAACAAGGCGCTCTCCCAGGCCATCAAGATCATCATGAACTCCTTCTACGGGGTGCTGGGCTCGGGGGGCTGCCGCTTCTACGACCCGCGGCTTGCCTCCTCCATTACCTTGCGCGGTCACGGCATCATGCAGCAGACCCGGGAGTGGATCGAGGGGGAGGGTTTCGAGGTGATCTATGGCGACACCGACTCCACCTTCGTCCACCTGGGGCGTGAGACCAGCCCCGCCCAGGCGGACGAGATTGGCCGGCGCTTGGCCTGCATGATCAACGACAACTGGACTGCGCTGATCAAGCGGGAGTTCGATTTGCCGAGCTATCTGGAGATCCAGTACGAGACCCACTATCGCCGCTTCCTGATGCCCACCATCCGCGGGCTGGAGAAGGGGAGCAAGAAGCGTTATGCGGGCTTGGTGGCAGGCCATCACGCTGGCGAAGAGGAGCAGCTGGTGTTCAAGGGGCTCGAATCGGTGCGCACCGACTGGACGCCCCTTGCCAAGGCGTTCCAGACCCGCCTCTACGAGATGGTGTTTCACGACCAGGATCCCAGCGGCTATGTGCGCACCATGGTGGACGAGACCCGCGCCGGCCTTCACGACGAGCTGTTGGTCTATCGCAAGCGGCTGCGCCAGAAACTCGAGGAGTACCAGAAGAACGTGCCGCCCCACGTGCGGGCGGCGCGCCTGGCGGACGAGGAGAACCTGCGCCGCGGTCTGCCCCAGCGCTACCAGCACAGGGGCTCCATCGCCTACCTGGTGACTCTGAATGGCCCAGAGCCGCTGGAATACCGGCGCAGCGCCATCGACTACGAGCACTACATCGACAAGCAGCTCAAACCCATCGCCGATGCCATCCTCCCCTTTATCGGTGAGTCGTTCGAGCGGATCTGCGGCCAGCAGCTCGATCTCTTCTGACTGGGCAAGGGAACGCTGCGGCCATGTCCCGACAATGGCCGCAGCGGGTCAAGAGGGGCTGATGAGAGGGGAAAGCATGGATCGTCAGAGAAGAGAAATGCAAAAAGCCCGCTCGAGGAGCGGGCTTTTCAAATCTGGTGCGTCCTAGTGGATTCGAACCACCGACCCCCACCATGTCAAGGTGATGCTCTAACCAGCTGAGCTAAGGACGCAGGGTGCGCAAGGCGACTTTGTGTGATTGCAGGGGAGTGGTGGGTTTAATTGGATTCGAACCAACGACCCCTACCATGTCAAGGTAGTGCTCTAACCAACTGAGCTATAAACCCACATCTGTGTTTGAGCTATCAGCTCACACTCAATTCCTGCAATTTATTCAAACTGTTATGGTGCGTCCTAGTGGATTCGAACCACCGACCCCCACCATGTCAAGGTGATGCTCTAACCAGCTGAGCTAAGGACGCATAACAGTGTTCCGGATGGTGCGTCCTAGTGGATTCGAACCACCGACCCCCACCATGTCAAGGTGGTGCTCTAACCAGCTGAGCTAAGGACGCATCGCGGAAAAGTGGTGGGTTTAATTGGATTCGAACCAACGACCCCTACCATGTCAAGGTAGTGCTCTAACCAACTGAGCTATAAACCCACTTCATAAACCGGATTGAAAACCCGTTTTATCCCGCCAGCACTGCTGGCGTGGTCGGCATACTACCCATGCCCCCCTAGGCTGTCAACAGGCCGCACGCACAAAGGAGACTGTTTGCCCAGTTCTTGCGCAGCCTGTTGATTTTGCAGGCGAGTTTCCCCTTATTGCGCCTTGGAGAGGGCGCTGCAGGCCTCCGGGCTGGCAAAGCGGCCATAGATGTAGCGCAGCCGGGTACCCAGCATCAGGGCGGCGGAGGTGAGGCCGACGATGAAGCCGACCCAGAAGCCCTGGGGTCCCATCTGCGGCACCACCCAGTCGGTCAGGCCCAGGATCATGCCGGTGGGCAGCCCCAGTCCCCAGTAGGCGACGATGGTGACGTAGAAGATCGCCTTGGTATCCTTGTAACCGCGCAGGGCCGCCGCCGCCACCACCTGTACCGAGTCGGAGATCTGGTAGATGGCGGCGAAGAAGAGCAGGGTGGCCGCGAGGGTGATCACCTGCAGGTCCTCGGTGTAGATGGTGGCGATCTGCTCGCGCAGCAGCACGGTGAGGGCGGCGGTGGCGGCGGCCACCGTCATGCCCAGCATCAGGCCGGTGCGGGCCGCGACCCGGGCGTGATCAGGCAGCCCTTCGCCGATGCTGTGACCGACCCGGATGGTGACGCCCACCCCGATGGAGAGCGGCAGCATGAACACCAGGCTGGAGAAGTTGAGCGCTATCTGGTGGCTCGCCACCGTCTCCGCGCCAAAGGGGGCCAGCATCAGGGCCACCACGGTAAACAGGGTCACCTCACAGAAGATGGCCATGGCGATGGGGAAACCCAACCGGAACAGGCGCCAGATCCGGCTGCCATTGGGGCGCGCGAGCTGGGCGAACAGGTTGATCTCCTTGAAGTGGCGGGAGAGCTTCACATAGACGATCATCGCCAGCAGCATGGCCCACAGCACGATGGCGGTGGCCACGCCGCAGCCGACCCCGCCCAGTTTCGGCATGCCGAACAGGCCGTGGATGAAGATGGTGTTGGCCGGGATGTTGACCGCCAGCCCCACGAAGCCGATCACCATGGTCGGCATGGTGTGGGAGAGCCCCTCGCTGAAGTTGCGCAGCACCTGGAACAGCACGAAGGCGGGCAGCCCCCACAGGATGGCATGCAGGTAGCCGGTGGTCTTGGTGGCCATCACGGGATCCACGTCCATGAACTGCAGCGCCAGCGGGCTGAAATAGAGCACCACCATGGCGATGGGGGTGACCATCAGCGCCAGCCAGAAGCCCTGGTGCACCGCCGGGCGCACCTCGTCCCGTTTGCGGGCGCCATTGAGCTGGGAGACGATGGGGGTGAGCGCCATGATGATGCCCTGCACCAGCAGGATCACCGGCAACCAGAAGCTGGAGGCCACCGACACGGCGGCCAGATCGACGGCGCTGACCTGTCCCGCCATCACGGTATCGACAAAGTTCATGGCGATCTGGGCCACCTGGGCGACCAGAATGGGGCTGGCTAGACGAACGAGTTGCCTCGCCTCGGACCAATAACGTTGCACTGACACCTCCGAGTGGATCAGATAAAGCGTAAAAAGAGCGGGTATCGGGAAGAGCCTTTGCACTCCGGAAGGGGGAGTGCAAAGTGCGGGGGGGTCATTCTAGCCTGAAATTCATCCGGGACGAAACGATTGGTGCAAGCCCGGGATCAGGCGTCTTCGTGATCGCTGATCAGCAGGTTGGCGGCGGCGTAGGCGGCCTGCTCGCGCAGATCCGCCGGCACCCGCTCATCCGATGCCACGGCGTTGAGCGCCCTGATGGTGGCGGCGATGGCCTGCGGCACATAGCCCTGCTCGCCGGAGCCAATCTGGTTGTAGGCGATGCGAATGGCCTCACAGCATTGATATACCTGCATTTTTGTTTCCTTGTCAGCACTTGATTGAATGCCGTCACTATAGCGATCGGCCGCCTGCTTGTCAGCGGTTGCGCTTGTCTGGGTCGTGTGGCGAGGTTACCCTGCCTTTTTTCGTAGCAGGAGACGAGACATGTTCACCGGCATAGTGCAGGGGACCGCCGAACTGGTGGCCATCGAAGAGCTGCCCAACTTTCGTACCCACGTGATCCGCATGCCGAGCCCGGCCTGGGGCGAGGGGCTGGCGCTGGGCGCCTCCGTGGCCCACAACGGCTGCTGCCTGACTGTCACCCGGGTCGAAGGAGACCTGGTCAGCTTCGATCTGATGCAGGAGACCCTGCGCCTCACCAACCTCGGCCAGCTGCAGCCGGGGGACAAGGTCAACGTGGAGCGGGCCGCCCGCTTTGGCGACGAAATCGGCGGTCACGCCATGTCCGGCCACATCATGGGCACCGCGCAGGTCGTATCGGTCATCGACACCCCCAACAACCGGCAGGTGTGGTATCGCCTGGCCCCAACGCTGATGAAATACGTGCTGACCAAGGGCTACATCGGCATCGACGGCATCAGCCTCACCGTGGGCGAGGTGCGCGGCTGCGAATTTTGCGTCAACCTGATCCCCGAGACCCTGGCCCGCACCAACCTCGGCTGGGTCAAGGCCGGCTGGCAGACCAACATCGAGATTGACCCCCAGACCCAGGCCATCGTCGACACGGTGGAGCGGGTGCTGGCGGCGCGCCAATAAGGCGCAGGGGCGGCCGCTTAGGCGAAAAGGAAAGCGGGGCCCAGTGGGCCCCGCTTTGTTTTGCGCTATCCCCTGTCAGGGCGACTCAGAACATCTGTTCGTCGTCAGCATCCACGAAGAGTTGCAGGCAGTCGCGCGCCTCATCCCGGTGCAGTCGCAGGTGGATGGGGTTGCAGCAGGCCATGCAATCCTCATAGAACTCCTGATCCCCCTGGCTGGCATCCAGCTCGACCCGGGTATGATGGCCACAGTGGGGGCAGACGATGCGCTTGCTGGTGTACTCGATCATGATGACCTCCTCGGGCCCGTGGGCCGCCTCTCTCCCCAGATTCTAGCTGGATCGCACCTGCCTGACCGCGAGCAAGCGCACGATTATGACCGGGATCAAGGGAGGCAGGAGGTCAGTCCGCCAGGGCGGGGTTTATTTGACCCAGCTGGCCAGCATCTCGCTATTAAGCTCGGCCAGCGAGCGCAGTTGATGGTTGGCGATGGCCAGACGGGGTCACCCACCAGCGCCGGGTACATGGGAACGATCAGCGCCTGCTGGTCGTTTAGTTGACCCAGCTGGCCAGCATCTCGCTATTAAGCTCGGCCAGCGAGCGCAGCTGATGGTTGGCAATGGCCAGACGGGGGTCACCCACCAGCGCCGGGTCCGGCACAATCAGCGCGGTCATGGAGGCCGCCTTGGCCGCCAGCAGACCGGTAAAGCTGTCCTCGATGGCGAGGCAATGCACCGGCTCGACCCCCAGCTTCTCGGCGGCGTGGATATAGACATCCGGGTGCGGCTTGCCAAAGCGCTCCACCTCGGCGGAGTGCACCGCCAGGAAGCGATCGCGAATGCCGAGCTTGCCGAGCACGGCCTCCACCATGGCAAAGGGGGAGGAGGTGGCCAGACCGATTTTAAGGCCTTGCGCCTCGATGAGGTCGAGTGCCTCCAGCACGCCAGCCTTGGCCTGACCTTCGGAGAGGATCAGGGCGTTGACCCGATCCAGGATGCGCTGCACCACCTCTTCCTGGCTAGGGCCGCTCCAGGGGCGCAACCGATACCAGTGGGCGACCAGCTGATCGATGCGTACCCCGATGGTCGACTCACAATCTTCCACCGTGTGGGGATGGCCCAGCTCGGAGAAGACAGCCATCTGGGCTCGTTGCCAAAAGGGTTCCGAGTCGATCAGAACACCATCCATATCGAAGATCACGGCAGTTAACATCTTGTACTCCTGACATAGGTGAAGGGGGGATTATAAACAAGGTGCCTCAATGCAAAAGGGGCATTGCCATGCCCCTTGCGCTGGATCATGCTGGCAAACGTTTGATTTCGTGTGCCAAAAAGTGGGCTTAGAACAGCACCTTGACGCCGGCCGCAACCGCTTTGGCTTTTTCTACCGCCTCGTCGCACTGCTTGGCTCGCGCCAGCGCCACGCCGAGCCGGCGGCGACCGGCGATCTCCGGCTTGCCAAACAGCCGCAGCTGGGCACCTGGCACCAGAGCCAGCGCCTCGCCAATCCCCTGATAGCGGATGTCCTGACTGTGCCCTTCGCGCAGCACCACGGCGGAGGCGCTAGGCCCGTACTGGGTTATGGTGCCGATGGGCAGCCCCAGAATGGCGCGCACGTGCAGGGCGAACTCGGAGAGATCCTGAGAGATGAGGGTCACCATGCCGGTGTCGTGGGGGCGCGGCGAGACCTCGCTGAACCACACCTCGTCACCCTTGATGAAGAGCTCGACCCCGAACAGGCCGTAGCCGCCCAGCGCCTCGACCACCTTGGCTGCTACCTCCTTGGAGCGGGCCAGAGCCAGTTCGCTCATGGCTTGCGGCTGCCAGGATTCGCGGTAGTCGCCATCTTCCTGGCGATGGCCGATGGGTTCGCAGAAGTGGATGCCGTCCACCGCGCGTACCGTGAGCAGGGTGATCTCGTACTCGAAGGGGACGAAGCCCTCGACGATCACCTTGCCGCGACCGGCGCGACCGCCCTCCTGGGCATAGGTCCAGCTCTCGTCGAGTTTGGCGAGATCGCGCAGCACGCTCTGCCCCTTGCCGGACGAGCTCATTACCGGCTTCACCACGCAGGGCAGGCCGATGGTCTCGACGGCGGCGACAAACTCCTCCTTGCTCTGGGCAAAGCGGTAGGGGGAGGTGGGCAAGCCCAGCGTCTCGGCGGCGAGGCGGCGGATCCCCTCCCGGTTCATGGTGAGCTGGGTGGCGCGGGCGTTCGGCACCACCTTGACCCCTTCCTGCTCCAGGGCGGCCAGGGTATCGGTGGCGATGGCTTCAAGCTCGGGGATGATCAGATCCGGTTTGACCTCGTTGACCAGGGCGCGCAGGGCGTCACCGTCCAGCATGTCCAGCACATGGGCGCTGTGCGCCACCTGCATGGCGGGGGCATCGGCATAGCGGTCGGCGGCGATCACCTCGATGCCGAAGCGTTGCAGCTCGATGGCGACCTCCTTGCCAAGTTCGCCGGAGCCCAGCAGCAGGGCGCGGGTGGCGCCGGGGCGGGTAGCGGTTCCAAACATGTGATCTCTCCTGATGTCGTGGGTGGTGATTGAGGGCCGCTATCGCACGAATAGCGGGCAAAAAAAGAGGCACGCATGGCGTACCTCAGGAAACGGATTTGTGGGCGCGCTGCTCCAGATGGGTGAGCAGGGTGATGGCGCCGATGATGATGGCGGCTCCCAGCCACAATCGGCCGGGCGGCGCCCAGCCAAACACCAGCCAGCCGGCCAGCACGTTCATGGGCAGCTTGGCAAAATCAAAGGGTTGCACGAACGAGGCCTCGGCCACGCTGTAGGCGCGGGCGATGGACATCTGGGCCAGCGCCGACAGCACGCCGGAGGCGGCTACCAGCAGCCACTGGGTTTCGCTCGGCCACTGCCACTCCGGCAGCGCCAGCATGGCGTTGAACGGGGTGCTGAAGATAAGCAGGTAGACGACGATGGTGTGGGACGACTCGCTCGCCGCCTGATAGCGCACCAGCAAGGAGTAGCCGGCCCAGAACAGGGCCGCCGCCACCGGCAGCAGGGAAGCCCAGCTGAAATCGTCGGTCCAGGGGGCCAGGATCAGCATGGCGCCGACAAAGCCGGCCAGGGTCGCCAGAATGCGGGCCCGGCTCACCTGTTCCTTGAGAAAGAGGGCCGACCCCAGGGTGGCAAACAGCGGCGAGGTCATCAGCAGCGCTATCCCCTGCCAGATGGGGACGGGGACTGCCAGCGCCCACAGCCAGAACTGGATGCCGACCACCGCCAGGGCAACCCGCAGCAGGTGCAGCCGCAGCTGGTTGGTCATCAGCGACTGGCGCAGGCCGTGGCGAATAAGCCAGGGCAGCAGACAGACCAGGGCAATCAGATATTGATGGAAGGCGACCTGGGTCGAGGGGAGGCCGAGCTTGAAGCTGACATACTGGCTCAGGCTGTTGACGGCGGCGAAGCAGAGGCCCGCTACCATCATCCAGACTGCACCGGCAAAGGGGGAGTGCCTGCGCGAGGGTGTCATGGGATCCGGGTCGCTGAAAAAAGTGCGGCGGATCATAACGGCAATCGTTTGTTCTGCCAAGCCTTGGCGGGGCGTGAGAGAGGCGGCTGGCGAGAGAATGCACTACCATCAAAATTTTTGAATAAGTTGAGCATCTATTTTCGCTATCTGTATAGAAGCCCAATGTTTAGAGTGACCTCCATCGACAGCACCGCTGTTCAACCGACAACCTAATGGAGTTTCACCATGGCCAATATCCTCGTACTCAAGTCCAGCATCCTGGGCCAATATTCCCAATCCAACGCCCTGATCGACGGCTTCCTGGCCGACCATCAGTCCGACACCGTCACCGTGCGTGATTTGGCGGCCCTGAACCTGCCGGTACTGGATGGCGAGCTGGCGTCAGGCCTGCGCGGTGGTGAAAACCTCAATGAGCGTCAACTGGCCGTGCTGGCCCAGTCCGACGAGCTGATCGCCGAGCTCAAGGCGAGCGATCTGGTGGTGATTGCCGCCCCCATGTACAACTTCAACATCCCGACCCAGCTGAAAAACTGGATCGATCTGGTGGCCCGCGCCGGCGTGACCTTCCGTTACACCGAAACCGGTCCGGTCGGCCTGGTGGAAAACACCCGCGCCCTGGTGATCAGCCCCCGCGGCGGCATGCACGTCGGCAGCGCCACCGATCTGGTGACCCCCTACATGCGCACCGTGCTGGGCTTCATCGGCATCAAGGAGGTGGACTTCATCTACGCCGAAGGCATGGGCATGGGTCCGGATGCCCAGGCCAAGGGCATCGAGCAGGCCAAGGGCCAGCTGGAGACCCTGGCCCTCTGATCAAGAGAGCAACCCGCCATACGCCAGAAAGCAACAACGCAGCCCTAGGGCTGCGTTGTTTTTTGGTGTCTGACCCGATGAAGCGGCCCGTCAGGTCAATCCCGCAGAAAGCGGCGACAGCCGCTGCCGACCATCAGGCAGACCACCACCAGGGAGCCCAGCAGCAGGGTAGTGAGCCACTGTTCGGCGCTGTCAGGCAGGCGGGGCGAGAGAAGGCTGATCATCAGCAAGGCACAGAGGGTGATCAGGCTGGCGGGACGGGTCAGAAACATCATGGGTCATCCTTGGCTACGGCTGGTGAAGAGAAGGCTAACCGCGGTCTGTGACAGCAAGATGTATCCATACCTCTTGCAGAAGGTCAGTTGACCGGGGTAGCCATCACCATAGCAGCTTTTGCCGCCGGAGCCAGCGGCATGGGCCGGGTTGTGATCCGGATCCCTATCTGAACTGCTTCTGATCTTCCTGATAGTGGAAATCGCCGCTGGCGAGCCGGGCGACCAGCGCCTGCTTGTCGAGATCCTGCGCCTTGCAGAGATCATCGAGATCATCGTAGCGATCACGCAGCTGCATGTTGACCAGGCTCAGCAGCATGTTGACGTCCATGGTGGCAAAGTTGTTCAGGTTCATGAGGGTCGCTCGTTATCCAGCAGGTGAAGTTGTTCGATGGCATCGCTGACGCTTTGCAGGTGCAGACGAATGGATTGGCGCGCCTCGGCCGGCAGGTAGTCGGTGAGGGTGTGCTGCCAGCTGCCCGCTTCGCTCTTGAGCTGCTGGAACAGGGTGAGCCCCGCCTGGGTGAAGGAGACCAGGCTGACCCGCTTGTCGTGCTCGCTGCTCTCGGTGAACAGGATCCCTTTTTCCACCAGCCGGTGAATTTCGCGGGAGATCCGTACCTTGTCCATCCCGCTCGCCTCTACCAGCTCTTTCTGGCTGATGGGGTAGTGGGGGCCGAGCACCATCATCAGGCGCCATTGAGGCACCGTCAGCTGATAGCGTTGCTGGTAAAACTGTTCGAAGGTATCACGCACCATCTCGGCGGCGTGTACCAGCTGATAGGGGGGATAGTGGGCAAGCAGCTCTATGATCTTTGACATATGACATCCTGCTGTGACGGCTGCATCGGGTGCAGTTTCTCTTGATACTTTGACCTTGATGATACGTAACACAGGGCCGTTTGTCTGAACAAGTACCAGAGAAATGTGCGGTTGCGCACGTCATCCGCCGCAACCGGGTCTATTCGAAGCTGGTTTTGTGGCCGTTGGCTCAGCCTTTGCGCAGCCAGAGCAGGGCGTTGTGCTTGAGCCAGGCCTCGCGGCTTTGCAGGGTGTAGAGCGCCGCTTCGTCACGGCTGCCAGCCTGCCAGCTGTGGGGCTCCTGTTTGGGCAGCTTGCGCTGGCCCAGCAGACAGGCCGGTACATGGGCGTTGGCCTTGATGGCGGCGGCCAGCAGCGGCTGCGCGGCCTCGGCGCCAGCGCAGACGAACGTCATCAGCGCCTTGTTGTAGAGCAGCCAGCTGGAGGCTTCATCAAAGCGCACCAGCAGAGCCTGCAGGGCCGACCAGTCCCCTTGCAGGGCATAGAGGCTGGAGAGGGGATAACGGCAACCCAGTTCATCGGCCACGCACAGCTCGAGCAGGGCCAGATATTCGCTGAGCGCCTGTTCCAGCTGGCCGAGACGCAACAGGCAGTCGGCCCGCCCGGCCCGGGCGGCCAGCAGCGGGCGCGCTTCGTGGGCACTCCAGCCATGGCCGGCAATCTGCTGCCAGAAGGCGGCGTCAAACAGCGGTTCGGCATCGGCGATCACTTTGTCAAACCAGCCGAGGCGGCTGTGCGGATCGCGGCTGGCATCGGCCAGTTCAAACCACTGTTGCCACTGCTCGGCCTGCTGGCTGTCCAGCGCCTGCTCCGTGCTCGGCACGGCCTGATACTCATCTAATTGCAGCAGCTGGTTGAGGGCGGTCTTCATGTTCTGGCGCTGACGCTTGCAGAACTCCATGAAGGGGAGGTCACTGCCGGCGGCCGCGTGCAGCATCTGCGCCATGGGCTTGTCGCGAAACAGGCTCAGCTCGGCGGCCAGGCTGAAACGGTACTGGGTGGTCGGGTCGTTCAGATCCCTGGGCTTGGGCCAGGTGGCAAAGCCCTGGCTGAAGCCGTAACACCACTGACCGAGGGGGTGGCTCTGCTCGAACACCTGCTCCGGGCTCTCGGTAGAGAGGCGGCACTGGCTCGGCAGGGCGAGCTGGGTCTCATCGGCCTGGGTTTTCAGCTCGGCGATCAGGTGGTGCAGCGCCTCGGCGCTTTTTTCATCCAGCTCGGCGTCATGGGGCAACAGACCGGCCAGCGGGGCCTGCCAGTCAGGGGCATCCGGCCCGACCAGGCGGGCACACAAAAAGCCGTGCAGCGCCGGGTAGGTCATGTCCTGCCCACTGTGGGTCTGGATCCATTGATTGAGATGACGGGTACGAGTGGATGGATTCATCGACAGTTCCTCTGGATTTTGACAGCGGCGAAGTCTACCCAAAAGTGGGGTTATTTGCAGCAAAAGGGCGGCTGACTGGCGATTATATGGACACGCCCCGGCCAAAAGGCCCTGAAAATCACCCGCGAACAGGGCAAGGGACTAGGCCCTGTTACCGCTCTTGGGGTAACATGCGCGCCCATACAGGCAATGAAAAATTGGCCATCCGGACAATGAAAGAAGAGAACACCATGCTACAGATTGGCAAGATGAACACCCTTACCGTAGTCGAGCTCGAAGATCGGGGCGCCTGGCTGGCGGCTGGCGAAGAGTACGGCGAGCTGCTGCTGCCCAAGCGTCAACTGCCGGAAGGGGTGGCGGAAGGGGACGGCGTCAAGGTCTTCCTCTATCTGGATGCCGACTGCGAGCCGGTGATCACCACCGACAAGCCGTTTGCCATGGTGGACGACATCGTCGGCCTCAAGGTGGTCAATGCCAACAAGATTGGTGCCTTCCTCGACTGGGGCATGAAGAAGGATCTGTTCGTACCAAGCCGCGAGCAGAACAAGCCGATGCAGGTGGGCCATGTCTATCTGGTGCGGCTGATGCTCGATCACGAGGGGCGCATGGTGGGCACCAGCCGCCTCGAGCGGTTCCTGCGCACCGACAAACCTCCCTTCAAGGCCGGTGACGAAGTGACTGCCCTGCCTGGCGAGCGCACGCCGCTCGGCATCAAGGCCATCGTCAATGGCGAGTACTCCGGCATGCTGTTCAAGAACGAGGTGTTCGGCCGGGTGACCACGGGTCGTCCGCTGACCGCCTGGGTCAAGCAGGTGCGTGATGACGGCAAGCTGGATCTGACCCTGCAAAAGCCGGGTGTGGCGCGGCTGGACGATGCCGGCGAGCAGATCCTGGTCCGCCTCAAGAAGCAGGGCGGCAGCCTGGCGGTGGGCGACAAGAGCGAACCCGAGCTCATCTACAAGCTGCTCGGCATGAGCAAGGGCACCTTCAAGAAGGCCATCGGCGGCCTCTACAAGCAGGGCAAGCTGGTCATCGATGACTACAGCATCACATTGACGGGCGACGATCAGCGCGAAGGCGGCGAATAAGTGCCGAGCCCCTGCGTCGGTGCGTGCCGGGCAAAAGACGGTCTCTGCCTTGGCTGTGGTCGCACTCTGACCGAGATTGGTCACTGGTCCGCCATGGCGAGCGAGGCCCAGCTGGCGGTCATGGCGCAGCTGGATGGTTCCACCAGCACCCACCGCTGCCCCGGCTGCGGTGAACCGGCCTTTTGCGCCGTGTCGGCCGGCGCGACCATCGCAGAGTGCTGGTGTAGCCAGCTGCCGGCCCTGCCCATGGGGGAGGCTGATAGCTGCTGGTGCCGGCGCTGTCTGGCGAAGGCCATCGCGGCCCGGCCTTGAGCAAAGATCACCACAAAAGAAAAAGGCGCCGAGGGCGCCTTTTTCATGCCTGTTGCTGACGGTGCCAGCGCACGTGGACATCGTGCTCATTGCTATGACGGGGCAGCAGGAAGGTGGCAAAGATCACCTCAAACTCCTCCTGATGGTCCAGCAGACCCACCCACACTTCGACCCAGCGCTCCATGTCCACCGGCACACCGAGTTCGGTTGACCAGTCGGCATTGGGCAGGGTCGCCTCGACGGCGCCACGCTGTTCGAACTCCAGGGTGATGTCGACGATTTGTTCGGGGGCCAGCATGTCTGCGGCCTGCTCAAGAAACTGATCATAGGCCCATTCGACCAGCTGATCCGGGGTACGCTGTTCCATGAAATCACTCCAGATACATCGAGGTTCGCTACTGTAACAATTATTGGCGGTGGCGGCCAGACCAGTGGGAAGGGTGCGCCAGCGCCGGGCAAGGCTGACTGGAGTTGGGTATGGTTGAAGAGGGGCAGGGCAAGGGAGAGCGGGCATGAAACGGCGGACGAGACGGCAGCAGATCAAGCGGCGGCGGGAGACCTGGTGGTGGCACTACCTGCCGCTGCATCGGGGCACGGTGGGCGGGCACCTGGGGCCCTCCACCGACGAGGCCGGGCTCGCACCGTGAACAAGCCCGACACCCATCAGGCATCAGTCTGTCTGATGCACCTTGTTGAGGGTTACCTGCCCCAGCTGGCCCATCTGACGGCGGATCCAGGCCGAGCGCTGCTGGACGTAGGGCGAGGGGGGCTTGACCCGGTAGCGCCAGGGGTTGGGCAGGGCTGCCGCCAGCAGTGACGCCTCGTAGCGGGTGAGACGTATCGCCGGCTTGCCGAAGTAGTGTCTGGCCGCGGCCTCGGCGCCGTAGATGCCGGGCCCGAACTCCACGATATTCAGGTACACCTCGAGGATGCGGGACTTGTCCCAGCCCAGCTCCATCAGCAGGGTGAACCAGGCCTCGATCCCCTTGCGCAGGAAGCTGCGATCGCTCCACATGAAGAGGTTCTTGGCGGTCTGCTGGCTGAGGGTGCTGGCGCCGCGCACCCGCTCGCTGTGCTGATTGTGCTTGAGCGCCGAGCTGATGGCATCCATGTCGAAGCCGTTGTGCTCGGCAAAGCGCTGATCTTCGGCGGCGATCACCGCCAGCTGCAGCTCGCGGGAGATCTGCTCGAGCGGCACCCAGTCGTGCTTCACCTCGGCCACCTTGGCAGGGGGAAACAGCGCCCGCTCGATGCGCCAGGTCCACATGGGCGGATCGATGAAGCGCAGCAGCGCCACCGAGACGATGGTGCTGAGCAAGGCCGCCAGCAGCAGCTTGCCGAGCCAGTTCAGCAGGCGCCGTGCCGGATTGGGCCGCACGGGCTCTGGCTCCGACTCCCAGACGTAGTGACTCGGATCATCGGGATCCGGAATTATTGGGGCAGCCATTCGATGTGGCAGAACTTCTCGTCAACACGGCGGGAGAGCAGCATGCGGGCGAACAGGTGCTCGTACTCTTCCTGCTCGTTGCCAAGGCCGATCCAGATCTCGGCGTACTCGGCGTCGCTGACCTCGAAGCCAACGTCCGCTTCCCAGTCATCGGCCGGATCGGTTTCCGCCAGCAGGCCGCGGTCGTTGAACTCCTGATTGAAGCGGGCGATCTCCTGCTCCGGCAGGTTGTCGGAGGCCAGCTCCATGAAGAGTTCGAGGGCGGTGTCGAGCAGTTCCTCGACGCTGTGCATTTCGTCATTCAAAGACATAAGCGGTCTGTTCCAGCTGATAAATAAAGAAAAACACCGACGGCCCGGCCGCACGGTGGCGCGCCGTATTCTAGCCGTCCCCTACGGGCTTGGCGAGTGCAGCAGCGCCCTTGACCCGGTTGCGGCAATAAAAAACCGGATCCTGGCAGCAGGATCCGGTCTTCATTGGGGGAAAGGGTCACGCATAGGGCGTCAGGCTCATCCCTTCTTGTCGTCGGCGAAGGTGATGTTGAGCTCGAGTACCGACAGCTCATCACTCTTCTTGTCGAGCTGGACCGTGATCTTGTCAGGGTCTATCTCCACATATTTGCGGATCACGTCGAGGATATCCTGCTTGAGCTGGGGCAGGTAATCCGGCCCCCCTCTGGATGAACGCTCGTGAGCCACGATGATCTGCAACCGCTCTTTGGCCAGTTGTGCGGTGCTCTGTTTCTTGTTGGAACGAAAATAATCCAATAATGACATGCTTAACTCCCGAACAGTCGGCTAAAGAAGCCCTTCTTCTCTTCTTCCAGAAAACGAAAATCCTTGGTGTCACCCAACAGGCGGGCAACGGCGTCCTCATAGGCCTGACCGGCATCGGACTCCTTGTCCAGGATGACGGGCTCGCCGGAGTTGGAGGCGCGCAGCACCGCCTGGGACTCCGGGATCACCCCGAGCAGTTTGATGGCCAGGATCTCCTGTACGTCCTGTACGCTCAGCATGTCGCCGCGGTTGACGCGGGTCGGGCAGTAGCGGGTCAGCAGCAGGTGCTCCTTGATGGGGTCTTCGCCACGCTCGGCGCGACGGGACTTGGAGGCCAGGATGCCGAGGATGCGATCCGAGTCACGCACGGAGGAGACTTCCGGGTTGGTGGTGACAATAGCTTCATCGGCGAAGTAGAGCGCCATCAGGGCGCCGGCTTCGATCCCCGCCGGGGAGTCGCAGACGATGTAGTCGAACTGCATCTCGCTCAGCTGATCCAGGATCTTCTCGACCCCTTCGCGGGTGAGGGCATCCTTGTCCCGGGTCTGGGAGGCGGGCAGGATGAACAGGTTCTCGCAGCGCTTGTCCTTGATGAGGGCCTGGTTGAGGTTGGCCTCGCCATTGATGACGTTGACGAAGTCATACACCACGCGCCGCTCGCAGCCCATGATGAGGTCCAGGTTTCGCAGGCCAATGTCAAAATCGATGACCACTGTCTTGTGGCCACGCTGGGCTAAACCGGTACTCAGGGCCGCGCTGGTTGTGGTCTTGCCAACGCCACCTTTACCCGATGTAACGACTATGATTCGCGCCATTCTCGCTTCCTTGTAACTCTATTTGATACGGTCTATACGGAGTTGTTCGTTATCCAGCCGGACATGAACCGGCTGCTGGATGAGGCCGGCCGGCAATGCATCGCTGAGCTGGAAGGTGCCAGCGATGGAGAGCAGCTCGGCCTGCAGTTGCTGGCAATAAATCCGTGCCTGGGAGTTGCCCTTGGCGCCGGCAATGGCCCTGCCGCGCAGAGTGCCATAAATATGAATACTGTCGTCGGCGATGACTTCGGCGCCCGGGCTGACCGAGCCCAGCACCACCAGCGAGGTGCCGGCGGCATAGAGCTGCTGGCCGGAGCGAACCGGGCCCACATGCACCTTGCTCGCTATCACCGGTGCCGGCACGGGTTTCGCTTCTACGATGGGGGCCGGCGCCGGTTCTGGCTGGGGTTCGGCCTTGCGGCTCTTGCCGGAGGCCATCACCGCCAGCCCTGCCGCCTTGGCGGCCGTCTTCATCGCCTCGTTCTGGGCCCCCGTGATCCCGACCAGCACGAAGTCTTCCGATTCCACCAGCTCCTTGAGCTGTTCGAAGTCGGGGATCTCGGTGAGCCGTTCCACATTGATGACGAGGGGGGCACAATTAAAGAACTGGGGCGCCTGGGCCACTTTGGCCGCCAGCAACTGGCGGATCCGCTCAGGCTTGCCATCGCTGATATGCAACACAGAAATAGTGAAGGTGGTCCCTTTCAATTCGTTATCGCGCTCAACCATGAATCTTCCCCGAGACAGAGACGGTAATCCGTTATTGTTATTCAATTCCTGATGTTATAGTTTGCCATCCTCAGAGGCAATAAACCGGTTGGATTATATCAATTTCCATGTTGTGTGCAGTCTATAAAAGTCGCAAAAAAGCCGAGACCTATCTTTTTGTTGAAAGAAGAGAGGACTTTTCCCGCGTACCCGAGGTGCTGATGAGTACATTCGGCCGTCCCGAACTGGTATTGATGACCAAACTGGACCCAGCCAAGCCCTTGGGGATCGCCTCCACCAGCCGGGTGATGGAGGCGCTGCAGAGTCAGGGCTTCTACCTGCAGATGCCCCCGCCGCCGGAAAACCTGCTGGAGCAGCACAAGGCTCAATTGAAGGCCGAACGGAAATGAAGAAGCGGCTGGCACTGCTGCTGATGGGGGGATTGTCGAGCCACCCGCTGCAGGCCAGCCCCGATTTTGACCATTATGTGACGGGCCTCAAACAGGAGGCCCTGGCTGCCGGGATCCAGCCCGCGACCATTGCTGCCGCCTTCGCCGATATTCATCTGATCGAGGTCGCCATTCGGCACGATAAAAATCAGCCGGAATTTAAACAGACCCTCGCCACTTATATTTCCAACGCGGTGCCGCAGTGGAAAGTCAATCAAGCCAAACGCCTATATCGTCAGTATTTGCCGCTGCTCACAAAAATAGGGGCGGAATATGATGTGCAACCCCGCTTTATTGTTGCCCTGTGGGGCATTGAAACCAATTTCGGCAAATTGACCGGCAAATATCCGCTGGTCTCGTCGCTGGCGACCCTGGCCTGGGAGGGGCGCCGTGAGGCCTTCTTCAAGGGGCAGCTGTTCGATGTCCTGCGCATGCTGGAAGAGGAGCCGATCACCCCGGCCGAGCTCAAGGGCTCCTGGGCCGGCGCCATGGGACAGGTGCAGTTCATGCCCTCTTCCTACCGCAAATACGCGGTCGACCAGGACGGTGACGGCAAGAAGGATCTGTGGGGAACGCCGGCGGATGTGTTTGGTTCGGCAGCCAATTATCTGCGCCAGAACGGCTGGCACGGGGATGAAACCTGGGGGCGCCGGGTGAGGGTGCCCGCAGGTCTGGATCCTGCGCTGGTCGGGCTTGAAGATACCCGAACGCTGTCGGCCTGGCAGGCCCTCGGGGTACGCAAAGCGGATGGCGGCGCCTTGCCCGCGGTGAAGATGCAGGCCTCGCTGGTGCAGCCCGACGGGGCAGGGGGCGCTGCCTATCTTGCCTATCCCAATTATCGGGTGTTGCGCGACTGGAATCGCTCCCACTATTTCGTGGTGGCGGTGGGGACCCTGGCCGATCGCCTGGTGGAATAAGGCCGAGGCGCTCTGGCCACGAATCTCGGCAGGGCTGCAGGATGGTCCCGGAAATTAGCGAGCCAGCCCCAGGGAAATGGCGCCATGAAGAAGGTGATGAGCGGGAAATAATGGGCAATAAAAAAGGCGGGAATTCCCGCCTTTTGCATTTGCCGTTATCTGCTTAGTCGCAGGCAACCTGCATCACCTTGATGGCCAGGCCACCGCGGGAGGTTTCACGGTACTTGGAGTCCATGTCCTTGCCGGTGATGTACATGGTCTCGATCACCTTGTCCAGCGAGACGCGCGGCTTGGAGGTACGACGCAGCGCCATGCGGGAGGCGTTGACCGCCTTCATGGCGGCGATGGCGTTACGCTCGATGCAGGGCACCTGCACCTGACCGGCAACCGGGTCACAGGTCAGACCCAGGTTGTGCTCCATGCCGATCTCGGCAGCTTCACAGACGTGCTCGGGGCTGCCGCCCATCAGCTCGGTCAGGCCGGCGGCGGCCATGGAGCAGGAGACGCCCACCTCACCCTGGCAGCCCACTTCGGCGCCGGAGATGGAGGCGTTCATCTTGTAGAGCATGCCGACGGCCGCCGCAGCCAGATAGAAGCGGGTGTAGTCGTCACGGCCAACCGGCTGGATGAACTTGTCGTAGTAGGCCAGCACGGCCGGGATGATGCCGGCGGCGCCGTTGGTCGGCGCGGTGACCACACGGCCACCGGCCGCGTTCTCTTCACTGACCGCCAGGGCAAACATGTTGACCCAGTCGACGATGTTCATCGGATCGTTGGAGAGGTTCTCGTTGGTGGTCAGCTGGCGATAGAGCGGCGCGGCACGACGCGGTACGCGCAGCGGGCCGGAGAGAACGCCCTCGGTGCGGCAGCCGCGCTCGATCCCTTCACGCATGGTGGTCCAGATCTTGCCGAGCTTCTTGTAGATCTCTTCCGGGGTGTTGAAGCACTTCTCGTTCTCCATCATCAGGGCGGAGATGGAGAGGCCGGTCTGGCTGCAGTGGGCGATGAGCTCGGCCGCGCTCTTGAACGGGTAGCTGACGGACATGTCGCCGCTGTCGCCCTTGCCGAAGTTCTCCTCGTCAACGATGAAACCGCCGCCGATGGAGTAGTAGGTCTTGCTATAGACGGCTTCGTCTTCGATGAAGGCGGTCAGCTTCATGCCGTTCTCGTGCAGCGGCAGTGCTTCGTCATGGAACACCATGGCGTCGCGCGGGAAGCTGACGGTATGGCAGTGCAGGCCGATGGGCAGACGACCGGTCTGTTCGACGCGGGAGATGAACTCGGGGATGCCGTCGATATCGACATTTTCCGGCAGGTTGCCTGCCAGACCCATGATGATAGCGGTATCGGTGTGGTGACCTTTACCGGTCCAGGAGAGTGAGCCGTAGACATCGACCTGGATCCGGGTGATGTCACGGATCTTGCCGCCTGCACGCAGTTCATCCACGAACTGTTTGGCTGCCTTCATCGGGCCGACAGTGTGGGAAGAGGAGGGGCCAACACCGATTTTGAAGATATCAAAAACGCTGATCATGTAACAATTACCTCAGGATAGAAGGGGGCGCCATGCCCACTCGCAGAAACGGGGTGATCCATGGGACGAGGGCGTCGTCGCCGAGGTCAATGAACCAGATAACCACAGTGTAACGGCTCAAAGCCCAAAAAAAGTTGAAATAGATCTATTTTTGTTGAATCAGAGCGGCGAGTATAAAATTTATTTTGATGCTTATCCATTTTGTTAAGCGTTTGCCCATAAAAATACCCGACAATGCCGGGTATTTAGGAACCAAATGGGGCAAGTTACCGATTTTTAACACTCGGTAATGTTAACCGCCAGGCCACCGCGGGCGGTTTCCTTGTATTTGGTCTTCATGTCGTTGCCGGTTTCCCACATGGTTTTGATCACCTTGTCCAGCGACACCTTGTGCTCGCCGGTGCCGCGCAGGGCGAGGCGGGCAGCGTTGATCGCCTTGACTGCCCCCATGGCATTGCGCTCGATGCAGGGCACCTGCACCTGGCCACCCACCGGATCACAGGTGAGCCCCAGGTTGTGCTCCATGCCTATTTCGGCGGCGTTTTCGACAATCGCCGGGCTGCCGCCCAGGATCTCGGTCAGCGCCCCCGCCGCCATGGAGCAGGCCACCCCCACTTCGCCCTGGCAGCCCACTTCCGCCCCCGAGAGGGAGGCGTTCTTCTTGTAGAGGATGCCGATGGCGGCGGCGGTGAGGAAGTAACTCAGCAGCAGCTCGTCATCCACCTTGCGCACGAAGCGATCGTAATAGTGCAGCACGGCGGGAATGATGCCGGCGGCACCGTTGGTGGGGGCGGTCACCACCCGGCCGCCGGCGGCGTTCTCCTCGTTGACGGCCAGCGCGAACAGATCCACCCACTCCATCACCATCAGCGGATCCTTGTTGAAATTGGTCTCGCAGCTGAGCTGGCGATAGAGGGCCGGCGCCCGCCGTTTCACCTTGAGCCCGCCGGGCAACACCCCCTCGCTGCGACAGCCACGCTCGACGCAACCCTGCATCGCCTGCCAGATCTTGCGCAGGCCCGCCTTGATCTCGGCCTCCGTGCGAAACACCTTCTCGTTGGCCAACATCAGGCCGGAGATGGAGAGGCCGCTCTCCTGGCAGTGGGCCAGCAGCTGGGCGCCGCTCTCGAACGGGTAGGGAACGGGGTGGGCCGCATCGAAGCGGGCGGCCTCCTCCTTGGCGTTGGCGAAGTGGCTCTCCTCGATGATAAAGCCGCCACCGATGGAGTAGTAGGTCTGCTCGAACAGCAGTTGTTCACCGGCGAAGGCGCGCAGGGTCATGCCGTTGGAGTGGGCGGGCAGGGTCTTGCGCCGGTTGAAGATGATGGCGCCGCTGCGGGCGAACTGGCTGGGCTGCTCCCCCGCCAACCGCAGCGACTGGCTGCGCTCCACCTCGGCCAGGAAGGCGGGAATGGCCTCGATGTCCACCGACTCGGGTTCAAAACCGGCCAGCCCCAGGATGATGGCCTTGCCGGTGCCATGGCCCTTGCCGGTCTGGCCGAGGGAGCCGTAGCACTCCACTTCTACCCGTTCGGTCCGGGGCAGCAGCCCCTGTTGCTTGAGTGCGATGACAAAGGCGTAAGAGGCGCGCATCGGCCCCACGGTATGAGAAGAAGAGGGACCGATCCCGATGGAAAACAGGTCGAAGACACTGATCATGACACCACTCCGATTATGGGTTTCGTCTAAATATTGTAAATTTTTTGTAGTCGATGGAAAGCGGGAAAACCGAGGGGTGTGATGGCGGCACGCAAATGAGGGGGTCACGGCGAAGGGTTGCCGAAACGGGAAGGGGATCAGATGAAAAAGAGCGGACTCGGGTCCGCTCTCTTATCCACTTGGGCTGCAGCTTGTCTGCGGCTTAGTCGAGGAACTCGCACAGATAGGCGGTGGGGGTCTTCACTTCCAGCTTGAAGGAGGAGTGGCCGGCCACGTCGAAGGATTGGCCCTGCTCATAGGTGTGCCACTCATCTTCATCGGCCAGCTGGATGGTAAGGGCACCCTTGACCACCGTCATCCGCTCGGGGGCGGCGGTATTGAACTGGTAGTGACCCGCTTCCATCACACCGACGGTCGCTTTGTCCCCTTTTTGCTCGAAACCGATGGATTTTACATTTCCGTCAAAATATTCGTTAACTTTCAGCATGTTTTCATCCCTGTATGCACGTTTGCCAAGCCAAAATAGCACAATGTTTTGTCAGTTGTCATGATGAAAGCGGGAAAAATCGCCGTGTTCCTTTTGAATCTTAACTTTGTTGCAAACTTATCAATAACTCCCGTTAACGATTTGGCGATTTCAAACAGCCAATAAATATGAGATAAAGCGCGCGCTCAGGAGAATGGACAGCTGTTCTTCCCCTGTTTGGTTGATTGCACTGGGAAAGTGTAAATAATTGCTACATAAAGGAACATTCTGTGTTAACAAAAGGACTCATTAAGAACGTTGGCTTCCAGGTCGTGGTTGCCATGGTGCTGGGGGCACTGGTGGGGGCGTTCATGGGTGAACAAGCCACCGTGTTCGCACCGCTCGGTACGCTCTTTATCCAGCTCATCAAGATGCTGGTGATCCCGCTGGTGGCGGTGGCCATCCTGTCGGGGGCAGCCAATCTGGGGGCCAGCCCGGCAGCAGGCAAGATTGGCGTCACTACGCTGGCCTTCTTCCTCGGCACCTCGGCGCTGGCGGTGCTGCTGGCCCTGGTGATGGGGCAGATCTTCAAACCCGGGATCGGGGTCGAGTTCGGCTCCATGGCCTCCATGTTCTCCGGTGACTATTCCGACAAGGGCGCCCTGCCCGATGCGGTTGCCACCCTGCTCGGGATGATCCCGACCAACGTCTTCCAGTCGCTCAACGAAGCCAACATCCTGCAGATCCTGGTGTTCTGCATGTTCCTCGGCATCGCGCTGGCCAAGCAGCCCCGCGAGCGGGCCAAGCCGCTGGTCGATGGTTTGAACACCCTGGTGGATGCCTTCGTCTGGATGATCAACAAGGTGATGCTGATTGCGCCGCTCGGCGTGTTCGGCCTGATGGCCGACGCCATCGGCACCTACGGCTTCGACGTGCTGACCCTGGTGATCAAGCTGTTCGTGGTCTATCTGGCCGCCATCCTGATCTTCGGCTTCGTGGTCTATCCGCTGCTGGTCATGATCTTCTCCAACACCCCGGTGCGCAAGTACCTGTCGGCCATGAAGAAGCCGCAGATCGTCGCCTTCTCCACCGCCTCTTCCATGGCGACCCTGCCGGTCAACATGGAGACCTGCGAGAAAGAGCTGAAGGTGAGCAATGCCACGGCCTCCTTCGTGCTGCCGCTGGGTGCCACCATCAACATGAGCGGCAACGCCATCTATTACGGTCTGGTCGCCATCTTCTTCGCCCAGGTCTATCAGATCGATCTCTCCATGGGTGCCTGGGCTGCCATCATAGTGACCGCCACCCTGGGGGCCATCGGTCAGGCCGGTGTACCTGGCCCGAGCTTCCTGGTGGTCGCCGTGCTGCTGGCCGCCGGGATCCCCATCGAGGGACTGCCGCTGTTGTTTGCGCTGGATCGTCTGTTCGACATGATCCGTACCGCCCTCAACATCACCGGTGATGCGGCCTGCGCCGTCATCGTCGACCGCTACAGCCCGGATTACGATCCGGACTGCTGGAACAAATAATCCAGTTGCAATAACAAGGGGCCCGCGGGCCCCTTTCTTTATGTTTGTCTGTTTGCCTCAGCCGAGCTGCTCCAGCGCCTGCTGGCAGCGCTGCTCGGCGGCGTCCAGCTCCAGCAGCACCATCTTGATGTCTTCCAGCTGCTGCTGCAGGGTATCCCGCTTGTCGGCCACCAGTCCCAGCATGGTCTGCAGCTGGGTACGGCTGCTCTTGTCCGCATCGTAGAGATCGAACAGATCGCGGATGTCCGCCAGGCTGAACCCCAGTCGCTTGCCGCGCAGGGTGAGCTTGAGCCGCACTCTGTCCTGACGGCTGTAGATCCGGGTCTGCCCCTGACGAGCAGGATTCAAAAGTCCCTGATCTTCATAAAAACGAATACTTCGGGTCGTAACATCAAATTCACGGGCCAGTTCGCTGATGCTGTAGGTCCGTTTGTCATCCTTGGTTCGGTTCATGGCGCTATCTTGACTGTCAATCCTGGCTGGCACCTTACCCAAACGTCAACTGCCCCGCAAGTCTTGTTCCCGCGACGGCGGCGGCATATGTTAGCTCAATGTAACAAGGAGAGTGCAATTGATGGATATCGTGATTGTTGCGGCCAAACGTACCCCCATGGGGGCCTTTCAAGGGGCCCTGGCCAACCAGAGCGCACCCGAACTGGGTGCTTGTGCCATCGCTGCGGCCATGGCACAGGCCGGGCTCAAGGGGAAGCAGATCGATGAGGCTTATCTTGGCAACGTGCTGAGTGCCGGGGTCGGCCAGGCGCCCGCCCGTCAGGCGGTATTGAAGGCGGGCCTGCCGGACAGCATCCCCTGCACCACGGTCAACAAGGTGTGCGGTTCCGGCATGAAGGCGGTGATGCTGGCGGCCGATGGGTTGCGACTCGGTGACACGAACGTGGTGATCGCCGGCGGGATGGAGAGCATGAGCCGCGCCCCTTATCTGCTCGACAAGGCGCGCAGCGGTTTTCGGATGGGGCACCAGAGCGTGCTCGATCACATGTTCCTCGACGGGCTGCAGGATGCCTACGAAGGTCAGCTGATGGGCCATTATGCCCAGTTGAGCGCCGATCGCGCCGGGCTGACCCGCTCCGACATGGATGCCTTTGCCATCACCTCGCTGGAGCGGGCACTGGCGGCCCAGCGCAGCGGCGCCTTTGCAGCGGAGCTGGCGCCGGTGAAGGCCGGAGAGACCCTGCTGCTGGCCGAGGATGAGCAGCCTGGCAAGGCGCGCCCCGAGAAGATCCCCCAGCTCAAGCCGGCTTTCAGCAAGACGGGCACCATCACGGCGGCCAATGCTAGCTCCATCTCGGACGGGGCGGCGGCGCTGATCCTGATGCGGGCCGACACCGCCGCGCAGCTCGGCGTCCCCGTGCTGGCTCGGCTGGTTGGTTATCAGAGCCACGCGGCCCTGCCTGCCGAGTTCACCAGCGCGCCCATCGGGGCCATCGAGGGCTTGTTGGCCAAGGTGGGCTGGCAGGTGGATGAAGTGGACCTGTTCGAGGTCAACGAGGCATTCGCCATGGTGAGCATGCTGGCCATGGCGGGTTGCAAGCTGCCCCATGACAAGGTGAACGTGAACGGCGGCGCCTGTGCCCTCGGTCATCCGCTGGGGGCAAGTGGCGCCAGGATCCTGGTGACCCTGATCCACGCCTTGCGCGAACGTGGTCTCAAGCGCGGGATCGCCAGTCTGTGCATCGGGGGGGGGGAGGCGACCGCAGTCGCCATCGAGCTGGGTTAATCTGTCTCCGCCATCGCCTGGAGTTGCTGGTTGACCCAGGCGGTGGCGGTCAGATAGAGCTGGCTGACCTTCTCTTCATTGAGCCCTAATTGGGCCGTTCTGGCGGTGATCCGCTGCCAGTTCGCATTCTCGTAATCTTCGCAAAACGACAGGTAGAACCCCAGGTTGCCCTTGCGCTCGAGCAGGGCGACCCGGATCTCCTCGATCAGCGGAATGGTGCCGAGCAGCTTGTCCATCGGCTGCTCCATCAAGACGTCGAGCAGGGAGAAGAGGCCGGTGATGAAGGCCTGCTGAGCCTCCTGGGTCGGCGCATGGGTATGGGCCAGCAGCTCGCAGAAACGGGCCCGGATCATCGACATCTGATAGAGCTCGGCGCTCTTGCCCTGGCCGGCGCTGGTGGCGGCCACCAGGGTCACGAAGCGCTTGAGCTGGGTGTGGCCGAGATAGACCGCCGCCTGGCGAAAGGAGGAGATGGGGTTGGCGTGGCTCTTGAGGTGGTTGACGTAACGCAGCAGCTTGAGTGACAGGGAGATGTCCTGACTCAGCAACTGCTCGATGCGGTTGAGATCCGGCTCGGCCTGGTTGACCACGTTGAGCAACTGCATCACCACCACCTGGGCTGGCTCCATGGTGGCCTGCTTGACCATTTCGGGGCGGCTGAAGAAGAAGCCCTGGAACAGGTCGATACCGAGCCGCTTGGCCCGCTCGAACTCCGCTTTGTCTTCCACCTTCTCGGCCAGATAGGTGAGCTTGAGCTGTTGATGCTGCTGAATGAACACCTTGATCCGCAACAGGGAGGTGGTGCGCAGATCGAACTTGATGATGTGGATATAGGGGAGGAAGCGCTCCCAGTCCGGCGACAGGGTGAAGTCATCGAGTGCCAGCTGATAGCCCAGCTCGTGCAGCTGCTTCACCTTGGCCAGCAGGGCGTCGTCGGGGGCGGCGTCTTCCAGGATCTCGATCACCACCTTCTCCGGCGGCAGGCATTCGGCCAGCCCTTCCAGCAGCAGGGAGTGGGGGAAGTTGATGAAGCAGGGGCGGCCGCCGAGCAGCTGATCGATGTTCTGTTGCAGGAACTGTTCGGCTACCAGCCTGGCCGTGGCCTGCTGGGAGGAGATGGGAGGAAACACGTTATCCAGACTGTCGCGAAACAGCAGCTCATAGGCGTGGGTCTTCAACTCCCGATCCAGGATGGGCTGCCTTGCTACGTAGGAATACATGCATCTCTCCAGCGGGTGTACTGGATTGATTTTATTGTGAAGCAGAGCACTATGCCAGCGCGTGAAGGCCAGAAACGGTCAATAACTGGCATAGTGCTTGAATAGACGGGCCCAGGAGGCCCGCCGGATCAGAACAGGTAGTTGAGCTGCAGGCCGGCCAGCCAGGCGTCCCCTTCCGAGGTGCCCTGGAAGGTGGAGGTGGTCTGCGGGATGCCGGGTTTGAGCTGCATGGTTTCGCTCACGTCCACCTTCTTGCCGTCGATCAGGGTGACCCCCAGATCCAGCGAGAGGTTGCGATCGAACTGATAACCCACCCCGGCGCTGTACCAGACCCGATCCGAGTCGGGGATGGAGATGGTACGGCGATCTGCCGGCACCGGGCTGCGGTCGTAGGCAAGGCCCGAGCGCAGTGTCCATTGCGGCGCCAGCTGGTAGGTCAGACCCAGCGCATAGCGCCAGCTGTCATTCCAGTGCTCGTCCTTGATGTGCATGACGCCGTGGTGGTCGAGCTCGGACTCCAGCTGTACGAACTTGCTCCAGTTGGTCCAGTTGATGCTCGAGTGCAGTGCCAGCGCCGGTGTCAGCTGATGAAAAAGGGCCAGCTCGGCGGTGGCGGGCAGCGGCAGATCCAGGCTGCCGGTATCGGTGAAGGGCTGACCGTTCTGATCGATGCCGATGGCGTCGCCCGAGAGCTTCAGGGTCACGTCATGACGGTAGGAGAGGCCGATACGGGTCGCGTCCGACAGCTCCAGCAGGGTGCCCAGGTTCCAGCCCATGGCCCAGCCATCCCCTTTCAGGTGCTTGGCGATCTGGTTGTTGGAGGGGAAGGTGCCACCCACTTCCCCTTCGCCCCGAATGGCGGAGAGGCCGGCCCCGACGGACCAGATGCGGTTGACGCGATAGGCCAGCGAGGCGCCCAGATCCACGGTCTTGATGTCGGAGACGTTGCCGAAGTGGCCGGCATTGTAGTTGTCCGGCATCTTGACGCCGAGCCCGTAATAGGAGGTGGCGGCCAGCCCCAGGCGCCACTGATCGTTGAGCGGCACTATCAGGTAGGCGTTGGGCACCCAGGCATCATCGGCGATGTCGTGGGCCGCCGCATCCAGGTCGACCGGCCCTCTGGCGGTCGGCACCCGGGTGGTGCCCTCGATGTTGACATCGGGGTGCACATAGATGAAGCCACCGGAGAAGGCCATGGTATCGAAACGGGTCATGGCGGCGGCATTGCGGGAGAGCACGCTGGCATTGTCGGCGATGGCGGCTTCGCCCGCGAAGGCGCGGCCCATGCCGGTGGCGGATTGCTCGGCCAGCTGGAAACCTGCCGCCTGGGCCTGGCTCGACAGCACCAGCAGGGCGATGAGAGACGGCTTCATGATGGAGTGCATTGCATTGTCCTTGAAAGTGAACCTTGGGTTCGAACGTTTTTCTGATTGGATGCAGGATTTTATATGGTACGACCAGTAAGGCAACGGGCGCGGAAGCTGGCGGACGAAAACGGGATTAAATGCTGGAGGATGTGCAGCTAATAGCTTGATAAAAAAAGAAAAGCGTACAGTTGTTTACTACAGATGTACGCTGAAACAGGCATTGAGCATAAAAAAAGAGCGCCCGCAGGCGCTCTGGTCAATTCGCTGATGATCAGAATTTCATGTTGAACTGAGCGGAAGCGAGGAAGGCGTTGCCGTGGGAGGTGCCTTTCCAGCGCAGGGCCTCGTTGCTTTCAACCAGCTTCTCGTTGACGTCCACTTTCTTGCCGTCCAGATAGGCCATGCCGAAATCGACGCTCATGTCCTTGTCGATGTGGTAGGTGGCACCGGCGCTATACCAAACGCGGTCGGAGTCCGGGATGCTCAGGCTGCGGTATTCCGGCTCGATCGGGGTGTTGTCGTAGGCAAAGCCGATACGCGCTTCCCAGGACGGGTTGACGTACCAGGTACCGCCCAGGGAGTAGCGGGTGGAGTCCTTGAACTTCTCAGGCTTGTAGAGGCAGACACCGGCACCGTCGGTGCTGTTGCACTGACCGCTGGTGGCCTTGAGCTCCTGGAAGGCGCTCCAGTCGGTCCAGTTGACGGAGTAGTGCACCGCAAACTGCTGGTTCAGACGGTGGTAACCGGCGAACTCGGCCTGGGCCGGCAGATCCAGCGGCAGTTCGCCACCGACGGTCTTGAAGCCGGAGGAGGTACCCTGGTAGTCACCCTTGAACTTCAGATCCACCTGGGAGCGGTAGGTCAGGGCGAAGCGGTTGTTTTCGTTGACTTCGAACATGGTGCCCACGTTCCAGCCGTAACCCCAGTCGTCACCCTTCAGGTGGCTGACGATGGTGTCTTTGCCGACACCCGGTACGCTGCTCAGCGGCGGCACGGCGGCCAGCACGCCGGCACGGCGGTTCAGTTCAGCCTTGGCATAGACCAGGTTCACACCGGCACCGAAAGTGAAGTGCTGGTTGACGCGGTAGGCGATGTTCGGGTTGATGTTGAAGGTCAGCAGTTCGGTGTTGCCGGCAATGGAGCCACCGTTGAAGTTCTCGGTGTACTCGGTCGACAGACCGTAGTTGGAGAACAGGCCGATACCCCAGGCCCACTGATCGTTCAGCGGCTGGATGAAGTAGGTGGCGGGCACGAAGGCGCTCGGTGCGATGCCGCTCTCGCTGGCGCCGGCCATCTTGGCGGAACCTGCATAGATGTCACCATTTACATCCACGTCCGGCTTGATGTAGGTGCCGGATACGGAGAACGCCATCTTGTCAAACTGGGTCATGGCTGCCGGGTTGCGGGACAACACGGAGGCGTTGTCTGCCACGGCGGCTTCCCCGGCGTACGCACGGCCCAGACCGGAGGCTGAGTGTTCGTTCAGCTGAAACGCGGCGGCGAAGGTTTGGGTACTGGCCAGAGTGACGGCGGCAGCGATCAGGCTCTTTTTGAAAAAGGCAGTTGTCATAGTGTTCTCTCTTGTAGGCAGATTTTCTGTCAGCATCGGGGCTTTTTTGCCTCCGTATGTGACAAGATCTGTTGTTATTTCAGCTTCTTCCCATTCAATTCTGGCGTGATTCTATGGATCTGGTAGGAGGTAAGAAATCAGACCAGTGACAGCAGAATACATAAAAGTTTCTGGAGTGTTAATCATTTGTTTGAATGTGCCGCATAAATAGTCTCTTTTACCATTTATTGGATAAAAAACACGCACATAGGGCGATCTGCATCACAAAAATATTTTTCGGCACTTGCCGTGAATGAGCCGGAAATGGCGGCAAATCGTGGGGGATAAGGGCGGAAACGGGCAGCCAAGTTGTCTGGTCTGCCCGTCGAATTGACCCGAGTTCGTTCGGGTCAGGATTGCGTTAACACCTGTTAAATCGACCAGTGCAGTCGGGATTCCAGCTGCTGCGCCACCGGTGCCAGCGGCTCCTCCATGTCACCGATCAATACCATGTTGGCCCCCTTGAGTTGCAGGATCTCCCCCTTGAGCTGGCCATCCTCGAAGGTGGGCTGCAGGGTGAGCGGCACATGCTTGGGCACCAGGAACAGGGTGACCGGGCCCATCTTGCCCTGCAGCACCATGTGCAGCGCCGGCCCCTGATAGAAGGAGCAGTGGTTGACATAGGTGATCTTCAGCCCCTGCATGCCCATCAGGGTGGCGCCATATTTCTCCATCTTGGCGTTGATGGTGCGCAGGCTCACCTGCTCGTCCACATCCTTGATGAAGGGCTCCTCGCCATAGACGTGGGCCATGGCGACCTGGGCCAGTGAGAGTTCGTCCGGGGTGGCCTGCGGCCAGCTCAGCCAGCGGGTGCTCATGCCGAGCAGGAAGGCAACCGAGGCGGCCATCGCCAGCGCACGCCAGTTGCTGCGCGGGCGCACCGGCAGGGGCACCACCTGCTCCTGATCTGCTTCCAGTGCCTGCCTGAGCAGGATGCGCTCGGCCAGGCCGGCCGGCACCTCGACCTCCATCGCCCGCTGCAGGCTGCGATCGAGCTGCTTCATCTCTTCCAGATGCTTGCGATTGGCGGGGGAGCGCTGGGCCTGCTCGAGAAACGCGGGATCCTGCTCATGTGGATGGGCTATGGCCCGACGGCGAAATTCCAGCTCATCCATTGGTGTGTCCTCTCTGTTGGGTCGTTGACTCCATGGCCTCTTTGATCTGGTTGCGGGCCCGAAACAGGCGGGTCATGACGGTGTTCTTGTTGAGCCCCAGCTGCGCCGCGATCTCGTCGCCGCTGAAGCCTCCCAGCACCTGCAGCAGCAGGGGCTCCTGGTATTCTGCCGGCAGGCGGGCGATGTGGCGTCTGAGCCACTCGTTCTCCATCTCCTGCTCGCTGTGCAGCGCCTCCTGATCGCTCTGGGGGTGCTCGTCGAGATCGACGAGATCAAACTGCTTGCGCTCGAAGCGCCGGGCGTTCTCCCGCCGCAGTATGGTGATGAGCCAGGCCTTGGCGGCCTTGTCATCCACCAGGGTGTCTATCCCCTTCCAGGCGCGCAGGAAGGTCTCCTGCACCAGGTCTTCCGCCACTTGCGGATCCCGGCACAGCCAGTAGGCGTAGCGGTAGATGTCCCCGTGCAGGGCATGCACCAGGGCTTCGTATTTGGTTTGTTTGTCGGCCATACCTCCATAGACCGGAGAGGTCGTGGGATCCTTTCCGACCGTGGCGCCTTTTTTTCTGAAAAATCCTAAAGCCATCGCTGGGCTTCCTTATTTGAATGAAGGCCCGGAACCACAGATCCGGGCCAGTTGCCTGAGGCCATAGGCTATCGCAAAAGTTTCCTGGCCGCATAGGGCCGCGGCAAAGCCGCGCCAGTCGTGCCCACTATGGTCAGCGGGGGCGACGGCGGCAAAACAGGCTCGCTCCAGGGCGGCGAAGTGGGGCGCAAGGGCGGGATCGCGGCGACAGGGCAGGGTGTCGAGACGAAGATGGGGCAGTGGCCAGCGCAGGCAGGCCCACGCCAGCAAGCGGGCCCGGATCTGCTCGGCATCGGCCCGATACAGTGCCTGTTGCAGGCGGTAAAAGGCGTGCCAGCGCGGCCCGTGGCGCCAGCAGGCCCGCAGCAGCAGAGCCCAGATGACCCAGCGCAAGCTCTCGTCGTTCGGCCCATCCTGTGCCGGTTGCCCCTGCACGCCCGCGGTGATGTGCAGGGGCGTGGCGGGCAGGCGCTCGTATTCGATGCGTTTGTGTTGGGTGTTGAACCAGGCCAGCTCGATGGCGGGCAGCAGGTAATCGCCGGGCTCGTCGACGGTCAGGGCCTGACGCCACTCGCGCTCGAAGCGCAGCGTCCCCTCGGCGAGATAGCGCTCCTGCTGCTGTTCCCCGTCCGGTCTGGCCTGCACGCCGGCGGGCAGGCCGGATGAGCCGAGACGTGCCAGATTGAGGCGACTGCCATCCCCCCCCTCCAGGGTGAGGGTCAGGGTGCGGATCACCGGTTCGCCCGCTCTGGCGCCGGTGGTGGGATCCAGCCGCTGGCTCAGGGTGAGCCGGCTCGCCACCGGTTGCAGCGGAGGCTCGTCGATCTGCACGAACAGGGTGGCGGCCCGGGCCGAGAGGGGGTCGCTGCCGCCGTCATCTTGCGGCAGGCGCCCCTGAAAGCGGGGGGACTCCAGCGGATGGCGCCCGGCCTCCCTGGCCTGCAACAGCCAGCTGCGGGTCAGCCGGCCCGGCAGGCCGGGGCTCGCCGGGGGCTGCCACTGATCGTTGCCGAGACGGCGGATGGTGAAGGCATCGCTGGCCGGCTCGGTGAGGTTGGGGGCCTCCATGTTGGAGGGCAGCCAGAGGCTGAGCTGATAGACAAAGGGCTGACCGGGGTAGAGCGGCCCCTGTTGCAGCACCCGGGCCTGCAACTCGATGGGGGAGATGGCTGGTGCAGGCACCAGGCTGCCGCTCTCGGAGCGCGGCGGAAAGGGGATGGACGGTGTCTGCTCCGTCCCCAGCGACAGAGCCGGCAACAGCTGCTCTGCGTCGTCCAGCAGGTGCAGGGGGATCTGCCAGCGGGTCAGGTTTTGCTGCGGGGTGGTGACCCGGCTCATGGTCACCTTGCCCACCGCAAAGCGGCGCAGCAGGGGGGTGATGGCGAGTTCATCGCTCTGGCGCTCGCCGTCCGCTTCGATGATCAGCAGCCAGTCGCGGCGATCGGCCCCCGGCAGCAGCTCGGCCCGGGGCGGGGCGGCAAAGAGCTGCGCCGGCAGCAGCCAGAGCAGCAGAAGGCAGAGCGCATGGCAAGGGGCAAAGAGGCGCGTCACCAGGGATCCTCCCCTCTTGTGGGGAGAAGGCCTTTGTCGGCCTCCTGCTCGCGTCTGCGCTGATCCTCCTTGCGCAGCCGCTGCTCCAGCAGCAGTACGGGGGGAGATGGAGGCAGCGGGACATCCGGGGTAGCGGCCTGTTCGGGGGGATCGACAGGCTTGGGATCCTGCGCCTCTGGTGCTGCTGCGGGCGGCTGGGCGCGCAGCAGCGCCAGGTTGTAAAGTGCATCTTCATGGTTGGGGACCAGTGCCAGCGCCGCCAGATAGGCCTGCTCGGCGGCGGCCAGCTGGCCCAGCTGTACCAGGGCGTTGGCCCGGTTGTAGTGGGCGGTGGCGCTGTTGGCCCGGCCGTAGGCGGCGACGGCCCGGGCGTAGTCGCCGGCCCGATACCAGGCATTGCCCTGCCAGACGGGATCGGTAAAGGCGCGGGCCGCCTCCTGATAGCGCCCCTGCAAGAAGGCCTGCCAGGCCAGGTTGTCCCCGATCGGGGGCGTGCTGGCAAGCGCCGGATTGGCCTGCAGGGAGGGGGGCGTCAGCAAGAGTGTCCCCATTACCACCAGCCATAGGCTGCCGATGCGGGCCAGCAGTGCCAGCGGCAGCAGGGGCAGCAGCAGCCAGGGGCCGAGATCCTGCGCCTGGTGCGCGCCTGTGGTCTGACTCATGGGCAGGGGGGCAAAGCGCGGCAATCCCTGCTGCAGCCACTGCAGCTGACCGCCGAGATCGGTTGCCAGCTGCTGCAGCGTCGCCACATCCGGGGCGGGCAGCTCGCGGCCAAGGCCGCCGCCCAGGGTGGCGGGCAGTTGACTGGCCTGGCCTGCGTTGACCAGCAGGATATCGAGACGGGCTTGCACTTCGGGGTGGCAAAAGAGGTTGCCCTGGCAGGGCCAGCTCGCCTTGATCCGCTCGGCCTGACGGGCGGTCAGGTCATCGGTGATCAGCAGCAGGCGGGCTTGCCGGCCGGCGGGGATCTGCGTGAGAGCCAGTGCCACGGCGCGCTCGGGCGCACTGCCCTGTCTTGGCATGATGGCCGGGCGCAGGTCGGGTAGCAGCAGGGCGATGGCTTGCCGATCCCGGGTGGGCGGCATGGCGAGGTAGGCATCTCCGGCAAACAGAATGAGGGCGATGGGATGGGGCGCTTCCTGCCGCTCCCTGTCGGCCAGCAGATCCTGCAGCAGCACCCGCACCCGGGTGGCCCGATCCGGCAGCAGGTCGGTGGCCAGCATGGAGCGGGAGAGATCCAGCAGCCAGATGTCGAGGGCGGGGCTTGGCACGCTCAGGCTCTGCTGGCGCAGGGCCGGGCCGCTCAAGGCCAGGATCACCGGCAGGCAGGCCAGCCAGAGCCAGGGGCGTTGGCGCCGCTGTCCCGGCAGCAGATAGGCCTGCATGGCGGGGGCCAGCAGCGGGGCCTGGCGGCGACGGCGCCACCCCTGCCACAACCAGGGCAGCAGGGCCAGCAACCAGAGCGGGCGCAGCAGGGTGAGCTCCATCATGGGGCGCCTCGGGACGGCTGATCAGGCAAGGCCTTGCGAGTCAGCCGCGCCGGCCAGCGCAACCGGGCTGGCCAGCTCAGCAGCAGCCAGGCCAGCGCCAGCGGCCAGGGGTAGAGCTCCACGTTGAGGCGATAGCGGGTTTGCGCGGTGGCGACGGGCTCCAGGGTATCCAGCGCCTGATTGATGGCCTCGAGATCCCCCTGGGTGCGCGCCCGGAAGTAACGGCCATGGCCCACCTCGGCCAGTTGCTGCAAGAGGGCCTCGTCCAGCTCGGCGCTGGGGTCGCTCTGGGCCGGGGCCAGCGCGGGTGCCATGGCCTCGGCAAAGGTATCCGGATCGGCGCCCACCCCCAGGGTATAGAGGCGAATGCCTGCGGCGGCGGCCTGCTTGGCCTCGCTGAGGGGATCGGCGCTGCCGGCGGTGTTGCGCCCGTCGGTGACCAACAAGAGGGCGGTGGATCGGTTGGGAGCCTTGTGCTGGCGAGCAAGCAGAATGGCCTCGCCCAGCGCGGTGGTGCGCCCCACCAACTCGAAATCGAGCTCGCGGGTGAGGCCGAGCAGGGCGTTGGTCTCCTGGGTCAGGGGCGAGAGCAGGTAGGCGTGATCGGCAAACACGATGAGGGCGATGCGATCGCCGGGGCGGGCGGCGATGAGCCTGTCTATCTGCTGGCGCACCGCGCTGAGCCGGTCTTTTTGCTCCCCGTCGTCGAGCATGTCCTGGGTGCGCATGCTGTCGGAGAGATCCACCGCCAGGATGAGATCCCGGCTGCTCTGATAGCTCACCTGAGGCGGCTCCTGCCACTGGGGGCGGCAGAGCGCCAGCACCAGGGCGCACCAGCACAGCGCCATTCGCCACAGGGGCTGGCCAGCATGGGGGCGCAGCAGAGGAAAGCCGGCATGGTTCAGTACACCGGGGTCGTGTGCGCCGCTGGGGCGGGGCGGCAGACCAAAGCGCACCAGCAGCGGCAGCACCAGCGCCAGGGCAAACCAGGGCCAGGCGAGGATCATGATTGCCTCCGGATGTGCGCATCTCTTGTAAGGCTTGGCCCGCGCCGCCAGCGAGTGCGCAGCGCCAGCAAACAGGCTGGCGGGCAGATGCAGTGACGTCCCCAGGCGAGGTAGGCCCGGCGCAGCGCCTGGCGCTGCTGCGCATCCGGGCTTTGACCGCCGTAGAGCCAGGCAGACCAGTGCGGGGCCAGCTCGCGAAAGCGGCTGCCTCCCAGAGAATCGAGCCCCAAAGAATCAAGAAAGACAAGCCAGGGCTCGCCCTGCAGGGAGGCAGCCTCGGGCCAGCGCGGCAGCACGGCCTCGCGCATCACGGCCTGCAGCCTGGGCACCAGGTCGGGGGACTGCCAGTCGAGCTGTCGCCGCCAGCGGTGATAACGCAGCAGGCTCTGCACGCCGAGGATGATCAAGGTGCCGACCAGCAGGGCGATCAGCAGCCACCACCAGCCCAGCAGGCGAGGATCAGAGGCGAGCTGCAGCGGTGGGCCTGGGTGAATGTCGCGCAGCTGCGCCGCCAGCGGGGAGGTGGGCACATTGCTGCCCGGCACGGCGCTGGCAAGCCAGTTCAGAATTGGCGACATGCCCCCTCCTGCCACTGGCGTTGCAGCGGCTGGCCGTTGTCGAGCCGGTAGAGGCGCTGCACCAGCGGCAGCAGTTGCTGATGGCTCTGGCGGGCCAGTTGCTCGGCGGCTGCTTGATAGCGCAAGGCAAACCCCGGTTCGCCGGCCTCGAGCCAGCCGCTCTGCTGGCCGGCACGCACCGCCAGACGGCCCTGGGTGGGCAGGGCCGCCTCCAGCGGATCGCGGATCTGCCAGCAATGAATGTCGTGGCGCCGACCGAGCAGCTGCAGCTGGCGGCAGAGCGCCTCATCGAGAGGGCTGTGATCGGTGATCAGGGTCAATCTGGCGCCGTGGGGCAGGTTGAGCCGGGCCAGGGTATGGGCCAGGGCGTGGAGTGGCGGTGTGCGTGCCAGCCCCAGCCGGTAGTGGTGGCAGAGGGCCTCCAGCAGCGGCACCAGAGAGCCGCGCTGATGTTGCAGGTGTGTCTCCACGCCGTGGCAGATCAGGGTGTTGGCCTGCTTTTCCCCTTGCCAGAGCAGGGCGGCGGCCAGCTCGCAGCCCAGGCGTGCCTTGAGCTGGTGACGTGAGCCGAAGTACATGGCCGGGGAGAGGTCGAGCAGCAGCCAGTGGGCCTGATCCTGCTCTTCGCTGTAGAGGCGGGTATAGGGGCGACCGAGGCGGGCGGTCACCCGCCAGTCGATGTGGCGCACCTCGTCGCCGGCCTGATAGGCGCGCAGCTCGCGAAAGGTGAGCCCCGGCGTGCGGCCAAGCCGCCCCTGCGCCACCGGTTGAATACGCGAGCGCGGCCCCTGCCGGGCCCACAGCCTGATCGCCAGCAACCTGGCAAGCGGCAGGGCGATATCGGGATGGGCGAGGGGATCGGCGGCGCCCGTCATGGCAGCAGGGCCTGCGCAGAGGGTGCGAGCGAGCTCAGGGGCATGGGATCGCATCCAGCAGCAGGGTGATGAGCGCCTCGTTGTCGAGATTGTCAGCCAGCGCCTGATAACTGGGAATGAGGCGATGGCGCAGCACGGCCGGCGCCAGTTGCTGAATGTCTTCGGGCAGCACGAAATCCCGCCCGGCCAGCCAGGCCCTGGCGCGAGCCGCCCTGGCCAGACCTATGCTGGCCCTGGGGCTGGCGCCCACCGCGACCAGGGGCTCGAGTTCCGGACAGAGGCCGCTGCCAGGGCGGGTGGCGCAGACCAGCTGCACCAGATAGTGCTCGAGGCGCCCCTGCATCTGCACCGCCTGCACCGCGCTGCGGGCCGCCAGCAGATCGGCCTGGCTCAGGGTGAGCGGCGGCGCCGGCAGGGTGTCGCCCTGGGCGTTGAGCTGGAGGATGGCGAGCTCCATGGCGGGGCTCGGGTAGTCCACCAGCAGCTTGAGCAGGAAGCGATCGAGCTGGGCCTCCGGCAGGGGATAGGTCCCCTCCTGTTCTATCGGGTTTTGCGTGGCGGCCACCATAAAGAGGGGCGGCAGGCGCCAGCTCTTCTTGCCCACGGTGATCTGATGCTCGGCCATCGCTTCCAAGAGGGCGGATTGCACCTTGGCCGGCGCCCGGTTGATCTCGTCCGCCAGCACCAGGTGGTTGAAGAGGGGGCCGGGCTGAAACACGAAGCTGGCATCCTGAGGGTGAAACACCTCGCTGCCGGTGAGATCGGCGGGCAGCAGGTCGGGGGTGAACTGGATGCGGGCGAAGCGTCCCTCCACCGCGCCGGCCAGTGCCTTGACGGCCCGGGTCTTGGCAAGACCGGGGGCGCCCTCGATCAACACATGTCCTTCACATAACAGGGCGATCAGCAGCCCCTCGATGAGGGGGCCCTGTCCCAGAATCTGACTACCAAGATAGTCCCCAAGCTGTCTGAACTCGGCCGCTGCCATGCAATAAACCCGTTGTTTTCATAGAAGTTGATCTTTTTATACTCCAGTTGGCGCACAAGGGCGAGGGAGGGGGCCAAGATGGCGGCAATTTAGTTTCAATCAGCCGTATGAAATTTGTGAGTGGATTGTTAAGATGTGGCGCAATGAGGTCAGACCTCTCCCTTTAGTCTTCTCGTTTAACCAAGGAGCCAGGATGAAAGAGCCATTGAAACTGACGACTCGCCAGGGCGAACGGATTGCCGTCGTGGCGGGTTTGCGCACTCCCTTTGCCAAGCAGGCCACCGCCTTTCACGGCGTGCCTGCGGTGGATCTGGGCAAACTGGTGGTGAGCGAGATGCTCGCTCGCACCGATCTCGATCCCAAGCTCATCGACCAGCTGGTGTTCGGCCAGGTGGTACAGATGCCGGAAGCCCCCAACATCGCCCGCGAGATCGTGCTCGGCACCGGCATGAGCGTCAGCACCGATGCCTATAGTGTGTCGCGCGCCTGCGCCACCAGTTTCCAGGCCGTCGCCAACGTCACCGAATCCATCATGGCCGGCACGGTGGATATCGCCATCGCCGGCGGCGCCGATTCCTCCTCCGTGCTGCCCATCGGGGTGAGCAAGAAGCTGGCCCGCGCCCTGGTGGATCTCAACAAGGCGCGCAATCTGCAGCAGCGCTTCAACATTTTGCGCCAGCTGCGGGTCAAGGATCTGCTGCCGGTGCCGCCCGCCGTGGCCGAGTACTCCACCGGCCTCTCCATGGGCCAGACCGCCGAGCAGATGGCCAAGAGCCACCAGATCAGCCGCGAGGCGCAAGATGCGCTGGCGCACCGCTCCCACACCCTGGCCGCTCAGGCCTGGGCCGATGGCAAGTTGAGTGGCGAGGTGTTTACCGCCCATGTGCCTCCCTACAAGGCGCCGCTGGAGCGAGACAACAACATCCGCGAAAGCTCGGATCTGGCGAGCTACGCCAAGCTCAAGCCGGTGTTTGACCGACTGCACGGCTCCGTCACCGCCGCCAACGCCACCCCGCTCACCGACGGCGCCGCCGCTGTGTTGCTGATGCGCGAAGGGCGGGCCCGCGAGCTCGGTCTCGAGCCGCTCGGCTATATCCGCAGCTTCGCGTTTTCT
Organism: Aeromonas sp. S8(2024); assembly: GCF_041403085.1. Classification (NCBI taxonomy): domain Bacteria; kingdom Pseudomonadati; phylum Pseudomonadota; class Gammaproteobacteria; order Aeromonadales; family Aeromonadaceae; genus Aeromonas; species Aeromonas sp. S8(2024). Next base: position 575,092 of record NZ_JBGLRF010000001.1, on the reverse strand, counting down.
GCCATCGATGTGTGGCAGGACATGCTGATGGGCCCCTCCTACGCCACCCCGCTGGCGCTGGACCGCGCCGGTATCACGCTCAGCGATCTCACTCTGATCGACATGCACGAGGCCTTTGCCGCCCAGACCCTGGCCAACCTCAAGATGTTTGCCAGCCACGAGTTTGCCCAGAGCAAGCTGGGCCGTGAGCAGGCCATCGGCGAAGTGGACATGGACAAATTCAACGTCCTCGGTGGCTCGCTGGCCTATGGTCACCCCTTTGCCGCCACCGGTGCGCGCATGATCACCCAGACCCTGCACGAGCTGCGGCGTCGGGGGGGAGGATTGGGGCTGAACACCGCCTGTGCGGCGGGCGGTCTCGGCGTGGCCATGGTGTTGGAGGTAGAGTGATGAGCGAGAAGACTTTTTCCCTGGCGGTGCGCCAGGATGGCATCGGCATTCTCACCATGGATGTGCCGGGCGAGAGCATGAATACCCTGAAAGCCGCCTTCGTGGACGAGATCCGCGCGGTGCTGGCCGAGGTGAAAGCCAATAAAGAGCTGATCGGCCTGGTGGTGGTCTCAGGCAAGAAGGACTCCTTCATCGCCGGCGCCGACATCAGCATGCTGGCGGCCTGCACCAGTGCTAAGGATGCCGAGACGCTGTCGCGGGAAGGGCAGGTGATCTTCGCCGAGATCGAGTCGCTGCCCATTCCGGTGATCGCCGCCATCCACGGCCCCTGCCTCGGCGGCGGGCTGGAGCTGGCGCTGGCCTGTCATGGCCGGGTGGTCACCGATCACGGCAAGACGGTGCTCGGCCTGCCCGAGGTGCAACTGGGCTTGCTGCCGGGTTCCGGCGGGACCCAGCGTCTGCCGCGCCTCATCGGGGTGGCCAAGGCGCTCGATCTGATGATGACCGGCAAGCAGGTGCGGGCCAAGCAGGCCAGGAAACTGGGGCTGGTGGACGATGTGGTGCCCCCCTCCATCCTGCTGGAGGCCGCCATCAAGCTGGCCAAGAAGGGCAAGCCCCGGCACGAGCTCAAGCGGGATCTGCAGGGCAAACTGCTGGAGACCAACAAGCTTGGCCGCAAGGTGCTGTTCGATCAGGCCCGCAAGGGGGTGAAGGCGAAGACCCGTGGCAACTACCCGGCCCCTGAGCTGATCCTGGAGGTGGTGCGCATCGGGGTGGAAGAGGGGATGCAGGCAGGCCTTGCCGCCGAATCCCGCCACTTTGGCGAGCTGGTGATGACCAGCGAATCCGCCGCCCTGCGCTCCATCTTCTTTGCCACCACCGAGATGAAGAAGGAGGTCACCTATCAGGGGGCCGAGCCGCGCAAAGTTGGCCATGCCGCCGTGCTGGGCGGTGGTCTGATGGGGGGCGGCATCGCCTTCGTCACCGCCACCAAGGCGGGCGTACCGGTGCGGATCAAGGACGTGGCCAGTGCCGGCATCGGCAACGCCATGCGCTACAGCTACGACATCTTGGCCAAGAAGCTCAAGCGTCGTCATATCCTGCGCAGCGAGCTTGAGAAACAGATGAGCCTGCTCACCGGCACCCTCGACTACTCCGGCTTCCACCGGGTCGACATGGTGGTGGAGGCGGTGTTCGAAGATCTCGCCCTCAAGCACCAGATGGTGAAGGATGTGGAGCGCGAGTGCGGCGAGCACACCGTGTTTGCCTCCAACACCTCCTCCCTGCCTATCCACCAGATCGCCTCGGCGGCGGCACACCCGGAGCGGGTGGTGGGGCTGCACTACTTCAGCCCGGTGGATAAGATGCCGCTGGCGGAAATCATCCCCCACGCCGGTACCAGTGCCGAGACGGTCGCCACCACCCTGGCTTTCGCCCGGGCCCAGGGCAAGACCCCCATCGTCGTCAAGGACGAGGCGGGCTTCTACGTCAACCGCATCCTGGCCCCCTACATGAACGAGGCGGCGCGCCTGGTGCTGGAAGGGGAGCCGGTGGAGGTGCTGGACGGTGCCCTGCTCGATTTCGGCTTCCCGGTGGGCCCCATCACCCTGCTGGATGAGGTGGGGATCGACGTGGGTGCCAAGATCTCCCCGATCCTCGAAAAAGAGCTGGGGAGCGAGCGCTTCCAGGCACCGGCGGCCTTTGACAAGCTGTTGCAAAACGATCGCAAGGGGCGCAAGAACGGCAAGGGCTTCTACCTCTACGGCAAGGCCGCCAAGGGCAAGAAGAAGGTGGACGACAGTGTCTATGGCGTCTTGGGCATCAGCCCCCAGGCCAAACAGGCCAAGGCGGAGATCGCCGAGCGCTGCGTGCTGATGATGCTCAACGAAGCGGCCATGGCGCTCGACAGCGGCGTGGTGGCCTCGGCCCGCGATGGCGACATCGGCGCCATCTTCGGCATCGGCTTCCCGCCGTTCCTGGGGGGCCCGTTCCGCTACATGGACAGCCTCGGCATCGAGCACCTGGTGGCACGCCTTGAGCACTACCAGAAGCGCTATGGCGACCGGTTTGCACCCTGCGATCGCCTCAAGGCGATGGCGGCCGAGCAGCAGCGCTTCTATTGAGGGTGCGCCGCTCGCGGCAACAGCCCAACCGACAAGGAGGCGACCTCAGGGTCGCCTCCTTCTTTTTGGTGCAGCAATGGGAGAGGAGAGGGCAGCAGGCTGACAACGGGTTGAATTGCGTCCATATTTTTCCTCGGCAAGGGATAAATTGTTGATCCAACGCAAAGTAGCCCCCTATTTATTACTTTGGTGGCATAGGACTCAGGCGCTGGTTGGGGTCAAATAGCATCATCAGGAACGGGGAATAACCCCGTCACGAAAGGGACACCCATTTCACTGGATGAAGGACACATAATGAGTCTGCTTGAACAAACCATCTGGACTGTATTGGGATACGGGGCCATGCCCTTTATCTTCCTGAGCGGGTTTGTAGCGGTGGCAGTGACCTGCTGCTTGCTGCTCAATGCCTTCGGGGTCAAGTCCGCCGAGAAGTGATCCGCTTCTTTCGTTCATACCGCCAAATGCCAGTCTTCGGACTGGCATTTGTTTTTTGAGCCTTGGCAGGCCGTTATCTGCACGAGCCGGGCCAAATGTGTGCTGCTTGAGGTCGAACCTGCCGCCGATTTTGATTACACTGGCGCGCAGTTTTTCGTTTCGGCCCGCTTCCCAAGGTATTCAAGGTTTTCTATGGCTCTCAAGGCAACCGTATTCAAGGCTCAGCTCAGCCTGTCCGACATGGATCGCAATCTCTATCAGGACTTCTCTCTCACCCTGGCCCGTCACCCCTCCGAGACCGACGAGCGGATGATGATCCGGCTGGCGGCCTTCGCCTGGCACGCCGCCGAGCGACTGGAGTTCACCAAGGGACTCTCTGCCGATGATGAGCCCGAGCTCTGGCGCAAGAACTATTCCGACGAGATTGAACTCTGGATCGAGCTCGGCCAGCCCGACGAGCGCCGTCTCAAGAAGGCGTGCAATCGCTCCCGCCATGTGGTGCTCTACCTCTACGGCGGCCGTGGCACCAGCGTCTGGTGGAAGCAGAACCAGGGCAAGCTCAGCCTGCACGACAACCTCACCGTGATTGAGCTCTCCGACAGCCAGACCCTGCCGCTGACCGAGATGGTGGAGCGCACCATGCAGCTCACCTGTACCATCTCCGACGGCCAGCTCTGGGTGAGCAACGGTCGCCAGGAAGTGACCCTGGATCCCGTGCTGCTGATGGGAACCCCCGCCCGCGAACTGTAAAGGACTCGCCCATGTTCAGCGCGCTGCTCAATATCGTCATTCCGGTGTTTGCGGTGGTGGGGCTTGGCGCCCTCTACGGCCGGTTGCGTCCGGGCGGCGCGCTGGGCTATGTCAATCGGGCCAATATCGAGCTGTTTACCCCCGCGCTGGTGTTCTCGGCGCTGGTCAAATACCCGCTGGATCTGATGGCCCACCTCTCGCTCATCGCGGCGGGGGCCCTGGTGATTCTGCTGCCGGGGCTGCTGCTCTCCCTGCTCAGGCTTAGCAGCATCAGCCGACCGGCCCTGATCCTGCCCGCCATGTTTCGCAACACCGGCAACCTCGGCATTCCGCTGATGGTGCTGGCCTTTGGCGAGCAGCAGCTGGGCGCCATCATCATACTGTTCGTGCTCTCCAACCTGCTCCACTTCTCGGTGGGCATGTTCATCCTCTCGGCCAACACCTCCCGCTGGCTCTGGCTGAAAAGCCCTGTGCTGTGGGCTGCCCTGGCCGGCCTGCTGGTGGCCAATCTGCACATTCCACTGCCCGAATACCTGGTGACCAGCGCTTCCCTGCTCGGCCAGATCTCGGTGCCGCTGATGCTGTTTGCCCTCGGTATCCGGCTGATGGAGGGGGAGCTGGATCACCTGGGGCTGGCCCTCAAGTGCAACCTGCTCTATCTGCTGGCCGGCACCATCTCCCTGGGGCTGGCGGTCTGGCTGCTGCCGTTGCAACCGGCCTGGATCCCGCTGCTGATGCTGTCGGTGGCGCTGCCGCCGGCGGTGCTCAACTACATGCTGTGCGAGCAGTACCAGTGCCAGCCCGAGAAGGTGGCCAGCATAGTGCTCGGCGGCAATGCGCTCTCGGTCCTGGTGATCCCGCTGGCAGTCTGGCTGGCCCTGCATCTGGGTAGTTGAGGCATCCTTTCTTACCGTTTTCGCGCACCCCAGATGATGTGGGTGACCTGCTCCTTGGCTTTTCTCTTCCTCAGCCTGCGCCAGCTCTCACTCCGGGGAGCGGGGCGGGTGCAAGTTCCCTTTTCGTGATCCTCGGCGAAGTCGCTGCTGTCGAATTGGCATAGTATCTGGCCAGCATGAATCCCACCCGGGGTGGGAGCCAGGGGATTTACAACATGATGTCCGTCAGTAACCAATGTTTGTTGATGCAGATCCAGCCCACCATTTTGCGCTTTGCCAAGATGCTGGCCAGCGTGCTGCAACTGGAAGTGGAAATCGTGGACGCCAACATGGTGCGGGTGGCGGGAACCGGCCCTTACGGCAAGTTCTTCGGTCGCCAGCTGGAGGGGGACTCCCGCCTGTTGCGCTACGTCATCGAGCATCAGCGCGAGAAGATCGTCACCCACACCAGCGAGGATCCGGTCTGCGAGGGTTGCAGTTGCAAGGAGAGCTGCCGGGAGCGGGCCTTTCTCGGGGTGCCCATCATGGTGGAGGAGAACTGCATCGGGGTGATCAGCCTGGTGGCCTTCAACCCGGAGCAGCAGGCCCGCCTCAACAACAACCTGCAGGAGGTGTGCGACTATGTGCAGCACATCTCCAGCATCTTCGTCGCCAAGCTGCTCGACTCGCGCGGGCTGTCGGACGGGGTCAACAAGGTCTTCCTGAGCCTGATGAACCACATGGATCAGGGCTGCCTGCTGCTCGACGAGAAGAGCCAGCTGCTCTACGCCAACGAGGTTGCGCTCAAACAGCTCAACTGCCAGCAGGAGGCGCTGCTGGGCTGCGAAATAGGGCTGCGGCCGCTCACCTTTGCCCAGCAGGGGCTGACCGGCCACCTGCAGCACATCGTCACCCTGGGGGATCGTCAGGAGCTGATCATCGGCCAGTTGCACCACGTACACGGTCAGCAGCTGTTTCTGATGGCGTTTCACCAGTCCCACGGCACACCGAACCCGCCGCTGGAGCCCGACGAGGGAGTCAGCATGCTGATCGGGGAGAGCAAGCCGATGCGGGCCCTGAAAAAGCTGCTCCATCGCATCGCCCTGAGCCCCTCCAGCGTGCTGGTGTGCGGCGAGAGCGGCACCGGCAAGGAGGTGGTGGCCCGCGCCATTCACCGGCTCAGCCCGCGCCGCGACAAGCCCTTCATCGCCATCAACTGCGCCGCCATCCCCGAGCAGCTGCTTGAGAGCGAGCTGTTCGGTTACGTGAAGGGGGCCTTCACCGGCGCCTCCAGCACCGGCAAGCAGGGGCTGATCCAGGCCGCCCAGCAGGGCACCCTGTTTCTCGACGAGATAGGGGACATGCCGCTCACCATGCAGGCCAAGCTGCTGCGGGTGCTGGAACTGCGGGAGGTGACCCCCATCGGCGCCAGCCGGCCGGTGCCGGTGGACATTCGCATCATAGCCGCGACCCACCAGCATCTGGAGCAGTACATTGCCGAGGGCAAGTTTCGCGAGGATCTCTTCTATCGCCTCAACGTCATTCCCATCCACCTACCGCCCCTGCGCGAGCGGGAGGGGGACGTGGCGCTGCTGACCCACTACTTCCTCAACCTGCACACCAGCCGCATCGGTCTGCTGTATCCGGGGCTGAGCCCGGAGGTGATGGCCCTGCTGGAGGGCTACCGCTGGCCCGGCAACGTGCGCGAGCTCAGCAACCTCATCGAGTACCTGGTGAACGTGGTGCAGGCGGGAGAGGTGATCGAGAGCATCCTGCTGCCCCCCAATATCCTGCGCAACCAGCGCAGTGGGGCGGACGAGCCGCCTCGGAGCACGGCGCAGATCGCGCGTATGCCGCTCTCGCCCGACCCTTATCCCCATGGTGTGCTGGCCGACCCTGCGCTCAGCCCTGCCGCTGGCAACCCGGCATCGGCTAGCGGGACGCCCTGGTCATCGCCAGAGGCAAGCCTGCCAGAGTCGGCTGCCGGCCAGGTCGAGCGCGGGTTGGGGCTGCCACTTGGCGAAAACGGGCTGGAGAACATGGAAAAGCAGATGATAGAGGAGACCCTGCAGCGCCTTGGCAACAAGAAGCTGGCCGCCCAGGCACTCGGGATCGGCATCGCCACCCTCTATCGCAAGATAAAGAAGTACGAGATAGCCGTGCAGGCCTGATCCCGCAGCGGGTCGCCTGGCGGCCCCGCTTCACCGCGCCGCGACCGATAATCGCGGCGTTATCATTATGAGAATGTGGCCCCGCTCTCTATCAATTGACAGGCTCTGGTGATAGCCGGACTGATAATTATCAGGGCCGGCTTCGTCTCTTCTCGCACTATTCTCGCGCTATTTCAGCAGCGTTCAGCCATCAGCTGAAAAATAAGCCGACTCACCTGCCTTGGCGGGGTGCCATATAGCCTCAGGCTGTGCGTCGGCTCACATTAAAGACGCCTTTTCTGGTTATTCCCCGCTTATTTATGCGTTGGCACGCTTATTGATTGCCCTTATTTGACGCTGACCGATGAACTCACCCAATGGCCCTTGTTTCGGTGACCTGTGAGTGGAAGGGGAGCAATGCATTTCTCATCAACAGATTGGGGCTAACGATGAAAGCAGTGAACCAGTTAATCAAAGAGATCAATGAACTCAAGTCCAACCTGCATGAAAAAGACTTCCTGCTGACCTGGGAGCAGACCCCTCAGGAGCTGGCGCTGGTGCTCAAGCTGGCTGAGGCCCTCAAGGGACTGCGCGCCGAAAACATCGCCACCAAGCTGTTCAATACCGGTCTTGGCATCTCGGTGTTTCGTGACAACTCCACCCGTACCCGTTTCTCCTACGCCTCCGCCCTCAACCTGCTCGGCCTGACCCAGCAGGATCTGGACGAGGGCAAGTCCCAGATCGCCCACGGCGAGACGGTGCGTGAAACCGCCAACATGATCTCCTTCTGCGCCGATGCCATCGGCATTCGCGACGACATGTATCTGGGGGCCGGCAACGCCTACATGCGTGAAGTGGGCGCCGCGCTCGATGAAGGGTTCGAGAAGGGGGTGCTGCCCCAGCGCCCGGCGCTGGTCAACCTGCAGTGCGACATTGATCACCCGACCCAGTCCATGGCTGATCTCGCCTGGTTGCAGGAGCACTTCGGCAGCCTCGAGAACCTCAAGGGCAAGAAGATCGCCATGACCTGGGCCTACTCGCCGAGCTACGGCAAGCCGCTCTCCGTGCCGCAGGGCATCATCGGCCTGATGACCCGCTTTGGCATGGACGTGACCCTGGCCCACCCGGAAGGGTATGACCTGATCCCGGACGTGATCGAAGTGGCCAGGGAGAATGCCAAGGCCTCCGGTGGGAGCTTCCGTCAGGTCACCTCCATGGAAGAGGCGTTCAAGGATGCCGACATCGTCTATCCCAAGTCCTGGGCGCCCTACCAGGTGATGGAGCAGCGCACCGAGCTGCTGCGGGCCAACGATCACGCTGGCCTCAAGGAGCTGGAGCAGCATTGCCTGGCGCAGAACGCCAAGCACAAGGATTGGCACTGCACCGAAGAGATGATGAAACTCACCAAGGGTGGCGAAGCGCTCTATATGCACTGCCTGCCGGCGGATATTTCCGGTGTCTCCTGCAAGGAAGGGGAAGTGAGTGAAGGGGTATTCGAGAAATACCGGATCGCCACTTATAAAGAGGCGAGCTGGAAGCCCTATATTATCGCCGCCATGATTGTCGCCCGTAAATTCTCGGCACCGGGCGCCGCCCTCGAAGGCTTGATAAAAGAGGCGCAAAAACGCGTCAAATAATGGCCTGGCCGGGCGGGAAATAAGTCCCGCCCGGCCGTCGTCATCACGCAATGATTGTCACGGGTTCTCTCCCCGGGGCGCTTTTCACTCGATGATCCCCGGCGAGATGACTCTTTGCGAGGTATTCATGTCCCAATTTTCCCTGAAGATGGAAATTGCCGATAACCGTTTCTTTACCGGTGAGTCGCTGCCCCTGTTTTCCCGTATCGAGGCGCAAAAGGCCCGCGCCTTTCATAAAAAACTGGCCGGTTATGAGCCCACCCCCCTGTGCGATCTGAAGGAGCTCGCCGGCTATATCGGGGTGAAGAACATTCTGGTGAAGGATGAATCCAAACGCTTTGGCCTCAACGCCTTCAAGATGCTGGGGGGGGTCTACGCCATCGCCAACCTGCTCTGTGAAAAATACGGGGTGGCGGTGGAGGATTTCACCTTCGATCTCATCAAACGCACCATCAAGGAGCCGATGACCTTCGCCACCACCACAGATGGCAACCACGGGCGTGGCGTCGCCTGGGCCGCCAAGCAGGTGGGTCAGCATGCGGTGGTCTACATGCCCAAGGGCTCGGCCCAGGAGCGGGTGGACCACATCCTGGCGCTGGGGGCCGAGTGCATCGTCACCGACATGAACTACGACGACACAGTGCGCCTGACCATGAAGATGGCCGAGGAGCGCGGCTGGTACATAGTGCAGGACACCGCCTGGGAGGGGTATACCAGGATCCCGACCTGGATCATGCAGGGTTACGCCACCTTGGCCGACGAAGCGGTCGAGCAGATGCAGGCCATGGGCATCAAACAACCCACCCACGTGCTGCTGCAGGCCGGGGTCGGGGCGCTGGCGGGCGGCGTGCTCGGCTATCTGGTGGACTGCTTCGGGGCGAAGAACCTGCACAGCATAGTCGTCGAGCCGGATCAGGCCGACTGCATCTACCGCTCCGGCGTGGCGGGGGAGATGGTCAACGTGGGGGGCGACATGCGCACCATCATGGCCGGCCTCGCCTGCGGTGAACCCAATCCCCTTGGCTGGCCGCTGCTCAGAAGCTGCGCCACCCAGTTCATCTCCTGTCACGACAAGGTATCGGCGCTCGGCATGCGAGTGCTCGGCAACCCCCTTGGCGATGATCCCCGCATCATCTCCGGTGAGTCAGGTTCGATTGGCGCCGGCGTGCTGGCGGCGGTGCGCCACCACCCGGATCGCGCGGCGCTGATGGCCCGGCTAGGGCTCGATGAGCAGTCGGTGGTGCTGGTGATCAATACCGAAGGGGACACCGACGTGGCCCATTACCGGGAAGTAGTGTGGGAAGGCAAGCACCCTGCCTGCGGGTAATCCCGCCTGCAAATGAAAGAGGCACGAATTGAAAATGATGGTGCCCGGCGGGTGCCATGACGAGTAGCGTGCGGGAGGCGTACTCCCGCACCCCAGGTTGGTTATGGAGAGACACAATGAGCAAGCAAATTCCGTTTGAAATGGTGTTGGAGAAGGCCTACCAGTACAAGGCCGAGATGACTCAGTTCCTGCGCGACATGATCGCCATCCCGAGTGAGAGCTGCGATGAAGAGCGGGTGGTGCTGCGCATCAAGCAGGAGATGGAAAAAGTCGGCTTCGACAAGGTGGAGATCGACCCCATGGGCAACGTGCTGGGCTATATCGGCCACGGCCCGCACCTGATCGCCATGGATGCCCACATCGATACCGTGGGGGTCGGCAACATGGCCAACTGGACCTTCGATCCCTATGAGGGGATGGAAGATCACGAGATCATCGGTGGTCGCGGTGCCTCTGACCAGGAAGGGGGCATGGCCTCCATGGTCTACGCCGGCAAGATCATCAAGGATCTGGGTCTGGAAGACGAGTACACCCTGCTGGTGACCGGTACCGTACAGGAGGAGGATTGCGACGGCCTCTGCTGGCAGTACATCATAGAGCAGAGCAAGATCCGCCCCGAGTTCGTGGTCAGTACCGAACCGACCGACTGCCAGATCTACCGTGGCCAGCGTGGTCGCATGGAGATCCGCGTGGAGGTGCAGGGGGTGAGCTGCCACGGCTCCGCGCCGGAGCGCGGTGACAACGCCATCTTCAAGATGGGCCCCATCCTGGGCGAATTGCAGGAACTCAGCCACAACCTCGGCCATGACGACTTCCTCGGCAAGGGCACCCTGACCGTCTCCGAGATCTTCTTCACCTCACCGAGCCGCTGCGCCGTGGCGGACAGCTGCGCCGTCTCCATCGACCGCCGCCTCACCTGGGGTGAGACCTGGCAAGGGGCGCTCGACGAGATCCGCGCCCTGCCTGCGGTGCAAGCCGCCGGTGCCGAGGTCTCCATGTACCAGTACGACCGTCCGGCCTACACCGGCCTGGTCTACCCGACCGAGTGCTACTTCCCGACCTGGAAGGTGGAAGAGGATCACATCACGGTCAAGACCCTCTCCAAGGCGTACACCCAGCTGTTCAACAAGGCGCCGGTGGTGGACAAGTGGACCTTCTCGACCAATGGCGTCTCCATCATGGGCCGTCACGGTATCCCGGTGATCGGCTTTGGCCCGGGCAAAGAGCCGGAGGCCCATGCGCCGAACGAGAAGACCTGGAAGGAGCATCTGGTCAAGTGCGCCGCCATGTACGCAGTGATCCCCATGCTCTATCTGGCCGAGTTGGACAAGTAAGAGCGCAGGGCAGGGAGACTGGCGTCCCTGTCCACCATGATCAGCCCCGCTCAGGCGGGGCTTGCTGCGTGAAGGGCAACAGGAGTTGAGGGGGAGTGGATGAAACGGCTGATCAAACACGGCGTGCTGGTCGATGCGCAGGGTGAATATCGTCAGGATCTGCTGATCGAAGACGGAGTGATCCGCGCGCGCGCCGCCGCTATCGAGCCCGATGGCGAGACCGAGCTGATCGATGCCAGCGGCTGCTACGTGATGCCGGGCGGCATCGACGTCCACACCCACTTCAACATAGATGTCGGGATTGCCCGCAGTTGCGATGATTTTTTCAGCGGTACCCGTGCCGCCGCCTGTGGTGGCACCACCACCATCGTCGATCACATGGGATTTGGCCCGGCGGGGTGCAACCTGCATCACCAGCTGGCCCGCTATCACGATTACGCCGCCAATCAGGCGGTGATCGATTACAGCTTTCACGGCGTTGTCCAGCATGTGGATGACGCCATCCTCCACGAGATGGCCGCCATGGTGCAGGAGGAGGGGATCAGCAGCTTCAAGCTCTATCTCACCTACCAGTACAAGCTGGGGGACCATGACGTGCTGCGCGCCCTGGCCCGCCTCAAGGAGGTGGGGGCGCTTGCCACCGTCCACCCCGAGAACGATGCCGCCATCGCGGCGCGCCGGGCCGCCCTGCTGGCCGCCGGCCACTGTGAGCCCTGGTATCACCCGCAAAGCCGTCCGCTGCAGTGCGAGGCGGAGGCGATCGCCAGGATGATCAATCTGGCGGGTCTCGCTGGCAATGCGCCGCTCTATATCGTCCACCTCTCCAACGGCTTGGGGCTGGAGTACCTCAAGCTGGCGCGCCGTCAGGGCCAGCCGGTCTGGGTAGAGACCTGCCCGCAATATCTGCTGCTCGATGAGCAGTGTTATTACAAGGAGAACGGGGTCGACTATCTGCTGAGTCCGCCGCTGCGTGGACGTAGCGAGCAGGACAAGCTGTGGGTCGGCATCGCTGCCGGCGATATCGATACGGTGGCGACCGATCACTGCAACTTCTCCCACGCCCAGCGCATGACCCTCTCTGGCGGCGATTTCAGCCGCTGCCCAAACGGTTTGCCCGGGGTCGAAAACCGGATGCTGCTGCTGTTTACCCACGGAGTGCTGGGGGGGCGCATCTCGCCGTCCCGCTTCGTGGCGCTCACCAGCGCCAACCCGGCGCGCCTGTTTGGCCTCTGGCCGCGCAAGGGCAACCTGCAACTTGGGTCTGACGCCGATCTGGTGGTGATGGATCCCCGCGGTGACACCCTGATTTCTCACCCACTGCTGCATGACAACGGTGACTACAGCCCTTACGAGGGGATGCGCTGCCCAGGCCAGATCAGGATGACCCTGAGTCGCGGCGAGATAGTCGCTCGCGACGGCGAGTTTCTGGGGCGACGTGGTCATGGCCGCTTTCTGGCCAGAGCGCCGTTTGATCCGGCGTTGGCGCCGGAGCTGCAATCTCCTTGCTCCACAGTGGCCGGCTGACAATCCGTTCGAAACAGGCTAACCCGCAAGCTTATGTGAACAACGAAAGGTGGGCCGGTATCGCGCCGGCTTGTCCCCTCACTGGAGATAACAAGATGAAACAGCGAATCGTACTGGCCCTTGGCGGCAATGCCCTTGGCAACAACCTGCCCGAGCAGATGAAGGCGGTGCAGAGCACGGCGGGCACCATTGCCGACCTCATTGCCCAGGGGCACGAGGTGGTGGTGACCCACGGCAACGGCCCGCAGGTGGGGATGATCCAGCAGGCGTTCGAGGTGGCGGCCCGCCACGACCCCAAGGCGCCCCATCTGCCCATGTCGGTCTGTGTGGCCCTGAGTCAGGGTTATATCGGTTATGACCTGCAAAATGCCCTGCGCGAGGCCCTGCTGGAGCGCGGCATCCATAAGCCGGTGGCCACCCTGGTGACCCAGGTGGAGGTGGATAAAAACGATCCCGCCTTCCTTGACCCGAGCAAACCTATCGGCGGCTTTTTCAGCAAGGAGGAGGCCGAGGCGTTGATGGCCAAGGGCGAGCGGCTCAAAGAGGATGCCGGCCGCGGCTATCGCCGGGTGGTGGCATCCCCCAAACCCATCGACATCATCGAGAAAGAGACCGTCTCTGCCATGCTGGCCGCCGGTCAGGTGGTCATCACCGTCGGTGGCGGCGGCATTCCGGTGCTGCGCGAGGGCAACCACCTGCGTGGTGCCAGCGCGGTGATCGACAAGGATTGGGCCAGTGCCAGGCTGGCGGAGCTCATCGATGCCGACATGCTGATCATCCTTACCGCGGTAGAAAAAGTAGCCATCAACTTCGGCAAGCCCGAGGTGCAGTGGCTCGATACCCTGAGCGTGGCCGATGCCAACAGCTTTATCGCCCAGGGGCAGTTTGCCAAGGGATCCATGCTGCCCAAGGTGGAGGCGGCGCTCTCGTTCGCCACCTCCATGGCGGGGCGCAAATCCCTGATCACCCTGCTGGAGAAGGCCGCCGATGGCATTGCCGGCAAGACTGGCACCCTGATCAGCCAGTAGGGGCGAGCAAGCTTGTAACCTGGGGGCCGTCGGCCCCCTTTCTGTTGACTGGTGCCAGGGATTGGCAGAAGGAAGCATGGGCCGGCCAGCTCTTATCCGCGGTGGGCAGGGGGGCGGCAGAGGAGTAAGATGGCGCCCCGAATGGCGGACGCACCGACCGCAGCAACAAGGCAGCACAATGAATAGCAAGTTGAACATGGCGGCGCTGGGGGGATTGGTCCTGCTCACCGCCATCTGGAGTTACAGCTGGATCGTGATGAAGCAGGTGATGCTCTACGCGGGGGCGTTCGAGTTCACCGCTCTGCGCTGCCTGTGCGGATCCCTGGTGTTGCTGCTGGTGCAGTGCCTGCGCGGCCGCCGTTATCTCAGGCCCACCCCGTTTCGCTATACCCTCGCCATCGCCCTGTTCCAGACCTGCGGCATGGTGGGGCTGGCCCAGTGGGCACTCATCAGCGGCGGGGCGGGCAAGGTGGCCATTCTGAGTTACACCATGCCGTTCTGGGTGGTGATCTTCGCGGCGCTCTTTTTAGGTGAGCGGATGCGCAAGCTCCACTATCTGGCGGTCGGGGTAGCCGCCTGCGGCCTGCTGCTGGTGATCGAGCCCTGGCAGTTGCACCTGGATTCCATGAAGAGCGCGCTGCTGGGCATTGCCTCCGGCATCTGCTGGGGGATCAGCGCCATCATTGCCAAGCGGATGTATGCCCGCCACCCCGCGGTGGATCTGATGTCCCTCACCACCTGGCAGATGATCTACGCCACCCTGGTGATGGCACTGGTGGCGGCGCTGGTGCCGGAGCGCCCCATCGACTGGCAGCCCTATGTGTTTGGTGCGCTTGCCTACAGCGCCATCTTCGCCACCGCGCTGGCCTGGAGCCTCTGGCTGTTCGTGCTGAAAAAGCTGCCGGCGGGGATCGCCGGGCTCAGCACCCTGGCGGTGCCGGTGAGCGGCGTGCTGCTCTCCTGGTGGCTGCTCGGTGAAAACCCGGGGCCGGTGGAGGGGAGCGGCATCGCCCTGATCGTGCTGGCGCTTATCGTCATCAGCCGCAAGGGCAAGCGCTCTGTGGTGTCGGTGGCGGGGGAGACCCGCATCAAGCAGGGCTAAGCCGATTGCCGACAAAGAGATAAAAAGGGCCCGCCATCATGGCGGGCCCTTTGTATTGGCGCGCTGGTTTATCTGCGTTGGGCCAGATGCATCATGGCCTCCAGCACGGCGCCGCCCGTTGATGACGCGGGCCTTGCCGATAGGCTCTATGTTCGCGTTTATCTGCGCTGGGCCAGATGCATCATGGCCTCCAGCACGGCGCCACCAATGGCCCGCGCCTTGTCAGAGACGGTAGTGAGATCGGCCCGCTCGCCCCTGGGGTCGATGTCACCGATCTTGAAGCCGACGGTCACCTCGATGCCATCGCTGAGCAGACCTCGCACCATACCCGAGAGCGGCGCAATGATGGGAGCGTCCCCCACGTGGGCAATCACGTCCCCCTCCTGCACCAGATCGCCGAGCTTGATCAGGCTCTTCATCACCCCGGCGACGGGGGCGCGCACCACTCGGCGGGCGGAGTGCCCCTCGATCACCCCGGGAATGCCGGTATTGGGCTGGGCAGGGCCCTGATAGATGACCCGGCCCAGATGGTGGCCACGGTTGGTCTCGATCACCGCATCGCAGTCGCGCCCCGCTTCAAACCCCGGGCCGAGGGCCACCGTGATGGGGGCCATCTCCCTGTGGGTGCCGAGGTTCTGCTTGGCGAGGATGGCATCCACCAGATAGCGAGGCTTGAGTTCGGCAAGGGTGGCGCAGTCGGGGTCAACCAGCAGCGGTATGACACCCAGATCCAGCTGCTCAAACGCCTGCTCGACGCTTTCGACCCGCTTGGCACGTACCCCTTCGACACTGGTTTCACCGTCGAACATCCCCTGGGCGAAGGCGACGGTGCGGCGGATCACCGTGGGTTTGTCGAGATCCAGCATCACCACCTTGAAGCCGGCATGGTAGAGACGCAGCGCCACCCCGGTGGCGATATCGCCGGAGCCGCGCATCACCACCAGCTGATCCCGCTTGAGGCGCACATCATCCTGCATCAGGCCGCCCGCTTTACCGTTTTTAACCTGCAGCAGCTCGGCGAGGATGCTGATGGCGATCTCCTCGGGGGTCTCGGCACCTATGTTGTAGCCGATAGGGGCGTGCAGCCGCTGCAGTTGGGCCTGACTCACCCCTTGCTGGCGCAGGGCCTGGGTGAAGGTCTGCACCTTGCGCTTGCTGGCGAGCAGCCCCAGGTAGGCGAGGGGACGGCTTATGAGGCGATCCAGCGCCTCCTTGTCCTGGTGGTTGGTGGCGATGATGACGAAGTTGGCGGGCTCGATGGCAAGCTGCTCGATCACCGCGCTGATGGTGTCGGCCTGCTGCAGATGAGTGCCAGCCGGGAAGCGATCTGGGCTGAGGCTCCCCTCGAAGCAATCCCCTACATGGATGTCAAAGCCGAGCGGCGTGGCGGCATGGGCCAGTGCCCGGTTGACGTGGCCGGCGCCGATCAATACCAGGCGGGGGCGCAGGCCGTAGACGTCGATATAGACCGACATGGCGCCGCCGCAATCCGAGCCCACCGCATGTTCGCCGTTGCGGGCCATCCGGCCGTGGAAGATGCGCGGTTTGCGCTCGGCAATGGCGGCCATGGCTTCCTCGATCACCAGCCGCTCGATCATGCCGCCGCCGATGGTGCCGAGGATCCGGCCATCGGCCATCACCAGCATCTGGGCCTGATGGCGCGGGGTGGAGCCCCGGCTCTCGATGATCTGGGCCATGGCAAAGGGGGTGTTCTCCTGCTCCAGTCGGGCAGCGTGTGCAAACAGATTCATAAGGTACCTCGTATCATCCTTAACGGGTCAGTGACTGCGCGGCTTCGGAGGCAGGCCGACAGCAAACATGGTGAATGGCGCCGGGTTCACGCACGGCCCCCTGCCAGATGGCGTGGAGCTCGGGGTGGCGCTGCAGCAGGTTTATCAGGGCGGGCAGCCACTGCTGCTCATTTTGATAATCGCCATTGATAAACCAGACTCGGCGCGCCCCGGGCGGGGTGCCTTTGAACGCCCCCTCGGGGTGGGCGATGAGCCGGTCAAACAGGGCCCAGTCGAGCCGTTCACCGGCTGCAATCCCGCACAGGGCCTGGAACTCGGCCCAGCGGTGGATCTGCGCCGGGTCGGCGCTGGCACCCACCATGGCGCCGCCTACCAGGGCGATCACCCAATCACTGTGCTGAGGAATGCAAGGTTCGTGCAAAGCGGGCGCTTTCAATAACTTGTGATGGGCGCCGTCCGCCTCCACCAGGATGATGTCGAAGCGTTGCTGCCCCTTGAGCAGATCGATCTGCTGAGGGCTCGGCCCCACCGCCTTGCCGCTGGCCCGATCGAGGTGGCTGAACAGCACCAGCTGCATCGGTTCATCGGGCAGCGCCTGACAGCGGGTCAGCTGCCGGATGGGGTCGGCCTCGATCAGCAGGGTGCGCCGAGGGGAGGGGGCGGGCAGAAACATCCGGGTGCTGGTGGTGAGCAGCACCTTCTTGCCCTGTTGATGGAAATAGTCGGCCAGCCAGAAGAGGGTGCTGGTTTTCCCCCCGGCGCCGCAAAGACTAATTAAAGTGGTACGCCCATCAATATTTTCGGTGAGCGGGTTTAATACACTCTCGATATTTGGCGAGGTGAGCAGAATGGGTGATGAAATAGCCATGGTGACGACCGATGAAAATAGAGGCGCGGTCAGTGAGAAGCACTGGCATTCGCGCGAGCGGTGCGACTGCCTAATTACGGCGGCCGGGCTCTCATCGCGAATGGGCGCGTGGAAATTGATGCTACCGTATCGCCAGAGCACGATTCTTGATGAGAGTCTCAAAAATGCCCTGGTGCTGTGTGACCGGGTCATTCTGGTGGTGGGGCATCGCGCCGATGAGCTGATCAGCCGCTACGCCAGTCACCCCCGTATCCGGCTGGTGCACAACCATGATTATGCACAGGGGCTAGGCAGCTCCATCCGCGCGGGGCTCGCCGCTTGTAGCAGCGAACACCTCTTCATAAGCCACGGCGATCTGCCCTGCATCCCCCCCGAGGTGTACCGCTCGCTCTGGCAGGCGCGGGGGGACGAGACCCTCTTTCCCTCCTATCAGGGGGAGGCGGGCCACCCCGTGCTGTTGCCCAGAGCCCTTGCCAGGGCGCTGGCGGCGGTGCCAGCACAGGGTTCGGTGCGCCGCTGGCTGCTGGCGCATCCCCATCGTTTTATCGAGGTGCAGAGCGTCGCCATCCTGCAGGATGTGGACACCCCGGAGCGTTATCAGGCGCTGCTGGCAAACGAAGCATTCGAGCGATGAACGGGTCGGCTGGCAGAGGCTTGCCCGGCCTTGATTTGCATATTTATCCCCTTGTCTAACCCGTTATTAGGGGCCGACAGCGACCGTTATCATCCTGGCCGGCCTGGTAATGGCGGTGGCCTCGCTCTTTATCAAACTGATAGCGCGCCGCGCCAAAGTGAGATCATTTTTAGCCATGAGGGCGGCGTTTCCATTATTTAAATTCGGTGTTGATAGCCACTCTCATTGTCGAAACTGGTATCGGCTTTCGATGTTTTATTAATTGGATGTGCCTCACGTTTTTATGGCTGAAAAATAAAAAGATCCGGCGCTGGCCTGATTGTTGCTCTTGTCAGTTTCAAGGGGCTTTTTATGCGTGGTTGTGGATGGGCCCCATTTATTCACCCTGTCAATGAGCAGTGCCGCTGCAAGGAGATCAACATGGGCGATATTATGCGACCCGTTCCCTTCAAGAACCTTCTGGTCCGTATCTTCTCGGAATATAAAGCGAGTCAATCCATCTTCGGCATTCCCGCCGCGCAATTCTATCGCAAGCAGGACGAGCGCAAGATCAAGGTGTTCGGTGAAACCTGCGAGACCCCCATTGGCCCGGCAGCCGGCCCCCATACCCAGCTGGCCCAGAACATCGTCACCTCCTGGCTGACCGGCGGGCGCTTTATCGAGCTCAAGACGGTGCAGATCCTGGACCGTCTCGAACTGGAAAAGCCCTGCATCGATGCCGAAGACGAGTGCTTCAACACCGAGTGGTCCACTGAATTCACCCTGCCCAAGGCGTTTGACGAGTATCTGAAGGCCTGGTTTGCCCTCTACCTGCTGGAGGAGGTGTTTGACCCGCGCCTTGACGGGGAGGCCAAGTCTTTCATCTTCAACATGAGCGTGGGGTATAACCTCGACGGCATCAAACAGCCGCCGATGCAGCAGTTCATCCACAGCCTGATGGATGCTGGCAGCAATCCGAAATTTGCCGAGTACCAGCAGGTGGTACGTGACCTCGTGGCCGACGAGCAGTTTATCGCCGAGCTGGGGCTCGGGGCGCGGCGCGATCGCCTGCAACAGCTGGTGGAGCGCATTCCGGCCAATCTGGTGCACGGCGTCACCCTCTCCACCATGCACGGCTGCCCGCCCAACGAAATCGAGGCCATCTGCCGCTACATGCTGGAAGAGAAGGGGCTCAACACCTTCGTCAAACTCAACCCAACCCTGCTGGGCTACCCGCGGGTGCGCGAGATCCTCGATACCTGTGGTTTTGATTACATAGGTCTCGGCGAAGCGTCGTTCGATCACGATCTCAAGCTGGATCAGGCCAAGGCCATGCTGACCCGCTTGATGGCGCTGGGGGCCGAGAAGGGGCTCACCTTCGGAGTCAAGCTGACCAACACCCTTGGCACCATCAATCGCAAGGGGGCGCTGCCGGGGGATGAGATGTATATGTCCGGCCGGGCGCTGTTCCCGCTCTCCATCAACGTGGCCGCCGTGCTGTCCCGCGCCTTCGATGGCAAGCTGCCCATCTCCTACTCCGGTGGTGCCAGCAAGTTCAACATCAGTGATATCTTCGAGACCGGCATTCGTCCCATCACCATGGCGACCGATCTGCTCAAGCCGGGTGGTTACCTGCGCCAGATCGAGTGCCTCAACGAGATCGACGCCTCTGACAGCTGGGCCATGGCTCAGGTGGATGTGGCCAAGCTGGAAGCCCTTGCCGCCAAGGCGCTCACCATGGATTACACCCAGAAGGAGTGGAAGTCCGAGGATCGCATCGAAGTGGGTGGTGGCCTGCCGCTGACCGACTGCTACGTGGCGCCCTGCGTAACCGCCTGCGCCGTGCATCAGGATATCCCCGAGTACATTCGCCTGATGGGTGAGGGGGAGTATGTGGCAGCCCTTGAGCTGATTTATCAGCGCAACGCCTTGCCTGCCATCACCGGCCATATCTGCGATCACCAGTGCCAGTACAACTGCACCCGGCTCGATTACGACAGCCCGCTCAATATCCGTGAGCTCAAGAAGGTCGCGCTGGAGCGCGGTTGGGAAGGATACAAGGCGCGCTGGCACAAGCCGGCAGGCGGCGGTGACAAACACCCGGTGGCGGTGATTGGCGCCGGCCCGGCAGGTTTGTCTGCTGGCTACTTCCTGGCCCGCGCCGGTCATCCGGTCACCATCTTCGAGCGCGAAGCGGATGCAGGCGGCGTGGTCAAACACATCATTCCCGAGTTCCGCATTCCGGCGGAGCTTATCCAGCATGACATCGACTTTGTCGCCGCCCACGGGGTCAAGTTCGAGTTTGGCTGCGATCCGGCGCTCACCGTCGACAAGCTGCACGCCCAGGGCTTTACCTATGTCTTCGTCGGCATCGGTGCCGACAAGAACGGCGGTATGCGCCTTGAAGGAGGTCATGAGCGGATTTACAAGTCTTTTAACTTCCTGCGCAGCTTCAATCAGGGCAAACCGCTGCCGCTGGGCCGCCATGTGGCTGTGATCGGTGCCGGCAACACCGCCATGGACTGCGCCCGCGCCGCACTCAAGGTGCCCGGTGTCAGCGATGTCACCGTTATCTACCGTCGCAGCGAGAAAGAGATGCCCGCCTATCGCGAGGAGTACCTGGAAGCGGTGGAGGATGGGGTGCGTTTTTGCTTCCTCACCAATCCGGAGCGCTTTGAGAAAGATGGCAAGCTTGTCGTGCGGATGATGGCGCTGGGGGAACCTGACGAGCAGGGCCGCCGCCGTCCGGTACCCACCGAGCAGACCGAAGTGATGCAGATGGATGCCCTGATCACCGCCATCGGCGAGCAGCCTGACTGCGAGGTGCTCAAAGCGATGGGCATTCCCCTTGGCAGTGATGGCTGGCCCGAGGTGGATGGCCAGACCGGCGAAACCAGCCGTCGTAACGTCTTCCTCATAGGTGACGTACAGAGCGGCCCATCCTCCATCGTCGGTGCCATCGGCGGTGCCCGCCGCGCCGCGGATCTGGTATTGGCCCGCGAGCATATTGCCGGCCAGCCGTGCGATGTGACCAGCCAGCCGTCTGACAAGGACGAGATCTACCGCCGCAAGGGAAACATCGCCGTCACCCTGGTGGACAAGGGGGAGCGGGATGCCTTCGTGGCGCAAGAGGCGCACCGTTGCCTCGAGTGCAACTACCTCTGCAGCAAGTGCGTGGATGTCTGCCCCAACCGGGCCAACGTCGCCATCGCGGTGCCGGGCTTCAAGGACCAGTTCCAGACCCTGCACCTGGATGCCTACTGCAACGAATGTGGCAACTGCGCCCAGTTCTGCCCGTGGCAGGGCAAGCCCTATCAGGACAAGGTCACCATCTTCAGCCTGCCCGAGGACTTCGACAACAGCCGCAACCCCGGTTTCTATCTGGCCGAGGGCCATGACGGGGGCGGTGAGCTGCGGGTGCGCCAGGGCGGCGAGACCTATCGCCTGACCATAGACGCCCAGAGCCAGATTTTGGATGCGCCAGCGGCCCTTGGCGACATGTGCCGCATCATCAGCCATGTCCATGCTCATCACCACTACCTGCTGGGTGCCGTCGAGGCCTGAGCGAACCACGAATAAGCGAAGGAGCCAACCATGTTTATTCTGAAGAACGTCACCGCTGTCCAGCTGGAGCCGACCCGGGTGCTGGAAGGGGTGGATATAGCCATCGAAGGATCGCTCATCAAAGCGGTGGGGCCCAATCTGCGGGCCCTCTACCCGCAGGCCAACTATCGGGAGATGGGCGGCAAGCTGGTGATGCCGGGCATCGTCTGTGCCCACAACCACTTCTACTCCGGCCTGTCGCGGGGGATCATGGCCAATATCGCCCCTTGCCCGGACTTTATCTCCACCCTGAAAAACCTCTGGTGGCGGCTCGATCGGGCGCTCGATGAGGAGTCCCTCTACTACAGCGGTCTCATCTGCTCGCTGGAGGCGATCAAGAGCGGCTGCAGCGCGGTGATCGACCACCACGCCTCGCCCAACTTCATCAAGGGCTCCCTGAACGTGCTGCGAAAAGGGTTTGTGGAGGCGGGTCTGCGCGGCATGACCTGCTTCGAGACCACGGATCGCAACGGCGGCCTCGCCGAGCTGCAGGCCGGGGTGGAGGAGAACATATTGTTCGCCCAACAGATCGATGCGGCCAAAGCCAAGGGGAGCGAACCCTATCTGGTGGAGGCTCATATCGGCGCCCACGCCCCCTTCACCGTGCCCGACGAGGGGCTGGCCATGCTGCGCGAAGCGCTGCAGGTCACCGGTCGCGGGCTGCATATCCATGTGGCGGAAGACCGCTACGACATGGCCCACGGCCACCACCACCATGGCAAGGAGCCCATCGCCCGGCTGGACGAGTTTGGCCTTGTCGACAGCAAGACCCTGATCGCCCACGGCATCTACCTGAGCCCGGCCGACATCGAGCTGCTCAACAGCCGCGATGCCTTCCTGGTACATAACGCCCGCTCCAACATGAACAACCACGTGGGCTACAACCTACACCTGCCGGAATACCGCAACCTGGCGCTCGGCACCGACGGTATCGGCTCCGACATGTTCGAAGAGCTCAAGTTCGCCTACTTCAAGCACAAGGATGCCGGCGGGGCGCTTTGGCCCGACAGCTTTGCCCGCTTCCTCTGGAACGGCAACCGCCTGCTTGAGCGCAACTTCGGCGCCAAATTTGGCCGCCTGGAGCCGGGCTACAAGGCCGACCTCACCATTTGCGACTACGCCGCACCGACCCCGCTGGCACCGCGCAACCTCGGTGGCCATCTCGCCTTCGGCATGGGTTCATCCTCGGTCAACAGCGTGATGGTGGAGGGGCGCATGGTCTATCAGGATCGCGAGTTCGCCTTTGACGTCGAGCCCCTTTATGAGCAGGCCAGCAAGGTGGCAAGCCGCCTGTGGCAACGAATGGACGCGCTGGCCTAAGGCCACCCTCCGCACGTTTGGACTGGATTGCCCGCCCTGTGGACCTTCCCGGCGGCGGGCAGCAAGAGTAAGGACGACACATGATTGAGCAATTCTTCCGACCCGAGCAACTGGGTCAGGCTTTGGAACTCAAGGCACGCTTTGGCAACGACGCCGTCTACATGGGGGGCGGCAGCAAGCTCAACGCCGCGCCGACCCGCACCGACAAGAAGGTCGCCATCTCGCTGGGCAGGCTCGGACTTGGCCAGATTGAGCAGCAGCGCGGTCAACTCCACATCGGCGCCACCGTTACCCTGCAAGCCCTCAAAGATGACCCCCGCACCCCGGCCGCCCTGTGCGAGGCGCTGGGGTTTGTCTACTCCCGCCATCTGCGCAATCAAGCCACCCTCGGCGGCGAAATTGCCTGCCAGCAGCAGGACTCCCCGCTGCTGCCGGTGCTGCTGGTGCTTGAAGCCGTGGTGGTGCTGGAGAACAACCAGCTGCAACCCATCGATGCCTACCTGGCCGGCCAGCGCAAGGAGCTGGTGCTGGGGGTGGTGCTGCCGGAGCCCGAGCTGCGCTGCGCCACTCGCCGCATCAGCCGCAACGCCGACGGTCTGGCGGTGATGACGGCCGCGGTGGCCCTCGACGCCCTTGGCGAGATGCGGGTCGCCCTGGCGGGTGTCACGCCGCAACCGATGCGTCTGCGGGACGTGGAGCGTCATGAGCTGCGGGATGCGGCGCTGGAGGCGGCGGTGAGTGCACTGATTGCACCGCGCGCGGATCTCGGTGGCAGCGTGGCCTACAAGCGCTATATCAGCGGCGTGGTGGTGGCGGATCTGCTGGTGGAGTGCCAGCAGCAGGAGGTACAGGCATGATGGAACTCAACTTCACACTGAACGGTGCCCTGCGCACCGTCATCGCCCCGGCTGGCGAGAATGCCCAGCGGGTGCTGTTCAACCAGTGCCGGATGCACTCGGTGCGCAACAGCGACGACGGTTTCGGCTTTGCCGGCTCCGACGCCATTCTCTTCAACGGCAAGGTGATCAACGCCTCCCTGCTGATCGCCGCTCAGCTGGATGGATCAGAGGTGCGCACCGCCGAGTCGCTCGGCAGCTGGAACCAGCTCAGCCTGGTGCAGCAGGCGATGGTGGACGTGGGCGTGGTGCAGTCCGGCTACAACGATCCGGCAGCGGCGCTCATCGTTACCGACCTGCTTGATCGCCATCCCAGCCCCAGCCGTGATCAAATCGACGACGCCCTCTCGGGCCTGTTTCACCGGGATGGCGGCTACCAGCAGTTCTATCAGGCTATCGAGCTTGCCAGTTCACGGATGAAGGATCCCGATTACCTGTGTCAGATTGCCCCCGAGTTTCGTGACGACCTGCGCCACATCGGCAAGAGCTGCCCGAAAGTGGACGCCGCCAAGATGGTGCAGGCCAAACCCTGCTACGTGGAGGATCGGGTCAGCGAGGATGCGCTGATCATCAAGATGCTGCGAAGCCCCCATCCCCATGCGGTGATCACCAAACTCGACGTGAGCCGCGCCGAAGCCATGCCGGGGGTGGTGCATGTCATCACTCACCTAAACTGCCCCGATATCTACTACACCCCGGGTGGCCAGAGTGCCCCCGAGCCGTCACCGCTGGATCGCCGAATGTTCAGCCGCAAGCTGCGTCACGTCGGTGACCGGGTCGCCGCCGTGGTGGCCGAGAGCGAAGCCATCGCATTGGCGGCGCTCAAACTCATTGAGGTCGAGTATCAGGTGCTGCCGGCGGTCATGAACATAGACGAGGCGATGGCCCCGAATGCCCCGCTGGTGCACGACGAACCCATCGTCTATATGGCTGGCGCGCCTGCGGATCTGGAGCAGCAGAACGCCTGCTCGGTTCGCCGTGGCGATGAGCACATGATCATCAACTTCCCCATCGGTTCCCGTCCGCACGAGAACCTGGCCGCCAGCGTCCATGGCCAGATCGGCGATGTGGCCAAAGGCTTTGCCGAGGCGGACGAGATTGTCGAGCGCACCTACGAATCGACCCAGGCCCAGCAGTGCCCGACCGAGCCGCACATCTGCTTCACCTACATGGATGGGGATCGGCTGGTGATCCACGCCTCCACCCAGGTGCCCTGGCACGTGCGCCGTCAGGTGGCGCGCATCGTCGGCATGAAGCAGCACCAGGTGCATGTGATCAAGGAGCGGGTAGGGGGCGGCTTTGGCTCCAAGCAGGATATCCTGCTGGAAGAGGTGTGCGCCTGGGCGACCAGGGTTACCGGCCGTCCGGTCACCTTCCGCTACACCCGTGAAGAGGAGTTCATCAGCAACACCTCCCGCCATGTGGCCAAGGTGAAGGTGAAAGTGGGGGCCAAGAAAGATGGCACCATTACCGCCATCGAGATGGATTTTCGCGCCAACACCGGCCCTTACGGCAACCACTCTCTGACGGTGCCGAGCAACGGCCCGGCGCTCTCGCTGCCGCTCTACCCGTGCGAGAATGTGCGCTTTACCGTCAACACCTACTACAGCAACATCTGCCCGACCGGCGCCTATCAGGGTTATGGCGCGCCCAAGGGCAACTTCGCGCTGACCATGGCCATTGCGGAACTGGCCGAGAAACTCGGCATCGATCAGCTCGACATGGTGGAGCACAACCGGGTGCACGAGGGGGATATCCTCAAGGTGCTGGGGGCCATCGGCGAGGGCAAGATGCCCACCTCGGTGCCCCACGCGGCCAGCTGCGCCCTTGAGCCCATCCTGAAACAGGGGCGCGAGCTCATCGAGTGGGACAGCCCCAAACCCGCGGACGGGGATTGGCGCATCGGCCGTGGCGTCGCCATCATCATGCAAAAATCGGGGATCCCGGATATCGATCAGGCCAACTGCATGGTCAAGCTGGAATCTGACGGCACCTTTATCGTCCACTCCGGTGGCGCCGATATCGGCACTGGCCTGGATACCGTGGTGGCCAAGCTGACTGCCGAGGTGCTGCACTGCCCGCTCGGAGATGTGCACGTCATCTCCGGCGACACCGACCACGCCCTGTTCGACAAGGGGGCCTACGCCTCGTCAGGTACTTGCTTCTCCGGCAACGCGGCCAAGAAGGCGGCCGAGAACCTCAAGGAGAAGATCCTGTTCCACGGCGCCGCCATGCTGGGCGAGCCGGTAGCCGATGTTGAGCTGGCGTTCCCGGGCGTGGTGCGCGGCAAGCTGGGGGAGGTGAGCCTCGCCAAGCTGGCCCACAAGGCCGAGACAGGTACCGGCTTCGGTATCCTGGTGGGCACCGCCAGCTACATCACCTCTGAGCTCGCCTTCCCGTACGGCGCCAACTTCGCCGAGGTGGCGGTCAACGTCAGAACCGGGCAGATCCGGCTCGACAAGTTCTACGCCCTGCTCGACTGCGGCACCCCCATCAACCCGGAGCTGGCACTCGGCCAGATCTACGGGGCGACCATGCGGGCCATCGGCCACTCCTTGACCGAGGAGATCTGCTACGACGGCAAGGGCATTCCGCTGACCCGGGATCTGAAGAGCTATGGCGCGCCCAAGATCGGCGATATTCCGCGCGATTTTCGGGCCTTCCTAGTACCGAGTGACGACAAGGTCGGCCCTTACGGCGCCAAGTCCATCTCGGAGATCGGGGTCAACGGCGCCGCACCTGCCATCGCCACCGCCATCCACGACGCCTGCGGTGTCTGGCTGCGCAAGTGGCACTTCACGCCGGAGCAGATCCTGCGTGAACTGGGCAAGCTGGAGCAACAAGCGTCGGCATAACAAAAGAAAAGGTGAGGGGCGGGCACAGGCTCGCCCCCAGCACCTGACAGCGGAATGAGTACTCCGCCCATATTCTGTGTGATGGGACAATCAAGATGTCTAAAACAACACGCAAGCACTCGGACCTGATTTACGCGCTCGAAGACAAACCTCCCTTTTACCAAACCCTGATGGGGGCCGTGACCCACCTGCTGGCCATTTTTGTTCCCATGGTGACGCCGGCCCTCATCGTGGGCGGGGCCCTTGGCCTCTCCACCGAGACCACCGCCTACCTGGTCTCCATGGCGATGATCGCCTCCGGCATCGGCACCTGGCTGCAGGTGAACCGTTACGGCCCCATCGGCTCGGGGCTGCTCTCCATCCAGTCGGTCAACTTCTCCTTCGTCACCGTGATGATTGCGCTCGGCAGCGCCATGAAAAAAGATGGCCTGCACGAGGAGCTGATCGTCTCGACCCTGCTCGGGGTCTCCTTCGTCGGGGCCTTCCTGGTGATGGGCTCCTCCTTCGTGCTGCCCTACCTCAAGCGGGTGATCACCCCGACCGTGAGCGGGGTGGTGGTGCTGATGATTGGCCTGAGCCTCATCAAGGTGGGGATCATCGACTTTGGCGGCGGCTTCTCCGCCATGAGCAGCGGCACCTTCGGCAAATACGAGAACATCGGCCTGGGGCTCTTGGTGCTCTGCGTCATCGTCGCCTTCAACTGCAGCAAGAGCCCCTTGCTTCGCATGAGCGGCATCGCCATCGGCCTGCTGGTGGGCTATGCGGTGGCCCTGATGCTCGGCATGGTGGATTTCTCCGCCCTTGAGAACCTGCCGCTCATCACTGTGCCCATCCCGTTCAAGTACGGTTTTTCCTTCGATCTGCACGCCTTCGTGCTGGCCGGCACCATCTATCTGTTGAGCGTGCTGGAGGCGGTGGGGGACATCACCGCTACCGCCATGGTCTCCCACCGGCAGATCCAGGGCCCCGAGTTTCAAAAACGGCTCTCCGGCGGCGTGCTGGCGGACGGCCTGGTGTCGGTGATCGCCTCGGCGCTCGGCTCCCTGCCGCTCACCACCTTCGCCCAGAACAACGGCGTCATCCAGATGACCGGGGTGGCCTCGCGCCAC
Source organism: Aeromonas sp. S8(2024) (assembly GCF_041403085.1). Lineage (NCBI taxonomy): Bacteria > Pseudomonadati > Pseudomonadota > Gammaproteobacteria > Aeromonadales > Aeromonadaceae > Aeromonas > Aeromonas sp. S8(2024). Next base: position 547,402 of record NZ_JBGLRF010000001.1, on the reverse strand, counting down.
GTGGGCAAGTTCATCGCCGTCATCCTGGTGCTGCTCGGCCTCTTCCCGGTGGTGGGGCGCTTCTTCACCACCATACCGTCGCCGGTGATGGGGGGCGCCATGGTCATCATGTTCTCCATGATCGCCATCGCCGGCGGGCGCATCATCATCAGTCACGGCTTCGATCGGCGCGAGACCCTGATCGTCGCCACCTCGCTCGGGCTGGGGCTCGGGGTCTCCTATGACCCGAACGTGTTCAAAGTGCTGCCGGCGGGGATCTACATGCTGGTGGAGAACCCCATCTGCGCCGGCGGCATCACCGCCATCATCATGAACCTGGTGCTGCCCCAGAGCCGTAGACGCAAGGCGGCCGCCAATGCCGCCGAGGCGGTAGAGCTGATCCAGCTGAGCGACAAACCCGACACCCGTTTTGCTACCCGGCCCGCTCCGTCGGCCACCGCCCGCCAACAGGGGCTGGCGACGGAGGAGGCCCAGGTGCGCGCCCCGCAAGTGGATCGCGGCTAACGAACAACTAGAGGGAATTGAGAGATGAAAAACGACAACTCCGTCAAGGCAGTGCGCGGCAGCTTCTTTGACATCACCCGGGTGGTGAGCCAGCCCGAGGAGATAGAGCCCAATGCCCGTCTCATCGAAGATGGCCTGCTGATCATTCGCAACGGCTGCATCGACTGGTTCGGCCAGTGGGAGGAGGGCCGAGATCGCATTCCGGCCCAGGTGCGGGTGCGGGATTATCGCGGCAAGATGATAGTGCCGGGCTTTGTCGACACCCACATCCACTACCCGCAAAGCGAGATGGTGGGGGCCTATGGCGAGCAGCTGCTGGAGTGGCTCAACCGCCACACCTTCCCGGCCGAGCGGCGCTACAACGATCTCGAGTACGCCCGCGAGATGTCCACCTTCTTCATCAAGCAGCTGCTGCGAAACGGCACCACCACGGCGCTGGTGTTCGGCACCGTCCACCCCGAATCGGTGGATGCCCTGTTCGAGGCGGCCAGTCGCATCAACATGCGGATGATCGCCGGCAAGGTGATGATGGATCGCAACGCGCCCGACTATCTGCTCGATACCGCCGAGAGCAGCTATGAACAGAGCAAGGCGCTCATCGAGCGCTGGCACGGCAACGGCCGCTTGCTCTACGCCATCACGCCGCGCTTTGCTCCCACCTCGACCCCGGCGCAGCTGGCGATGGCGCGGCGGCTGCGCGAAGAGTACCCGACCACCTACCTGCACACCCACCTGTGCGAGAACAAGGACGAGATAGCCTGGGTCAAATCCCTCTTCCCGGCGCATCAGGGCTATCTCGACGTCTATCACCAGCACGGCCTCACCGGCCATAACTGCGTGTTTGCCCACTGCGTCCATCTGGAAGAGCAGGAGTGGGATTGCCTGAAGGAGACCGGCTCCACCATCGCCTTCTGCCCCACCTCCAATCTGTATCTCGGCAGTGGCCTCTTCAAGCTGCACAAGGCGTGGCACAAGCAGGTGAAGGTGGGGATAGGTACCGACATCGGTGCCGGCACCACCTTCAACATGCTGCAGACGCTGAACGAGGCCTACAAGGTGATGCAGCTGCAAAGCGAGCGGCTCTCGGCCTATCAGGCCTTCTACCTGGCCACCCTGGGCGGCGCCCATGCGCTGGGGCTGGACGAGCAGATCGGCAGCTTCGCGGTGGGCAAGGAGGCGGATTTCGTGGTGCTCGACCCGGTCGCCACCCCACTGCAGCAGCTGCGCTACGACAACTCCACCACCTTGCGCGACAAGCTGTTCGTGTTGCTGACCCTGGGTGATGACAGATCCATCTACCGCACCTATGTGGATGGTCAGCTGGTGCACGAGCGGGGCTGATCCGGTTTTCAAAGCAGAGGGGCGAGCATGCTCGCCCCGGGAACACGGCAGCAGGGACCAGCGTGGTGCCTGCGCCGCACGACAGGCGAGGCGCTTGCCCCGCCACAGCAGGTGAAATGGCCCGGTTTTTTTAGACGGCAAGTCAAACGTTTGCCTTGCCTGCCAACCCCATGATGCCGGCGACTGTGGCAGCAGAGATCCACGGCACCGACCGCCATTTCGTCACGACACATTCAGGGATGCAGGAAGGAGTCGGCCATGAGCCAGACAAACAGGATAAACGAGATGGACGGGGCAGTTGCGGACAAGGGGTCGGCGGCGGGACGACAGCCCGCCGGCGGCGCGCTCGATCGCTACTTCATGATCAGCGAGCGGGGCAGCAACGTGCGTCAGGAGGTGCTGGCGGGGCTCACCACCTTCCTCGCCATGGTCTATTCGGTGATCGTGGTGCCCAGCATGCTCGGCAAGGCGGGTTTTCCCCCCGGCGCCGTGTTCGTGGCCACCTGTCTGGTGGCAGGCTTTGGTTCGCTGCTGATGGGGCTCTGGGCCAAGCTGCCGATGGCCATCGGCTGCGCCATCTCGCTCACCGCCTTTACCGCCTTCAGCCTGGTGTTGGGGCAACAGATCTCCATCCCGGTGGCGCTCGGCGCCGTCTTTCTGATGGGGGTGCTGTTTACCGCCATCTCGGTGACCGGGGTGCGCAGCTGGATCCTCGACAACCTGCCGATGGGGATCGCCCACGGCACCGGTATCGGCATCGGGCTCTTCCTGCTGCTGATCGCCGCCAACGGGGTGGGGCTGGTGATCAAGAACCCGCTGGAGGGGCTGCCGGTGGCGCTGGGGGCCTTTACCTCCATGCCGGTCATCATGTCCCTCATCGGGCTGGCGGTCATCGTCGGGCTGGAGAAGCTTAAAGTTCCGGGCGGGATCCTCTTGGTGATCATCGCCATCTCCATTTTCGGCCTCATCTTCGATCCGGCGGTCAAGTACCAGGGGCTGTTCGCCATGCCGAGCCTCGCCGACGAGCAGGGCAAGTCCCTCATCTTCAGCCTGGACGTTGTGGGGGCGCTCTCGCCACTGGTGCTGCCAAGCGTGCTGGCGCTGGTGATGACGGCGGTGTTTGATGCCACCGGCACCATTCGCGCCGTGGCGGGGCAGGCCAACCTGCTGGACAAGGATGGCCACATCATCAACAGCGGCAAGGCGCTCAGCGCCGACTCCATCAGCAGCATCTTCTCCGGTCTGGTGGGGGCCGCGCCGGCCGCCGTCTACATCGAATCGGCGGCGGGCACGGCGGCAGGCGGCAAGACCGGCCTCACCGCCACCGTGGTGGGGGTCTTGTTCCTGCTGATGCTGTTCCTCTCGCCGCTCTCCTATCTGGTGCCGGCCTATGCCACCGCACCGGCGTTGATGTACGTGGGGCTCTTGATGCTGAGCAACGTCGCCCGGCTCGACTTCGATGACTTCGTCGGGGCCATGTCCGGCCTGCTGTGCGCCGTCTTCATCGTGCTCACCTGCAACATAGTCACCGGCATCATGCTGGGCTTCAGCGCCCTGGTGATCGGCCGCATCTGCTCGAAGGAGTGGCGCAAGCTCAACGTCGGTACCGTCATCATCGCCCTGGCGCTGGTGCTCTTTTACGCTGGCGGCTGGGCCATCTAGTCCGCATCGCGTCCTTCTCTATGGCGGGGCCAGCCTCTCTTGGCCGGCCCCGCCCTGCAAACCGAACTCATACCATTTTGATAACGGGGCTTACCAGATTGATAACGCCGCCTGGCACTGGCGCCGCCGAGTCCTCCATGGGCTGCTGCTGCGGGGCTGGCCACGGCCATGACGGAGCGCCTGATGGGCGCCGGATGGGATCTTCTTCACACTTCTTCCCTTTGCTCGCCGCCTTTGCCCCCCGGTTGGCACGCCTTGCCGGAAACGGGCGCATATCTTGCTGTTTTTTATACCGGTTCTGATTTTTTCTGCCTGACAAAGGACTTGCATATGTCCATAGGATTACCGCTCAAGCGGGTGGATGCCGAGGCCAAGGTGACCGGCAGCGCCCGCTACACCGACGACAACATCATGCTCGGCATGCGCCACGCCAAGTACGTGCGCAGCCATATCGCCCACGGCAAAGTGCTCACCATCGACGCCAGCGAAGCGCTGGCCCTGCACGGGGTCGAGGCCGTGTTCACCCACGAGGATGTGCCCACCACCTGTTTTCGCACCGCCGGTCACGCCTGGTCCCTCGATGAGGCCAAGCGGGACGTGAAAGACCGGCGCCTGCTCACCGACCATGTGCGTCACTTTGGCGATGGCGTCGCCATCGTGGTGGCCCGCGATCCGCTGGTTGCCGAGAAGGCCGCCGCCCTGGTCAAGGTGACCTACGAGCCGCTGCCGGTGATGACGGATGCGGCCAGCGCCCTGGCCGAGGGGGCTTATCCCATCCACCCGAGCGGCAACCTGCTGCGCCAGAGCCAGATCCGGGCGGGGGAGCCGGAGCAGGCCATCGCCGCTGCGGATCTGCAGTTCAAGGGGCACTACCAGACGCCGGTGGTGCAGCATTGTCATCTGGAGACGGTGACCTGTTACGCCTACATGGATCAGCCGGACCACATCATCGTCGTCACCAGTACCCAGATCCCCCAGATTGTGCGCAGCCGGGTGGCCAAGTCCCTCGGCCTGCCCTGGTCGAGCGTGCGGGTGATCAAGCCCTACATGGGCGGCGGTTTTGGCAACAAGCAGGATGTGCTGGAAGAGCCGATGGCTGCGTTTCTGAGCTACCAGCTTGGCGGCGTGCCGGTCAAGGTGACCTTGAGCCGGGAGGAGTGCTTCTTTGCTTCTCGTACCCGCCACGGCTTTGCCATCGACGGCACCCTCGGCATCAACCGGGATGGCACCCTCAAGGGGTATCAACTGGACGTGCTCTCCAACACCGGCGGCTATGCCTCCCACGGCCACTCCATCGCCAGCGCCGGCGCCAACAAGATAAGCTATCTCTATCCGCGCAGCGCCTTTGGCTATGACGCCAAAACCTTCTACAGCAACCTGCCCACCGCCGGTGCCATGCGCGGTTACGGCGCACCCCAGGTAGTGTTTGCCCTCGAATGCATGCTGGATGACGCCTGCGCCGAGCTGGGTCTGGATCCGCTTGCGGTGCGCATCGCCAACGTGGCCCGCGAGGGGGACGTCAATCAGGTCAACCAGAAGACCATCTACAGTGCGGGCTTGCCTGAGTGCCTGCGCCGGGGCGGCGAGCAGTTCGAGTGGGAGCGGCTCAAGGCCGAATGCCTGGCGCAGGATCCGGCGAGTCGGGTGCGGCGCGGCATCGGGGTGGCCTGTTTCAGTTATGGATCCAACACCTATCCGGTGGGGGTGGAGATCGCCGGCGCCCGCATGCTGCTCAATCAGGATGGCACCGTCAATCTGCAGATCGGTGCCACCGAGATAGGGCAGGGGTCGGATACCGTCTTTGCCCAGATGGCGGCCCAGACCTTGGGCATTCCATTTGAGCAGATCCGGATCATCTCGACCCAGGATACCGACATCACCGCCTACGACCCGGGCTCGTTCGCCTCGCGCCAGAGCTATGTGGCGGCCCCCGCCATCCATCAGGCGGCGCTGCAGTTGCGGGCCCGCATTTTGTCGCTGGCAGCCCAGCTCTGCCATCAGGATGTGGGATCGCTCACCCTGATCGACGGTTACGTGGTGCTGGCGGGTGCGCCGGACAAGGTGCTCATTAGCGTCGCCGAGGTATCGGTCAACGCCTATTACCACCTCACCATCGGCGGCCAGATCACCTCGGAAGTCTCCCACAAGACCACCACCAACCCGCCGAGCTTTGGCTGCACCTTCGTCGATCTCAGTGTCGATATCGATCTCTGCAAGGTGACCATCAATCGCATCCTCAACCTGCACGATGCGGGCAAGATCCTCAACCCGCAGCTGGCACAGGGGCAGGTGCATGGTGGCATGGGGATGGGGATCGGCTGGTCCCTGTTCGAGGAGATGATCATCGACGCCAAGACTGGCGTGGTGCGCAACCCCAACCTGCTCGACTACAAGTTCCCCACCATGCTGGACTTGCCCGAGCTCGAGTGCGACTTCGTGCAGACCTACGAGCCCCAGTCGGTCTATGGCCACAAATCCCTGGGGGAGCCACCCATCATCTCGCCGGGCCCGGCGATCCGTAACGCCATCCGCATGGCGACCGGCGTCGCCATCAACGAGCTGCCTATCACCCCCAAGACCCTGTTTCGGGAGTTTGTCGCGGCGGGTCTGATTGGCGAGGGAGCAGGGGAGGAGCAACGCCATGTTTGATATTGCCCGTTACTACAAGGCCCACAGCGTGGCAGAGGCGGTCGCCCTGCGCCAGGCCGACCCCGAGTCGCGCCTCTTGGCCGGTGGCACCGATGTGATGATCCAGCTCCATCACCTCAACGCCGCCTATCGCCATATCGTCGATATTCACGACTTGCCCGAGCTCAAGGGGGTGAGCGAGCAGGCTGACGGCTCTATTCGCATCGGCTCTGGCACCACCTTTACCGAGCTCATCGAAAACGAGCTGGTGCAGCGCCGCCTGCCGATGCTGGCGGAAGCCGCCGCCACCATCGCCGGTCCGCAGATCCGCAACGTCGCCACCTATGGCGGCAACATCTGCAACGGCGCCACCAGTGCCGACTCGGCGGCGCCAACCGTGGCGCTGGAAGCAGAGCTGGAGATTGCCGGCCCGGGCGGCACGCGTCGCATCCCCATCGCCGGTTTTCACACCGGCCCGGGCAAGGTGGCGCTGCAACCGGCAGAGATCCTGGTGGCATTCCACTTTGCCCCGGACGTGCACTCCCAGGTGGGCTCCCACTACTTCAAGTACGCCATGCGGGGGGCCATGGACATCGCCACCATAGGCTGCGCCGCCTATTGCCAGATTGAGGATGGTCACTTCAAGCGTCTGCGGCTGGCCTACGGGGTAGCAGCACCGACCCCGGTGCGCACGCCCCACGCGGAAGCGGCGGCCGAGGGGCAACCCCTGACCCGGGCGACGCTTGCGGCCATTGCCGAGGCGGTGGTGGCCGATGTGGCGCCGCGCTCCTCCTGGCGGGCAGAAAAGGAGTTTCGCCTGCATCTCATCAAAACCCTGGCGCAGCGGGTGGTCGCCTGCGCCGTCGAACGTGCCGGAGGCAAGATCCTATGATGCAACCGCAAAGCTGTGCTGCCGTAGAAATCCAGTGCGAGATCAACGGCAAGCCTTACTCCTATGCTGTGCCGCCCACCATGTCGCTGCTCCACTTCCTGCGCGGGCAGGGGCTGATCAGCGTGAAAGAGGGGTGCAGTGTCGGCGAGTGCGGCGCCTGTACCGTGCGGGTGAATGGCACGGCCATCGACAGCTGCCTCTATCTGGCGGTCTGGGCAGATGGCAAATCCATTCGCACTGTGGAGGGAGAGCGGCAGGGCAACGAGCTCTCCGACGTGCAGCAGGCCTTTATCGACGAGGGGGCGGTGCAGTGCGGTTTTTGCACCCCGGGGTTGGTGATGGCGAGCGCGGCCCTGCTCGACAAGACAGATCGCCGTCCGCTGACTGAGGCGGAGATCCGCCGCGGCCTGTCGGGGAATCTGTGCCGTTGCACCGGCTACCAGAACGTGGTGCGGGCGGTGAAGAAGTGCTGCAAGGGGTGATGGGTTCACCCCTCGATTAGCCTCGCAAACCGTCGTACGGCAGCGAGGTGACAGCGGCTGAAATAGGCCGCGAGGGTTATTTTCACCCCGCCGGTCAAACACGCATCCCGTTATTTCGGGCGGGCACTGGGGAACAGGCATACTGCACTGCCGGGCTGTCAGCACAAATAATGAACAGCCTGGTCCGCGCAGCGGCCTGGAAATGGCAAGCGACTGTTTTTACGCGATATGTCAGCTTGTGTCGCCATCTTGTGCGCCTCTTTTGCCTATTGGCGGTAGCAAATACCGGTGGGCGGGAAATACCGGAAAATAACGGCAAGGGGGCTGAAAAAAAGCCCCTTTTTCGTCACGTGGCCGCAACATTTTTCTGTAATTGTTAGCCAGCTCGCGGCGGCCCTGCGCCGAAACGGGCAGAGTAGGCGCCGTGGTTGGCCAAGGCTGCCATGATGCGCAATCAGAATCGTAACAAGGTGCTGCGGCCCGCTTGGCGGGGCGCAAAACATAACGTCAAAAAGAAAAGGAAACTGGCATGTCAGGAAGACACTCTCTGGTAGCGCTGGCCGTCGGGCTGGCGCTGGCGGGACCGGCACAGGCACAGCTGCTCATCAGCGAATACCTGGAAGGCTCGGGCAACAACAAGGCGGTGGAGCTGAGCAACCTCGGCAGCGATGCCGTCGATCTCTCCCAGTATCGGTTGGCACTCTACGCCAACGGCAAACCCATCAGCGAATCACCCACCAACAGCCTGGCGCTGCAAGGCACCCTAGCCCCGGGCGCCACCCTGGTGCTGGCCAACCCCTCCGCCAGCAGCGAGATCCTGGCCAAGGCCAACCGCACCAGCGGCAACCTGGTGTTCAACGGTGACGACGCCCTGGTGCTCTATCGCGGCAGCGAGATAATCGACAGCTTCGGCCAGGTGGGGGTGGATCCGGGTACGGCCTGGGTGTCGGGCAACGTCTCGACCCTGGACATGACCCTGCGCCGCAAGGCCACCGTCACCACCGGCCGGACTGATGCAACCGCCCCCTTCGATCCGGCGCTCGAATACGTGGCCGCCCCGAAAGATGACGCCAGTGGCCTGGGTTGCAGCGGCGATGGCCCCTGCGATGGTACCCAGCCGCCCGCCTTCGTCTGCCCGGTGGACAACCTGGTGCCGGTGCCCGCCATTCAGGGCCCCGGCAACAGCAGCCCGCTGGTGCCGGCCGGCAAGTTCGAGTCTGAGCAGGCCTATGCCACCCGCGGTGTGGTGACCCAGGTGGTGAGCGGCCTCTACAAGGGCTTCTTCATCCAGGATGAACAGGGGGACGGCGATCCGGCCACCTCCGACGGCCTCTTCGTCTACAGCATCAAGGCCAACGCTGCCATCGTGCCGGGGGCCGAGGTGTGCGTCTCTGGCAAGGTGAAGGAGTATTTCAATCAGACCCAGCTTAACGCCGACGAGCTGGTGGTGACCCGGCCCGCTGGGGCCGTGCCGGCCGCGGTGGATCTGGTGCCGGTGGCGGGCGAGAGCCTGAGCCAGCTGCTGGAGCGTCACGAGGGGATGCAGGTGCGGCTGGTGCCTGAATCCAGCCTGGTGGTGACCCGCAACTTCAGCTTCGATTACGACGGCAAGCGCAACAATCTGGTGCTGGCCTATGGCGCGCCGCTCATCAAGTCGACCCAGAAATTTGCCGCCATGAGCCAGGAGGCGAGCAACTGGGCTATGCGCAACCAGCAGAACCAGCTGGTGGTGGAGACCGACGCCAAGGCGCCGGACGGTGTGCTGCCCTGGTTCCCCGGCTTCAACGCCGAGGACGGTTATCTGCGCATCGGCGACAAGCTCAACGGGCTGGAGGGGGCGCTTGGCTACTCCTACAACCTGTTCCGGCTGGTGGCCAGCAACCACATCGACGCAAGCCAGATTGATCACAGCGGCTGGGATCGGGTGGAAACCCCTGAGCTCGCCGAGGCGGGGGATCTGCGGGTCGCCAGCTTCAACGTGCTCAACTTCTTCACCACGGTCGTGGGGGGCGATGCCAACCCCACCGGCAGCAACCGGGGCGCCTTGACGGTGGCGGAGTTCGAGTTGCAGCGCACCAAGATCGTCAGCGCCATCACCCGCCTCAACGCCGACGTGGTGGGGCTGATGGAGATCGAGAACAACGGCTACGGCGACAACTCCGCCATCGCCAACCTGGTGGCTGCCCTCAACGCCGCCCAGCCGGATGAGGCGGATCACTACCGCTGGATTGCCTCGCCGGATGGCAAGCCGATTGGCACCGATGCCATCACGGTGGGGCTCATCTACCGGCCCGCCAAGGTGACCCCGGAGGGGGCCGCCAGCCTCATCGCGCTGCCGGTGCAGCAGGCCGAGGCGCAGGACGCCAGCGGCAAGCCGGTGACCATCAACCAAGGGATGCGCGAGTCGCTGGTGCAGCGCTTCAGCTCGCCCAAGGGGGATGCGCCGCTGACCCTGGTGGTCAACCACCTCAAGTCCAAGGGCTCCGCCTGCTTCGAGGATTACCCCGATTACGCCACTGCCGATCCGCTGGATGGCCAGGGCCACTGCAATGCGCTGCGGGTCTCCGCCGCCAAGGTGCTGGGGGAGAGCCTCAAGGATCTGGGCGGGGATCTGCTGCTCATCGGCGATATGAACGCCTACGGCATGGAGGATCCCATCCGGGTGCTGACCGACTATGATCCGGCCGCCCAATCGCGCCAGATCATGAGCGCCTCCTTCACCACCCTGGCGGGTCAGCCCTTCGAGGAGAGCGGCAGCGCCCTTGGCAAGGGGTATGGCCTTATCAACCTCAACACCCGCTTCCACGGTACCGACACCTACTCCTACAGCTACGAAGGGGAGCTCGGCAACCTGGATCACGCCCTGGCAAACCCGAGCCTAGCGGCCAAGGTGATCGGCATCGAGGATTGGCACATCAACTCCGCCGAGAGCAACTTCTTCGAGTACGGCAGCAAGTACAGCGGCCAGCTGGCGAAATCCGAAGGGCCTTTCAGCGCCTCGGATCACGATCCCGTGCTGGTGGCCATCCAGTACCCGCTGCCGCCCGCCGGGGTCTTGAGCCTCGAGAGCGCCGCTGCCAGTGTGGAGGAGGGCAACACCCTGACCCTGAGCGTGGCGCGCCGCGACGGCAGCTATGGGGAGGCCAGCGTCAGCTATCGCATTGCCTACGGCAGCGCGGACGCAAGCGACGTGGCGCCACTCACCGGCACCCTGCACTGGGCCGCTGGCCAGAGCGACAGCCAGACCATCAGCATCCCGGTGAAGAGCGACACCCTGCACGAAGGGGACGAGACCTTTACCCTGGAGCTGTTTGATGCGAGCGGCGCGACCCTGGGCGAGCAGCACCAGACCCTGGTGACCATCAAGGACAAGCTGGCGCCGTCCACCATCTCGCTGGCGCGTGCCAGCATGACGGTGAACGAGGGGCAGTGGTTTGCCGAGATCCCGCTGGTGCGCAGCGGCGATCTGAGCAAGCCGGCCCGGGCCCGGGTGGCCCTTGACGGGATCACGGCGCGCTGGGGGCTGGATTTCCTGCCCTGGTTCGGTCAATCGGTGAGCTGGGCCGCGGGCGAGGGGGGCAGCAAGTCGGTCAAGGTGCTGATCATCGATGACTGGTTTGTCGAGCCCACCGAGCAGTTCAAGGTAAGCTTGGCCGCGCTGCAGGGTGCCCAGCCGGGCAACCTGCAGGAGGCCCGGGTCGACATTCTGGACAACGACAAGTCCTGGTGGCCCTTCGGTCGCCACTGAGGATGACTCCTCAATATAAAAAGGGGCCTGCGGGCCCCTTTCTGTTGTTTCTGTTGTCGGCCAAAGTGCCAAAAACAGCGAGGCCCATCACCAGGATGGGCCTCTGAGCTGGACCAGCTGACGGGATCAGCTGCCGCTCTGGGGACCGTCGATCACCAGCTTGCCATCCTTGACCGGGATGGTGGCGCCGGGGGCCTTGTTCATGCGGATCACCCCTTCCTGACCGGCGAGGCGGTAGGTGACGTCATAGCCCAGGGTGCGGGTGCTGCTCTCCTGCACCGTCTTGCAGCGCTGCTCCGTGGTGGTGTAGGTATCACCGGCCTGCATGTTGCCCTGCACCTGGTTGCCGGCATAGCCGCCTGCCACGGCGCCGGCGGCGGTCGCCACCTTCTTGCCGTTGCCACCACCAAACTGGTTGCCGAGCACGCCGCCCAGCGCCGCACCGACCACGGTACCCAGGATCTTGTGCTCGTCCTGCACCGGTTTGCGGTGGGTCACGGTGACGTTGCGACACTCCTGACGGGGGGTCTTGATGGTCTCGGTCACCGCTTTGCTGGCCAGCACTTCAGCGAACTGAGGCTGTGATGAAAACAGGGATCCGCTGGCGGCGGCTGACAAGGCCAGCGCAGAGGCCACACCGATCCCGACTCCTGCCAACATGGATTTGTTCATTTTCTCTTCTCCTCAAATGCATCACGGGATGCGTCTCTTGCTTGCGCTCATCTTGGCACAAGGGCAAGGAGGCACAAGGCAAAGCCCGTGCGGGCACGACAACCCCTGACTGCACCGAAAAGTGCCTCGCCAAAAAGGTGTCGGGCTTTGGCGACAAAGGTGCAGTGAAGGGAGAAAAAGCGATCTGCGAGTGGCATTTTGCGATTCAGCTGGGCCTATTTTCCCATTTTGCGCCAAGCTCCTGCCACCAGCCGGCTGGCGCAGTGGCAAACAAGGGGGGCCTAGTCGTCAACAAGGGCCAGTCAGGGTGTGCCAACCGCTTGATAAATCACTGTTGCGGGGAGAATTGGCGGCCGATAACAGATCACGGCAAGCATTATGCTTGCTCTGTTGGCAGAGAGGATCAATCGCGCGTCTCTGGCGGCCCGCAGCAATGTGAGCCGGCAGGCGCCACCCGCAGTCAGGCCAGATCGGCTGCGGTCATCCGGTCAGCAAGGGGGTTCATATGTCGATGCTGCCAAGATGGATACAACCGGCCGTGCAGGCCGGCATCATCACCCGGGAACAAGCCCAGCGGCTGCTGGACTCCCTCTATCAACCCCTCTGCGAGACGGCGCAGGAGCTGCCCGCCGACCTTGCCGACATCAGCCTCAAGCTCTTCTGTTTTCGCCAGCAGCACAGGGTGCGCCACTAGTTCCCCCAGATCTGCGCCCTGGGTAAGACATGACCCCCGCCGGGGCGGGGGCCATCTGCCCTAGATCATCATCACCTGCGCCACCAGCATCAGGGCGCCGAAACCCAGCACAAAGCCCACCATGGGCAGCACGAACCTGACCCACTGGTTGAACTGGATGCCGAGCATCTGCAGGGTGACCAGCACCAGCCCGGTGGGGGCCAGGAACAGCATGGCGTATTGGCCCCAGTTGTAGGCCGACACCACGATATAGCGCGGGATCATCACGGTATCCGCCAGCGGCGCCATGATGGGCATGGAGAGCACCGCCAGCCCCGAGGAAGAGGGCACCACCAGCCCCAGCAGGGTGAACACCAGCATCTGGGCCACCGCAAACACGGTGCCGTGCATGCCGGCCACCAGACTGGAGGCATAGGCCAAAATGGTGTCCGAGATCATCCCTTGATCCAGCACCAGGTTGACCCCCCGCGCCAGCCCGATGATGAGCGAGACCGCCACCAGCTCGGACGCTCCCTGGGTGAAGGCCTCGACAGCCTCTTTCTCCTTGAGGCCGGAGATAAGGATGATGACGATGGCGACGGCCAGGAAGGAGGCCGCCATCTGCGGGAACCACCAGCCAGCCATGGAGACACCCCACACCATCAGGGGGAAGGCGAGGATGAACAGGGTCAGGATGATCTTGCGGCGCAGGGTGAAGGGGACCCCTTCATCGAGGGAGCCCTCTTTCAGGAAGCGGGCCCGAAAGCTCTCTCTGTCTTCATAGGTGTAGGAGAAGGCAGGGTTGGCCTTGAGCTTCTTGCAGTACCAGTAGAGGTAACCGATCACCACCAGGGTGCCCACCAGACAGCCGACAGCGCGAAAGCTCAACCCCTCGGTAAAGGGGATGCCGGCGGCGTTGGAGGCGATCACCACCGAGAAAGGGTTGATGGTGGAGAAGGTGGTGCCCATGGAGGCGGCGAGGAAGATGGCCCCCACGCAGACGATGGCGTCATAGCCGAGCGCCAGAAAGATGGGCACCAGTATGGGATAGAAGGCGACCGCCTCCTCCTCCAGCCCGCAGGTGGTGCCCCCCAGCGCCATGACGAAGCAGACCAGCGCCACGAAAAGGAACTCGTTGCCCCGGGTCTTGCGCGACAGCGCCACCAGTCCGGCATTGAAGGCGCCGGTCTTGTTGATGACGCCGATAAGGCCCCCCAGCACCAGGATGAAGACGATGATGTCGGCCCCCTCTATGGTGCCCTTGACCATGCTCACTGCCACGTCGGAGAGCCCCTTCGGCGCCTGGGTCAGCCGCTCATAGGTACCGGGGATGGCGATGGGCTTGCGGATGGTGCCGTTGACGAACTGCTCCACCCCGATATTGATATCGAGTCTGGTTAGCTCATCCTGAGTGGCGGGCACTCGCCGGGTTTCCCCTTGCGGCGTGTTGATGGTCAGCATATGGCTGGCGGCATTATAAGAGAGCTTGGCATAGGCGCCCGCCGGAATTATCCAGGTGAGGGCGATGGCCAACAACATGATCAAAAACAAGATGGTAAACGCGGTGGGAAATTGTCTGCGGGTATGGGTATTCGGCTCGGCACACATAAAATGCTCCTCGATAAAGCAGGTTCGGGCTCGGCGGAATATCGGGTCGATAGGGTTCCTTCGTCATGCCGCGGGAGTGCGCAAACTCACTGGTTGTTGCGCATCGTATGGCGAGAAATCTGGCCTGATATTGAACATCCGGTAGATTGTTTCACCAAGAAACCATAACCCGCCGAGGGGAAGCATGAACAGCGCTGCGGGCCTGCTTTATGGAAGCCGTCACAAAATATATTTCATGAGGGATCTGTCATTAATTTATTGGCAATAAACCGATGCGCTTGCTTATGCCATAAATATCCAGGAGGTGGTGTTTCTAAATATATCTATATCGGCAAGCCTGCAACCAGATATGGCCAGCTTGCATGCCAACATCAGCATATTCATTATTTGCCGGGTTTTATGCCGAGGATATTGGCCGTCGACATTTGTCGCTGAAAAAACAGGCACCAACATGCGGCTCGGTCAGATTGGCGTCGCCGGCGCAGCACCTCTAAGACGTTTTGCTAATACCTGTGGCCATTACCTCGCGCTAGGCTGTGATCCCCGATACGAGCACCCTCTGGCAGGACGCCAGACGATGGTTGCCGGCGCTCCCGGGAGCGCACCGCTTTTGCTACCTGCGAGGAAGGAACCCGATGACAGAGCAGAACATCTATCAGCGCGATCTGGAAAAAAATCCCGCCAATTATGAGGCGCTGACCCCCATCAGCTTTATGGGACGGGCCGCCCGGGTCTACCCCGACTATCCGGCGCTGATCCACGGCCCCCTGCGCCAGAGCTGGGCCCAGACCGAGCGACGCTGCCGCCAGCTGGCCTCGGCCCTTCGCCTGCGCGGCATCGGCGAGGGGGATACCGTCTCCATCGTCGCCCCCAATACCCCGGCCATGTTCGAGGCTCATTTCGGGGTGCCCATGAGCGGCGCCGTGCTCAACACCATCAACACCCGGCTCGATGCCGAGTCGATGGCCTTTATCTTCCAGCATGCCCAGAGCAAGGTGGTGCTGGTGGACAGGGAGTTCGGCACCCTGGTGCAAAAGGCGTTGGCACTTATCGAGAACCAGCCGCTGCTGATCGCCATCGACGATCCCCTCTATCAGCAAGGGGAGCTGGTCAGCGAGCTCACCTATGAGGGGTTTCTTGCCGAGGGGAATGGGGATGAGCCAGGCTGGCTGCCGCTAGATGAGTGGCAGGCGATTTCCCTGAACTACACCTCCGGCACCACCGGCAACCCCAAGGGGGTGGTCTATCACCATCGCGGCGCCCACCTCAATGCGGTCAACAACGTGCTCTCTTGGGAGCTGCCCAAGCACAGCGTCTATCTCTGGACCCTGCCGATGTTTCACTGCAACGGCTGGTGTTTCCCCTGGACCCTGGCGGCGACGGCCGGGGTGAGCGTCTGCCTGCGCCATGTGCAGGCGGCGGCCATCTATGAGGCGCTGCACGAGCACAAGGTGAGCCATTTTTGCGCCGCCCCCATCGTACTCAATATGCTCAACAACGCCGATCCGGCCCTCAAACGCGGGCTCGACCACCCCATCAAGGCGATGACGGCAGGCGCGGCGCCCCCCGCCACCGTGATCGCCGGCATGGAGGCGATGGGGATCGCCGTGACCCATGTCTACGGCCTCACCGAAACCTATGGCCCCTGCGTGCTGTGCGAGCCGCAAAAAAGCTGGCAGGGGCAAGATGCCACCACGCTGTCGCGTCTCAAGGCGCGTCAGGGGGTGGCCTCACCGCTGCAGGGGGAGATGCGGGTTATCAATCCGGTCAGCGGCGAGCCGGTCCCCCAGGATGGCAAGACCATGGGCGAAATCGTGCTGCGCGGCAATGTGGTGATGAAGGGCTATCTCAAGAACCCGGTCGCCAGCGCCGAGGCGATGGCGGAGGGCTGGTTTCGCAGCGGCGATCTGGCGGTGTGGCATCCGGACGGTTACGTGGAGATCAAGGACAGATCCAAGGACATCATCATCTCCGGCGGGGAGAACATCTCCAGCCTGGAGGTGGAAGACGTGCTCTATCGCCATCCCGATGTGGACGAGGTGGCGGTGATAGCCATGCCTGACGAGAAGTGGGGGGAGGTGCCCTGCGCCTTCGTCAAGCTCAAGGAGGGGCGCGAACTCAGCCAGGCCGAACTCATCGAGTTTTGCCGCGAGCAGATGGCCCATTTCAAGGCCCCCAAGCGCATCATCTTCACCCCACTGCCGAAAACCTCCACCGGCAAGGTGCAGAAATTTATGCTGCGCCAGCAGCTGGGGTAGGAGCTAGCTACTCTTATCCCAAGTTTTAAGTTGGTGCCATTCTGCCTGGAGCAATATGGCGCCAAACTTCTATGTCCATCAAACTCTTTCGAGGCTCACTCTGGTAATATCCTGCTCAATATCGAGGCAGGGAAATATTATGACGCGTGCAGAATTTAATTGGGAAAACTCCATTGCATGGAGTGGTCCGGGTACCATTGAAGGAGTGCAGGATACTCTCGCAGGAGATCGACTGGATCGCGCTCGCTATGCCGAATTTCTGACCAATTATCTGGCGACAGAGGGCAAACAGCGCAACTATGTGTTGAACCTCAATGCCGAATGGGGGGCAGGCAAAACCTGGTTTATCAAGCGCTGGTATATGGAGCTGAAGCAGCACTATCCCACCGTCTATATCGATGCCTGGCAGCAGGACTTTTCTGATGACCCCTTGCTGACGGTGATCTCATCGATTATCGAACAACTGAGAGATGCTGCGGGAGATAAGCTTGCCGTACCTGATGGCATTAAATCAAAGCTTTTAGGATTGTTAAAAATTGGTGGGAAATTAGTACTCAAGTCAGCCATTAAAAAAGCTGGACTGGAAGATGGTGACTTTTCTATGGAAGGAGAAGACGCAGACAAGCTGGTTGATACGCTTTGCAGCAATCACAAGGAGCGTTATGAATCTATTCAGTATCTCAAAACAGAGATACGACAATGGGTCGAGGGGGCTGTGGGTTTAAGTGAGAAGAAACTCGATTATCCCGCATTTATCTTGATTGATGAGCTTGACCGTTGTCGCCCTTCCTATGCGGTAGAAATGCTGGAAACGATCAAGCATATATTCGAGATCCCTGGGGTAGTGTTTGTCCTAGCAACGGATACCGAGCAACTACAACATGCAGTGAAGTCTATCTATGGAGAAGGGTTTGACGGAAAGAAATACTTTGAACGATTTTTTGATAGCCAGAAAACCTTAAAAAGAAGTCCAAGAGAGCAAATGGCAAGCTCAAGGCTTGCTCTGTACGGAGATGATATTTGGCTGCCAACTGAGAGTGTTCTATATCCAAGACTCTCAAAAGAACAGATCGCCAAAATAATTGCTGAAATTTCGAGTGCTTTTGGAATGTCAGTAAGAGACATGAATAGAATGATATCCAATTTAGTTGCTATCATTTCTAACCTGAAGAAGAGTATTGATATTGTATTTTTGATTGTAATGTACTGTCTTTATATAAGAAAGAAGGATGTGTATAATTTAGCATTCATGGATGCTGAGTTAGTTCGGAATTCATTACCCCAGAGTAATAGTGCAAGTTTTTCTTGGTCAACATGGGTTAATGACTTTGATGTTGCTTTTCTGAAAAAAATACAAGTTACTTTGAATCTTTCTTTTTTAGACCAAAGGTGTCAAAGTATTGAGTCTTCAATTGATGTTTTTGATTATTTTGTGTGGGTCTATTCTACAGTGCTAAACGATAATCAAAATGCTGTTTTTCTTAGTGGTCAGCTTGAGTCTGAAGTAATGTTTCACGAAGCATCATATAATCTACAAAGAGCAGTAATCAAATTGGTTAATAAAACATCTTGCTGTGATTTGGCAGAGTATCATGATTTACTCACCTTGGGGATGAATGAATAAACGGGCTATCAGCCCGTTTATTTTTTTGCTTATTTGTTGTGGCGCTCATAAAGCCGCTGTACCACATCCTTCAACGCCAGCCCTTCGTTTTGCAGCAAGACCGTCAGGTGGTAGAGCAGGTCAGCGGATTCGTTGATAAGTTCCTCCCGATCCTTGGCCATGGCGGCGAGCGCCACTTCGACACCCTCTTCACCCACCTTCTGGGCGATGCGCTTGGTGCCCTTGCCATAGAGGCTGGCGGTGTAACTGGTGGCCGGATCTGCCCCTTTGCGTGCGGCCAGGATCTGCTCGAGCTCGGCCAGGAAGCCAAGGGGCGGCACAGGGTGGCCGTCGAAGCAGGAGGGATTGCCCAGATGGCAGGTGGGGCCGACGGGGTTGGCGGCAATCAGCAGGGAGTCCTGATCGCAGTCGGTGGTGATGGCGACCAGCTGGAGCACATGGCCCGAGCTCTCCCCCTTGGTCCAGAGGCGCTGTTTGCTGCGGCTGAAGAAGGTGACCTGGCCGGTCGCCAGGGTTTTATCCAGGGCTTCCCGGGTCATGAATCCCTGCATCAGCACCTCGCCGCTGGCGGCATGCTGGACGATGGCGGGGATCATGCCGTCACATTTCGCCCAGTCCAGGCGCTCAGCCAGCGATGCGTCGTTGTTTACAGCTTGATTATTCACGGATGGCGACTCCTTCGGTTTTCAGCCAGCGTTTCAGTTCGGGAATGGGGATAAGGCCTTTGTGGAACACGGAGGCGGCCAGCGCTCCGTCCACGTCGGCGAGGGTGAAGGCATCGCGAAAGTGTTCCATGGCACCGGCGCCGCCGGAGGCGATGAGCGGCACCTTGCAGACGGCGCGCACCAGCTTGAGTTGCTCGAGATCATAGCCCTGGCGCATGCCGTCCTGGTTCATCACGTTCAGCACGATTTCACCGGCGCCACGCTTTTGTGCCTCCTCGACCCAGTCGAGGGTATGCCAGGCAGTGGTGCGGGTGCGGCTCTCGTCGCCGGTAAACTGCTTGACTTGATAGTGACCGCTCTGGGCATCAAAATAGGAGTCGATGCCCACCACCACGCACTGCACGCCGAAGCGCTCGGCCAGGCGGGTGATGAGGGTGGGATCGGCCAGTGCCGGTGAGTTGATGGAGACCTTGTCGGCCCCGAATTCCAGGATCTGGCGGGCATCCTCGACACTCTTGATGCCGCCAGCGACGCAGAAGGGTATATCGATGACCTCGGCCACCCGGCTCACCCAGCTCTTGTCCACCACCCGCTCATCGCTTGAGGCTGTGATGTCGTAAAACACCAGCTCGTCGGCCCCCTCGCTGGCGTAGCGGCGGGCCAGCTCGACGATGCCGCCCATCACCTCGTGATTACGAAACTGCACTCCCTTGACCACCACGCCATCTTTGACGTCGAGGCAGGGGATAATACGCTTTGACAACATGCTCGTTGCTCCATGTAAAGCACTGTTAAAACTAACGTTGTTGCCAACGGGCCTTGGGGCACGGTGGCGAGTGAAAAAATGTCAATGGCATGCTTTAACAGCGGGTTCCTGTACGGGAGAAAAGACCGGATCCGGACGGTGTTTTCACGCGGGGGAACACCACTATATGCACGACTTTATTCAGTGATTCAACCCTTTATCCGCCCTGTTGGCCCTCTGGGATCCCTTGCTGCCATCGGGCTGGCGTGCCAGTGGATCCCCATGAGCATCATCCGTTGCCAGCAGTGCCCGCAGAGTGAGCAGGGCCCCATCAAAGTCGAACACCTTGAGCTGGCGGGCCAGCGTCTCGCCCTGAGTGCCCAGCGTGAGCATCAGGGGGGCGGCATACTGCTCGAACAGCGGCAGCACAGCGGTGTCGCTTTGCAGCAGCAGATCTTCCATCTGACGCAGCAGCGGTTGTTGCCACTGGCCGCCAAGGGGGGCCGAGGTGGCGGGGACCAGGCGCTCCTCCTCTCCCAGCAGGTTGAGCAGCTCAGAGAGGTGGCGCTCGATGGGCATCATCAGCTCGGCTGGGGCCAGGTTCCCTTTGGCAAGGGCCTGCTCCAGCTGCTGACAGAGCGCGGCCAGCTCGACCAGCCCCAGGGTGCTGGCAACCCCGCGCAGGGTGTGAACCAGCCGGGTGGCGGCGGGCTTGTCACCGGTTTGCAGCTGAGCGGCCAGCTGCTGCATGTCCAGACTGTGTTCGCTGGCGAAGTGGCGCAGCAGGGTCACGTACTTGTTCTGGTTGCCCTGCAACACCGCCAGCCCCTGCTGCAGGTCGAGCCCGGGCACCCCTTGCAGGCGGGCGAGGGGGCCGATCAGCAGATCGTTGGCCCGGCGTTGATAAGCGGGTTTGGCGGCTGAGCTGTTGGGCAACCACTGTTGCAGCGCTGCAAACAGGCGGGTCGGGGTGACCGGTTTGGCGATGAAGTCGTTCATGCCGGCGGACTCGCAGGCCCTTCTGTCTTCTTCGAAGGCACTGGCGGTAAGCGCCAGAATGGGCACCTTATCCCAACCCGGCAGCGCCCGGATGGCGCGGGTGGCGCTGTAGCCATCCATCAGCGGCATCTGTATGTCCATCAGGATAAGATCGAAGGGGTGCTGACTGACGCGCTCCAGCGCCTCCTGGCCGTTCACCGCCGTCTCTATGACCAGGCCGCTGTTGCCGAGCAGCTCCAGCACCACCTCGCGGTTGATGGCGTTGTCCTCCACCAGCAGCACCCTGGCATGGTTGGCGAAAAAGAGAGCCTGCTGCACCGTCTGCTCCAGCCGGGCGGGCTGTTGCGGCTCGCCCTGGCCTGCCGAGAGGCGGGCGGTAAACCAGAAACAGCTGCCCTTGCCGAGGGTGCTGCTGACCCCCACATCCCCGCCCATCAGGGTGGCGAGCCGGCTGGTGATGGCGAGCCCCAGCCCGGTGCCGCCATATTTGCGGGTGGTGGAGACGTCCGCCTGCTCGAAGGCCTGGAACAGCTTCTCGGTCTGTTCCGGGCTGATGCCGATGCCGGTGTCTTCCACCTCGAAGCGCAGCAGATAGTCGTTGCCAAGCTGGCGCTCCGGTCGTACCCGCAGGGTGACCGAGCCCTGCTCGGTGAACTTGATGGCATTGGCCGTGTAGTTGAGCAGCGCCTGGCGCAGGCGGGTGATGTCGCCGTGCACCCAGGCCGGGGTGTCGCCGATGTCGACTATGATGGTGAGCCCCTTGGCGCGGGCCTGCTCGCTCATCAGGGCGCTGACGTTGTCCAGCATGGCGGTGAGGGAGAAGTCGCTCTGCTCCAGCGCCATCTTGCCGGCATCGATTTTGGAGAGATCCAGAATGTCGTTGATGATGGTGAGCAGATGCTGGGCGGCGTTGTCGATCTTCTCCAGCCGCTCCTGCTGGGTGTGATCCGGCGTGTCGCGCTTGAGCAGATAGGTGAGCCCCAGAATGGCGTTCATGGGGGTGCGGATCTCGTGGCTCATGTTGGCCAGAAACGCACTCTTGGCGCGATTGGCGCTCTCCGCCCGCTGGTGGGCCTGGGCCAGTTGCAGGGTGCGCTCGTCAACCATCTCCTCCAGGTGGTAGCGGTACTGATCGAGCTCCTCGCCGAGCTGCTTCTTCTCGGTAATGTCGGCCTGTACCGTCACGTAGTGGGTCACTACCCCGTTCTCCTGGCGGATGGGGGAGACGGTGGCCAGCACATGATAGTGGGAGCCGTCCTTGCGTTTGTTGATGAACTCGCCGTGCCAGCGCTGGCCGCGCTTGATGGCGTCCCACAGGGCGATATAGGTGGCCCTGGGGGTGAGGCCGGAGCGCAGCAGGGTCGGGGTCTGGCCGATCACTTCGCTCTGCTGGTAGCCGCTGGTGGTCAGGAAGGCGACGTTGACATACTCGATGCGGGCCTGGGTATCGGTGATGAAGACGCCGTCCGGGCTTTGCTCCAGCGCGAGCGACAGCTGGCGCAGCTGCTGCTCGGCCAGTTTGCGCTCTGTGATGTCCAGATGGATGCCGAGCAGGCGCAGCGGGCGCTGCTGGGCATCCCGATAGACGCTGCCCTTGCTGCTGAGCCAGCGCACCTCGCCGTTGGGCAGCAGGATCCGGAACTCGAGCTCCACCGGTTTGCCGCCGGCGGGAAGGTCTGCCAGCAGCTTGTCGATGCGCGGCTTGTCGTCCGGGTGCAGGCAGCGCTGCCAGGTGTGGATCTCGCTGAGTTGCTCTGCGCTGCGGCCATAGAGGCGGGCGCACTCGGGGGAGAAGTAGAGGCGACCACTCTGGATGTTCCACTCCCAGATCCCGATGTGCGCCCCCTCCTGGGCCAGCAGCAACCGCTGTTCACTCTCGCGCAGGGCGCTGCTGGTGGTCTCGGCGCGGATGCGGGCGCTGATGGCGTCATCCATCAGATTGAGCGCCGCCAGTCGGGCGCGGCGCTGGGTATCGAGCGCTATCTGCTGGTTGTGCAGCAACTGCTGCTCGGCCAGCTTGCGCTCCGTGATGTCCTGTACCGTGCCGTAAAGCTCGACTATGGTCCCCTCACTGTCTCGAAGCGCCGCCCCCCGGGCGATGATCCAGGCGGGGTCGCCATGTTCGTGATACACCTCGGCATCGCACTCGTAGGGTTGACCATCCTGCAGGCAGCGTTCGACCGACTGGGCAATGGTTCGCCACCCCTCCTGGGTGAAATACTTCTTCACTTCGGGATAGATGGCAGGGGGCAGGGAGGGATCGCGGCCATAGATGCGGTAGATCTCCGGCGACCAGAAGTGGCTGTCATCGGCGATGTGCCAGCGCCAGTTGCCGATCTTGGCCAGGTGCTGGGATTCACGCAGGATCCCCTCGTTGCGGCGCAGGGCCTCCTCCGCCTCCTTGCGCTGCTGGTTGTCCTCGATCACCGAGATGAAGTAGTCGGGCTCCCCCTTGAGATTTTTGACCAGCGCCACCGTCAGGGTGATCCAGAGGATCTCTCCCCCCTTGCGCAGATAGCGTTTCTCCAGGGTGTACTGCTGGCGTTCGCCGGCCAGCATCTGGGTCACATAGGTCTGGTCGATGAAGAGATCGTCCGGGTGGGTGATCTGCTGAAAGGTCATCCCCATCAGCTCGTCGGCCTGATAGCCCACCATGTCGCACAGCCGCTGGTTGACCCGCAACCACTTGCCGTCGGGGGCGACCAGGGCAATGCCGACCGCGGCCTGTTCGAAGGTGGCCTGGAAGCGGGTTTCACTCTGTTGCAGACGGGACTGGATGCTGGCCAGCTCTTGCCAACGCTG
This sequence comes from Aeromonas sp. S8(2024), assembly GCF_041403085.1. NCBI lineage: Bacteria > Pseudomonadati > Pseudomonadota > Gammaproteobacteria > Aeromonadales > Aeromonadaceae > Aeromonas > Aeromonas sp. S8(2024). The sequence continues at coordinate 524,099 of NZ_JBGLRF010000001.1, read as the reverse complement.
GGTCTCCCGGCTGCGGGAGTGGTGCACCGCGGCGCTCAGCAGGCTGATGAGGATGCCGTTGACCTCCAGAATGCCCCACTGCACCAGATCCTGGCCGGAGCCGATGCGCAGCTCGTGGACCGGGAGCAACACGAAGTAGGCCGTGAGCAGGCCGCTCATCAGAGTGCAGATCAGACCGGGCAACAGCCCCCCCAGCAGGGCACAGACGATGATGGGCAGCATGAACAGCACCAGCAGGGGGCGCTCGCCAAAGGCAATCGGCAGCTGGACCCGGATCTGCAGCATCAGGACGGGCAGCAGCAGTGCCAGCAGGCAGACGCCCCAGCGCTGTTTGGTGGGGCGAAGATGCCACAGCGAAGACCAGTTCATCATAGGGACTCTTCCGGCGGAGTGGGGGCCTGCGGGTAGGGGGGCTGCTCTCCGAGCTGGAGCGACAACTCATTGATCTTGTGCTTGAGGGCCAGCATGGCGAGCTCCCTGTCCACCATCACCTTGTTGAACCGCTCCAGCTCGTTGTTTTGCTGGCGCAGTTCGCTCGCCTGGCGGGTCAGGGCCTGTTCGACCTGCTCCCGCTCCGTGATGTCCAGCAAGAGGCCGAGTACTGCGGGCTGGCCACGGTAGTCGACACGCCGGCCGTACAGCTCCATCTCGATGTTCTGGTGATCGTGATGCAGGGCGGTGAAGCGGGTGTGGATCTCGCTGTCTTCCTGCTCGCAGCGCTGCAGCTGTTCGGCCACTCTGGCGCTGTCCTTGGCACTGGCCAGGGCTGGCAGGGAGCCAATCTTCAGCAGTGCCGCAGTCGAACCGTAGCCGAACAGGCGGGCAAAACCGGGGTTGATGTAGCAGAGTTGACCCTGCTGGATGATGTAGATGCCGGCCAGGGATTGCTCCACCAGGGCGCGGAACAGCCCTTCACGCTCGCGCAGGCCCGCTTCGGCCCGCTTGAAGTCGGTGATGTCGCGAGAGATGCCAAAGATACCGATCACCTCGCCATCGCTGCCCTGCAGCGGCCCCTTGGTGGCGAGAAACACCCGCTCGCCGCCTGGCAGGGTCAGAAACTCCTCCTGGGTCTGCACCCGGTTGCTGGCAATCACCTGGCGGCCAATCTCCATCAGCATGCGCGCCTGATCGGGGGGAAAGATGGCCGTGTCATCCTGGCCCAGTATCTCGCTGGCCGACTTGCCGACGAACTGGCTGGCGGCGCGGTTGAACAGGATGTACTTGCCCTCCAGATCCTTGGCGAAGATGGCGTCTTCCGAGCTGTCGGCGATGGCGGAGAGCAACTGCAGCGCCTGCAGCCGGCCTGCCTGGGACTGGCGAACCTGCTCAGCCATCTGCAGTCGGGTGTGCTGGCGCAGCAGCACTATGCCCGCATTGGTAATGAAGAGGGCAAGCAGGCCGATGAGCCCGATCCAGATGCTCTCTTTCAATACCGCGCGGTTGAGCTCCGCCTCGTCTATCTTGGCCAGCAGGTACCAGTCGGTGCCCAGCACCGGACGGGCGGTGCCAAACACAGGTACGTTGCGATAGTCCCGGCCAAAGAAGATCGCTTTGTCCTGGGCGTCGTGATCATGGCGCAGGTACTGGGCCGCCAGCAGCTCCTTGCTGCTGGCCGGCAACTGCAGGCTGAGGGCCGAGTCCGGACGATAGCGGACGTCATTGATGAACTGGATCTGCTCGCCGTTGCGGCGAAACAGCAGGGCCTCGCCGCTGCTGTCCGGCACCGGCCAGGTCTTGAGAATGCTGTTGAGGGGCTCGCTGCTGCTGATCTGCAGCACGATCAGGGGGGGCTTGCCGTCGGTCACCGGCAGGGGGGCGATGAAATCGAGCCGGGCATGCCCTTGCTCGTCCAGGTAGGGGCCCACCCGGGTGATACGCCCGGCGCTGACACTGGTCAGGACATTGCGCAGCGCGCGGTTGAGACCGCTGGCCCCCTGCGTCTGCCACAGCACCTCGCCACTCGGCGCCAGCACGGTGGCGGCGCTGAAACGGCGGATGGAGAGAAACTCATCGAGCCTGGCCATCAGGTCGGCCTGGCCGGCATGGCTGGTCTGGGCTTCGCGATAGAGGGCGCCATAGAGCGGGTTTTCGAGCAGTATGTGGGCGTCGAATTCGCGGGAGTTGAGCCACTCGGTGATGCGCTTGCCTTTGAGGTCGGCGATGGTCTCGAGCCGGGTCGCCTCCTTGTCCTGGGTCAGATTGATGTTCTGGGCGATGGCCATGGCGGTCAGGGCGATGATGAGGCCATTGAACAGCACAAAGGGAAGCAGTTGGCGCCTCGATGGCGTGCTGCTGACGGTGGGCTGATCGATGCGCCGGCGCAGCATGGCGTAGAGCAGGGTGGCGGTGATGACAATGAACAGCCACCCCTTGATGGTACTGGCCAGTGCAAATTGCGCCGGGGTGCTGAACAGCCACTCCACCGCCTTGTCGGAGAGCAGGATCCACAGGCTCGCCACGGCGGCATAGGTGAGCACCACATTGAGCACATGGGCCCGGGTCAAGGGCGGCCGTTCAGCCATGAGGGACCTCGTTGTCGTCCTTGTAGCGCTCGGCGATGGCGATGAACTCGTCGAAGTGGCTGTCAAAGGCGGTCACCACGTCCGGGTCGAAATGCTGGCCGCTGCCGGAGAGGATCAGGGCGCGCGCCTCGTCATAGGGCATTGCAGCCTTGTAGACTCGCACGTTGATGAGGGCGTCGAACACGTCCGCCAGCGCCATCAAGCGGGCCGAGAGTGGAATGGCGTCTCCCTTCAGACCGTCCGGATAGCCGCTGCCGTCCCACTTCTCGTGGTGCCAGTGAGCGATCTCCTTGGCCAGGGTGAGAAATACCAGTGGCTGATCGATGTCCCGTTCAGCCTCCTCGATGGCATCGCTGCCGAGCTTGGCGTGGGTGCGCATGATCTGCCACTCCTCGGGCGTCAGCTTGCCCGGTTTCAGCAGGATCTGATCCGGTATGCCCACCTTGCCGATGTCGTGCAGCGGGGCCGAGCGGCTCAGCAGGTCGATGTAGCGGGGGGTCAGGGTCTCGGCAAAGCGGGGATGGGTCGACAGCGCGCTGGCCAGCTGCCTGACATAGCCCTGGGTGCGCAGGATGTGATTGCCGGTTTCGGGATCGCGGATCTCCGCCAGATGGGCGAGGGCGCGGATGGAGACCTGCTGGGTCAGATCATTTTCCGCCATGCGCCGTGCCACTTCGGCCTCCAGCGCGGCATTCTGGTTTTGCAGACCGTCGCGGGCCTGCTTGGCCTCCAGCTGGGTGCGTACCCTGGCCTGGACGATGGCGGGTTTGATGGGTTTGGTGATGTAGTCGGCGGCTCCCAGCGACAGGCCGTACTCTTCGCTCTGGGGATCGGCGAGGGCGGTGAGCAGCACGACCGGGATGCGGCTGGTCTGGTCGTTGAGACGCAACTGCTTGAGCACCTCGTAGCCGTCCATACCAGGCATCATCACATCCAGCAGAATGAGGTCCGGTGTGATCTTGCCGGTGGCGATGCGCAGGCACTTCTCTCCGCTCTGGGCCGCGAGCACCCGGTAGGTGGAGGAGAGCAGGTCGGTCAGCACCATCAGATTCTCGGGGGAATCGTCGACAATCAGGATGGTGGCGGAGTGAGATGTAAACATAGATCCTCCGTGACGTTGTCTCAGTGAGTTGGAGTATAGAGTCAATTGTTACCAAGTAATAAGGACTTACCCCGATTTACCCCTTGCCTGGAGAGAGGCCCGCAGGCGGGCCTTCACCAGTCAACGTCAGGAGGTTGTCTGCTGTGGCGGGATCAGCCGGCGTTGCCGTGACTGCCCCAGCAGGCGATGGCGTCCCCCACCGAGAACTTGCCCTCCAGCAGGGCGCGACCGAGGATGATCCCCTTGACCCCTGAGCCCTTGAGCGCCTCGATATCCTCAATGCTGCCAATGCCGCCGGAGGCCTGGAAACCGACGCTCGGGTAGCGGGCGCAGAGATCCCGGTAGAGCTCGACGTTGGTGCCGGCCAGGGTACCGTCACGGCTGATGTCGGTGCAGAGCACGTGCTTGAGCCCAGCGGGCAGGAAGCGTTCGATCAACGCCTCTATGGTTACTCCGCTGTTCTCCTGCCAGCCGGCCACCGCGATATGGCGATTGCCCTGGGCGTCGATATTGACGTCCAGCGCCAGCACGATGCGCTCGGGGCCGTATTTCTCCATCCAGCTGGCCACCAGATCCGGCGATTTGACGGCGGTGGAGCCGATCACCACCCGACTGGCGCCGGCGGCCAGCAGATCCGCCACATCCTGTTCGCTGCGCACGCCGCCCCCCACCTGCACCGGCGCCTCGGTCGCCGACAGCAGCTGGGCGATGAGGGGAAGCTGGCGCGCCTTGGCATCCTTGGCACCGTCCAGATCCACCAGGTGCAGCTGCACTGCCCCCTGGGAGACATATTCATCGAAGCGGGCCTGCGGGCTGTCGCTGTAGGCGGTCTTCTGGCCGTAGTCGCCCTGATAGAGCCTCACGACTTGGCCGTTAATCAGATCAATGGCTGGGATAATCATCCTTGTTAAAGCTCCAGAAAGTTTTGCAGTAGGCGGGCTCCGGCCGCGCCGGAGCGCTCCGGGTGGAATTGGGCGCCGAAGAAGTTGTCACGACCGACGATGGCGGTAAACGGCTGGCCGTAGTCGCAGGTGGCGATGGTGGCGTCGGTCACCTCCAGGGCGTAGGAGTGGACGAAGTAGAAGTAGCTGCCGCTTGGAATGCCCTTGAGCAGCGGGTGGCTCTCGTCGTGCTCCACCTGATTCCAGCCCATGTGAGGCAGGCGCAGGTTGCCCACCTCCATCAGCCGGATCTTGCCAGGGACTATGCCGAGGCAGTCGATCAGCCCGCCCTTGTCTTCGCCCTCACTCATGATCTCTTCGGAGGCCTCCGCCAGCATCTGCATGCCGAGGCAAAAGCCCAGCAGCGGCTGTTTGGCGGCGCGAATGAGCGGCACCAGATTGCGCTCGTTGAGGTTCTTCATGGCGGCCACGGCGGTGCCGACGCCGGGCAGGATCAGCTTGTCAGCCGCTTCGATGTCGGCCGCCTCGCGGGAGACCCGAGGCGCCGCGCCGAGGCGCTCGAACGCCATCCTGACCGACGCCAGATTGGCACAGCCAGTGTCGATGATGACCAGTTTTTGATTGTTCATCGTGTTTTATCCATGTCGATTGGCGAGATTTGCACCATCAATGCGGTATCGATAATGACCAGCTTCTGTTTGTTCACTTCCATCACAACACCCCCTTGCTGGAGGGGAGCTCGCTCCCTTCCACCCGGATCGCCTGGCGCAGGGCACGGCCAAAGCCCTTGAACAGCGCCTCCACCTGATGGTGGGTGTTGCCGCTGCCCACCTTCATCTGCAATGTGATGGCCATGGCATCAGAAAGTGAGCGGAAGAAGTGGGGCACCATTTCGGTGGCCATCTCGCCCACGTTGTCGCGGCCAAAACCGCTCGGGCAGTCGAACACGAAGTAGGGGCGGCCGCTCAAATCCAGCGCGGTGGCCACCTCCTGCTCGGTGAGCGGGGTCTCTTCATCCGCACGCGGGCGGCCATCGATCACCGCCTGTACCTCGTCCATCGCCAGCACGAAGCCGAAGCGGCCGATGCCGCGCTTGTTGCCAAGGGCCTGGCGCAGGGCCTGACCGAGCGCGAGGCCGACATCTTCCACCGTGTGGTGATCGTCGATGTGCAGATCGCCGCTCACCTTGAGCTTGAGCCTGAAACCGGCGTGGGTCGCTATCTGATCCAGCATGTGATCAAAAAAGCCGATGCCGGTTTCAATCTGGTTGCCGCCGCTCTTGTCTAAGTCCACTGCCACCTGGATGCGGGTCTCCTTGGTATAGCGCTCCACCTCGGCAACTCGTCCTTTGGAGAGCAGCTGATCACGAATGGCGAGCCAGTCGTGATCTTGCGGGTGGTAGCGAATACCGCGAATGCCCATGTTCTCGGCAAGCTGCAGATCGGTCTGTCTGTCACCAATCACGAAGGAGTTGGCAAAGTCGATGCGACCCGAGGCGAGATACTCCTTCACCAGGCCGAGGTGGGGTTTGCGGCAGCTGCAGCCGTCGGTGGGGAAGTGAGGGCAGATCAGCACCTTTTCCCAGCTCACTCCTTGCGATTCGAACAGGTGCATCATCAGATCGTGGGGCGGCTGGAAGTTCTCCAGCGGCAGGCTGGCGGTGCCCAGCCCATCCTGGTTGGTCACCATCACCAGCACGTAACCGGCGGCCTGCAGCTCGCGCAGTACCGGGATCACCATGGGTTCGAAGCGCAGCTTGGCGAGGCTGTCCACCTGCTTGTCGGTCACCGGCTCTTCAATCAGGGTGCCGTCGCGGTCGATAAACAAAAACGGGGTCTTCATCGCTACATCCTTGTCTTACAAAGTGGGAGAGGGCAGGTCACGCAGCACGGCCAGCACGGCGTCCATCTCGCCCTGATAGCCGATGGTGACGCGAATGCTGTTATCAAGGCCTGGCTTTGTCGAGAAGTCCCGCAAGATGATGCCGGCGGCCTTCATGGCGGCAAACACGCTGGCGCCATCCACAAAGCGCACCAGCACAAAGTTGCCCTTGTCCTCGAACACTTCCTTCACGCAGGCAAATCCTGCCAGCTCTGCCTTGAAGGCGGCCTTTTGCCTGTTGAGCTCCACCACTCGCTCGCGCATCAGCTCGAGCCCCATGGGGGAGAGGGCCTGCGCCGCTATCTGGGCGATGGGCTCGGGAATGGGATAGGGGGCGATCACCTTGGCCAGCATGGCGATCACCTCGGGGGTTGCCAGCGTAAAGCCGCAGCGGATCCCCGCCAGGGCGAAGGCCTTGGAGAGGGTGCGGGTCACCACCAGATTGGGGAAGCGAGCCAGCAGGTCTACCACGGACGCCTCGGGGCAGAACTCGATATAGGCCTCGTCCACCACCACGATGGCGCGATCCTGCGCTTTCTCCAGCAGGGCGATGAGCCCGTCGCGACCCACCAGATCCCCGGTGGGGTTGTTGGGGGAGCAGAGGAACACCAGCTTCACGTCGCCGAGGCGATCGGCGATGGCGGGCCAGTCCGGCTGGCGGCTGGTGGTAAGCGGTTGCTCGACGATACCGACACCACAGGTCTCGGCGCTGATGGCGTACATGCCGTAGGTTGGGGGGCAGATGAGGATCTGATCCTGTCCCGCCTCGCAGAAGGTGCGGATCAAGAGCTCGATGGCCTCGTCGGCACCGCGGCTCACCAGCACCTGATCGGGATTGACCCCAGCGTAGGCGGCATAACCGTTCACCACCTCGGCCGGCTGGCACTCGGGGTAGCGGTTGAGGCGGCTCCCCTCGATGGTGAAGGGATAGGCCAGCGGGGCCTCGTTGGCGTTGAGCCAGACGTGGCCCTTGCCGCCGATGCGGCGGGCGGATTGATAGGGGGTGAGGGCCCGCACCACGCGGCGCGCCAGATTGGCAATACTCATGACAAATCCTTCTGCTGTGCTGTTGGTTGGGGCGCGGCGGCCAGGGCGTTCAACCTCAGGGTGACGGCATTCTTGTGGCCATCAAGCCCCTCGGCCTGGGCGATGCGCTGGACTATGGGGCCAAGGCCCTGAATGCCGCGCTCGCTCAGCTCCTGCACCGTGTAGCGGCGCTGATAATCGGCGAGGCCAAGGCTCGAGCAGGTGCGGGCATAGCCGTAGGTGGGCAGAGTGTGGTTGGTGCCGCTGGCGTAATCGCCGACCGATTCCGGTGTCCATGCCCCGAGGAAGATGGAGCCGGCGTTTTCAAGCCGGTCCAGCAGCTCGCGCGGGGCGCGGGTCTGCACGATCAGGTGCTCCGGCGCATAGGCGTTGGAGATGGCGCAGGCCTCGGCCAGATCGTCACAGAGGATCACCAGGCTTGAACCCAGCGCCTTGGCAGCGATGTCGCGCCGAGTCAGTTTGGCCAGCTGGCGCTTGATCTCGCCGTTGATGGCGTCGGCCAGCAGCGGTGAGGTGGTCACCAGCACCACCTGGCTGTCGGGGCCGTGCTCGGCCTGGGAGAGCAGATCCGCCGCCACGAAGGCCGGGTTGGCGCTCTCGTCGGCGATCACCAGCACCTCGGAGGGGCCGGCCGGCATGTCGATGGCGGCGCCGCGCCAGTCGCGCGAAACCTGCCCCTTGGCTTCGGTCACATAGGCGTTGCCCGGGCCGAAAATCTTGTCCACCTTGGGAATGGTCTCGGTGCCATAGGCCATGGCGGCGATGGCCTGGGCGCCGCCGATGGCGAACACCTTCTCGACCCCGCAGGCGCGAGCGGCAAACAGGATCTCGTCGCTGGCCGGGGATGGGGTGCAGAGCACCACTTCACGGCAACCGGCGATCGCTGCCGGAATGGCCAGCATCATCACGGTGGAGGGGAGCGGCGCGCTGCCACCCGGCACGTAGAGGCCGACCCGGCCGATGGGCTGGGTGCGCAGCTCGCACACCACCCCGGGCTGGGTTTCCACCCGCACCACGGGTTGCGCTTGCGCGGCGTGGAAGGTGCGAATGTTGGTGATGGCCGCCTCGATGGCGCTCTTGATGTCGTCATCGAGGCGCTCGCAGGCGGCCTCGATTTCGGCGTTGCTTACCTGCAGTTGCTGGCGCGGGGCTCGTTCGAAGCGCTGGCTCAGCTCGCGCAGGGCCTCATCGCCCCGGCTGCGTACCGAGCCGATGATCTCCCGCACCACGGCGCCGATGTCGGCTTCGTCACTCAGGGCGGGCCGGGTCAGCACGTCGGCCTGCTGGGCGGGGGAGAGGGTCTTCCAGATCAGGGTCTGCATGTGTCCATCCTTATTCCATCATCTTCTCGATGGGCAGCACCAGAATGGAGCTGGCACCCAGCGCCTTGAGCTGTTCCATGGTTTCCCAGAACAGGGTCTCGCTGGAGACGACGTGCAGCGCCACCTGATTGGTTTCGCCCGCCAGCTGCATGATAGTGGGACGTTCGGCGCCCGGCAGCAGATCGGTGATGGCGTCGAGCTTGTCCTTGGGGGCGTGCAGCATGATGTACTTGCTCTCGCGCGCCTGCTGCATCCCCTGAATGCGGGGCAGCAGGGTGTCGATGATCTTCTGCTTGGCATCGGACAAGGGGTTGGGCGCCTGCACCAGTACCGCCTTGGATCGGTAGATCACCTCCACCTCTTTGAGACCGTTGGCTTCCAGGGTGGCACCGGTGGAGACCAGATCGCAGATGGCGTCGGCCAGGCCCGCGCGCGGTGCCACTTCCACCGAGCCGCCCAGCATCACGCTCTTGAAGCCGAGCCCCTTCTCGTCGAAGAAGCGCTTGAGCAGCCCAGGGTAGGAGGTGGCGATGCGCTTGCCGGCGAGGCTCTCTGGCCCGGTGTAGTTGACGTCGTCCGGCACCGCCAGGGAGAGGCGGCAGCCGCCGAAGTCGAGCTGTTTGAGGGTCTTGACCGCAAAGGGCTGGCCCTGGGAGGCGCGGATGAGCTGCACCTCTTCCAGCACGTTTTCGCCGATGATGCCAAGGTCGACCACCCCTTCCATCACCAGCCCCGGGATGTCGTCATCGCGCACCCGCAGGATGTCGATGGGCATGTTCTCGACATGGGCGATGAGGCGTTGCTCGCGCAGGTTGATCTTGAGGCCGCAGCTCTTGAACAGGGCCTGGGAGTCCTGGCTCAGGCGACCGGATTTTTGCATGGCGATGCGCAGACGTTGTGTTTCCATTGCTCGATTTCCTTCTAGTCAAAAACGAAAAAACCCTCGGAAGTGGGTGCTTCCGAGGGTTTATGAATCTTGCGGTCCTTTTGGAAGTCACCAGTTAAGTGTCTTCCAGCAGTCAACCTCCTGAAAGACTATTCGGGATGATGATGGTGGTGATGAGTCTTCAGGCTGGTGAACTGCATGTAATCAATCCTTTACAAATAAGATGTCGTAGTTGACGCCCGATTTAAACTACCTGCCTTGACGGAAAAAGCAACCGGAAAATGTGATTTGGTCGATTAAAGTTGAGAAAACGGTTTTATGGTCGATAACTAGACAAGGTGAGCCAGAGGAGGCGACATCATGCCCAGCCAGGACCTGTTATTCCCCATTCTGCCCAGGGCGCCGGCCGCGCCGAGCAGTGACGACATCAAGCGGGAAGTAACCCAGATCAGCCAGAAGCATCAGCTGCGCAAGACCAGCACCGACAACGGTGACTCCCAGCAGCGCCAGCAGCCTTACCCCTCGGCCAAGCGTGATCAGGAAAAGCCTGAAGAGGACGATCACAAGCCGGACCCCGATCACCAGATCGATCTCTTCGTCTAGGGACAGAAGTCAGTCCCGCTTTTGCCACCTTTTTGGCATAATGCCCCCTTTTGTTGCAGCGGGACGCCCTTTTGACCATCCAGACCCTGTTCAAGCCAGACGGCCCTCTGGCCAGCCATATCGACGGTTTTGTCGCCCGCGCCCCGCAACTGGAGATGGCCGAAGCGGTGGCAAGCGCCATCAAGTCACACGGTCGCTTGCTGGTGGAGGCGGGCACAGGTACCGGCAAAACCTACGCCTATCTGGTGCCGGCGCTGGAGTCCGGCAAGCGGGTAGTGATCAGCACCGGCTCCAAAAACCTGCAGGAACAGCTCTTCTATCGAGACCTGCCGACCATCACCGGCGCACTCTCCTATACCCCGCCGGTGGCTCTGCTCAAGGGGCGCAGCAACTATCTGTGCATCGAGCGGATGAACCGGCTGCTCAGCGAATCCCACCTGCAAAAACCGGAAGTGCTCAACGACCTGGTCAAGGTGAAGTCCTGGTCCACCGCCACCGACAACGGCGACGTGGGGGATATTCCGGGGCTGCAGGAGAACGCCGAGATCCTCGCGCACGTCACCAGCACCAATGAAAACTGCCTCGGCCGCGATTGCCCCTATTACGACGACTGCCATCTGGTGGTGGCCCGCCGCCGCGCCATGGATGCCCAGGTGGTGGTGATCAACCATCACCTTTTCTTCGCCGACATGGCGGTGAAAGACACCGGATTTGGCGAGCTGGTGCCAGAGGCGCAGGTCTATGTGTTTGACGAAGCGCACCAGCTGCCCGAGATCGCCACCAACTACTTCGGCAAGTCGGTGGGCAGCCGCACCATCCAGGATCTGGCGCAGGATATCCAGCTTGCCTATCGGGCCGAGGCCCACGACATGGGCCAGCTTGGCAAGGCGGCGGACAGGCTCGCCATCGCGAGCCAGGATTTGCGGCTCGCCTTCGGGGTGGACGGCGGTCGTGGCAACACCCGCGACATGTTGCGCCAACCGCTCTGGGGCCAGGCGCTGGCCCGCCTCAACGATGCCCTCGGCCTGTGTTACGAGGTGCTGAAGCTGGCGCTGGGACGAGGGGAGCAGCTTGACCACTGTTTCGAGCGCATCAGCGAGCTGCGTACTCGCCTTGGCGAGGTGCTGGCGGTCAACCAGACCGGTTTCTCCTACTGGTATGACTGCTCGCGGCTCCATTTCACCCTCAATCTGACCCCGCTGTCGGTGGCCGAGCGCTTTGGCGCCGAGGTGCTGCGCCCCGAGGTGGCCTGGGTGTTTACCTCGGCGACGCTGACGGTGGACATGCGCTTTGATCACTTCAAGGCGGAGTTGGGGCTGGCCGGCAGCGCCGAGCTTATCCTGGACAGTCCGTTCGACTATGGCGAGCAGGCGCGCCTGTGCGTGCCGCGCTTTCTGCCCGAGCCCAATGCCTTTGGTCGGGGCGAGCAGCTGGCCAACCTGATGATCCCGCTCATCAACAAGACGCCGGGGGGCTGTTTCTTCCTCTGTACCAGTCATCAGGTGATGCGCCAGGTGGCCGAGGTGCTGCGCCGGGAGATCGGTCGCACCGTGTTGCTGCAGGGGGAGGACAACAAGCAGCGGCTGCTCAAGGAGTTCGTCGAGAATGGCCGCGCCGTGCTGGTGGCGACCAGCAGCTTCTGGGAGGGGATCGACGTGCGTGGTGCCGCGCTCTCCTGTGTTATCATCGACAAGCTGCCGTTTGCCAGCCCCGACGATCCGCTGCTGAAGGCGCGGGTGGATGATTGCAAGCTCAGGGGCGGTGATCCCTTCGCCGATATCCAGCTGCCCAAGGCGGTGATTGCCTTGAAGCAGGGGGTGGGGCGGCTCATTCGTGATCGCAGTGATCACGGCGTACTGGTCATCTGTGATCCCCGCATGGTCAACAAACCCTACGGCGCGACCTTCATCAAGAGCCTGCCTGCCATTCCTCGGACCCGGGAGCTGGCCACCCTGGGCGGTTTTTTCGATCGCAAGGGCTGAATCTACCGAAGATGCTGCGCACCCGTGCACTGGCGAGGCGGCCACGCTGCCGATAGGGGCAGAATGCTCCGCAATGCGCGCACCAGAATGTGAAAACTGCTGGCAGAGCCTGCTTGCAGATTATGTAATTGACTGATTTTATAGAGATTGGAAAGCATGAACGAGTTGAAGATCCTGGCCGTAGATACCGCCACCGAAGCCTGCTCCGCCGCCTTGCTGGTGGGGGAAAAGGTATTCTCCCGTTGGGAAGAGGCGCCGCGGGATCACACCCGTAAAATCCTGCCCATGGTTCAGGCTGTGTTGGACGAGGCCGGGGTAACCTTGGACGAGCTCGATGCCATCGCCTTTGGCCGCGGTCCCGGCTCCTTTACCGGGGTGCGGATCGGCATCGGCGTGGCGCAGGGGCTGGCGCTGGGCGCAGGTGTACCGCTGATCGGTATCTCCACCCTGGCCGCCATGGCGCAGGGGGCTCATCGGCTGGACGGCGCCGAGCGGGTGTTGACCGCCATCGATGCGCGCATGGACGAGGTCTACTTCGGCCATTATGAGCTCATCGATGGCCGCATCCAGCTGGTGGGCGAAGAGGTGGTGAGCGGCCCCGCCGCACTGGTGGCGTCCCGCGGCATGCTGCCGGGCAGCTTTACCCGCGTCGGTACCGGATTTGAGACCTATGGCGAGACCCTCGCTGCGCTGGCCGACGAGCTGGTGGCGAGCCAGGTACGCTTCCCGGCGGCAGAGGACATGCTGCCGCTTGCCCGTAGCGCCTGGCTGGCCGGCGAGGCGGTGGCGGTCGAGCAGGCGACCCCGGTATATTTGCGTGACAAGGTGACCTGGAAGAAGCTGCCGGGTCGCGAATAAGGGCAGGAGTGGCAGACTTGTCGCTCATGCCGGTCGACACAGGCCCCATGCGGGCGGTTGAGAGGTCGGGCCCAGCCCGACCCAAGGAGAGTGACATGTTGAAGCGTGCAATGGTGATGGGGGCCGCCGGCCTTCTGCTCGGTGCCTGCAGCTCGGTCCCGCAAGAGCTGGCCTATGAGCCCGCCAACCAGCTGGTGGCCTACCAGCCGGCCCTTGCCGGCCTGGAAGGCAAGCCGGCCCGCTGGAGCGGCGTCATCTCGTCGGTACACAACAAGGCGGATCAGAGCGTCATCGAGGTGGTCTATCTGCCGCTCAAGTCCAACGGGGTGCCGGAGCAGACCGAACAGAGCCCGGGCCGTTTTCTGGCCATCATGCAGGGTTTTGTCGACCCGACCCTCTATGCCAAGGGGCGCAGCCTGACGGTGCTCGGCACCATAGCCCAGCCGGTGGACAGCCAGATTGGCGAGCACAAATATCGCTTCTCGGTGCTCAAGGTGACGGGCAGCAAGCTGTGGCCGCCGGTCAAGGAGGTGGAGGTTCGCTACATGGATCCCTACTTCTATGACCCCTTCTATGATCCCTACTGGCCGAGACGGCCGCTGCGCCGCTAGGAGCTAGGCATGAACACCTTGCTGCAAGAGCGCTTCCTGACCCTGGCGGACGGCCGCCGGGTTGCCTTGCTCGAGAGCCTGCCGGCGCAGGGGGAGCAGAGGGACAAACCGCTGCTGCTTGCCCTGCATGGCTGGCTCGACAACAGCGCAAGCTTTGTGCCCCTGGCCCCCTATCTGACTCATTTTCACCTCGTCTGTGTCGATCTGCCGGGGCACGGTCACTCGGATCACAAGAACACACCCTATGTCTTTGTCGACTGGCTGGACGATCTCTATCAGATCACCCAGGCGGCCGGCTGGTCGCGCTTTGCGCTGCTGGGTCACTCCCTCGGAGCGCTGATTTCCTCCGCCTATGCCGGGGTCTTCCCCGAGCAGGTGGAGCGGCTCATTCTGCTGGAGGGGCTCGGGCCCCTCAGTCAGCCGGACGACGCCGTGCCGGAGCAACTGCGCCGGGCCATCCTCAACCGCAGCCGAACCCGCGAGCGAGCCTCCCAAGGCTTTGCCTCCATCGACGAGGCGGTGACGGCGCGCTGCAAGGTGGCGGACATCACGCCGCAGGCGGCACGCCTTATCTGCGAGCGGCAGCTGGAAGAGCGGGCAGGGCGCTGGCACTGGCGCAGCGATCCCCGTCTGCGGGATCTCTCCCCCATGCGCATGAGCGAGGGGCAGGCCCAGGCCCTGATCCGGGCCATTGCCTGTCCCGTGCTGTTTATCGCCGGCCGCGAGGGATTTGCCAGCCTGCAGGTACAGTGGGGAGAGCGTCATGCCGCCTTTACACGCATTGAGCGGGTCGTTTTGGCGGGAAACCACCATTTTCATATGGAAAATTCGGCAGAGACCGCGGTTTGTATCGAAAAATTTTGTCAAATTCGGTAGAATCGGCGGCTTTCAATAATTCCAGGTTTGTCTTCCCCCTCACATTTTTCTGTTGTTAATTCGCTGTTAATTGATGTTGCCCTATGTAAATATGGGCGGCATTAGAGTATGAGCTTAAAACAACTGCTTGAAATGGATGTGAACAGGGACGGAGGCAACACAGTGAGCGCACAGGTGCTAGTTATGCAGGAGAAGTTCGTGGAAAAAGTCTGGCTGAAGCGTTATCCAGAAGGGGTGCCCGCCGAGATCAATCCAGACCAATACAGCTCCCTGGTCGAGATGTTTGAAGAGTCGGTGACCGAATTCGCCGACCAGCCTGCCTTCGTCAATATGGGGCAGACCATTACCTATCGTCGTCTCGAGGAGCAGTCCCGCGCCTTTGCCGCCTACCTGCAAAACGAGCTCAAGCTGAGTCAGGGCGACCGGGTCGCCGTGATGATGCCCAACCTGCTGCAGTACCCCATCGCCGTGTTCGGCATCCTGCGTGCCGGCATGATAGTGGTCAACGTCAACCCGCTCTACACCCCGCGCGAGCTGGAGCATCAGCTCAAGGACTCCGGCGCCAAGGCCATCGTCATCGTCTCCAACTTTGCCCACACCCTGGAAAAAGTGGTCTATGACACCCCGGTCAAGCACGTGATCTTGACCCGGATGGGGGACAACCTGGGGCTGGCCAAGGGAACCCTGGTCAACTTCGTGGTGAAATACGTCAAGAAGCTGGTGCCCAAGTACAATCTGCCCCACGCCAGCACCATGCGTCAGGCGCTGGCCAAGGGTCGTTATCTGCAGTACATCAAGCCCGAGATCAACAACGACGATCTCGCCTTCCTGCAGTACACCGGCGGCACCACCGGCCTCTCCAAGGGGGCCATGCTGACCCACCGCAACATGATTGCCAACGTGGAGCAGTGCCTCGGCGTCTATGGTCCCATGCTGGAGCGGGGCAAGGAGTTCGTGGTCACCGCACTGCCGCTCTACCACGTCTTCGCGCTGACCGTGAACTGCCTGCTGTTCATGCGTCTGGGTGGCTACAACCTGCTGATCAGCAACCCGCGTGACATCCCGGGCTTTGTCAAAGAGATCAAGAAGTACCCCTTCACCTGCATCACCGGGGTCAACACCCTGTTCAACGCGCTGGTCAACAATGGCGAGTTCCAGAGCATGCCGTTTGACAAGCTCAAGCTCACCATCGGCGGCGGCATGGCGGTGCAGCGGGCGGTGGCCGAGCAGTGGAAGGCGTTGACCGACACCCCGCTGCTGGAAGGTTACGGTCTGACCGAGTGTTCACCCCTGGTGAGCGTCTGCCCCTACGATTTGGTGGACTATAACGGTTCCATCGGCCTGCCGGTCTGCTCCACCGACATCCGGCTGGTGGATGACAACGGTCAGGTGATCCACGAACTCGGCAAACCGGGGGAGATGCAGGTACGCGGCCCGCAGGTGATGAGCGGTTACTGGCAGCGGCCGGAAGCCACCGCCGAGGTGATGCAGGATGGCTGGCTCTGTACCGGCGATATCGCGGTGTGCGACGAGCAGGGTTTCTTCAAGATCGTCGATCGCAAGAAAGACATGATCCTGGTCTCCGGTTTCAACGTCTATCCGAACGAAATTGAAGACGTGGTGGCGCTCCACCCGAAAGTGCTGGAAGTGGCCGCCGTCGGCGTACCGCACAAGGTCTCCGGCGAGCTGGTGAAGATCTTCGTGGTCAAGAAAGATCCAAAGCTGCTGGAAGACGAGATTATTGCGCACTGCCGCAAACATCTGACTGCCTATAAGGTCCCGAAACTGGTAGAATTTCGTGACGAACTTCCCAAGACCAATGTGGGCAAGATCCTGCGCCGCGTGCTGCGCGACGAGGAGATTGCCAAGCAGTAACCGGCGTGGCGCTGCCAAGCAGCATGCCGTCGTTATGCAAAACCGTGGGTCAGCCCACGGTTTTTTCTTTTGGCCCTGATCAACGCGCAGGCACAGATGCATTATCAACTCATTTCACAGCAAGCCGAACTGGATCAGTATCTCGCCTCCCTGGCCGACGTTCCCCTGGCCATCGATACTGAATTCGTCCGCACCCGTACCTATTACCCCCAGCTGGGCCTGTTCCAGATCTACGACGGCCATCAGCTGGCGCTGCTGGATCCCTTGACGCTGGATCTCTCCTCCCTCTGGCAGCGACTCGGTCGGGCAGGGCAGATCGCCATTTTGCACGCCTCCGGCGAAGATCTGGAGCTCATCCAGCATCAGGCGGGTCATCTGCCCAACCAGATGCACGACACCCAGCTGGCGGCAGCCTTTCTGGGCCACGGGGTCTCGGTGGGCTTCGGCGCCCTGGTCAACGAGTTTCTCGGCGTGACGCTGGAAAAGGATCAGGCGCGCACCGACTGGCTGGCGCGTCCGCTCACCCCCCGTCAGCTCGAATATGCGGCGGCCGACGTCTTCTATCTGCTGCCTCTCTACGACAAGGTGATGGCGGCGCTGCGTGAAAGCGGCAAGTTCGCCTGGTTCGAGCAGGAGTGTCAGAACCACTCCGCCCGCAAGACCCAGAGCAGCGATCCCCGTCAGGCCTATCTCGACATCGTCAACGCCTGGCAGCTGGGACGCCGCGAGCTGGCGATACTGCGCGAGCTGGCCGCCTGGCGTCAGCAGGAGGCGGTGCGCCGGGATCTGGCCCTCAACTTCGTGGTCAAGGAGCTGCACCTGTTCAAGGTGGCGGAGCGCAAGCCCACCTCTCTGCGGGATCTGAACGAGCTGGGGCTGGCCCCCATCGAGATCAAGATCCACGGCAAGCGGATGCTGGATATCGTGGCCGCCGCCCAGCAGAGCGATCCCGCCGGCTGGCCCGAGCCCATTCGCCGGCTGGTGGATTACCCCCAATACAAGGCCGAGCTCAAGCGCATCAAGGGGATGGTGGAAGAGAAGGCCAAGGCCAGCAATATTCCGCCCGAACTGGTGGCCAGCAAGAAGATCATTCACCAGTACTTCACCTGGAGCTGGCGCATGAGCGACGAAGAGCGGACCCGGGCCGACAAGCCCATGCTGCTGCAGGGCTGGCGCTTTGAGCTGGTTGGCCATCTGTTGGCCCAATGAGATAGCGCATAAGAGAACGGGCCCACTTGGCCCGTTTTTTCATCTGATGGGCGGCAACTGATAACGATAGCGGGCCAGGATCTGGGTGTATTCCGGGCTGGTGAGCAGCGCCTGGATGGCCTCGTCCAGCCGGTGCAGCTGGGCTGGCGTGGTGGTGCGCCGGCTCAGCATCAGATGCACCGGTGTGCGCTGGATATTGAGCAGGGGGGTGAGGTCATCGAGCGGGATACCGGCCAGGTTCATCTCCTGCAGCCCCATGGGGTCGATGACCACCCCCTGAATGCGACCGGCCAGCAGCAGCTTGAGCAAGGGCTCCATCCGCAGGCGGGCCAGCAGCCGATCCTGCATCTGGGGCGATTGCATGAAGGTGCGAAAATCGGTGCCGTAATCAAAATCACGCATCATCCCTATGGTGAAATCCTGCCGTGGCAGCAGGTCCGAGAGTTGGGTGATCCCTTGCCAGCGAGCCCTGTCCTGACGGCGCACCAGCAGCACAGTCTCTTCGTTGCGATAGGGCAGGCTGAAGCGGGCGTACCGCTCGCGCTCGGCGGTCTGGTTGGCGGACATGGTGAGCTGGATAGTGCCGAACTCCAGCTCGCGCAGTACGCGGGCCCAGGGCATCTCGCTGTAGCTGGCGCTAAAGCCGGCTCGGCTGAAGATGGCTTGCAGCAGGTCGATGTCCAGCCCCTGCAGCTGCTGCTGTTCGTCGCGAAAGCTGAACGGGTGCCAGCTGGCCCAGCCCACCTGCAGTGACTCCTGCGCCCACGCGGCGGTGCACAAACACCATAACAACAAGACTCTGTACACGGAGCTATCCCTGTTCAGCGTGGTTGTTGTTGATTATTGAATAGAAATGTCGGGCTGACCAGCCCGGGGGAAAGAATGCACGAAGGTGCATCCCTCAGAGCTCGTGGGCGTGGAATCCCTTGCGATAGCGGGCTTCGCAGCGCGGGCAACGTTGCAGGGTCGGGTCCTGCTCCAGCGATTCGATGGCCAGCGGCTCCTCGCAGTCGGAGCAGAGGCCATAGAGGCCCAGATCCATCTGGCAGAGGGCGGCATCGATCCGCTTGAGCCTGGCCACGCTCTGCTCCACCTTGGGCAAGTCGAGGCGGCTGGTGAGATCGACCAGCTGATCCCGCTCGCAGTGATCCACCTGCTCCGCCCACTCGTCACGCCGACAGGCTTTGAGCTGACCGATCAGCTCTTCTCTTACTTGCGCCCAGTCAGTCAGCAGGCGATCACGCCACACGGCCAACTGAGCTTGCGTCATTTCACACACACTAGCCCCCAACGGACGAATAACAAATTGTGGGCAGTATAGGGAAGCGACAGGATTATCAAGATGATATGCGTCAAGTAAAGAACGGTTAGATCACAGTTTTCGCGGCCTGCAGCAGGGCGTCCCGAATGGGATGGGTCTCCTTGAGTACCCGGATCTCCTGAAACAGCTGGTCTGCCTCGGGATACTCCCGCTTGAGGTAGCTGAACCACTGCTTGATGCGACTCGGGTAGTAGTCGGCCTTCTCGCTGGCCAAATCCTGCTCGGTGTAGCTCACCATCAACTGCAGCACCTCGGCCCAGCTCATGTGGGCACAGCCGGTCTTCATCACGTTGGCCAGGTTGGGCAACGAGATGGCGCCGCGGCCCACCATCAGGGCATCGCAGCCGGACACCCGGGCGCAGGCGAGGGCATCGGCATGGTTCCAGATCTCGCCGTTGGCGGTGACCGGGATGGGCAGGGCACGGCGAATGGCGTCCACATACTCCCAGTGAGCCGGCGCCTTGTAGCCTTCGCGCTTGGTGCGGGCGTGCACGGCCAGCTCGTTGGCCCCGGCCTGATGAACCGCCTGGGCGTTCTCCAGATAGAGATCCTTGTCATCGTAGCCGAGGCGGATCTTGGCGCTCACCGGCAGATTGGCCGGCACCGCTTCGCGCACCGCCTTGACGATGCGATAGATGGTCTCGGGCTCCTTGAGCAGCACGGCCCCTCCCTTGCTCTTGTTGACCGTGGGGGCGGGGCAGCCAAAGTTGAGATCGACGCCGGGGGAGCCAAGCTCGATGGCGCGCAGCGCGTTCTCGGCCAGCCATTCGGGGTGTTGGCCCAGCAGCTGTACCCGCACCGGCGTGCCGGCCCGGGTCTTGCCGTCCTGCTTGAGCTCGGGGCAGAGGCGATGGAACACCTTGGCCGGCAGCAGCTGATCGACCACCCGGATGAATTCGCTGACGCAGAGGTCGTAGTCGTTGACGGAGGTGAGCACCTCCCGCATCAAGTGATCCAGCACCCCCTGCATGGGGGCCAAAATAACGCGCATAACCGGTTCCGCAGGGCAAACAGAGAAAAAAGAGCGCAGATTGTAGTGGCAATGGCCGGGATTGTCAGCCGTTTGGCCACTCGATGAACCCAATCGACAGCCACCGCCTGGGCCAGGCTGTCAGCTTCCAGGCCAACTCTGTTAGGCTAAAGGCAGAGATACATTCAGAGGAGTACCCATGAAACGCTGGTGTCTGATGGCCCTGGGCTGGCTTGCCTTCGCCACCGGGATAGTCGGGATAGTCCTGCCCCTGCTGCCGACCACCCCCTTCATGCTGCTGGCGGCGGGGCTGTTTGCCCGCTCGTCCCCCCGCTTTCACCGCTGGCTGCTAAGCCATCCCTGGTTCGGGCCTCCCATTGCTGACTGGCAGCAGTATCGCGGCATTCGCCGCCATGCCAGGCGGCGCGCTATTTTCTTTATTCTGCTCTCCTTCTCGGTGTCGCTGGCGGTGGTGCCCCTGCTGTGGGTCAGGCTGCTGCTCATTGCCATAATGGTGATCCTGCTCACCTGGTTAATGCGCCTGCCGGTGCTGGAGCCAGTTGCAATGGAGAAGTGAAGTCCCTAAGCTATTGCGGCAATAATGCTATGGAGTCGGCCCGTCATTTTTGCGTGACGGGCCTTTTTATTTCCCGCTGGCGGGAAGCTGAGAGAAACGACCATCTGCGTCGAAAAACAAACGGTCAAACCATGAATCCGGAAACCCTGAAATTTATCGAAGCGAGCATCAAGACCATTCCCGACTATCCGAAGCCGGGCATTCTGTTTCGCGACATCACCAGCCTGATCGAGAATGCCGAGGCCTTCAAGGCCACCATCGATCTGCTGGCCAATCACTATCGTGATCAAGGGATCACCAAGATTGTCGGTACCGAAGCGCGCGGCTTCATCTTCGGCGCGCCGGTAGCCTTCGCCATGGGTCTGGGCTTCGTGCCGGTTCGCAAGCCGGGCAAGCTGCCCCGCGCCGTCATCGAGGAGTCCTACGCCCTCGAATATGGCACCGACACCCTGCAACTGCACACCGACGCCATCGTGCCCGGTGACAAGGTACTGGTGGTGGACGATCTGCTGGCTACCGGCGGCACCGTCGATGCCACCGTCAAGCTGATCCGCCGTGCCGGCGGCGAAGTGACCGATGCCGCCTTCATCATCTCCCTGCCGTCGCTGGGTGGTGATGCCCGCCTGACCGCCGCCGGCGTCAAGGTGGTCTCCCTGGTCGAACTGCCGGGCGAATAAGCCGCCAGTCCGATCACGCAGACGGGCCTCGTCAGCCCGTTGCCTGCGTCCAAACCGGTGCCCGAGCGGGCATCGGTTTGAAATTCAAGCGATCCCTCCCGCCTCGGCCGATAGCCGATACAGCCCGCCCCGCATTTGTGTTAGCATCCAGCCTCAATGCCTTGTCATCCCTGCATCGAGATCTATGAGCTATCAGGTTCTGGCGCGTAAATGGCGCCCCCATACGTTTGAACAAGTGGTAGGCCAGCATCATGTGCTGACCGCCTTGACCAACGCCCTGGATCAGGGACGGCTGCATCACGCCTATCTGCTGAGCGGTACTCGCGGGGTCGGCAAGACCACCATTGCGCGCATCCTGGCCAAGAGCCTCAACTGCGAGCAGGGGATCAGCAGCCATCCGTGCGGCGTGTGCGACACCTGCCGCGAGATCGATCAGGGCAACTTCGTCGATCTGCTGGAGATAGACGCGGCGTCGCGCACCAAGGTGGAAGATACCCGCGAGCTGCTCGACAACGTGCAGTACCGACCGGCCCGTGGCCGTTTCAAGGTTTATCTCATCGACGAAGTGCACATGTTGTCGCGCCACAGCTTCAACGCGCTGCTGAAAACCCTGGAAGAGCCGCCCCCCTATGTGAAGTTCCTGCTGGCCACCACGGATCCGCAAAAGCTGCCCATCACCATCCTCTCGCGCTGCCTGCAGTTTCATCTGAAGAGTCTGGATCAGACCCAGATCGCCAAGCAGCTCGAATGGGTGCTGGATCAGGAGGGACAACCCTTCGAGCCGCGCGCCTTGCTGGCCCTGGCCAAGGCGGCGGATGGCAGCATGCGCGATGCCCTGAGCCTGACCGATCAGGCGCTGGCCCACGGCAATGGCAGCGTGCGCACCGACAGCGTGCTGGCCATGCTGGGGACCCTGGATCACCGCCATCTGCACCAGCTGCTGGAAGCTGTGCTGCGTCAGGATGCACCCGCCACCATGGCCAAGATCACCGAGATAGCGACCCTGGGCCCCGACTTTGATCAGCTCCATGCCGAGCTGGAAGGGCTGCTCCATCGCATCGCCATGGCGCAGTTGCTGCCGGCTACCGTGCAGGAGCAGGGGGCGGATGCCGATGCCCTGCTGCAGCTGGCCCAGGCCATGAGCCCGGAAGAGGTGCAGCTCTGCTATCAGATCGTGCTGGGTGGCCGCAAGGATCTGCCCTGGGCCCCCGATGGCCGCACCGCACTGGAGATGACCTGCCTGCGGATGCTGGCCTTCTCGCCCCGGCGCGAGGTGCTTCACCCGGCCAGCCTGACGGCGCTGCCTCCGGCACTCGGTGGCCTGCCCGCCGCTGGTGCGAGGAGCACGGCCCCCACCTTGGGAAAGCCCGAGGGGGTTGAGCTACCCCCGGCCACCGGCATGATGCCGCAGGCTCCGTCAACCTACGCCGCGAACTCGCCTGCGCCGGTTACTTCTTCTGCATCGGTCGAGCACCAAGGGGCGCAGGAGGCCGGACAGGCCGCCCAGCCCCACCCACAGGTGGCTGACATGGCGGAGCCGGAAGGCGGCGCCGAGCTGGATCCGCTCTTTGCCGAGCAGGCGGAGCTGCTGCGTGAAGCCGAGCAGATGGGCTATGAGGCCGCACCCGAATCTATTGCGCCCACGGCTCAGCCTGCCGCAGCCGAGCCCGCGTCCTCCGTACAAGGCGCCGCCCCAACGAATCTGACCGACGAAGTGGCTGACAGCGGGGAGGGGAGTGTCTCTTCAACGGTGGCCAGCATGCAGAGCCTGCTGGGCAAGCGCAATCTGCTGCGAAGCCGCCTGCGCGGCGAGCCGAGCGGCAGTGCGGCGCCAGCCCGGGCGACACCGGTCAAGCCGATGGCGGCCGCCAAACCGGCACCGGTGGCACCGGCTGCGGCCATGCCGCCCTCAGCGCCCCACTCCCCGAGTGCCCCCCGGGTGCAGGCACCTGCCCAGACGGTCCAGTCAGGTTACGATGAGTTGCCGCCGCTCGATGCCTATGAAGAGAGCGGCAGCGACTACGAAGAGTATCTGAATCAAGGTTTCAACGATGCGTTCGCCAGTGCCCCCTTGCCGGAGCGAACCACCCAGGTGATGCAGCCAGCGCCTGCCGCGCGTCCCCAGGCGGATGATCTGCCGCCCTGGGATCTGGATGGCAATGCCGGCCGGCAGACGGTTGCTGCACCGAGTGCCCCGGCCGCCGTTGCAACGCCCCCTGAGGAGACCATCATCGAGCCAGCCGCCTCGGTCATGGAAACCATCGACTGGAACGAGCTGGAGAGCGACAACCAGCCGCAGGGGAGTGAGGAGGCGGCCAGATTGATCCCCTCTTCGCTGCTGGCCAATTGCGGCGACCATTGGGCCGAACTGATTGCCCGCACCGGTGTGGGCGGCCGCCTGCGCCAGCTGGCCATCAATTCGGTGATGGAGCAGCAGGGCGACAAGGTGCTGCTGACTCTCAAACCCGAGCAGCGCCATCTGGTGAGCGACAGGGCGCGCGCCGATCTGGCCGAGATCATCGGCCCCGAACTGGGGCTTGCGGTACAGGTGAACGTCACCCTGGGCGTGGTGCCCGAGCGGGAAACCCCGCTCGAGATTGAGCACCGCCTCTACCTCGGGGTGCGGGAGCAGGTCACCCGGGATCTGGAGCAGGATCCCAACGTGCAATTCTTGCAACAGCGGTTTGGCGCCATGCTGCACCACGACAGCATAGAGCCGCTGAGCAACTGATCACACCATCCGGGCCTGGTGCCCGGTTGAAAAACGGTTTGGCCGTCCCCACTTAGGACGGGTAAACCCACGGCCCGGCGCTGGATGCCGGATTTCAAGACGAGAGACGACATATGTTTGGTAAAGGTGGAATGGGGAACCTGATGAAACAGGCCCAACAGATGCAAGAGCGCATGCAGAAGATGCAAGAGCAGCTTGCCCAGATGGAAGTAGTCGGTGAAGCCGGCGCTGGCATGGTCAAGGTCACCATGGCCGGCAGCCACAGCGTGCGTCGCATCGAAATCGACCCGAGCCTGATGGAAGATGACAAAGAGATGCTGGAAGATCTGGTGGCTGCGGCCGTCAACGATGCCGTGCGTCGCGTCGAAGAGCAGAACAAGGCCAAGATGGGTGAGCTGACCGGCGGCATGCAACTGCCTCCCGGCTTCAAGATGCCCTTTTAAGGACTCATTTCCTGTCGCAGCAATAGGCTGCGCGTGATGGTCTGCCCGTCGGTCGTGATGGGGCTCTTGCCCCAGCTTCTCCGCCAACTCGCTCCGGTAACGCTGGAGCGTCGTTGCCGACCCATGGGCCAGGATGGGACAGGTGATTTCCTCTCGTTGTCAGCCAGTGGCTTGCGCAGCGATTCAAATGCCTTCACCATCCGGATGCATCGCGAATAGTCATGACGCAGCTGACACTTTCCCCGTGTCAGCTGCGTTTTTATGAGTAGGGGTCCACCCCTGTCACGCCGCGTACCACATCGAACCGGTGCAAGGCCTGTACTCTCTGCTTGTATTCCTTCCGCTCTCTCTTGCTTCACTCTTTTTCCGCTCTCCTGTCCCCCGTTCGTGAGGGGAGGCCGATGCACCACCGCTGGCGGCGCGTGCCGACAAAAGATAACGCCAGCCTCACGGCTGGCGTTATTTCTACGGACCTGGCGGATTATTTCAGGTCGAAACGGTCGTTGTTCATCACCTTGACCCAGGCCTTGACGAAGTCGCGTACGAACTTCTCCTTGCCATCTTGCTGGGCATAGACCTCGGCGTAGGCACGCAGCACCGAGTTGGAGCCAAACACCAGGTCAACCCGGGTGGCGGTCCACTTCACTGCGCCGCTCTGACGATCCACGATCTGGTAGCTGTTGCGGCCAGTCGGCTGCCAGCTATAGGCCATGTCGGTCAGGTTGACGAAGAAGTCGTTGCTGAGCACCCCGACCCGGTCGGTAAAGACGCCGTGGGCCGAGCCGCCATGGTTGGTGCCAAGCACCCGCATACCGCCGACCAGTACTGTCATCTCGCGGGCGGTCAGCCCCAGCAGCTGGGCACGGTCGAGCAGCATCTCTTCCGGCTGCACCTGGTAGTGCCCCTTCTGCCAGTTACGGAACCCATCGTGCACCGGCTCCAGGAAGGCGAACGACTCGGCATCGGTCTGCTCGGCGCCGGCATCGCCCCGGCCCGGCGCAAAGGGAACGACGATATCAACGCCGGCCAGCTTGGCCGCCTGCTCAACGGCCGCGCTGCCGCCCAGCACCATCAGGTCGGCGATGCTGACCGGCTTGTTCAGGGTGGCCTGCAGGGCAGTCAGGGCGTTGAGCACCTTCTCGAGGCGAGCCGGTTCGTTGCCTTCCCACTCTTTCATCGGCGCGAGGCGAATCCGGGCACCGTTGGCTCCGCCGCGATAATCGGAGCCGCGGAAGGTGCGGGCACTGTCCCAGGCAGTGGCGATCAAATCGGCTGGCGCCACGCCACAGGCCAGCAGCTTGCCCTTGAGCTCGCTCACCTCCTGCTCGGAGAGCTGGTAATTCACCGCCGGCACCGGATCTTGCCACACCATGACTTCGCCCGGCACTTCCGGCCCGAGGTAGCGGCTGCGCGGCCCCATATCGCGGTGGGTCAGCTTGAACCAGGCGCGGGCAAAGGCGTCGGAGAAGAGCGCCTGATCCGCGGCGAAGCGCTCGGAGATCTCCCGGTAGACGGGGTCAAAGCGCAGTGCCATGTCCGCATCGGTCATGATGGGGTTGCAGCGGATGGAGGGGTCTTCCACGTCCACCGGGCGATCTTCCTCCTTGATGGCGACGGGCTCCCACTGCCAGGCACCGGCCGGGCTCTTCTTGAGCCACCAGTCATGGCCCAGCAGCATCTTGAAGTAGCCGTTGTCCCAGCGAGTCGGATTGCTGGTCCAGGCACCCTCGATCCCGCTGGTGACCGTGTCGCGGCCGATGCCGCGGCTCTCGTGGTTGATCCAGCCAAGCCCTTGTTCATGCACATCCGCCCCTTCTGGGGCTGGCCCCAATTTGGCAGCGCTGCCGTTACCGTGGGCCTTGCCGACGGTGTGGCCACCTGCGGTGAGGGCGACGGTCTCTTCGTCATTCATCCCCATGCGGGCAAAGGTGACGCGCATGTCGTGGGCGGTTTTCAGGGGGTCAGGGTTGCCATCCACCCCTTCCGGGTTGACGTAAATAAGCCCCATCATCACCGCGGCCAGCGGGTTCTCCAGATCCCGTTCACCACTGTAACGGCTCCCTTCACTGCCGCTCGGCGCCAGCCACTCCTTCTCGGAGCCCCAGTAGACATCTTTTTCCGGATGCCAGATGTCTTCGCGGCCACCGGCAAAACCGAAGGTCTTGAGCCCCATGGATTCATAAGCGACGTTGCCCGCCAGGATCATCAGGTCGGCCCAGGAGATCTTGTTGCCGTATTTCTGTTTGATGGGCCACAGCAGGCGGCGCGCCTTGTCGAGGTTGCCGTTGTCTGGCCAGCTGTTGAGGGGGGCGAAGCGCTGGTTACCGGTGTTGGCACCGCCACGGCCGTCGGTGGCGCGATAGCTGCCTGCGGAGTGCCAGGCCATGCGGATCATCAAGCCGCCGTAGTGCCCCCAGTCGGCCGGCCACCAAGGCTGGCTGTCGGTCATCAGGGTATGCAGATCGGCCTTGAGGGCATTGTAATCGAGGCTGCTGAAGGCATCAGCATAATTGAAAGACTCATCCATCGGATTGGTCTTGCGGTCATGTTGGTGCAGGATGTCGAGGTTGAGGGCATTGGGCCACCAAACTTGAGGCTCCTGGCCGGCGGAAGTATTGGCTCCGTGTGCAAAAGGGCACTGACCGGCCCCATGAGTGTGTTTGTCCATTCACTATGTCCTCTTATTAACGTTATGACGGTGAAACAGTGCTCTTCGTTCCTAAGATCAATCTAACTCTGAAATAGCGTTACTGAACATAAGGTTAAAACTCTGACATTCATCGGCAATGACGATTGAAGATCCGCTTTTATGCGACAATTTCTGCTCGAACAACCCGTGATCTCCTTGCACACGAGAGCGCCGACATGCAGACATGCGCGTCATCTCTGGCTGCCTGTCAGTATGATCAAATCGTGGAGACATAGATGATAGTTGAGCGTCGAACCGGCGCTTTGCCTCAGCCTGGTCATGGATGTGCGGGGCGTGAAGAGTCTGCGCCTTATCGCAGGCCATCTGACCATGACTCTCTATTGAATGCTCAATGTCTATACGAGGGCACCTGGTTGAATCGAATGGATGGCGGTGGGAGCTCTTCATTAAAAAGCCGGTCATGTTGATAGCCCGGGCAAGCAATCATGGCCGGGTTTTTGGCTGTGACTCTTATCTGAAGGACATTGGCAAGGGAATATCGTGCAGGCGTGTCATGTTGACAGGCGTTGAACACGGGTAAGCGCGTAAAAAGCAAAGAAGCCAGGAGTGGGATAGTCCTGGCTTCTTTGCTTTATGCGGCCTGATCTGGTGATGCAGGAGCAGGCTGTTCAGCCGGCGTTGGCAAATTGACTGGCCACCTTGAGCCAGCGTCTATCTCAATGGTCTTTCCCCGATGGGGTCTATCTCTGTGCAATTCATCAATGGTCGCAGCGCCCCTTGACCCAGTAGATGGCGCGGGCATCTCTGTCCACTCTGGGGTGCCCCGTGGCCAGCAACCGGTAGGTATGCCCGGCCAGCAAGCTGGCCAGCTGGAAGTTCTTATCGTCCTGATTGATGAGCAGGCTGGTGAAGATGGGGTCACGGCAAGTCAAGATGTCATGAAGCCGCGCCGTGTCGACGTTTTTGATCTGCCAGTCGCCGTACACCGAAAAGAGTCCCCGCTCGGTTTCACCAAAGTTCCAGCCGGCAATCCGGGCGCGCTGCTCGATGGGGATCTTCAGCAAGAAACGCTCTGTATCGCCTTTCATCGCTTTGGCGGCATCAATGGCGGGGTAGGCCAAGGTAAATGCCAGCAAGAACATGATGCCGGATGCACTGGCCAGCAGGGTGGCCCCCTCAATTTCACGCCAGCGCCATAACTGTTCAGCCGCGAAAATAAGCAATACCGCCGCCAGCACATGACGCCAGCCGAGGGTGCTGATGACGGAAAGGGTCTGGTCGGGGATCTCCACCGGCAACAGCGGCAGGTAGAAAGGGGCCATGAGCAGGGCCAGAGCGAACAGGAACATGAACAGGGTCCAGCCACGGCCATAGCCATTCAGCCAGCGAGGCCAGCTGAGACTCAGTTGCCCGATCATCAGGGCAAAGACCGGCATCAGCGGAAAGAGGTAGAGGGTCCGCTTGGTGGAGGCCACGCTGAGCAGCAGCAGGGTGCCCACTGTCCAGATGAGTAGAAACAGGCGGGAGGCGCTCCACTGTTTCTGCCTGATGGTCTGCCAGCCCCAATAGAACACGAGGGGCAGCCAGGGCAGGGTATATTCTGCGATTCCTACAAGGTAGAAGAAGTATTCGCCGGACTTGATGTGGCCCAGTTCGGCGGCGCTGCCTGTCAACCTGCCCACCTGATTTTGCCAGAACCACTGTTGCCAGAGCGCTTCCCCCTCGGGATGCTGCCACAGGGTCAGCAGCCAGCCTGCAATGGGCATGACGAACAGCAGGCTCATGCCGAGGTGCTGCATTACGAAACGGCCTCCCTCGTTAGCGGCAAGATGACGCCTGAGTGCCGGGATGAACAGCGCCAGCCAGCCAAAGAAGAGGGTGATGGGGCCGATGGGCCCCTTGACCAGAAAACAGAGGGAGAGACCGAGCCCTGCGCACCAGAGCATCCGTGAACGACCACCCAGGTACCATTCGGCGAATGCCCACATGGTGAAGGCGACGAAAAAGGCGAGGCTGGTGTCTACCCGGATCCAGTGGCTGTTCATGATGAAGCCTTCCATGGTTCCCAGTGCAATGACCGACCAGAGCGCCGCAGTGCCGGAACCCAATACCCGCTTGGCCAGCAGGCCGGTGAACAGCAGTGTGCCCAGGGCCCAGAGGGCCCCCACCAGGCGCAACGTCACCGTGATACCCAGGGTATCGTGCAGCAGGGCCAGCAAGGGGATGGCCAGAATGTAATAGAGCGGGGGTTTTTCGATAAAGCTGCTGCCGGCCAGGGTCGGGATGGCCAGCTCACGGCTGTTGAACATCTCCCAGGCGATGGCGGCTTCGCGAGGTTCGTCTGGCGTCCATAGCTGGTGGCCAAACTGACCCATCAGCACGATGACGAAGACCATGAGGAGCAAGGCACCGAGATGAGTCTCGACTGCGGGTCTAGTGGGCAGCATGGGACCCTCCTGACCGCATGAATTGCGGTTGCCTGTCGACCCTGTCGAAAAATGCATGGCGATGATGTGTCATGACAATATCCATATTTAATTTGTGTCACCAAAAATAAGAGATCGGCAGTCAACTGTAGTATCACAGCCATGGGGGAATGATAATGAGGAAGTTGTTACCAAATATTGCCTGCAAAAAAAGAAATGGAGAGCAGCTGTTCTGCTGTCAGGTTGGTTTATCAATCTAAAAGCCGGCTGCATTGAGGCCTGTGGCGGGGCTGACGTAGCTGTCACCGTGAGCCCGCAGGCGACATGACAGTCTTGATTCAAGGCTTGCCTTGGTCACGTTTGCCATACGGTTTTTTAAATGGATTTATATTGTTTATAAATTTTTCAAGCGGCACATCATGCACCTGACCCATTTTTGCTCATTATTGGTGATGCTCAGACGGTATCAATTTGATGATCGTGAATGGGCAGGGCATGCATTATTTTCAGTGTTGGAGAGGGGGTCGATAAATTAAATAAACAGGGAGGCAAGCCTCCCTATTTAGTGTTTCAGCCAACGTGCTGATGCGTGAGCCTCTTTGATCCTTCAAGCCAGCCAGCCGAGTGCAATGGCAAGGCGACCGCAAAGCGCAGCCAGCACAATGCCAAGCAGGGTACGCAGCAGCCAGATCACCACCAGTTGTCCCACACTCACCGGGATCCGGGTGGCCAGGATGCAGGGGATGGAGGCCGAGAAAAAGAGCACCGAGCTGACCGAGACCACGGCCGCGACATAGCGCACCAGCAGCTCTGCATCCTTGAGCAGGATGGCCGGCAGGAACATCTCTGCCAGGCCGGCCGAGAGTGCCTTGGCGGTAGCCAGCGGCTCTCCCAGATCGAGCAGCCAGGTGAGCGGCCAGAGCAGCCAGCCAATCAGATCGAACAGGGGGGTGTGCTGGGCCAGCAGCAGGCCCAGCAAGCCGACCGACAGTATGGTCGGCACCACGGCGGCTGCCATGTGAAGGCCGTCCCTGAGGTTGTCCCGCAGTTGGCTCAGCAAGGGCTCGGCCTGGCTGGATTGGGTGAGCCCGGCGACCATGGCCGCTTGCCAGCGGCGTTGGCCGGCAGGCAAGGGTTCGTCGGTGTCGCCTTCATGGGCCATGGTGGCGATGGGAGGCACGCGCGCCAGGATGGCGGTGATGATGAAGGTGATGACCAGGGTGGACCAGAAGTAGAAGTTCCACTGCGCCATCAGGCCAAGGGTCTTGGCCACGATGATCATGAAGGCGGCCGACACGGTGGAGAAGCCGGTGGCGATGATGACGGCTTCGCGCACCGTGTACTTGCCTGCCAGGAAAACCCGGTTGGTAATGAGCAGACCCACCGAGTAGCTGCCGACGAACGAGGCCACGGCATCAATGGCGGAGTGGCCTGGCGTGCGCCAGAGGGGACGCATCACGGGCTGCATCAATACGCCGATAAGCTCCAGCAGACCGAAGCCGAGCAAAAAGGTGAGGGCCATGGCGCCGATGGGCACGATGAGGCCCACCGACATGGCCAGCTTGTCGAACAGAAAAGGCAGTCGATCCGGGGTCATCAACCAGGCCGGCCCGATCCCGGTGACATAGATCAAGGCCACTCCCAGGCCCAGCAGCTTGAACAGGCTCAATATCCTGTCGATGGGGCGTGCACGCCAGCGGCCGTCGAGCAAGGGCATCACGGCACCATATCCAATCAGCAGCAGGATGAGGCCGGTCGCCAGGGGGCGTTGGGTCATCACCAGGCCGGCCAGATGATCCACCACTATGGTGCTGCGCCCCCCCAGCTCGACCGGAATAAAGAAGATGGCGATGCCAAGCAGGCTGGTCAGCAGCAGCTTGATGCCTGCGCCTGGCTTCATGGGGGTTGACAGTAGGTTGTCCGATTCCATATCTGCTCCTTGCGGTGGGTGTCAGTCCGTGTGTTGGGTTGTTATTTGTATATACATTAAGTATTTCAGGAGTGAATTAAACACAAAATTAACCAAAATGAAACACCTTGAGCGGCGACGACAGCGAGTAAGCGATGAGGTTGGCGGCAAAGGGAGTCGGTTGGATTTGAGAAATGATCAGGGGAGCAGGGAGCTGTCGGGCAGGGTGCCAGCATGGCCGAGGGCGAGAGGTGGCAGGCGCTTAGGCGTGGAGCGGCCCAAAATAACCAGGTCTGTGGAGTGACATAGTCGCGTTGATTGGCACCCCTGGGCAACTTGTCGCAGCAAATGGCACGAGAGGGCTGCTTTGTTGCAACATTGTCGCGTCGGCGGAGCCTGTTGTTTGCCACAGACAAGCACAACATCAGCGACAAAAATCATAAAAAACATTAACTTGGATTTAAGATTTTCGCTTTCGAGCGTTCTTATGTCGTTTCATCATTACTATTTATGGATCAGTTATAAAACCTTTGTTCATTTGACTACTTTTCGCGTTTCTCATTGCAGAGTAAGATGCCACTTCAATAAAAATAAGAAATTAGGAGTTCGGGTGTGAAGGCATTAGTAAAAGAAAGGGTATCGCCCTATATAAGCCAGTTATATGAGTGCGGTATTAATGATTCTGACATTAAGTTGGTGGTGGATCAGTTCCGCTCCGACGTGTCAGGCAGCTCGTCGCTGTTCTTGTTGCGGGATGATGACAAGAGCGACGGCATCAAGCTTTTTTCCAGTGGTTTGACCGAAGCCCAGCAGCAGTTCTATGTCCAGCACCATCGCCAGGATGTGTGGTTCAATCACTATCTGGACAAGGGCTGCCAGGGGATCGTCAGTGCCAACAGCCTCTCCAATTCGGCGGGTTTGCTGGCCAGTTTCGGCGCCCAGTTTGCGGCCGGCGGTGTCTGCCGGGTGAAGGGGCGGGGGCTGAGCAGCCTGTCTACCTATCGTGCGGCGACGCAGGATGATTTCAGCGCGCAGGAAATTTCTTCCCTTGGCGAAGTTTATTCTGGCCTGGCGGCCTGGAGCCAACATTATTGGAACCTGCTGGCCCTGGAAACCCAGAACTATCAGCTGCAACAGCTGGTAAAAAACCATAATAAACCCAGCGCCATCGTCGATGACAAAGGGCATATCCATTATTCCAACGTGGCCTTCAATCGTATTGCCGACGAGAACGTGGAACTGCGAGCGGGCAATGGTATTTTCTCGCTGCAAAATAAGGAGCAGCAGCGCCAGTTCAAAGAGATATTGAATGGCTTCGCCTATCTGCTGCCCGGCGCCAGCGCCTATATGTCCATCCCTCGTCAGCCCAATCTGCGGCCGTTGCTGATCCAGTGCACCCTGATGAGTGGTCTCAATCGCTTCGAGCGCTATGTGGAGGTGGTGCTGCGGGATCCCGAACACTCCTTCAACCCCGACATCGAAGCGCTGGCCAGCCTCTATCCGCTCACCATCGGCGAGAAAGAGCTGCTGGTGCTGATGAGCAAGGGCTACAGCAGCAACGACATCGCCGAGCTGCGTGGCGTCAAGGTGGAAACCGTGCGCTCGACCCTGAAAGGGGTGTTCAAGAAGACCGACTGCCACAGCCAGAACGAGCTGCTGCTGTTGCTGCAATCCATCTCCTGATCCATGCGAGCTATGCTTGGAGTGAGCCGGACATAGTGCCCGGCTCGCGCCTCCCGCCCGGGAGGCAGGTTGGGGGAACGCACGATGGAATCACTCAAGGCAAAGGATTACATGCAGACTCGTCCCATCACCTTCAGCGCGGAGATGATGGTGCAGGCGGCGGTGGAAAAGTTTCTCAACAGTCGCCAGCTAGGCGGCCCCGTGGTGGACGAACGGGGTCACCTGGTGGGTTGGGTCTCCGAGCAGGACTGTATCGCCGTCATGTTGAAAGAGGCCTATCACTGTGAACAGGTGGCCCAGGTCAGGGATGTGATGCGCAAGGAGGTGCTGGCCGTCGGCCCCGATACCAGCATCCTCGAGCTGGCCGAGATGATGATGGGACAAAAGCCCAAGATCTATCCGGTCGTGGAGGAGGGGCATCTGCTCGGGGTCATCAGCCGCCACGACGTGATGCAGGCCATCCACGCTCAGCTGGGAACCTGTTTCGTACACAAGGCACGTGCCTGAGGACGCAGTTTTCACCTCGTCAGCACGTTGGCAGCACAGAGCAGGCTCCATGCCTGCTCTTTTATTGCCGCATGGGGAATGCCGATGCCCGCTGTGATACAGGCCTCATCCCCCTCGGCGCCGCTTTAAGGCTTGCACCGTCCAGCCTCGCTCTTTAGGATCTCCCCCAGCTATCGATATGGCCCTTGATGGGCACTCTTTTAAGGAATTCGTACCTTGTCTCTCTCTATCGAGGCGCTGCGCCGCCGTCTATCTGCCTGCATGAACCTCGACGCCCGCCGTCTCTCCAGCCGTCTGCACGGGGCCAAGAAGCTGCCGGAAGCCAAGCAGGCCGCCGTGCTCGAGACCATTGCCGCCGATCTGGATGTGGCCGAGGCGCGCTATCAATCCCGTCTGGCCGGTGTGCCCAGGGTCACCTACCCGGACAACCTGCCGGTCAGCCAGAAGCAGGCGGAGATCGCCAAAGCCATTGAAGAGCATCAAGTGGTGATCATCGCCGGCGAAACCGGCTCGGGCAAAACCACCCAGATCCCCAAGATCTGCCTGGCGCTGGGGCGCGGGGTGAAGGGCTTTATCGGCCACACCCAGCCGCGCCGTCTGGCGGCCCGTACCGTGGCGGCCCGTATCGCCGAGGAGATGGAGTCCGAGCTTGGCCACTACGTGGGTTACAAGGTGCGCTTTACCGATCAGGTGAGCGAGCAGACCCACATCAAGCTGATGACCGACGGTATCCTGCTGGCGGAGATCCAGAACGACCGGATGCTCACCCAGTACGACACCATCATCATCGATGAGGCCCACGAGCGCAGCCTCAACATCGACTTCATCCTGGGTTACTTGAAGCAACTGCTGCCGAGGCGCCCCGATCTGAAGGTCATCATCACCTCGGCCACCATAGACCCGCAGCGTTTCTCCCGCCACTTCAACAAGGCGCCGGTGATCGAGGTGTCTGGCCGCACCTACCCGGTGGAGGTGCGCTACCGCCCGCTGTTTGTTGATAAAAAAAGCAGTGACAAGAGCGAAGGGCTGGAGGAGCGCGACGAGCTGCAGGGGATCTTCGATGCCGTCGAAGAGCTGGCCCGCGAAGGGCTGGGGGACATCCTCATCTTCATGAACGGCGAGCGGGAGATCCGCGATACCGCCGATGCCCTGCGCAAGCTCAACCTGCGCGACACCGAGGTACTGCCGCTCTACGCCCGCCTCTCCAACGCCGAGCAGAACAAGGTGTTCCAGCCCCACGCCGGGCGGCGCATCGTGCTGGCCACCAACGTGGCGGAGACCTCGCTGACGGTGCCGGGCATTCGTTACGTCATCGATCCGGGCACGGCCCGTATCAGCCGCTACTCCTGGCGTACCAAGGTGCAGCGCCTGCCCATCGAGCCAGTCTCCCAGGCCAGCGCCAACCAGCGTAAAGGGCGCTGCGGCCGGGTGGCGGACGGTATCTGTATCCGCCTCTACTCCGAGGAGGATTTCAACGGCCGTCCGGCCTTTACCGATCCCGAGATCCTGCGCACCAACCTGGCTTCCGTCATCCTGCAGATGCTGGCACTCGGCCTTGGCAACATGGAGGCGTTCCCCTTCGTGGAGCCGCCCGAGTCACGCCATATCAAGGATGGCCTGACCCTCTTGAAAGAGCTGGAGGCGGTGCGCGAGCTGCCCGCCACCGGCGATCGCGAAGCCAAGCTGCAGCTGACCGAAATTGGTCGCCAGCTTTCGCGCATCCCCCTTGATCCGCGCCTGGCGAAGATGGTGATCAGCGCCGCGCAGACCGGCTGTTTGAGCGAGGTGATGGTGATCACCGCCGCCCTCAGCATTCAGGATCCCCGCGAGCGGCCCATGGAGAAGAAGCAGGCCGCCGACGAGCAGCACAGACGCTTTGAAGACAAGGAGTCCGATTTCCTCGCCTTTGTGAACCTGTGGAACTACCTGAAAGAGCAGCAGGATGCCCTTGGTAGCAACCCGTTCCGGCGCATGTGCCAGAAGGAGTTTCTCTCCTACCTGCGGGTGCGCGAGTGGCAGGACATTCACTTCCAATTGCGTCAGACGGTGAAAGAGCTGGGTTTTAAAGCCAACCAGGAGCCGGCGGATTTCAAGACGGTGCACTGCGCCCTGCTGACCGGCCTCTTGAGTCACATTGGCAACAAGGATCTGGAGAAGCCGGAGTTTTTGGGTGCCCGCAACGGCCGTTTCCATCTGTTCCCGGCCTCGGGCCTGTTCAAGAAACCGCCCAAGTGGGTGATGGCCGCAGAATTGGTGGAGACCTCCCGTCTCTACGCCCGCATCAACGCCAAGATTGAACCCGAGTGGGTGGAGCCGCTGGCGGGCCACCTCATCAAGCTGCACCACAGCGATCCCCACTGGTCGAAGAAAAACGGCGCCGTCATGGCCAAGGAGAAGGTGACCCTCTATGGCCTGACCCTGGTTGCCGAGCGCACTATCAACTTCAGCCGCATCGATCCGGCCCTGTGCCGCGAGCTGTTTATCCGCCGCGCCCTGGTGGAGGGGGATTTCGAGACCCGCCACCGCTTCTTCAGTGACAACCGCAAGCTCTTGGCCGAGGTGGAGGCGCTGGAGCACAAATCCCGTCGGCGCGACATCCTGGTGGATGACGAGGACTTGTTCCGCTTCTACGATGCCCGCCTGCCGGAAGAAATTATCTCTGCCCGTCACTTTGACAAGTGGTGGAAGGAGGCGCAGAAGCAGGAGCCCGAGCTGCTCAACTTCGAAAAAGAGATGTTGATGAAGGGGGATGCGGCCCACATCAGCGATCTCGACTACCCCAACTTCTGGCAGCAGGGGCGCCTCAAGCTCAAACTGACTTACCAGTTCGAACCGGGGGAGGCCGCCGATGGCGTGACCCTGCACATCCCGCTGCCGCTCCTGAATCAGGTGGAGGTGAAAGGGTTCGAGTGGTTGATCCCGGGGCTGCGTCACGAGCTCTTGGTGGCCCTCATCAAATCGATGCCAAAGCCGATGCGCAAGAACTTCGTACCAGCGCCCAACTATGCCGATGCGCTGCTCGCCAGCATCAACCCCGAGCAGGGGCCGCTGCTGGATGAGATGGAGCGCCAGCTGCGGCGCATGACCGGAGTGGCCGTACCTCGCGAATCCTGGGATTGGACCGCGGTGCCCGATCACCTGAAACTCACCTTCCGGGTGGTGGACGACAAACACAAGAAGGTGGCGGAAGGCAAAGACCTGGAGGCATTGAAAGAGTCCCTGCGCGGCAAGGTGCAGGAGACCTTGTCACAAGTGGCGGACGACGACATCGAGCAGTCAGGCCTCACCCTGTGGAGCTTTGGCGAGCTGCCGAAGGAGTACAGCCAGAAGCGCAGCGGCTTCGAGGTGAAGGCCTATCCGGCGTTAGTGGATCAGAAGGATTCGGTCGCCATCCAGCTGGTGGAGAGCCCGGAGGTGCAACAGCAGATGATGTGGGCCGGTCAGCGCCGGCTGGTGCTGCTCAATGTGCCATCTCCCATCAAGTACCTGCAGGAGAAGCTGCCCAACAAGGCCAAGCTTGGGCTCTACTTCAATCCGTTTGGCAAGGTGGCGGAGCTGATTGACGACTGCATCGCCTGCGGCTGCGACAAGCTCATCGAGCAGCACGGCGGTATGGCCTGGGATGAGGCCGGCTTCGAGGCGCTCAAGGAGTATGTCCGCGCCGAGCTCAACGACGCCGTAGTGGAGGTAGCCAAACAGGTGGAAGCCGTGCTGACGCTGTCCCATGAGATCAAGAAGCGGCTCAAGGGAAAGATGCAGCTCGACACCGCCTTTGCCATGTCCGACATCCAGCAGCAGCTCGGCAACCTCATTCACAAGGGGTTCGTGACCGAGACCGGCTGGCAGCGGCTGCCGGATCTCTTGCGCTACCTGCGCGCCATCGAGCGGCGCCTGGAGAAGCTGGCCATCGACCCGAACCGGGATCGGGTCTACATGCTCAAGGTGCACA
The DNA here is from genome assembly GCF_041403085.1 of Aeromonas sp. S8(2024). NCBI lineage: Bacteria > Pseudomonadati > Pseudomonadota > Gammaproteobacteria > Aeromonadales > Aeromonadaceae > Aeromonas > Aeromonas sp. S8(2024). Next base: position 486,580 of record NZ_JBGLRF010000001.1, on the reverse strand, counting down.
GCGTGGAATCGGAGTACAAGGCGCTGCTGGCCAAGATCCCCAAATCCCAGCTGGTACCCACCGAGGTGGCCAACATCCGCTGGATGATCGAGGAACTGCGGGTGTCGTTCTTTGCCCAGAATCTGGGGACCCCCTATCCGGTCTCCGATAAACGGGTGCTAAACGCCATCGCCCAGTGCTAATCTGCTGAAGAGAAAGGCCGCGGGTGCGCTACCGGCTGCCTGGACGCTAACGGAGGAGCAAGGATGCTTGGATTCTGGTTAGGGATGGCGATGGTCAACATCAGTGGCTATCAGCCCATTGCCGAGCAAACCTGGGTACAGTTGAACCCGGAGTACTACCCGCTGCATCGCACCCCGCCCGCCATGTTCGTGGCCTGGCGGGGCAATCAATTTCCCACCCTCGAGCTCAAGAAGAAGAAGGGACGCTGGCAGGTGCTGTTTCCAGCCCGGCTGGTGCCCCCCTTCGATCTGTTCGAGGGGGAGGCCGAGCTCTCCAAAGCCTATCTGGCAAGATTGCGGCGCATCGACGAAGCGGCCTACGGGCTGGCACCCATTACCCCGGCGGCCTATCAACCTCATCCGACACAAGAGGTGGCGACCCTGGCCGTGCCCTTCATGGCGGAGTTTGCCGTGCCCCCATCACCGGGCCAACCCAAGGCAAATGAGCAAGGGGAACCCCTGCTGGCTGCCTTGTCACAGCAGGCCAGCTGGCAGACGCCAGCTACCCGGTTGGCGCAATTTGAGTCATCGCAGGGGGATGGGCAGGGGATGATGGTGCCTGTCAGCAGCACGCTGACGCTGGCAGCGCCGGCGGCTGGCGGCAAGCGGGTCTGTCATCAGGTCGCCGCAGGAGAGACCCTCTGGCGCATCGCTGCCATGCTGGCCCAGAACGGGACCGTGACCGGGGTAGAGGGGGATACCTACAGCTATTTGCTGGCCATCGTCGATGACAACCAGGCGCTGATGGGTCAGGGCATCAAGGTGAAGGCGGGAGATACCCTCTACTGCCCGGCGCCGCAGACGCTGGCCCGTTTCGATGCCCTGAGCCCGGCCCAGCGATTGCAGCGTTTTGCCAGATTGGAACAGGGACGCTGAGGTCTCTTGTCACTGCTCGGGGCCCGTGATAGTATTCGCGCTCGTTTTGCGAGGTGCCGACCGGTCGCAGTCTGCACCATAAATTCATCTAAAAGAGATACATACTATGTCTTTCGTATTCCAAGCTGAAGTCCGTTCTGACCTGGGGAAAGGTGCGAGCCGCCGCCTGCGTCACGCTGACCAAGTTCCTGCCATCGTTTACGGTGCAGGTAAAGAAGCCGTCTCTATCACCGTTGACCACAAGAAATTCATCCTGGCCCAAGAAAAGCCGGAATTCTATGAGTCCGTACTGACTCTGGTTATCAACGGCGAAGAAGTTAACGTAAAAGTGAAAGCTATCCAGCGTCACCCGGTACGTTACAAGCTGCTGCACCTGGACTTCGTTCGCGTCTAATCGACCACGAACGTTCCTGTGAAGAGGCCACCCAATCGGGTGGCCTCTTTGTTTTTACGGCATTTTTCCCTATAAAAATAAAATACTCAACTAGTGCTGTTAGTCTTTACTTGTAGGCATGATTGACAGCAGGACACCAATTGTGGTGCTCTGACATATATAAAGTATTCGAACAAGTCCAATCACGGGGTGGTGTTGACCGTCATGAAGGGAATCATACGGGGATATTTCCTGCTGTTCTCACCCATTCTGGTGCTGGTCCTGGTGGGGGGATACCTGCTGGGGGACGCACTGGTCGAGCGCGAGCTCTATCGTGTTCGCAGTGATGAGAGCACCTTCCTGGCGCTCGCCAGCAGTCGTCTCGATGACGAACTGGCGGTGCCGTTGCGCCATGTGCGCAGCATGTCGGAAGAGCCCATTCTGCTCGAGGCGGCGGGCCGCGGCGAGCGTGACACCATGGCTGCCCAGTTTACCGTTCTGATGAACCGCAATCCTGACTATGCCCAGGTGCGCTGGTTGGCGCCGGACGGCATGGAGCGGGTGCGTATCGATCGTCAGGGTCAGCATCTGCAGCGTGTGGCCGACGACCAGCTGCAAAACAAAGGGGAGCGTTACTATTTTCGCGATGCCATGGCGCTGCCCTGGGAGCGGGTTTACGTCTCGCCGCTCGATCTCAACGTCGAACACGGCGTGATCGATCGCCCCTTCAATCCCATGATCCGCATCGCCAAGCGCATGCGTCTGGGGGGCCGCGATCTGGGCTTGCTGCTTATCAACGTGCAGGCCGCTCGCATGCTCAAGGAGTTCACCAACAGCAGTGGCAAGGCCGCCGATCACACCATGCTGCTCAACCAGGACGGTTATTGGCTGCGCAGCCCGGATCCGGCGCAAGAGTGGGGGTTCATGCTCGAGCGCCCGGACCTCACCTTGAAGCAATCTTCTCCCCGGGCCTGGCAGGCATTCTGGGGCGCGTCGAGTGGCCAGGTTGAGCTGGCAGACGGGCTGTGGAGCTGGACTACCCTGTACCCGGCACTCAATCACGATCAGCTGATCTGGAAAGCCGCCTCCATGGTGCCACGCAGCGAGCTGCTGGCCATCCGCACTCACATCTGGGGGCTCATCTCGGCCAGTTGCGCCACCTTGCTGTTGCTGTTTGGTGCCGGAGTGGCCTCGCTGGTGCACAGTCGGCATCGGGAGCAGTTGGCGCAGCAGGAGGCGGCCAGGCTCGCGCGGGTCAAAGGGGATTTCATCGCCAACATGAGCCACGAGATCCGTACCCCCATGAACGCCATCATGGGGTTGACCTACCTGCTCGAGCAGGGAGGGCTCGACGATGGCCAGCGGGCCCTGGTGCGCAAGATCCACCAGGCCGGGCAGGCACTGCTCGGGATCATCAACGACATCCTCGATTTCTCCAAGATTGAGTCGGGCCGGCTCGAGCTCGAGCAGGTGCCATTCAGTCTGGAAGAGGTACTCGATCACGTGGCGGCCATCATGTCCACCTGCGTGGGCGAAAAACACCTCGAGCTGGTGGTGAGCAGTGCCCCCGAGCGAGCCACGCACCTGATAGGGGATGCCTTGCGCCTCGAACAGGTGTTGCTCAACCTGACCGGCAACGCCCTCAAGTTCACCGAGCGCGGGGAGGTGGAGGTCAAGGTCGAGCTGGAGGACGAGCAAGATGGCACGGCCACCTTGCTGTTTCGGGTGCGCGACACTGGGATCGGCATTCCGCCCGAGCAGCAGGCCAACATCTTCAATGCCTTCTCCCAGGCCGACTCCTCCACCAGCCGCCGGTTTGGCGGAACCGGGCTTGGCCTGACCATCAGCCGCCGTCTGGTGAGTCTGATGGGAGGCGACATCGGTGTCACCAGCGAACTGGGCAAGGGGAGCGAATTCTGGTTCCGTGTCCGGCTGGCTCAGGTAGAGCGACCAGAGGTCTTCCACGAACGGCTGCAGCACGTTTCGCTGCTTATCGCCGACGACAACCAGGTGACCCGCGATACCCTGTCGATGACGGTGGGCTCCCTCGGCTGGCAGTCACGGGTGGTGGAATCGGGCGAGCAGGCCTTGCATCATCTGCTGCGCCAGGGGGAGCGTTTCGACGTGATCCTGCTCGACTGGATGATGCCGGGCATGGACGGGCTCGAGACCTGCGTGGCCATTCGCCGTGCCTTCGAGCAGCAGGATCGCTCGCCGATCATCATCATGGCGACCGCCTATTCCCAGGAAGAGTTGATGCGCCGCCCCGGCTCGGAGCAGGTGGATCTGGTGCTGCACAAGCCGGTCACCGGCTCCAGTCTCTACAATGCGGTGGCGCGCCTCATTCACGAGAAACGCGAACATGTGGAGCCGCTGGAAAGCGGTCAGCGCCATCAGCGCCTGCCGGACGTGCACATACTGCTGGTCGATGACAGCGACATCAACCTGGAGGTGGCAACCCGCTTGCTGCAGCGGGAGGGGGCCGTGGTGATCACCGCCATCGATGGGGAGCGGGCTCTGGCCTGCCTTGCCGACTCGGCGCAGCGCATCGATCTGGTGCTCATGGATGTGCAGATGCCGGTGATGGATGGTTACGAGGCGACCCGTCGTCTGCGCCAGCTGCCGGGACGGGAGGATATCCCCGTGCTGGCACTCACCGCTGGGGTGTTCAAGGATCAACGCGAAGCAGCGCTGGCCTCTGGCATGAACGACTTTATCGCCAAGCCGCTCGACGTGGAGCAGCTCATCGCCACCCTGCTGCGCTACCTGCCCGACAGTGTGGCACCTATCACGGTCAGCGACGCGCCGTCAGCCCAGGAGCCGGTGGCCGGCATCGACATCGATACCGGTCTGCGTAACTGGGGCGAGGCGTCGGTTTATCTCAAATACCTGCGGCGTTTTCGCGATGACTACATGACGGTCGGTACCGTGCTGCCGGGTTACATCGCCCAGCACGAGACGGACGCTGCCGCGAGCCTGACCCACAAGCTCAAGGGGGTGGCGGGCAGCCTGTCGCTCACCGATGTGGCGCGCATCAGTGCGGAATTGAACGAGGCCATCGAACAGGGGGGGACACCAGTCAGCTCATCGCCCCCTTGCTCGAGGCGCTGGAGCGGGCGCAGCAGGCCATCGACCTCTATGCCGGGCGCGAGCCAGGTGCCGTCAGCTCCCCGCTGGCGCAGGGGGAGGCGCAGGAGGTGTGCCTGCACGCTCTGCGTCAGGCCCTCATGAGCGAGGATCTGGATCTGATCGAGCCTGCGCTGGGTCAGGCCAAGAGTTACTTGCCCACTGAGCTGGTGAGCGAGATCAGTGCGGCCCTGGAGCTGTTCGACATCCATCTTGCCACCTGCAAGCTGGAGGATTATCTGGAGAATCGGGAGGCACCTGGATCATGAACCGACCGCGTGTGCTGATCATCGACGACGAGCCGAGCAACCTCGGGCTGCTGCGACAAATCCTCAAGGAGGAGTACAGCCTCTTCTTCGCCAAGGGAGGAGAGGAGGGGCTGGCCGCCGTGGCACGCCACGAGCCCGCCCTGATCCTGCTTGACGTGCGTATGCCTGACATGGATGGCTACGAAGTGTGCCGCCGGCTCAAGGCCGATCCGGCCCACGCCGGGATCCCGGTGCTGTTTATCACGGCGAGCGACAACGCAGACAGCGAGAGCCAGGGGTTCGAAGCAGGCGGGGTGGATTACATCTACAAGCCGGTCTGCCCGAGCACGGTGCGCGCCCGGGTGCGCAACCACCTCTCTCTGGTGCGCCTCGATCAGCTCGAGCACAGCTACCGTACCGCCATCGTGATGCTGAGCGAAGCGGGTCACTACAACGACACCGACACCGGGGTACATATCTGGCGCATGGCCGCCTACGCCCGCGCGCTGGCCAGTGCGGCGGGCTGGAGTCCGGAGCAGTCGGAGCTGCTGGAGCTGGCGGCCCCCATGCACGACATGGGCAAGATTGGGATCCCCGATCACATCCTCAAGAAGCCCGGTCCTCTCACCGAAGAGGAGTGGGTCATCATGCGCACCCACCCGCGCATCGGCTACGAGATCTTGAGCCGCTCAGACGCCCCCATCTTTCGGATGGCGGCGGAGATAGCCCTGCATCACCACGAGAAGTGGGATGGTTCGGGTTACCCCGCAGGGGAGACCGGCGAAGGGATCCCCGAGGCGTCGCGGATCGTGGCCATCGCCGATGTGTTTGATGCCCTGAGCGTGCGTCGCCCTTACAAGGAGCCCTGGCCGCTGGAGCAGGTGCTGGCCACGCTGCGTGACGGTGCCGGCCAGCACTTTGATCCCCGGCTGCTCGCACGTTTTCTCGAGATCATGCCGGAGATCTTGCGCCTCAAGAGCCAATGGGACACCCGCGAGGAGCGGGAGATCACCAGATAGGTTGCGTCAGATAGGGATTGCTTGCCTTCTCGCGGCCGAACGTCGAGCTGGGGCCGTGCCCTGGAATGAAGACGATGTCGTCCCCCAGCGGCAGCAGGGTCTCGGTGATCGACTTGATCAGCGTCCCGTGATCCCCGCGCGGGAAGTCGGTCCGACCTATGCTGCCGGCAAACAGCACATCGCCCACCCAGGCAAGTTGCTCGGCCTGGCTGAGCAGCACCACATGGCCCGGGGTGTGACCCGGGCAGAAATAAACCTCCAGCTCGCACTTGCCAACCTGCACCTTGTCACCCTGTTCTAGCCAGCTATCCGGTGTAAAGGCCGGAGTATGGGCAAAGCCGAACATCTGGCTCTGCTGGGGCAGCATGTCGAGCCAGAAGGCATCTTCCCTGTGGGGGCCTGTGATGGTGACGCCGGTTCTGTCGCGCAGCTCGGCGGCGGCGCCCACGTGATCCAGATGACCGTGGGTCAGCAGGATGTGAGTGAGGGTCAGCCCCCGTTTGGCGATGGCGGCCAGCAGCTTGTCCGCTTCTCCGCCCGGATCGATGAGGGCGGCCTGATGGGTCTCGTCGCACCAGATGAGGGAGCAGTTCTGGGCAAACTGGGTGACCGGGATCACCTCGAATTTCAACATATGGGGTCCTCTTGTACGGTGAAGATCAGGCACGCTGCTGGGCAAAGAAGTCGAGGCAGGCCTGCTTGTCACCCTGGAAGATGACGCGCTCGCGCTTGTTGCCAAGCTGGTAGAGATACATGGGGTCGTAGTAGCGGGTCAACAGCAGGGTGATCCAGGCCAGGTGCAGCTCGGTGTGGCCACTGCGGCCTTGCTCTTCGAGGGCCACTTGCATCAACTGATCCAGCTCGCGATGGGCCTGATCGCCGAGCCGGCGCTTGAGTCTGGCTAGGGCATCGGTGAGGTAGGCGGCAAACAGCGGCCAGCCCTCTTCAGCGCCGAAACGCTCCTCATAACGCAGCCAGAGATCGTGTACATAGTCCTGGCGGATCTGCTCGGCACGCTCCTCTTGCGGCACCTCGACCACCACCAGCGGGGCCTGGCTCATGGTGTCAAACAGCGAATTGGGCAGGCAGCAGCGGCCGATGAGGCGGCTTTCGTCTTCCACCACGAAACGCTGCTCCCCCTGCTGGCGGCGTTTGAGCAGCTCGATGGCCATGTTGTTTTCAAAGTTGATGTTGCTGGGCTGGCCGCCGGGCAGCTGGCCAAACGACGACCCCCTGTGGTGGGCGTGCCCCTCCAGATCCAGCGCCTGGGCCACCTTGGCCAGCATGTGGGTCTTGCCGGAGCCGGTCATGCCGGTGAGCACGCTCCAGTGGCACTCGGCTGCCGCTCCGTCGAGCGTGTCGATGAGAAAGCGACGCAGATCCTTGTAGCCACCGGCCACCCGCGGGCGGGTGACTCCCGCCTCATGCAGCCACTGCTGCACCGTTTGCGAGCGCAGACCGCCGCGAAAGCAGTAGAGCACGGCATCCGGCTGCCGGCGCAGCTGGGCCAGCCAGCCCTCGAGGCGTTCGGCCCGCACCGCGCCACCGACCAGTTGATGACCCAGCGCGATGGCGGCCGCCTGACCCTGCTGCTTGAAGCAGGTACCAACCTGGGCCCGCTCATCATCCGTCATCAACGGCAGATTGGTCGAGCAGGGGAAGGCCCCCTCCTTGAACTCGATGGGGGCGCGCAGGTCGATGAGCGGAACGTCATCCAGAAAAATCCGGGCGTAATCCGTGGCCAGTGGCAGAGCACTCATTGGACAACCTCGATGAACTGGTTGCCGGTTTGGGCCTGCAGTTGGCCGATGGGGGAAAGGGTCAGCCCTGCCTGTGCGGCAATGGCGTGGAGCTCGGCTTCGCTTTCTTTACCGACGGCTACCAGCAAGCCGCCGCTGGTCTGCGGATCGCACAGGATGTTGCGGGTGCGATCGTCCATGGCGTCCAGCTTGGCGCCATAGGAGTCGAAGTTGCGCAGGGTACCGCCCGGTACGCAGCCCTCGCTCAGGTAGTAATCCACCTCGTCCAGCAGCGGCAGCGCCTTGAAGTCCAGACGGGCACTGACGCCAGAGCCTTCACACATCTCCAGCAGATGGCCAGCCAGACCAAAGCCGGTCACGTCGGTCATGGCGTGTACGCCGGGCAGTTCGGCAAAGCGCTGGCCAATCTTGTTGAGGGTGCACATGGCGTTGGGGGCCAGTTGCTCGTGCTCGGGTTTGAGCTTGCCCTTCTTCTGGGCGGTGGTGAGGATGCCGATGCCAAGGGGCTTGGTCAGATAGAGGGTGTCACCCACCTTGGCAGTGTCGTTCTGCTTGATGGCATTGAGCGGCACGATACCGGTCACCGCGAGGCCGAAGATGGGCTCGGGGGCATCGATGCTGTGGCCGCCGGCCAGAGAAATTCCTGCTTCGTGGCACACCTGGCGGCCGCCGTCGATCACCTGTTGGGCCACTTCGGCCGGCAGGGTGTTGATGGGCCAGCCGAGGATGGCGATGGCGACGATGGGTTTGCCGCCCATGGCGTAGATGTCGCTGATGGCGTTGGTGGCGGCGATGCGGCCGAAGGTGAAGGGATCATCGACGATGGGCATGAAGAAGTCGGTGGTGGAGACGATGCCCTGACCGTTGCCGATATCGACTACGGCCGCGTCATCCTTGCTGCTGTTGCCGACCACCAGGGTCGGGTCGTCAAAGCCCGGGATCTGGCTCTTGAGAATGGTGTCGAGCACCTTGGGAGAGATTTTGCAGCCGCAGCCAGCGCCGTGGCTGTATTGGGTCAGACGAATGGAAGACATACTTTCCCCTTGTGTGTGCAAACGTGCGTGTACAAATGTGTACAAACAAAATAAGTGCAGCGGCTCTGCGGAGCCGTCAAATGGGTGCGCATGCGCGCGAAACTTGGGTGGCCCAGGCTGGCTGTGTGCGCAGCGATACAAGGCTTGCCGTGCAAGACAGCCTGGCAGGACGGGGGAGGAGGGGCGACATCGCGCCGGCGCAGCCCCGCCAAGGGCCACAGGACGGGTCATTATGCCACAAATGGCCGCTCTGGTTCGAACTGGAATTCACACAAAGCGCAGGGAATTAGCGGGTTTAGAGAAGGAGAGCCGCCCTTGCCATGACGCAGGCAAGGCTCTCCCCCGGCATCGCCCCGAAGGCAAACCATGCTGCCATCGGGGCCATCTTGGTGAGGGACTTAGCCGGCTTGCTCCATCACCGGCTGGCGAGCCTTGCCGAGCCGGCGCAGGCGCCGTTGCAGCGGCCGCTCCAGCAGGGTGTAGCTCAGCGCCGAGAGACCGATCAGCACCGCCAGCATCAACAGGGTAGCCAGCACCCCCAGCAGGGGGTTGGTCTGGGCATACCACCACGCAGTGAACCCCGGCGCCAGATAGTGGACAAGCTCGCAGCCGGTGAGCAGCACCAGGGCGTGCAGCAGGTAGATGGAGTAGGAGAGATCCCCCAGCCAGTTGGTGACGCGGTTATCCAGCAGGCGCAGCAGCGGGCTCTGGCGATCGCCCTGGCAGGCGGCAATCCAGATCAGCAACACGTAGGCACTGATCAGCAGCAGGGTCAGCTGCGGCGTCATGGTGAACTGCATCAGCGCGAAGGGGAGCAGAAAGGCGAGCAGTAGCGGCAGATCTTGCTGCATCATGGGCCACTGGCGGGCAGCCTTGACCTTCGGCTGCAGCCAGAGGCCGAGCACGAATTCACTCACCCCGCGCCCGATGGCCAGTGCCCCGCTGGTGACATCCAGGGTGCCCCGGCTGTGCACGATAAAGGCCAGCACCGTCAGGGCCAGCAAGGGGGCGAGGTTGCTCCAGCGGCTGCGGGTGACGGCGAGCGGGATGAGCAGCGGAAACAGCAGATAGCTAATCCACTCCACGCTCAGCGACCAGGCGGCGAAGTTCCAGGTCAATCCGTGATCGGTCACCACCTGCAGCAGCAGGAAGGCGCTTGGCAGCGCCTCGGCCGGGGTAAAGGGTGAGCCGAAAGGAGGCATTCCTTCCCACTCCCACATCTTGAACAGGGGGCCGGCGTAGAAGGCAATCCCATGGCGGGCCTTGTAGAGCTCCCAGCCCACCAGCAGCAGCAGGGTCACCAGGTAGAGGGGATAAACCCGGGTCAGTCGCAGCCAGAGGAAGCGGCCATAACCGATGGTGCGGGGCGTGCGGGCGAAGGCCTCCCCGTAGACGTGGGCCAGCACCAGCCCGCTCAAAATAAAGAAGAGATCGACCCAGAGGTAGCCGTTCTCGATGAGTTGGGTGTGGCCGGCGATCGACTCCATCCACTGGGGAAAGAGCAGCAAGCGGGCGTGAAACAGCACCACCATCAGGGCAGCGATGCCCCGCAGCGGCGTCAACAGCGGCAATGATTGATTCATGACGGGATCCTTGATGATGTTCAGCTTGGCCTGACATCGATTTTTGTTGTGGTGCCGCTCATCAATGAGTCGGCTGCCCCGGCTTGGCGGCCACAGGCGGGATCACCCTACCTAAAAGAGAGCCATACGGGTGTGATTTTCGTCATGAATGCGCATTTATCATCCAAAAACCAGCAAGGTATGAGCGCGGCATCGGAAGTGGAGAAGGGATCTAGACTAGGTGAATCATCCATCCGCGTGCCAGGAGCATCCCGATGAAACTCTATGCCCATCCTTTCTCATCCTACAGCCAGAAGGTGCTGATCGCCCTCTACGAGAATGCCACCCCGTTTGACTACCGGAATCTCGAAGAGCCGGCGGCCAACGCCGAACTTGCCGCCCTCTGGCCGCTCAAGCGCTTCCCGGTGTTGCTCGATGACGGTCGCTGCATCCTCGAGAGCAGCACCATAGTCGCCCATCTGCAGGCGCACCACCCGGGCCCCGTCTGCCTGATCCCGCCTGGCGATGCGGGCTTGGAAGTGCATATGCTGGATCGCGTCTTCGACAACTATGTGATGACGCCGATGCAAAAAGTGGTGCTGGATATGCTGCGCCCGGCCGCTGAGCGTGACCGCTATGGCGTAGTGGAGGCCCGCGAGCTGCTCGATCAGATCTACCCCTGGCTCGATCAGCGGCTGGAAGGGCGCCACTGGATTGCCGGCGCAGACTTCACGCTGGCCGATTGCGCCGCCGCCCCCTCGCTCTTCTACGCCGACTGGGCCCACGAGATCCCCGCTAGTCATGGCTGCCTGCGTGCCTATCGCGCCCGTCTGCTCAGCCATCCCTCCATTGTGCGGGTGGTGGAGGAGGCCAGACCATTTCGGCACTACTTCCCGCTGGGGGCGCCGGCGCGTGATTAAATGGGATGATGTGTGCCGGGAGGAATATTGCCGCCCCGGGCAATGTGCGAGGCGGACAGGATATGGCGTTATCAACAGCAGGGGAAAAACAGCAATATTCATTCAGATGAGTGGGTATGCGTTTATGGCTGATATTTCCCCGAGTAATTTTTAATGTTGATGCGTAATATTTCATGCTTTTGCATAAAACAAATGCCGGGAATGTTTCTGCTGGTAGGTTGTGTATGCCATGCCTGGGGTGAAAGAGAGATGAGAATCGGGTTCACGATGCGGCAACTCTTGATTGAGGATGGCTGTAGTCAGTCGGAGAGGAGGGATAGGGGTACCCATCGCTGCTGGTGGCAAAGTCGGGGGGAGGTTATCTCTTTGTCGGCCGCATAAAAAAAGCCCGCTTTGATCGCGGGCTTTTTGATGACTTGCCGCACCCTGCCTTAGCCCGGATCTGGAACCGGGGACAAGGGGGGCAGCGCTGGTCTGCTCAGCTTAGCGGGCGCGCACCACCAGCCCCTTGAGGTAGAAGCCTTCCGGATAGGCGGTACCTATGGGGTGATCGGAGGCCTGGGACAAGAGCTCCAGGATCTGGGCGTCGCGGCCGGCATCGAGCGCCGCATCGGCAACGATCTTCTGGAACAGGCTCTGTTCCATCAGGCCGGAGCAGGAGTAGGTCAAGAGCACGCCACCCGGCGCCAACAGCTGGAACGCCAGCATGTTGATGTCCTTGTAGCCGCGGCAGGCGCCCAGCAGCTGGGCCTTGCTCTCGGCAAACTTGGGCGGATCCAGCACGATGACGTCAAACTTCTCGCCCTTCTCGCGGTATTCGCGCAGCAGCTTGAACACGTCGTGACGGACAAACTGGGTGTTGCTGGTATCGAGACCGTTCAGCTCGGCGTTCTGGCGGGCGATGTCCAGCGCATTCTGGGAGAGATCCACATTGACCACCTCCTTGGCGCCGCCCTTGAGAGCATAAACGCCAAAACCGCCGGTGTAGCAGAAGCAGTTGAGCACCCGCTTGCCTTCGGTGTACTTGGCGGCGGCCTGGCGGTTGTCACGCTGATCCAGATAGAAGCCGGTCTTGTGGCCGTTGCGGATGTCCACCAGGATCTTGACGCCGCCGTTCTCCTCGATCACCACCGGCTCGTTCGGGGTCTCACCATGGATGACGCCGGTGCGCTCTTTCAGACCTTCCTTCTTGCGCACCGCCACATCGGAGCGTTCATAGATGCTGCACTCTGGGTAGAGGGTGCGCAGTGCCTGGGTGATCAGCTCACGCTGGAACTCGGCGCCGGCGGAGAGGATCTGGCACACCAAAAAATCAGCGTAGCGGTCGATGGTCAAGCCCGGCAGACCGTCGGATTCGGCGGCGCACAGGCGATAGCCGGTGAGGCCCTGACGCTTGATGAGTCCGTCACGGGACTCCTGGGCGTATTTGAGACGACGGATGAAGAAGTCGAGATCGACGGTCTCATCCTTGTCGAAGGTCCAGACCCGGGCGCGGATCTGGGAGCTGCCGGACCAGGCGCCACGGGCGAGCCACTTGCCGTCATGGGTGAGGATCTCGACGGTATCGCCGTCAATGGGGTTGCCCTGAACCCGCTCGATCCCCTTGGAGAAGATCCAGGGGTGGCGACGCAGCAGGGATTTTTCGCGGCCTTTGACGAGATAGATGGAAGCGCTCATGGGAGTTGCCAGATGGTCAAAAGAAAAGGGGCCACATTCTATGTGGCCCGCTGGCAAAACTCAAACAACCTTGGCAGATAGCGCCAGGCTCTGGGAGCTTGTTGTTAAAAAAATCAGATCTTTAGCCCTTTCAATGCCTGGGCCAGCTCGGTGGCGGTGGCCTTGAGGCCGGCGGTGCCGGCCACCGAGGCGCTGGCAGAGGCTTCCACCTGGCCCGCTTCATGGCGCACCTGATCCAGATTGCGGGTGATCTCTTCGGCCACCGAGCTCTGCTGTTCGCTCGAGGTGGCGATCTGGGTGCTCATCTCCAGCACCGCATCGCTGTGGTTGCTGAGCTTGTCGATGTCTAGCCCCACCTCGCTGATGAGCTGCTGGCTGCTGGCAGCCCGCTCCACCGTCTTCTCCATGATGTCGTTCAGTGCCCCGGTGCCAGCTTGCAGCTCTTCAATCATCTGCTGGATCTCCACCGTGGCCTGCTGGGTGCGGCTGGCCAGGGTGCGAACCTCGTCGGCCACCACCGCAAAGCCGCGACCCTGTTCACCGGCGCGGGCCGCTTCTATGGCGGCGTTGAGGGCCAGCAGGTTGGTCTGCTGGGAGATGGCGTTGATGACGTTGACCACTTCGTTGATGCGATTGGCATTGTGGGTCAGCCGCTCCACCGCGCCGGAGGCGTTGCCGATCTCGTCGGCCAGGGTACGGATGGCGGTGATGGTGCGCGATACCCGGGAGGCGCCGTTGGCCGCCTCTTCGCTCGACTGGCGGGTCTGCTGCAGGGTGTCGTTGGCGTTGCGGGCAACCTCGCGAATGGCGGCGGACATCTGCTCCATGGCGGCTGCCAGGGAGTCCATGTGCTGGCGCTGGGAGCGGGCCATGGTTTCGCCTTCGCTGGCATGATCGCGAAACTCGTCGGCGGCCATGGTCAGCGCCTCGGCGGACTCTTCCACCAGCTGTACTATCTTGTGCTGGCGGTCGGTGAAGCGGTCGATGCTGCCGGCCAGGATGGAGAACTCGTCGCGCACCGGGAAGAAGTTGAGGCGGAAGGTGAGATCGCCATCCGCCACTGTCTGCAGCGCCTTGTTGGTGGAGTAGAGCGCCCCCGACACGAAGGTCATCAGGTAGTGGGTCACCAGGGCCAGCAGGACGGCCAGCACGGCTATGATGGTGAGGGTGGTTCCTTGACCATCCCACAGGGAGTAGCGGGAGGCATCCAGGGTACCGGTGACGACCCCGGCCTGGCCGGCGCTGGCGCCGTACCGATAGATGTCGCCCTGCTGGGTCAACCCTGTGCTGCCGGTCGGGCTCAGCGTGAGCTCGGCCGGCAGGGTCAGATCGGCGTGCTGGCTGGCCAGCTGGGCGCTCAGTTCGACCCGCTGCTTGAGCTGATCCAGGCGCAGCTGCATCTCCTGCTGATGGCCGTCTGCCAGCAGATACCAGCTGATAAAGGCGATGAACAGCAGCGGGCACCAGAAGGTGATGAGAAATTTTTCGCTGATCGTGAGGTGAATGAGATAACGGTCAACCCACCGAAACTTTACTTCTTTCATAATGGTATTGCGTCCTGCAAGGGGATGAGAGTGTCGCGCTCATTATCGCCTTGGAGGGAAATTTCTTAAGGGGAAGGTGTGAGAAATGGGAGAGCAATCGTTTGTCGTGCGAGTGTGGGGCCTGGTGCAGGGGGTGGGGTTTCGTTACTTCACCCGGGAGCGGGCGCTGCAACTGGGGCTGCGGGGCCATGCCTACAACCTGGAAGATGGCTCGGTGGAGATCCTCATCTGCGGGCCGGAGCAGAGCGTGCAAATGATGCTGGGCTGGCTGGAGCGCGGCCCGCGTACCGCCGAGGTGACCCGGATGGAATATGAGGTGGCACCACCGCCCAAGGGGAGCGGCTTTCATACCAATTGAGCGCCTTGCTACGCCAATGATGCCGAACAACCATGAAAAACGGGAGCCTTGCGGGCTCCCGTTTGCATTGACGGTTTCTTGTCCGCAGGTCAGCCGGCCTGAGCGGCATCGGCGATGGCCTGGGTCTTGGCCAGCACCGCCTGCAGGGCGGGGCGTTTGGCCAGGCGATCCCGATAGGCCGCCAGCTTGGGGGGAATGGTCTGCTCGAAGCGGGTGGCCCACATCAGGGTATGGGCCAGCAGCAGATCCGCGATGGTTACCTGCTCACCCAGCAGGTAACCCTGCTCGGGCACCCAGGATTCGGCGATGGCCGCCGCCTTGTCAAACTCCCATTTGGCGGTGGGGAAGATGGCCGGCAGGCGCTGGGCCTCGGGCAGGGCGAAGCGGTGTTTGCCGATGGTCCACAGTGGCTGCTCCAGTTCACAGGTGATGAAGCTGACCCACTGGGCGTGCAGCGCCGAGGCCTGGGTCCCTCTGGCGGGCAGCCAGTTCGGGCCATACACCTCGGCCAGGTACTGCATGATGGCGGCGGACTCGGTCAACACGAACTCCCCGTCCTTGAGCACCGGCATCTTGCCGCTCGGGTTGAGGGTCAAAAACCAGTCACTGCGATTCTCGCCCTTGGCGAAGTCGAGAAACTGGAACTGCCATGCCACGTCCAGCTCTTCCAGTAACCAGGATACGCGCAGGGCTCGGCTGACGGGGGTGCCATATAAGGTGATCATGCTTGCTCCTTGCCTGATGAAGGGGGCCATGGGCCCGAAGTGAATCGCCAGTCTAGGCAAATTGCTCGGGAGCAACAAGCACCCAAGGGGGAGGCAAGGCACAAAACGGCGCAATCAGCGGGAGAGGGGGAGGAGGAAAGAGGGAAAATAAAAGGGAGGCCCCAGGCCTCCCTCATTGTTAACGGCTACGGTAGCGTTTACTTGACGCGCATGCCAGGCTGGGCCCCTTCCTGCGGCTCCAGGATCCAGAGATCCTTGCCACCCGGGCCGGCGGCCAGCACCATGCCTTCGGACATGCCAAAGCGCATCTTGCGCGGGGCCAGGTTGGCCACCATCACGGTCAGCTTGCCTTCCAGATCTTCCGGGTTGTAGGCGGACTTGATGCCGGCAAACACCTGACGGGTCTCGCCGCCGATGTCCAGTTGCAGCTTGAGCAGCTTGTCCGCTTCCGGCACCGCTTCGGCCTTCGTGATCAGCGCCACGCGCAGGTCAATCTTGGCAAAATCGTCGTAGGCGATGGTTTCGCTGATGGGGTCATCAACCAGCGGACCGGTGGCTTTCGGTGCCTGCTCCTTGGCCAGATCCTCTTTGGAAGCCTCGATCATGGCTTCAATCTTGGCCGGCTCGATGCGGGAGAAGAGCGCCTTGAACGGGGCGACAGTGTGGTCGACCAGCGGGGCGGCGATACCATCCCAGCTGAGGGTCTCGGCCAGGAAGGCCTCGGCGCGCTCGGCCAGCAGCGGCATGACGGGCTTGAGGTAGGCCATCAGCACACGGAACAGGTTGATGCCGACGGAGCAGACCGCTTGCAGCTCGGCATCCGCCCCTTCCTGCTTGGCGATGACCCAGGGGGCCTTGTCGTCCACGTAGCGGTTGGCCTTGTCGGCCAGTGCCATGATCTCGCGGATGGCGCGGCTGAACTCGCGGCTCTCGTAGGCCTCGGCGATCACGGTGCAGGCATTGGCAAACTCGGCGTAGAGCTCAGGCTCGGCGCAGGTGGCGGCCAGCTTGCCGTCGAAGCGCTTGGCGATGAAGCCGGCGTTGCGGGAAGCGAGGTTGACCAGCTTGTTGACCACATCGGCGTTGACGCGCTGCACGAAGTCTTCGAGGTTCAAGTCCAGATCGTCGATGCGGCTGTTGAGCTTGGCGGCATAGTAGTAACGCAGGCACTCCGGATCCAGGTGGTTCAGATAGGTGGAGGCCTTGATGAAGGTGCCCTTGGACTTGGACATCTTGGCGCCGTTGACGGTCACGTAGCCGTGCACATTGACCTTGGTCGGCTTGCGGAAGCCCGCGCCTTCCAGCATGGATGGCCAGAACAGGCAGTGGAAGTAGGCGATGTCCTTGCCGATGAAGTGGTAGAGCTCGGCCTCGGAGTCCGCTTTCCAGTAGCTGTCGAAATCGATGTCACCGCGCTTGTTGCACAGGTTCTTGAACGACGCCATATAACCGATGGGGGCATCCAGCCAGACGTAAAAGTACTTGCCCGGGGCGCCCGGGATCTCGAACCCGAAGTAGGGGGCGTCACGGGTGATGTCCCACTGCTGCAGGCCGCTTTCGAACCACTCCTGCATCTTGTTGGCCATCTCTTCCTGAATGGCGCCGGAGCCGCGTACCCAGTCGGCCAGCCAGGTTTCAAACTGCGGCAGGTCGAAGAAGAAGTGCTCGGAGTCCTTCATCACCGGAGTGGCGCCGGAGACGGCAGATTTCGGATCGATGAGCTCGGTCGGGCTGTAGGTGGCGCCACAGCTGTCGCAGTTGTCGCCATACTGCTCCGGGGACTTGCACTTGGGGCAGGTGCCCTTGACGAAGCGATCCGGCAGGAACATGGATTTTTCCGGATCGAACAGCTGGGAGATGGTGCGGCTCTTGATCTTGCCGCCGGCCTGCAGACGACCGTAGATCAGCTCCGCCAGCTCGCGGTTCTCGTCGCTGTGGGTGGAGTGATAGTTGTCAAAGCTGATGTTGAAGCCGGCGAAGTCGGCCTGGTGCTCCTGGGAGACGGCCGCGATCATCTCTTCCGGGGTGATCCCCAGTTGTTGGGCCTTTAGCATGATCGGGGTGCCGTGGGCATCGTCGGCACAGACAAAGTGCACCTGGTGACCGCGCATTCGCTGATAACGAACCCAGATATCGGCCTGGATGTGTTCCAGCATGTGGCCAAGATGGATGGAGCCATTGGCATAGGGAAGGGCGCAGGTTACCAGCATTGTACGAGGATCAGTTGCCATATAGTCGTTCTTGATGTGCTTGTTGGGATGATAGAGTGCCGTGCATGTTACCCGAATTGGGGGTAGCCTGCCTAGGGTTGTGGCTCGTTCTGCCCGCCGGCGCACGCCGGTCGGCAAGCAGGCAAGCCACTGATTTGTGTGCGGTAACCGTTCACCTCAAGATAATGACAAGATAATGAGGAGTTAATGGTGATTGATTCAGTAAAACAGATCCTGGCCGAATTTAAGCCGACAGGGTGGGGCAAGGATCTGGTGGCTGCCGGCTTCGTACGCAGCATCGACAAACAGGGTTCGGCGCTGACCATCAAGCTGGTGTTGCCTTTCGCCGGCCACTCCCTGTTCGAGCAGATCCAGCAGGACTTCGATGCCCGGCTGCGCAGCGTCACCGGTGCGACCCGTATCGACTGGGTGGGCGAGATCGAGGTGGCCAGCATGCCGCGGGCGCAGGGGCTGGCGGCGGTGCAGGGCATTCGCAACATCATCGTGGTCGCCTCTGGCAAGGGCGGGGTGGGCAAGTCTACCACCGCCGTCAACCTGGCGCTGGCACTGCAAAAGGAGGGGGCGCGAGTCGCCATTCTGGATGCGGACATTTACGGCCCCTCCATCCCGACCATGACCGGAACCCTCAAGGAGCGCCCCGTCAGCCATGACGGCAAGTTGATGGAGCCGGTGATGGCCTGTGGCCTCAAGAGCAACAGCATCGGCTATCTGGTCTCCGAGCAGGATGCCACCATCTGGCGCGGCCCCATGGCGAGCAAGGCGCTGGCCCAGATCCTCCACGAGACCCGCTGGGGCGAGGTGGACTACCTGGTGGTGGACATGCCGCCGGGCACCGGCGACATCCAGCTCACCCTGGCCCAGCAGGTACCGACCACGGCAGCGGTGATCGTTACCACCCCTCAGGACGTGGCGCTGGCTGATGCGCGCAAGGGGGTGGCCATGTTCAACAAGGTCAATGTGCCCGTGCTCGGCATCGTCGAGAACATGAGCTACCACGTCTGCAGCGCCTGTGGTCATCATGAGGCGATATTCGGTACCGGCGGCGGCCAGAAGATGGCCGAGCAGTATCAGGTGGCGCTGCTGGGTCAGCTGCCACTGCACATCGACATCCGCAAACACATGGACGATGGCTGCCCGACCGTGTTCGGCGCACCGAAAGGGGAGCTGGCAGAGGCCTATCTGAAACTGGCCCGTCGGGTGGGGGCTGAACTCTATTTCAGCGGAAAACCGATTGCGACCCCCCTCTATACCATGGCGCTGGATGAATAATCGGCGGTCGGCCGTTTGGGGTGGATTTGAGGGTGGGCAGGGCTCACCCTTTTTTATATAATGGATCGGTTTAAACAATCCCCACTGCTCTTCTCTTTAGGTATTTTTCAATGTCTGATACTCAACATTCGTGTGTGATCATCGGTATTGCTGGTGCATCCGCGTCCGGCAAAAGTCTTATAGCCCAAACCATCTATGAAGAGCTGGTGGCCGAGCTGGGAGCCGGTCAAATTGGCGTGATCACCGAGGATTGCTACTATCGCGATCAGACCCACCTGACCATGGAAGAGCGGGTCAAGACCAACTATGACCACCCCAACGCACTGGATCACGACCTGCTGGTACAACACTTGAGCCAGCTGGTGCAGGGGGATGCCGTCAACATACCCCAGTACTCCTATACCGAACACACCCGCATGAGCGATGTGACCCCCTTTGCCCCGCGCCGGGTGATCATTCTGGAAGGGATCCTGCTGCTGACCGACAGCCGCTTGCGCGATCTGATGGATGCCTCCATCTTCATGGATACCCCGCTCGACATCTGCCTGCTGCGCCGCCTGGTGCGCGACGTGCAGGAGCGCGGCCGGACCATGGATTCGGTGCTCAAGCAGTACCAGAAGACGGTGCGTCCCATGTTCCTGCAGTTTATCGAGCCTTCCAAGCAGTACGCGGACGTGATCGTGCCCCGTGGCGGCAAGAACCGCATCGCCATCGACATGCTCAAGGCGCGGATCCGCCATATGTTGATCGGTTGAGAGATATCAAGCCGGGTGATGCCCGGCTTTTTTAAATGAACAATTTGTCAGGAGAGTCGCCCAATGCGTCTTTGTGATACCGATATCGAACGTCATCTGGATGAAGGCAAGATCGTCATTGAGCCAAGACCCGGTATTGAACGGATCAGTGGCGTCAGCGTCGACGTGCTGCTGGGCAACGAGTTTCGGGTCTTTCGCGATCACACCGCCCCCTATATTGATCTGAGCGGGCCGAGCAGCGAGATGGCCGATGCCATCGATCGGGTGATGAGCGACGAAATCCACATTCCCGATGGGGAAGCCTTCTATCTGCACCCGGGCCAGTTGGCGCTGGCGGTCACTTATGAATCGGTTACCCTGCCGGCAGATATCGTCGGCTGGCTCGACGGCCGCTCCTCCCTGGCCCGCCTGGGCCTCATGGTACATGTGACCGCACACCGCATCGATCCGGGCTGGTCCGGTCGCATCGTGCTGGAGTTCTACAACGGTGGCAAGCTGCCGCTGGCGCTGCGCCCCAAGATGAAGATCGGTGCGCTGAACTTCGAGATGCTCTCCGGTGTGGCGGCGCGTCCCTACAACAAGCGGGAAAATGCCAAGTACAAGAGCCAGCAGGGCGCCGTGGCCAGCCGCATCAACCAGGACTGATCTGGCCTGCGTGATCCTTGGCCGTCGACAAGAGACAACATGCTAAAGAAGGGCGCCCGCAACGGCGCCCTTATCCATGGTGGTGGCAACCTGCGTCGGCAGGGAAGTTGTCGGTTCCTTGTGCAATTTTCCCTTTTGGATCGGTCCAAGATTGACGCAACGCGCACCTGTGGAGGGGGATTGGAGTGGCCAGAAATGATGAATTGTTCCCGTTTGGGGACTGTTTTTGTCAGGCAAGGTCTGTTTAATTAATCCAAGACAAGCCGCATGGTGACTGGCGCTAAGCTATTTTTTGGCTGAATGCTCTTTTTTTTTCTTACTGAAATATTTCAACAACGGGTATGGCGTTACCAGCCTTCTGGCATAATCCGCCGCAACTCATAAACAGGTTCGTTTTTTATGTTTGAAATGTTTAGTGGTTTGGGTTTGTGGTGGTCAATCGGTTTGGTATTGGCCGTTTTTTTTGTGTTGGCTTATGAATTCATCAATGGCTTTCACGATACCGCCAACGCGGTAGCAACGGTCATCTATACCAAGGCGATGCCGGCACATACGGCCGTGGTGGCCTCCGGTCTGTTCAACTTTGCCGGGGTCATGATGGGCGGGTTGGGGGTGGCCTATGCCATTGTTCACCTGCTGCCCATCGATCTGCTGCTCGGAATGGACTCTACCCAGGGTCTTATCATGGTGTTCTCCCTGCTGTTTTCCGCTATCGTGTGGAACCTGGGCACCTGGTTCTTCGGGATCCCCGCATCCAGCTCGCACACGTTGATCGGCTCCATCCTGGGGGTAGGCGGCGCCTATGCCTGGATCAAC
Organism: Aeromonas sp. S8(2024); assembly: GCF_041403085.1. Taxonomy (NCBI): domain Bacteria; kingdom Pseudomonadati; phylum Pseudomonadota; class Gammaproteobacteria; order Aeromonadales; family Aeromonadaceae; genus Aeromonas; species Aeromonas sp. S8(2024). Next base: position 465,421 of record NZ_JBGLRF010000001.1, on the reverse strand, counting down.
CATCAACCGCTGCAGGAAGGCATCAACGTCGGCAAAGCGATCGATATCATGCTCTCCCTCATCATCTCGCCCACCGTCGGTTTCATCATTGCGGCCATACTGCTGTTTGCCATGAAACGTGTCTGGCAGAGCAGCAAGATCCACAAAACACCGGAAGAGCGCCTGCTGGTGGATGGCAAGAAGCATCCGCCGTTCTGGGCTCGCCTCACGCTGGTAGCTTCTGCCATGGGGGTCAGCTTCGTGCACGGCTCCAACGATGGCCAGAAGGGTATCGGTCTGGTGATGCTGGTGCTGATCTGCATGGCGCCGGCCTACTTCGCGCTGGATATGAACAGCCGCTCCTACGATCTGGATCGCACCCAGGATGCCAACCAGCGCATCATGGAGATCTATCAGCGCAACCATGAGCTGGTTTCCAAGGTGGTGGACTTCAAGGTGCCTGCCCAGGCCCAGGAAGAGCTGATGACCCACTGCGCCGCCTCCGGTGCATTGCAGGCCATGGCCACCCTGGACAATCGTCTTGCCCAGGTGCGCACCTATGAAGAGATGGACCTGACCGATCGCCGTGAAGTACGTCGCCTGCTGCTGTGCATCGACGATACCGCCCGCAAGGTTTCCAAGCTGCCGCTGCCGGCCAAGGAGCTGACCGATCTGGCCAAATGGCGCAAGGATCTGACCGCGACCGCCGAATACGCGCCGACCTGGGTTATCGTCTCCATCGCCCTGGCGCTTGGCTGCGGTACCATGGTGGGCTGGCGTCGTATCGTCTACACGGTAGGCGAGAAGATCGGCTCCTCCTGCATGACCTATAGCCAGGGGATTGCAGCCCAGATCACGGCAGCTGCCTCCATCGGTATCGCCAGTTTGACCGGCATGCCGGTGTCCACCACCCATATTCTCTCCTCTGCGGTAGCGGGGACCATGGTGGCCAACAAGTCGGGTCTGCAGAGCCAGACCATCAAGACCATTCTGATGGCCTGGGTGCTGACCCTGCCGCTCACCATGCTGCTCTCCGGTGGTCTGTTCCTGATCAGCAACCATCTGTTCAGTTGAACCAGTTCCATCTGATTGTCAAAAGGGCCCCAAGGGCCCTTTTTTCATGTCTTCAAAACAAACACTCAGCCATACCTTCGTAGTTGACGAGGATGCCAATGCTCTCGTTATATGCCATCAAACTAAATATTTGAAAACAATGTAAAAGACTCGTCACTGATCTCACCCATATCACGACCTTCAAAGAAACCCGTCTACAAAGCGAGGGGATTTGACATCAACAAAAATGTGGCCCGTTAGACCAGTCACTCAAGTCATGGGGAGGCCAATCGGCGCGAGCAGCAGAGTTCAGATGATGTAACGAGGCAGTCAGATGTGCGTTGGTGAATATCCGATAGAAGAAATGGACAGTGTGCAACGCCATGAGCAATGTTCTGCTCCGCTATCACAGCTTCACTGCTTGGAAAGCCGGCGGGAATGGGGGGGAGCAAGCCGTATTAACCGCGGTTTCAACTGACCATGTCTGCTGTCGTAAAACGACCGGGGTTTCAGATCATATGGATGTATCAGAAGCGTGAAGCCTGGATAGTGGGGTAGGGAAGCATGACGGGTAACCATCAGCAGTGCGAGAAGCCAGGGTTAGGTTTGCACAGAGTGGCATAAAGAAGATGAGCAGACGGTAATGGACCGGGTTGCAGGCGCTGCTCCTGGGTCAATACGAGCTACATAGAGAGATAAAAAAAGAGCCACACACTGTGTGGCTCTTTTATCAGGCTAGCGGGTCAATCAGGGACGACCGGCCGGGCTGGTAGCGACGTTGACGGCGGCAGTACTGCCACCATGGCGGCCGGAAGTGGCCACTTCGCTGCGCACCAAGGGTGCATACTCGACCGGCTTGCGTGCCGGCAGGGCAGGGGCGGCGGCCGGAGTTGCCATCGGGGCAGAGGCCTTGCGGGCACCAGCCAGCAGGCTGCCACCGCGCTTGACCTGCTTGGCAGCCGGGGCTGCGGTTGCGGGTTCAACCTTGGCAGTCTCTGCAGCGACAACAGGCTCGGCCACAGCGGCAACCGGTTCAACGGCCGGTGCGGCAACGACGTCTGCAACTGCCGGGGCGGTTTCGACGGTCGCTTCCACAACCGGCTTGGTCTCGACAACCGGAGTCTCAACAGCCTGTACGGGCTCAACGACCGCCTCTACCACGGTTTCCACTGCAACAGGCGCGGCTTCAACAGCAGCAATGACCGGTTCGGCCACCACGGGGGCGGTTTCGACGACGGTTGCTACCGGTTCAGCGGCGACAACGGCTTCGGCCTGCTCGCGGGCTTCTTCGGCGACGGCCTCGGCAACCACGTGCTCGGTCAGGGCGGAGGAGGCCTGCAGGGCAGCAGCAACGGCTTCAGCGCTCGGGATGGTGATCACGGGCACAGCCGGCTCTTCCACTTTGACCTGGGCTGCATCGGCTTGCGCGGCGGCAGTCAGAGTCGGTGCAGCGACTTCGGCAGTCTGCTCTTCATCGTCACGCTGGCTGCGAGCTTCTTCGTTGATGCGCTTGCGGCGTTGGCCTTCGATACGTTGATTGCGCGGAGTTCGGCGGGAACGACGCTGGCCTTCTGCCTGCTCATCCTGCTGTTCAGTCGCGTCAACGGCATCGACGGCGGCAACCGGCGCTACATCGGCAGCGTGGGCAACAGCGGCGTCATCGGCAGGCGCATCGACGCGGATCTGCTTGCGCAGTTGGCGGCGTTCGCGGCGCTCGGCCACTTTCTGCTCTTTTTCCTGACGCTGTTCCACGTTGGTGACAACGGCTTCTACGCTGTCCAGCGTGTCAACCACCACCTCGGCACGGGGTTCACGCGGAGCGCGGGGCTCACGAGCCTGACGCGGGGCACGGGGTTCGCGCTCCTGACGCGGCTCACGAGCCTCGCGAGGTTCACGTTCCATGCGCTGTTCGCGCACCTCACCACGGGCTTCACGTTCCTGACGCGGCTCACGCTCTTTGCGCGGGCGACGGTTGCGGCCTTCGCCGTTCTCGCGGCTGGCCACGCCTTCGCGCTTCTCGCCGGCATCGCCGTTGCGGCTGCTGCGGTTGTCGTCACGACGACCACGTTGACCACGGCTGCGGGATTCATCGCGCTGATGACGGTGACCGTCCTCTTTGCGAGCCTCGCGCGTTGCCGGTTTCTCGGCAGGCGCGGTGACCTCGGCGCTGTCAGCATTGCCGCCGAACAGGTTGGAGAGGCTCTTGAACAGCTTGCCGAACAGGCCCGGCTCTTCGGCAACCGGGGCTGCAACAGGGGCGGGGGCCGCCGGCGCAGCCGGTTGCGGTGCCTGGACGAAGCCTTGCAGCAGGGGCTGCTCGCGCTCGATGGTCTGGGCCTGTTTGGGCTGGTAGACCGGCTTGGCAATTTCGGTTTTCAACTCGTAGCTGGCCGCTTCCGGGATCTCGTTCTGACGGATGCGGGTCACTTCGTAGTGCGGGGTTTCCAGGTGCTGGTTCGGAATGATGTAGACACGCACATCATTGCGTTGTTCCAGGCTGGCGATGGAGCTGCGCTTCTCGTTGAGCAGATAGGCGGCGACATCGACCGGCACCTGAGCATGCACCTGCTCGGTGTTGTCCTTCATCGCCTCTTCTTCGATGAGACGCAGGATGGACAGCGCCAGTGACTCGTTGTCACGGATCACGCCCTGACCCTGGCAACGGGGGCAGATATGGCTGCTGGACTCGTTGAGGGAGGGACGCAGACGCTGACGAGACATCTCCAGCAGACCGAAACGGGAGATCCGGCCAAGCTGGATGCGGGCACGGTCCTGATGCACGGCTTCACGCAGACGGTTTTCCACTTCGCGCTGATGGCGAACCGGCGTCATATCGATGAAGTCGATGACAATCAGACCACCCAGGTCACGCAGACGCAATTGACGAGCAATCTCGTCGGCCGCTTCCAGGTTGGTCTGCAGCGCAGTCTCTTCGATATCGCCGCCCTTGGTGGCGCGGGAGGAGTTGATATCGATGGAGGTCAGCGCTTCGGTCGGATCGATCACGATGCTGCCGCCGGAGGGCAGGCGCACTTCACGCTGGAAGGCAGACTCGATCTGGCTCTCAATCTGGAAGTGGTTGAACAGGGCAACTTCACCCTTGTACAGCTTCACGCGGTTGAGGAAATCGGGACGTACCAGCTCGATGTGTGACTTGGCGCGTTCGAAAATGACCGGGTTGTCGATCAGGATCTCGCCCACATCGCGGCGCAGGTAATCACGGATGGCTCGCACGATGACGTTGCTTTCCTGATGGATCAGCACCGGCGCGGAGCGGCTCTGTGACGCCTTGTGGATGGAGTCCCAGTGGTTGAGCAGAACGTTCAGATCCCATTCCAGCTCTTCCGGGGACTTGCCCACACCGGCGGTACGCACGATGAGGCCCATGCCGTCCGGCACGGTCAGGCCGCTCAGGGCTTCTTTCAGTTCAGTCCGTTCATCGCCCTCGATGCGACGGGAGATACCGCCGGCACGGGGGTTGTTCGGCATCAGCACCAGGTAGCTGCCGGCCAGACTGATGAAGGTGGTGAGGGCTGCACCCTTGGTGCCACGCTCTTCCTTGTCGATCTGGACGATGACTTCCTGGCCTTCGCGGACCACTTCTTTGATGTTGGGACGACCCTGATAGGAGTAACCGGAGGGGAAGTAATTGCGGGCGATTTCCTTTAACGGCAGGAAACCGTGGCGCTCGGCGCCATAGTCGACAAAAGCAGCTTCGAGACTGGGTTCTACGCGGGTGATTTTGCCCTTGTAAATGTTCGCTTTCTTCTGCTCGTGTCCCGGACTTTCAATATCCAGATCGTAGAGCTGTTGTCCGTCAACCAGCGCTACGCGCAACTCTTCTTCCTGAGTCGCGTTGATTAGCATTCTTTTCATTGAGTTCTCGTTATTTTGTCATTTTGATTTCCTCCACAGGATCCTGCCGGCGCCGGCCTCGGGTCTTCAGCATACTGGGGCAACCTCCCGGTTGGGGTATGCATGAGGCGCAAACTAAGGGCACTCTGGTTCAGCCTTCTCGAGAAGGCATGAAAAGGATACCGGTGTGGAGACAAATAGGCGGTTCTGTTTGCGTTCTCCATGCGCTGTACCTCGCACCCGGGAACCGTCATGTTCTTGTATACACGGTGTTTCGGGATTGGGTGGCATAATTTTTGGCCACTTAGTACAAGGCTTGAACACAATGACAAAACCTTGTTTATTATCCCATTTAAATCACTTTTATAGCAAGGCGCCATTTTTCAACAAAGCATGCAGCCAAGGGCCGTCGGCAGTGTTAAAATCCGCGTCATGACACAGATACAACAACAAGTGCAGCTGCTCACCATCGAAGCTGAGCATGACGGGCAGCGCATCGACAATTTTCTCAAGACTCAGCTAAAGGGCGTCCCCAAGAGCCTGATCTATCGCATCCTTCGCAAGGGGGAAGTGCGCGTCAACAAAAAGCGCATCAAACCGGAGTACAAACTCTGCGCCGGTGACGAGGTACGGGTTCCTCCCGTGCGGGTCGCCGAAAAGAACGAATTGCCCTCGGCCAACCTTGGTAGCATCCAGCGTCTGGAGAGCCAGATCCTGTTTGAAGACGACGCCATGATCGTGCTCAACAAGCCGTCCGGCATGGCCGTTCACGGCGGCAGCGGGCTGAGCTTCGGGGTCATCGAAGGGCTGCGAGCCCTGCGCCCGGAAGCCCGTTTTCTGGAACTGGTGCATCGTCTCGATCGCGACACTTCCGGTGTGCTGCTGGTCGCCAAGAAGCGCAGCGCCCTGCGCAGTCTGCACGAGCAGCTGCGGATCAAGACCATGCGCAAACAGTACCTGGCGCTGGTGCGTGGCCAGTGGCAACCCCACGTCAAGGTGGTCAATGCGCCGCTGCGCAAAAATGACCTGCAATCCGGCGAGCGGGTCGTGCGGGTCAGTGCCGATGGCAAGCCATCTGAAACCCGGTTTCGCATTGCCCGTCAATTCGCCGAGGCGACCCTGGTTGAGTGCAGCCCGATCACCGGCCGTACCCACCAGATCCGGGTGCATACCCTGCATGCCGGCCACCCCATCGCGTGTGACGACAAGTATGGAGAAGCGGCATTTGACGAGAAAATGCGCAGCCAAGGCCTGAAACGGCTCTTCTTGCATGCCTGGCGGCTGACCTTTACCCATCCGGCCGATGGTCGCGAGATGCAGGTCGAAGCGCCCCTGTCGCCTGAGCTCGAGACCTTCCTCAACGGATTGGCACGCTGATGACGCAGATCCGGCTCGCCATTTTCGACTGGGACGGTACCCTGATGGACTCGGTGGGCCGGATAGTGGCCTGCGTGGCTGCCGCGGCCCGTGACTGTGCCGAGCCGGTACCCACCGCCACTGAGACTCATCAGATCATCGGCCTCAGTCTGGAGGTCGGGATCCCCCGGCTGTTTTCCCTGGAGCAGGGCGGTGAGCGAGCCAATGCTCTGATCGCCCGCTATCGCCACCACTACCTGCACGATGCTACTCCCAGCCCCCTGTTTGCCGGAGCGAGGGAGCTGCTGCACGGCTGGCACGAGCAGGGCATTGCGCTGGCGGTGGCAACCGGCAAGTCACGGCGGGGGTTGGACAGGGTACTGGATGAAACCGGATTGCGGCCACTCTTTGCCGTCACGCGCGGGGCGGATGAGGCCAACTCCAAGCCTGATCCCCTGATGTTGACCCAGATCTTGACCGAGCTGGCTCTGGTCCCGTCACAGGCGGTGATGATAGGTGACTCCATCCACGACATGGCGATGGCCGAAGCGCTGGCCATGCCGCGCATCGGCGTAAGCTGGGGCGTGCACGACCGGGGGCGCCTGCAGGCCCATCATCCGCTGGCGGTGGTCGATACCATGGCGGAGCTGAGGGCGCTACTGGGTTGATGACAAGCACCGGGATGCAATAAAAAACGGAAGCCAAGGCTTCCGTTTTTTATTGCCAACATTCTGCCTCCATCAGGGCAGAGAGAGGCCGTGGCGCTCCAACAGTTCGATCAGTCCGATCAGCGGCAAGCCGATCAGCGCATTGGGATCGCGTCCCTCCAGAGCCTTGAACAGCACGATACCCATGCCTTCACACTTGAAGCTGCCGGCGCAGTCGAGGGGACGTTCGGCCTCCACATAGCGGCGGATAGCCTCCTCATCCAGCTGGCGAAAATGGACGGTGAAAGGCTCAACCAGCTGCTCGACCAGGCCGGAGGCCGCATTCAGTACGCACAGGCCGGTATAAAAGGTGATGCTGCGCCCCTGGGCCGCCATCAGCTGGGCTACCGCTTGTTCGACCGTTCCCGGTTTCCCCAGGATCCGGCCATCGCAGACGCATACCTGATCCGAGCCGATGATCAGCCCTTGATCACGCAGGCCGGTAATGGCGCTGGCCTTGGCATGGGCAAGGCGGGCCACCAGCGCCTGTGCCTCTTCACCGGGCAGCACAGATTCATCGACTTCGGGCGCAGCGCACTCAAAGGGGAGGCCCAGCTTTTCCAGCAAGGCTTTGCGGTAACGGGAGGTGGAGGCGAGGATCAGGGGGTGCGACATGGCAATCAGGTATCCAGGTTCAGAAACGGGCAAGCGCCGATGGTATCGCCACCGGGCGGCGAGGGCAAATATAGCCGTGGTCGCAAGCGGGTGATCCTGCTCGATGCGCTGGCCTTGCTCAGAACACAGTGCGCGTCGGCTACATCTGGCTGATGGAGTGACTTGGTTTGGCTCCCCGTTCACTGACTGTCTCTGTCCCGTCCGAAAACGGCTATAAGCATAAGAGCGGGGTAACGGAGCGATGAGATGAACAAGCTGGGGGCATGGTTGTTGTGGCTGCTCTGTCTGCCCGTCTGGGGACAAGGCTGGCACCTGCAGGCAGGGGAGGAGGGCATACTGCTGTGGACCCGCCCTCATCCACCCGGCGCCTTTCTGGCCTTGCGACTGGAGATGTATGTGGCAGCGCCCCCTGCGGCGCTGCTCGCGGTGCTGCGTGATACCGGTCGACATCAGGAGTGGCTGCCCCAAAGCCTGGAGGTGAGGGTATTAGCCAAGCCCGCCCCCGATGAGGATATTGTCTATACCCGCCTCGCAGCCCCCTGGCCCGTACAGGACCGGGAGCTGATCACCCATTCCCGCCTGCAACGGCTGCCAGATTGCGGCCTGGTGCTGAGCGTCTGGGCGGCCCCCGATGCTTTGCCGCCTTATCCCGGCCGGGTGCGGATCCGCACCAGTGAAGGACGCTGGGAAGCGCTGCCTCAGCTGAACGGCACGACGCTGGTGCGCCTCGAAACCTATACCAACCCGGGCGACACGCTGCCAGCCTGGCTCGTCAATCCCATGGCTGCCGACGCTGCGCTGCAGAGTTTTCGCGCCATTCGCCGCCTGATGGAGGGCGCCCCGGTGGGGCTCTGTGCCTGTCTTCATCAGCGACGTGGTGGAAAGCATGGTGCTTGTAGCGCCACCCCTTGACTGCGGCAGGGTGAGGAAGCGCGGGCGAATTGGACAAGCAAGTGACGGCGGGACGGTCTGACAACTGTCTGGGGCCTGACGCACCAGCAAATCCGGCCAGGATCCGGTGTCGGATCCGCAGGTTTGTGGCATAATCAGGCACCGGTGAGCGCAAGTTCCGCCATGTGCGGGGGTTGTGAGGTTAAAATCATCGGCGGTAAGGACTTTTTCCTTTGACTATCAGTTGTTGGACCTATAATATTCGCGCCCTATGCAAAAGGTGAAGTTGCCCGTAAAGGTTGATCCAGTCCGTAGTGCCTCGAAGCTGCTCGATTATGTCGGGATAGTGGAAAAGTCGCAGATGCCCAGGCTGGAGGAATCAACCGCAGGCTTGCGGAGTGATATCGATGTATCGCTGCACTTTGGCAAAGATGTCCAGAAGTTGACCGTTATGAAAGGCACTGCCCATGCCAAGGTTGACCTGGTTTGCCAGCGTTGTGGAGAGACATTCGAGCATCTCTGTGAAGCTGAATTTATCTACACTCCGCTGTTCGAAAGAACAAACGAGGAAGAACTGCCGGAAGCTTATGAGCCCATTGAATTGGACGAAAACGGCGAGATGGATCTTCATCAAATCCTGGAGGATGAACTCATCCTCTCGTTGCCGCAGGTGGCCATGCATTCTATGGATGCTTGCCCGCGCGGTAACATGGAGATGACCTGGGGTGAAATCGAACCTGCTGATGAGCGGCCGAATCCCTTTGCAGTTCTTGAAGAGCTTAAACGTAAGTGAATTTAGGAGTTAGCCTACAATGGCCGTACAACAGAACCGTAAAACCCGTGCCAAGCGTGGCATGCGTCGTTCCCACGATGCGCTGACCACCGCTGCCCTGACTGTTGATCAGACCAGTGGCGAAATTCATCGTCGTCACCACGTGACTGCCGATGGTTTCTACCGCGGTAAAAAGGTAATCGCTTAAGGATTGCCTTTGTCTACGCAAACTGTCGCGCTAGACATCATGGGGGGAGATATTGGCCCCTCGGAAACAGTGCCTGCCGCCGTGCAGGCACTGTCTCTTTTACCCCAGCTGAAATTGATCCTGGTCGGTGACCAGCACCAGACCACCCCCCTCCTGCAGCAACATGGTTTGCTCAATCACCCTCGTGTCCGTTTTGTACATGCCTCCCAGGTCGTTGGGATGGGCGACAAACCGATCGTGGCACTGCGCACCCTGAAAGACTCCTCCATGCGAGTCGTACTCAATCTGGTCAAGGGCGGCGAAGCCGATGCCTGTGTCAGCGCCGGCAACACAGGTGCACTGATGGCCATGGCCAAATGCGTGCTCAAATCCCTGCCCGGCGTCGACCGACCCGCCCTCATCAAGGCGCTGCCCACCCTGTCCGGCCAACGCACCGTGATGCTGGATCTCGGTGCCAACGTCAGCTGCGATGCCGACACCCTGCTGCAGTTTGCCGTGATGGGCTCAGTGGTGGCTGAAAAGGTGGAGGGGGTTGCCACTCCCAGGGTGGCCCTGCTCAACGTGGGGGAGGAGGAGATCAAGGGGAACGATCTGGTGCGCCACAGTGCCGAACTGCTGCGCCAGTGCCAGGCGCTCAACTTTGTCGGCTTTGTTGAAGGGGATCGAATTTTTAGCGGCGATTGCGACGTGATCGTCTGCGACGGTTTTGTCGGCAACGTCGCCCTCAAGACGGCGGAGGGGGTGGTGCGGATGATGGCCCAACTGGCCGGATATCCCCGCAAGAAACGCAGTTTTCTTGGCCGTATCGCCGGATTTATGTTCAAACGACGTTTTTCTTACCTGAACCCCGACCAGTATAACGGTGCAAGTCTGTTAGGATTGCGCGGCATTGTGGTAAAAAGCCATGGGCGTGCCGAACGGCGTGCCCTGTGTAACGCGATCCTGCTGGCCGCGCAAGAGGCCAAGCATCAACTTCCATTGCAAATCGCAGATCGCCTTGAATCTGTCTTTTCCGACAGGGATCTATAAGAACTCTATGCATAGCAAAATTTTGGGTACTGGCAGCTATCTGCCGCACTCAGTACGCACCAACGCCGACCTCGAACAGATGGTAGAGACCAGTGACGAGTGGATTGTGGAGCGTACCGGGATCCGTGAACGCCGCATTGCCGGTGCCGATGAAACCGTTGCAACCCTGTCTCACCAGGCGGCCCTGCGCGCGCTGGAGGCCGCAGGTCTGACTGCCGCCGATCTCGACATGATAGTGCTGGCCACCACCAGCGCCGAAAACGCCTTTCCGGCCGCCGCCTGTGAACTGCAGGGGCTGCTCGGGGTGCAAGGGATCCCGGCCTTCGATGTGGCGGCTGCCTGCGCCGGCTTTACCTACGCGCTTTCCATTGCCGATCAGTTCGTCAAATCCGGCGCCGCTCGCCACGTGCTGGTCGTCGGCGCCGATGTGCTGTCGCGCATGTGCGATCCCGAGGATCGCGGCACCATCATCCTCTTTGGGGACGGGGCAGGGGCCGTGGTGATCGGTGCGAGCGACACCCCCGGCATCCTCTCCACCCATCTGCATGCCGATGGTCGTTACGGCGAGCTGCTCAAGCTGCCGCAGCCCCGTCGCGGCATGCCGGGGGCCGAGCTCGAAGCCTACATGTACATGAAGGGCAATGATGTCTTCAAAGTCGCGGTCACCCGTCTGAGCGAGATCGTCACCGAAACCCTGGCCGCCGCCGGCATCGAGCCGAGCGAGCTGGACTGGCTGGTGCCCCATCAGGCCAACTTCCGCATCATCAGTGCCACCGCCAAGAAGCTTGGCATGGGGCTGGACAAGGTGGTGTTGACCCTCGACAAACACGGCAACACCTCTGCCGCCTCCGTGCCCATCGCCTTTGATGAAGGGGTGCGCGACGGCCGGATCAAACCGGGCCAGCTGGTCTTGCTGGAAGCCTTCGGCGGCGGTTTTGCCTGGGGCTCGGCGCTGGTTCGCCTCTGATCGTCAGCGGGGTGGGACGAGCGTCTCATCCTGCCGTTCTCATTTTTCTCTTATTTAAAGGAATCAATGATGACCCAATTTGCCATTGCCTTCCCGGGACAGGGCTCCCAAACCGTCGGCATGCTGGCCGAGCTGGCCGAACAACATGCCGTGATCAAGGAGACCTTCGCCGAGGCGAGCCAGGTGCTGGGTTATGACCTGTTTGCCCTGGTAATGGAAGGTCCGGCCGAAGAGCTGAACAAGACCTGGCGTACCCAGCCTGCACTGCTGACCGCTTCTGTCGCGCTGTGGCGCCTGTGGCAACAGCAGGGTGGGGCAACCCCCGCCGTGATGGCAGGCCACAGTCTGGGTGAGTATTCCGCCCTGGTCTGCAGCGGCGCACTGGCCTTTACCGATGCGGTCAAACTGGTTGAGCTGCGTGGTCTGGCCATGCAGGAAGCCGTGCCGGAAGGCACCGGTGCCATGGCCGCCATCATCGGCCTGGACAACGACGCCATCGCCGCCAACTGCGAGAAAGCGGCACAGGGCCAGATCGTCTCCCCGGTGAACTTCAACTCCCCGGGCCAGGTGGTCATCGCCGGTCACAAAGAGGCCGTCGAGCGCGCCAACGTGCTGATGAAAGAGTCCGGTGCCAAGCGTGCGCTGCCGCTGCCGGTCTCCGTGCCCTCCCATTGCGCGCTGATGAAACCTGCTGCCGAAAAACTGGCAGCTGCGCTGGACGGGATCGAGATCAAGGTTCCTGCCATCGCCGTCATCAATAATGTCGACGTATCCTGTGAGCAGGATCCGGCCGCCATCAAGCAGGCATTGGTGCGTCAGTTGTTCAGCCCGGTTCGTTGGACCGAGACTGTCGAGCGGATGGCCAACGAGGGGGTCACCCTCGAGATCGAAATGGGACCGGGCAAGGTACTGACCGGGCTCGCCAAGCGCATCGACAAGCGCGTGGAAGGTATTCATGCCAACGATGCCGCCTCTTTCGAGCAGGCGCTGGCCCAGATCAAGTAAACAGGAGCAATGAATGAGCTTTACCGATAAGGTTGTGTTGGTGACCGGTGCCAGTCGTGGCATCGGCCGTGCGATTGCTGAAACTTTTGCGGCCCGTGGCGCCAAGGTAGTCGGCACGGCGACCAGCGAGAGCGGCGCCGAGGCAATCAGCGCCTATCTGGGTGAACAGGGTTGCGGCATGGCGCTGAACGTGACCAGCCAGGAATCCATCGAAGCCGTCTTCGCCGCCATCAAAGCGCGTTTTGGCGACATCGACATCCTGATCAACAACGCAGGGATCACCCGTGACAACCTGCTGATGCGGATGAAGGATGATGAGTGGAACGAGATCATCGACACCAACCTCACCTCCCTGTACCGTCTGAGCAAGCCGGTGCTGCGCGCCATGATGAAGAAGCGCAATGGCCGCATCATCAGCATCGGTTCCGTGGTCGGCACCATGGGCAACGCCGGTCAGGTCAACTACGCGGCCGCCAAGGCGGGCCTGGTGGGGTTCACCAAGTCGCTGGCTCGTGAAGTGGCCTCCCGCGGCATTACCGTGAACGCGGTTGCCCCCGGTTTCATCGAGACCGATATGACCAAGGCGCTCAATGAAGAGCAGCGTGCCGGCATCATGAGCCAGGTACCTGCCGCTCGTCTGGGCGATCCAAAAGAAATTGCCGCTGCTGTGGTATTCTTGGCATCGGATGATGCCGCCTACATCACTGGCGAAACCCTGCATGTTAATGGCGGGATGTACATGGTGTAATCAATTTGTCGTGAGATCTGTTCAAATTTGCGATAGTACGCCGAAGTTTGGCGAATTTCGTGGTTTGACCAGCGGCAAGCTACTTGCAAACTCACGTCAATTGAATAAACTACCCCAACCAGACGCAATAGCGTATTTTTAAAGGAAAATTCAGGTCATGAGCAACATCGAAGAACGCGTAAAGAAAATCATCATCGAACAACTGGGTGTTAAAGAAGAAGACGTTAAGAACGCTGCCTCCTTCGTCGACGACCTGGGCGCTGACTCTTTGGATACCGTTGAACTGGTAATGGCGCTGGAAGAAGAATTCGATACCGAAATTCCTGATGAAGAAGCCGAGAAGATCACCACTGTTCAAGCGGCTATCGACTACATCACCGCTAATCAGGAATAAGTTCCTGTTCTGAAAGAAGCGGCCCAAGGGCCGCTTCTTTTATGTTTACTCCTTTTCAAAACACCTCTCGGAGACTACCTCAGTGTCAAAACGCAGAGTCGTGGTGACCGGCTTGGGGATGCTTTCCCCGGTAGGCAACACTGCCGAATCCAGCTGGCAAGCCCTGCTCAACGGGCAGAGCGGCATTTCTCCTATCGAACACTTTGACGCCAGCGAGTTTGCGACCCGCTTCGCAGGCCAGGTCAAGGATTTCGATCCCGAGCAGTACGGTATCAACCGCAAAGAAGCTCGCAAGATGGATCTCTTCATCCAGTACGGCATCGCCGCAGGCGTGCAGGCGCTGGATGATGCCGGTCTCGTCATCAACGAGGAGAATGCCGAGCGCGTCGGTGTGGCGATCGGTTCCGGTATCGGTGGTCTGGGTCTGATTGAGCAGAACCACAGCAGCCTGGTCAACGGCGGTCCCCGCAAGCTGAGCCCCTTCTTCGTACCATCCACCATTATCAATATGGTGTCCGGTCATCTCTCCATCATGAGAGGCCTGCAGGGCCCCAACATCGCCGTCACCACCGCCTGTACCACAGGCACCCATGCCATCGGCATGGCCGGTCGCATGATCGCCTACGGCGATGCGGACGTGATGGTGGCCGGTGGTGCCGAGAAGGCATCCACCCCGATGGGGATGGGCGGTTTTGCCGCCGCCAAGGCGCTCTCCAACCGCAACGACGAGCCCACCAAGGCCAGCCGTCCGTGGGATAAAGATCGCGACGGTTTCGTACTGGGTGATGGCGCCGGGGTGCTGGTGCTGGAAGAGTACGAACACGCCAAGGCCCGTGGCGCCAAGATTTATGCCGAGCTGGTCGGCTTTGGCATGAGCGGTGATGCCTACCACATGACGGCCCCTCCCGCCGATGGCAACGGTGGCGCCCGCGCCATGCAAAATGCCATCAAGGATGCCGGTATCGCCCCCGAGCAGGTGGGTTACATCAATGCCCACGGCACCTCCACCCCGCTGGGTGACGTTGCCGAGCTGCGCGGCATGAAGGCCGTATTTGGCGAACATGCCAAATCCCTGATGGTCAGTTCCACCAAATCGATGACCGGTCACCTGCTGGGTGCCGCCGGCGCCATCGAGGCGATCATCACGGTACTGGCGCTGCGCGATCAGATGGCGCCGCCCACCATCAACCTGGACAACCCGGATGATGAGTGCGATCTGGATCTGGTGCCTCATGTTGCCAAGGCCGGCAACTTCGAATATGCCCTCTCCAATTCCTTCGGTTTTGGCGGCACCAATGGCTCACTGATCTTCAAACGCGTATAATTCGCCCTGGGCGGATAGTATGGGCCCGATACGTCAGTATCGGGCCTTTTTTATCGGAGGGATCCTTTTGCTGATCAATGGAATACCGACAGACAGCGTGTCCGCCATGGATCGTGGTCTGGCCTATGGGGATGGTCATTTCACCACCCTGTTGGTCAGGGATGGCCGGCCCGTCTGGTGGCCGGCACACCTGGCAAGGTTGCAGCAAGCGAGCGCCAGACTCGGCCTTGCCGAGCTGGACTGGCAACAACTCGGCGATGAAGTGGCCCAATTGGCCCGCGATCAAGCGCTGGCGGTGATCAAGGTGATGCTGACCCGCGGCAGCGGTGGCCGGGGCTATGATGGCACTGCCTGCCATGCGCCGACCCGGATCCTGTCGCTGGCTGCTTACCCGGCTCACTACCCGACATGGCAGCAAGATGGCATTCCACTCTTGGTATGCCGGCAGCGGTTGGGGGATGCCCCCATGCTGGCAGGCCTCAAGACCCTCAACCGGCTGGAGCAGGTGCTGCTGAAAAGCGAACTTGCGGCCCGTTCCGGGGTCGAAGGTATAGTCTTGAACAGTCGGGGATTTCTGGTAGAAGGGGTCAGTGCCAATCTGTTTTGGCGCCGTGGCAGAACGGTGTTTACGCCGGATCTCTCCCACTGCGGCATAGACGGCATCATGCGGCGCCATGTGATGGCAATGCTAAAACAGATGAGCATTGAACTGCGTGTCGTGGAGGCTCCGCTGGAGTCACTGTGGCAGGCCGAAGAGGTATGGCTGACCAATACCCTGATGGGCATAGTGCCGGTCACCGGCATCGGGGAGACCCAATATGCCAGTCAGGAATTGATCCGCCGTTTACAGGAGCGTTTGGTCATTGAAGTTTAATCGGCTTTACACCCTGCTCGCGGGCGCGGCGCTGACTGTCGCCGCTGCCGGGGGCTATGTACATTACAAGTGGCAACAGGTGGAGACGCTCACCAACAAGGGACCGACCCGTCTCTTTACCGTCGAGAAGGGAGCCCATGCGGCGCGTCTGATCGCCGAACTGGGGGAGGGGGAAACCAGCCCCTGGGCGGTGCGACTCTGGTTGCGCGGTCATCCCGAGCTGGTTGCCATCAAGTCCGGTACCTATGAGATCAAGGAAGGGGCACCGCTCAAGGATACCCTCTCCCTGTTTGCTTCCGGCAAGGAGTTTCACTTCAGCCTGACCTTCGTCGAAGGTTCCCGTTTCGAGGATTGGTTGAAGCAGCTGGCCAGCGCCCCTTATCTGGAACGGCTGACCGTCGAGTTGCCCGAGACCGATCTGGCTCAGGAGCTTGGCATTGAAAACGGCAAGCTGGAGGGGTGGTTCCTGCCGGAGACCTACGCCTATACCACTCATGCCAGCGATCTCTCCATTTTGCGCCGTGCCCATCAGGACATGGAGACCTTCCTGCAGCAGAGCTGGGAGAAGCGTCAGGCCAATCTGCCCTACAAGACTCCCTACGAGGCGCTGATCATGGCCTCGATCATCGAAAAAGAGACGGGGATGCCGGAAGAGCGGGCGCGGATCGCCTCGGTGTTTGTCAATCGTCTGCGCCTTGGCATGAAGCTGCAGACTGATCCCACCGTCATCTACGGGGTGAAGGACAGGTATGACGGCAATATCCGCCGCAGCGACCTGACCGACGTGAACCCCTACAACACCTATGTGATCGACGGCTTGCCGCCCACGCCCATCGCCATGCCTGGCAAGGCCTCCATCGAAGCGGCGCTCAATCCCCTGTCGACCGACTATCTCTACTTCGTCGCCAAGGGGGGCGGGGCCCACTATTTTTCCAAGACCCTCGATGAACACAATCGGGCGGTGCGTGAATACATTTTGAAGAAACCCTAATGTCTAAATTTATCGTGATTGAAGGACTGGAAGGCGCGGGGAAGAGCTCCGCGGTGTGCTACGTGACCGACTATCTGCATGCCCACGGGGTGGCACGGATCGAGTGTACCCGTGAGCCGGGCGGCACGCCGCTGGCGGAGCGGATGCGGGCCATCGTCAAAGAGGTGCACGACGAGCGGCTCACCATCGAAGCCGAACTGCTGCTGATGTACGCCTCCCGGGTGCAACTGGTCGAGACACGCATCAAGCCGGCGCTGGCTGACGGCGTCTGGGTGGTGGGCGATCGCCACGATCTCTCCTCCCAGGCTTACCAGGGCGGTGGCCGTGGCATCGATGCCAACCTCATCGGCGCCATCAAGCGGGCCGTGCTCGGCGACTTCAAGCCGGACCTGACCCTCTATCTCGACATCGATCCCGCCATCGGCCTGCAGCGGGCTCGCCACCGCGGCGAACTGGACCGGATCGAGCTTGAGCAGCTCAGCTTCTTCGAGCGTACCCGCCAGCGCTATCTGGAATTGGCTGCCGCCGATGAGTCAATCAAGGTGATCGATGCCGGCCAAGCGCCGGAGCAGGTCAAGGCGGCCATCGAGGCTGCCTTGACCCACTACCTGAAAGACGAGCCCTCATGTATCCCTGGTTGATCCCGGACTGGCGGGCGTTGAGCCAGACTGCCGCCGCCGGCCGGCTCGGTCACGCCTGGCTGCTGCTGGGTGATCCCGGTCTTGGCAAGGAGCAACTTGCACAGCTGCTGGCCCGCCTGCACCTGTGCCATCAGCCTGATCGGGGCGAGCCCTGTGGCCATTGCCACTCCTGCCAACTGTTTGAGAAGGGTCATCACCCGGATCTGGGCACCCTAACCACTGAGGGCAAGACCATAGGGGTCGAGGCCATCCGCGAGATCTGTGCGCGCCTGCAGAATTCGGCCCAGCTTGGCCGCGGCAAGGTGGTGATCATCCCCGATGCGGAGCGCATGACCGAATCGGCCGCCAACGCCCTGCTCAAAACCCTGGAGGAGCCGGCTGGCGACAGCTTGCTGCTGCTGATCGCCTCCCAGGTTTCCCGCCTGCTGCCCACCATTCTCAGCCGTTGCCACAAGCATGTCTGCCAGCTGCCGGCAGAAGGGGAGACCCTGGCCTGGCTTGCCGAGCAGGGTCATCAGGCCACCCAGGCTCAGGTGCGGATCTGCCAGGGGGCTCCCCTGCGAGTGCTGGATTACTTGATGCAGCAGCAGGACACGGATCGCCGTGATCTGCTTGAGAGTTTTCTCGCCCTCTCGCAAACGCCCACCCGGACCAACCATGTGTGCAGCCTGCTGGCAAGCGATACCCAGGTCAGACTGCACTGGGTGCAGCTGTTCTTGTGCGATGCGCTCAAGACGCAGGCCGGTTGTGGCCATCACCAGCTGGCCATGCCGGATCTGGCCGCGCTCAGTCAACAACTGGCGGAGCGTCACTCCAGTGAAAAGCTGCTGGAGGCGGAGCAGCAGCTCGTTGGGCTCAAGGCGGCCTGCCAGCCCGGGCAGCTCTCCAATCCCACCATTCATTTGATGAACTGGCTCACTCGCTGGTTATAGATCCCAAAAGGTTTTGTATGTTACTCGTTGATTCCCATTGCCACCTCGATCGTCTGAGTTATGGCAGCAAGCAGACCGACATGGCCGATGTGCTGGCCAAGGCGGCCAGGCAGGACGTGGGATATTTTCTCTGCGTGAGCGTGACCCAGGCGCAGTTCCCGACCATGCTGGAGGCGATCGCCCCTTACCCTCAGGTGTTTGCCTCCTGCGGCGTGCATCCCCTCAACCAGGAACCCGGCGTCGATGCCGATTTGTTGCTGACCCAGGCAGCAGATGAAAGGGTGGTGGCCATCGGCGAGACCGGGCTCGACTACTTCTATTCGCCGGAGAACAAGGAAGTACAGCAGGCTTCCTTCCGGGAGCATATCCGGGTGGCCCGCGCCCTGAACAAGCCCCTCATCATCCATACCCGCGATGCCCAGCAGGATACCCTGCAGATCATGCGTGAAGAGGGGGCAGATCAGGTAGGTGGGGTGCTGCACTGCTTCACCGAGTCACTCGAAATGGCAGAGGCGGCCATGGCGATGGGCTTTTATATCTCCATCTCCGGCATCGCTACTTTCAAGAATGCGGCTGCGCTGCAATCTGTAGTCAAGGCGTTACCACTGGAACGACTGCTGGTTGAAACCGACTCTCCCTATCTGGCGCCGGTTCCGCACCGGGGCAGGGAGAACGAGCCGGCCTTCGTACGCGACGTGGCCCAGTTCATCGCGGATCTGCGGCAAATACCGCTGGCCGAATTGGCGCAGGCGACCAGTCACAACTTCTTCGAGTTGTTCAAGTTGGCAAAGCGATAACAAACAACGCCCCGCATAGCGGGGCGTTTTACTTTGACAATCAGCACGATCGTGGCCCATCCCAAAACGATAATGGTGGTTTGTTATCTCTCACTAGGTATGGTGGATACTGATGAGGCAAAGCCCTCAACCCTGATAAAACGAAGCAAGAAGAACAGTGTGCTCGAGGAATAAATGAGGGGGGGAATGGGTTAAAAGCACTCTTCATAAGTATCGATAATATTCATTATCGATACTTGATAGATCTGCAAGATCCTGTAAGATCCAACGAAACTCCGCATTAAATCATAGAGTTAAGTGAACTACCCACGCATTTCAAGCCCAGTTCAGCAGCCCTTGCAAAGCGTCTTCGATCCTCAGCTGAACAGCAGGGCCAGACGTTTCTTGCGCAGCGCCAAAGCCGACTCTACCCTCAATGCCTACCAGGCCGATACCCGCATCTTCGTGTTCTGGTGCCAGCTGCATGGGCTCGATCCGCTGCAAACCACCCATCATGACATCATGAACTTCCTGGCGGATCAGGCCGACGGCATCCTGGCCGATTGGGTCTGGCTGGACAAGGAAGAGGGGAAGGGGGAGCTTCGCAACGGCGATCCCCGCAAGCCAGCCACCCTGGTAAGACGGCTCGCCGGCATTCGTTATGCTTTCAAGCAGAAGGGGATCCACCCCATGCCGACCGAGCACGCGGAGATAAAGGAGATGATGCGGGGCATAGTGCGACTCGGTGACAATCGCAAACGAAAAACGGGGGCGCTGACCCTGCAACCGCTGGCCTGTGTGCTCGATGAAATCGACACCGGCAATCTGGCGGGGCTGCGGGATTACACCCTGCTGTTGCTGATGTTCAGCGGCGCCTTGCGACGCTCGGAGGCGGCAAGGATTGAAGTGGATGATCTCGACTTTGTGGGGCAGGGGATCCGTCTTCGGCTCAAGCCCAGCAAACATCAGCTGCATGAAACGGAGATCGCCCTGGTGCCAGGCAAACAGTATTGTCCGGTGTCGGCACTGGCGCGCTGGCTCAAACAGAGCAGGATCAGCGAGGGTGCCCTGTTTCGCCGCATGAATCGCTGGGGTCAGCTCATGCAGGAACCGCTCGGTCCGCAAGGTATCAACCTGATGATCAAGCGGCGTACAGGTCAGGCCATCGACGATCTCCAGGTCAGCGGCCACAGTCTGCGCCGCGGCTTCATCACCTCGGCGGTCACTGCCGGCAAACCGATGAACAAGATCATCGAGGTCACCCGCCACAAGGACATCCGTACCTTGCAGGAGTATTTCGACGATGCTCACAAGTTCTCGGATCACGCCCTGGATGGTCTGCTGTAATATAACCGCGTCACTCTATTTTTTATGTTAAATGATATCTTGTTGATCCAATGATATATTTGCAGCGAACTGGATCTCACCCCATCAAGAAGGGGAGAGTCAGGCTCTTCGGTGTTGGTCAGCGAATATAGAAGACTTGGTGAGAGATAACGGGCTGTGAAAATCAAATTTGCAAGGTGATATGAGCCAGGAAATGAAAGTGAGCGGGGCGCAAGACAATGCCGAACGGCAGCGCCAGCACGTGAAACGCAAACAGGAAACTCACAGCCGGTTGCAATGCTGGATCAGCAATCGTCATGCCGAGCGGTTGGCCATGTTGGGGCAGTTGCTCGAAGACAGCCAGGCATCCCTCATCGAACAGGCCATCGATCTGCTCTATCAGCAAGAGCTGCAGCATGAGCAGAAACAGGACAGGGCGCAGATCGATGCACAAGCACCGGCGGAGATGCTCGAGTAAACGCGCCGGCAATTGAGGCAAAGATCGAGAAACCGGGACATAAAAAAAGCCAGGTACGAATTCCTTGTACCTGGCATAGGGGAATTGGCTCCTTGCAGAGCCGTGCGCTAACTGGTGTTCGGATTGCCTTTAAGCTTAGACAAGGCTCAAGGCTTTTCAAGATCCGCGCAAAGGTTCAACCGGAGTGTGGGTTTTCCTGCTCCGGTACAACTTGTTACACGAACAGATTGTTGTCACGCACCAGCTCGCGGGGCAGGGCATTCTTGACCCGGCTGCCCACCCATTTCCCCATGCCCAGGGTATGACCCCGATAGCGGACGATCACCTCGCCAGTGCCGGCGGCTTCTTGCTCCGGCCACACGTCCCGCCCCATCATGAACTCCCGCGCATCAGCAATGTCGAGCTCGACGAATCCCTTGCTCGCACCGTCACCATAGGCCAGTGCCCACTCATGGGTCAGCCGATACCCTTTCTTGAAAGTCTCCGCCAGTTTCAGTCCGATGCGATCAAAACGCAGCTTGCCCTGTACCTGCTCGAACAACTGGGGGAAGAGCCAGATCTCCTCGCTGCGGCCAAACAGATTTCCCTGCGGCACCACCCCGAAAGCGGCTTCAATCTCGCGCAGCATGGGTGCGGACTCCTTGGCCGGCAGCGGCGAGAAAGGGAATTTGCCGAGCTTGCCCGGTTTGAACATGGTGTTGGGCACTGAGTGGTGCTTGCGCAATCTGGCGACGAAAAAGCCTTCACTGTCGAAGATCTGGGGCCAAACATGCAGGTATCCCTCTGGTGTGCAGGCCTGCTTTGCAGCGGGGAAGAGATCGGCCAGCGAGTCAAAGCTGAAAGCATCGCCGAACTTGTCTTGCAGTGACTGACAGACGGCCTGGTTCTCCTGCAGGCTCAGGGTACAGGTGGAGTAGACCAGTACGCCGCCCGGTTTGAGGGCATGGAAGGCGCTCTCCAGCAACCCTTGCTGCACGGCGGCGATCTCGTCGATGCTCTCGATGCTCCAGTTGCGCAGGGCGTCTTCATCCTTGCGCACCGTGCCCTCGCCGGAGCAGGGGGCGTCGAGCAGGATGGCATCGAAGGTTTCCGGCAACCACTGGCCGAAGACCTTGGCATCGAAATGGGTCATGCCCACGTTGGTCACACCGCAGCGCTGCAGATTGGCACTGAGCACCTTGAGCCGGCTGCTGGAGTACTCGTTGGCAACCAGCATCCCCTGGTTCTCCATCAGGGCCGCAATCTGGGTGGTTTTGGAGCCGGGGGCCGCCGCCGCGTCCAGCAACATGCCGTCACGCCGGGTCTGCTCACAGGCAAACAGGGCGGTGACCGGCAACATGGAGCTCGCCTCCTGGATGTAGAAGAGACCGCTCAAATGCTCGGCGGTGTTGCCAAGGGGCACGCTCTCGTCTTCGCGACTGAGCCAGAAGCCGGTGTCGCACCAGGGCACGGGATCGAGCTGCCAACCGAGCGGTTGCATCCGCGCCACAAACGCCGCCACCGATATCTTCAGGGTATTGACCCGGATGCTGCGCCGCAGCGGTCGTCGACAACTGGCCACGAACTCATCCATGGAGAGGTGCGCCGGCATGATGGCCGCGATATGGCGCAAGAAGTGATCGGGAAGATAGGTGTTGTCGTGCACGGAGCCGTCTCGTTGACCGAAAATGAGGGGCGACATCTTATCACAAGGGCAGGAATATTCTGAAAGCGCAGCGGCTAAAAACAAGCCCGGCAGCGTGCCGGGCTTCGGTGAGCGTGAGTGAGGGGAGAGATCAGGGCTGGATGCGGGGGCTCCACTCCTGCCACTCTTTCTCGGCCTTGGCATGCAGCGGGTAACTGTGGCCAGCCTTGACGGTCGGCCCCATCTCTTTCTCTGGAGTGTTGAAGGCGATGCCGCCGGCGAGCAGGCTCTGCACCGTCTCCACCTCGATGGTGCCACCGGTCAGGCCGATATCCGCCTTGACCCCTGAGACGTTCCAGAAACGGGAGTTGGCCCGCACCAGATGGGCGTACTCCTGCTCCACGTTGACGTCGATCAGCACCTCGCTGCCATCGCGGGCCAGCGCCACCTTGGTCACGCTGCCCACCACCATCTTGCGAAACAGCAGTGGGCTGCCGACGCTCAAACCGTTGACCGATGCGCTCTTGAGGGTGAGCGCCAGGCCAGCCGGGCCGCTCTGGCTGAGGGGGAAGCGCTCCTTGCCAGCCCCTTGGCCGGGCTGTGCCTCCACAAAGGCGCCCTTGATCAGGGTATCGAGATGAGCCACGCCGCCCAGTCCCAGCTTGGCCTGCACCAGAGTAAAACGGGCACCGGACTGCAGGAAGCGTGCGGCATACTGGCCATCCAGCTCGGCCTTGAAGATCACCTGGCCCAGGGTCGGCTCCAGCTCAATCTGTTCAATCTTGCCGATGTCGACCCCGCGGTAGCGGATCGGGCTGCCGACCCCGAGCCCCGGGTTGCTGTCAGCTACCAGGGAGAGGGTCCGGACCTTGGCCTTGGCCTGCTCCTTGCTGTCAAACAGCTGATGACTGCTGCGGCCCGTGCCGAGCCGATCGAATTCGATGGCGCCGCGCAGCAGGGTGGCGAGGTTCCCCACCTTGACCTGCACGCCATCCACCCGCACCCGGGTATCCAGCGCCGGCTTTTTCCAGAATTGCGGCTGCTGCTCGAGCAGGGGGGCATAGACACCGGCGATCTCGAGTTCGATCTCCACCCCTTCCTTGGCGGCGCGCAGCGCGTTGACCTTGCCGGCCTCGAGCCCCAGATAGAGCACCGGGGAGCCGATACCGATGCCGTCAGCCTGCTCCGCCTTCAACACCCAGCGACGAGGCTTGGCATCCCGGGTACCGAGCAGCGCCAGCTCCTGGCTGGGATAGAGCCGGTTGACCCGCTCGCCAGAGGGGGCCTGCACCAGCTTGATGCCACCGCCAATCCAGGCGCTGGCCGGGCTGGTTTCCACCTTGATGCCGCTCAGATCGGCATCGATCTGCAGCGGCGCCGCCCGATAGAAACGGGCCCGGTTGAGCAGGTGCTGATACTGGCTCTGCACGACCAGAGCCACGCTGGCGTTGCCACCGCCATCCAGGGTGAGCTGGCTGATCTGGCCCACCTGCAAGCCCTTGTACCAGAGCGGCGCCCCTTCGTTGAGGCCGGCCAGATCATCGGCCTGCAGCACCATCTTGATGCCACCCGGTTGCTCTTTGCTACTCAGGGTCATGGCCTTGACCCGCCCGCCCGCCACATAGTCGAGGCGAATGGCCGGGCCCGCCAGCAGGCGATCCGCATGCTTGATGCCGCCGGCGCCGAGGGAGACGCTCTCCCACACCAGACGGCTGTTGCCGGTGATCCGAAATGCCTGCTCCGGGTTGATCAGTGCGCTCACAACCCGGCCCTTGTCGGTGAGGCGAATGGGGTCGATGCGGCCGATCTCGATACCTTCAAACAGGATGGGCATCCCCTCCTTGATGGGCAGATCCCCCGCCTGGATGTCAATTCGCTCGCCGCGGGCCGCCTCGGCCAACCCTTTGTAGAGGGTGAAGACCTGGCCCTTCTCCGGCTCCGGGGAGTCCTTGGGAGAGTCGAAGGCGATGCCGCCGCTCAGGATGGAGGTGAGGCTGCCGGCCTCCACATTGACCCCGGCCAGGCTGAAGGAGCCCTTGATGCCGCTGATGTTCCAGAAGCGGGTGTCGGCCTTGATGAGGTGTTCAAAACGCGGCTCGATCACCAGATCCAGGATCACGTTCTGGTTCTCTTCGCCAAGGCGGGTGTTGATGACGCTGCCCACCTCGATGCCGCGAAAATAGAGCTTGGCGCCGATGCCGACCGAGCCGAGCGAATCGGCGGTCAGGTGCAGCATCCGCCCCTGGGCCTGATAACCGGGGGGGGGGCCGTCCAGCGCGTCGAACTCCTCCTGCAGCGGGTTGTTGTCCCGCCCGGGCTGCAGGTTGATGTAGTTGCCGGAGACCAGGGTATCGAGGCCGGAAATCTCGGTGAGCGACGCCTTGGGGCTCACCAGCCAGAAATCCGAACCTTTGCGGATGAGCGGGCGGGCCCGGCTGTCAATCTTGGCCAGCACGGCTATCTTGCGGCCATCCTCGGCCAGCGCCAGCTCCTGCACTACCCCGATGGCGACCCCCTGGTAGCGCACCTGGGTCTTGCCCGGTAAGATGCCGTTGCCCTGGGCGAAATTGATGCGAATAAGCTGGCCGCTGCTGACAAACTGCTGGTAGATGAAGCCCCCCGCCAGCAACAGGGCGATAAAGGGCAGCAACCAGACGGGTGACAACCAGCGACGCTTCTCAATGACGGGTTCAGCCCCGATCATACCGACTCCTTAATTGGCTGAGATAAACAGCATTCAGATAGAAGAAAACAGGTTAACACTGCCGCGCCCTAACGGGCCGCCTTGTCCCACAGCAGGCGCGTGTCCAGCATGCGGGCCGACATCATGGTCAGCACCACCACACCGGCAAAGGCGGTGGCGCCAGGGCCGGCCCGCACGTTGAGCAGCACCCCGCGATCCACCAGGGCCACCATCAGCGAGATGACGAACAGGTCCAGCATGGACCAGCGCCCGATAAAATCGATCACCCGGTACATCACCAACTGGCGTTTGCGCCGCACCGGCTTGCTGCGCTGCAGTTGCCAGCAGATCCAGCCCAGCCCCAAAATCTTGCCCACCGGCACTATGATGCTGGCGGTGAGGACTATGGTGGCAATGCCCGACATCTTGCTGCGATAGAGCATCATGATACCGCTGAAGATGGTGTCGGATTGCAACAACCCCTTATTGTAGAAGTGGGTGATGGGCAGCAGGTTGGCGGGCAGCAGCATGAAGCTGGCCAGCGCCAGCAACCCCCAGGACCAGGCCAGGGAGTGGGGAATGCGCACTTGCAGCCGGCTGTGGCAGCGGGGGCAGACGCTACCCGCCTGATAGCGCACCAGCAGGCCGCAGGTGTGGCAGCGGCAGAGCCCCAGTTCACGGGCGCTGGTCTGGGACATGGTCCGGCTCCTCCAGCGGTACCCGCTCCCAATAGGGGGCGGGGTCAAACAGGATCAGCAACGTCAGGTTGAGCAGCATCAGGATCCCCAGGCTGAGCAGGCCGCCGCCGAGGCGCACGTCGGCGATGTCGACCAGCTTGAACAGGGCGACCAGCAGGCTGACGATGTAGACCTCCAGCATGGCCCAGTGGCGAAACACCTCCACCGACTTCAGGGTCGGCGCCAGTATGTGCCAGCGTTTGGCGAGGCCCGAGGCCAGCGCAAAGATCCCGAGCAGCAATCCCACCGGCGCCAGCACGGCGCACCAGAACACCAGCCCCGCCACCCAGATCTCGTGTTCGAGCAGCAGCA
The DNA here is from genome assembly GCF_041403085.1 of Aeromonas sp. S8(2024). Classification (NCBI taxonomy): domain Bacteria; kingdom Pseudomonadati; phylum Pseudomonadota; class Gammaproteobacteria; order Aeromonadales; family Aeromonadaceae; genus Aeromonas; species Aeromonas sp. S8(2024). The sequence continues at coordinate 439,144 of NZ_JBGLRF010000001.1, read as the reverse complement.
CCAGGATCCCTTTGAGCAGGTTGGCGTCCGAATTGACGCCAGCCAGGCGCAGGTAGATCAGCGGCTCGAAGAAGGCGGACGGGAGCAACAGGAAGCCGGTGATGGTCAGCGCCATCAGCTGGGAGGGGCGAAATGCGTAGCGCCCGTACAGATGCTGATGACAGCGGGGGCAGTGGGCGTGGCGCCCAAGCGGCAATAACTTGCGTTCGATCAGCAAGTCGCAAGCCGGGCAGACGATCACGGGATTGGGATCCGACATTACGATTCAACCTGTTGAAGGAATTGGTGAAATTTACCCTAAAAGCCGCGTCCTGTCTTGCCTGGCAGGGATCTGCCACGAAAGTATGATTGACGTTAACGTAAACGTGATATTAGATAGTCAGACCAGACAAGTGAAAGGAGTCATGATGTCCAGCCTTACCCCCTCGGCAGGTCTGCGCTTTCGCACCGCCCTCGCCAATGAACGCCCCCTGCAGATCGTCGGCACCATCAATGCCTACATGGCGCTGATGGCGGAGCGCAGCGGCTTTCAGGCCATTTATCTCTCAGGCGCCGGCGTGGCCAACGCCTCCTATGGCCTGCCGGATCTTGGCATGACCAGCCTGAACGACGTCTTGACCGACGCCGAACGCATCACGGCGGCGACCCGTGTGCCGCTTTTGGTCGACATCGACACCGGCTGGGGCGGGGCCTTCAACATCGCCCGCACCGTGCGCGCCTTCGAGCGAGCCGGGGTAGCGGCCGTGCACATGGAAGATCAGGTGGCCCAGAAGCGCTGTGGCCACCGGCCCAACAAGGCGGTGGTCTCGCAGGAGGAGATGTGTGATCGCATCAAGGCGGCGGTGGATGCCCGCGAGAATGGTGAGTTCGTCATCATGGCCCGCACCGACGCGCTGGCGGTGGAGGGGATTGGCCCGGCGCTGGAGCGCGCCGCCGCCTACGTGGCCGCCGGGGCCGACATGATCTTCGCCGAGGCGGTGACCGAACTCGGTCAGTATGACCTGTTCAAGCAGGCGGCCGGAGTCCCCATTCTCGCCAACATGACCGAATTTGGCAAAACCGAGCTGTTCGACAAGGAGGCGCTCGCCGCCCACGGCGTCGACATGGTGCTCTATCCCTTGAGTGCCAACCGCGCTGCCAATCAGGCCGCCCTCAACGTCTATCACCATATTCGCCAGGATGGCCATCAGCGGGCCGTCGTCGACACCATGCAGACCCGGGAGTCGCTCTACGATTTCCTCGGTTATCACCACTACGAGCAGACGCTGGACCGTCTGTTTACATCCAGGGACTAGGAGGAAAGGCAATGGGACAGCAAAAACCGTTGGGTGGCGCCGGCCTGCGTGGCCAGAGCGCAGGGGAGACCAGCATCTGCACCGTGGGCAAGAGCGGCACCGGACTCACCTATCGCGGCTATGACATCCAGGAGCTGGCCGATGGCGCCCAGTTCGAAGAGGTCGCCTACCTGCTGCTCAAGGGCGAGCTGCCGGACGAGCAGCAGCTCGAAGATTACAAGCGGACGCTGCGCAGCCTGCGCACCCTGCCTGCCGCCCTGCTGGAGGTGCTCGAGCGCATTCCCGCCGACGCCCACCCCATGGATGTGCTGCGCACCGGCTGCTCCATGCTCGGCGATCTGGAGCCGGAAGATGGCTTCGAGCACGAGCATGAAGTGGCGGATCGGCTGCTGGCCGCCTTCCCGGGCATTCTCCTCTACTGGTACAAATTCAGCCACGACGGGGTACGCATCGCCCTCGACACCGACGAGGAGTGCATCGGTGGCCACTTCCTGGCACTGCTGCACCAGAAGGCGCCGAGCGAGCTGGAGCGCCGGGTGATGCACGTCTCCCTCATTCTCTACGCCGAGCATGAGTTCAACGCCTCCACCTTTGCGGCGCGGGTCTGCGCTTCGACACTCTCTGACATGTTCTCCTGCGTCACCGCGGCCATCGGCACCCTGCGCGGCCCGCTGCACGGCGGCGCCAACGAGGCCGCCATGGCGATGATCGAGCCCTGGCAGGATGAGGCCCAGGCGCGGCGCGAGCTGCTGGCCAAGCTGGCGGCCAAGGAGAAGATCATGGGCTTTGGCCACGCCGTCTATCGCACCTCGGATCCGCGCAACGTCATCATCAAGGGGTGGTCGGCCAAGCTGGCCGAGGCAGTGGGGGATGACCGGCTCTACCGCGTCTCCTGTGAGGCGGAGAAGGTGATGTGGGAAGAAAAAGAGCTCTTCCCCAACGCCGACTTCTTCCACGCCAGCGCCTACCACTACATGGGGATCCCGACCAAGCTGTTTACCCCCATCTTCGTCTGTTCGCGGGTCACCGGCTGGTGCGCCCACGTGATGGAGCAGCGCGAACACAACCGGATCATCCGCCCGAGCGCCGATTACGTCGGCCCGGCGCCCCGGCATTTCGTCTCGCTGCAGCAGCGATAACCATGGGCGGCCCTGTCACCCCATTGCGTCACCCTGCCCCGGCAACAGCGGGGTCGATGTGCGCAGGCGGGCGGGCAGGGCGCCGTTTCATCACCCCGTTTCATTCACTACAACGATAAGGAAGTCACGATGTCCGCCAACGTCGACGTCAACCACAGACCAGACCCCGACCAGGTTCTGGTCGATATTGCCGATTACGTCTGCAATCACCCGATTACCAGCCAGGCCGCCCTCGATACCGCCCGTTACTGCCTGATGGATACCCTGGGCTGCGGCCTCTTGGCCCTGCGTTTTCCCGAGTGCACCAAGCACCTTGGTCCCATCGTGCCCGGTACCCTGGTACCCCACGGTGCCCGGGTGCCCGGTACCCAGCTCTGCCTTGACCCGGTCAAGGCGGCCTGGGATATCGGTGCCATCATCCGCTGGCTCGATTACAACGACACCTGGCTGGCCGCCGAGTGGGGTCACCCCTCCGACAACCTGGGGGGGATCCTGGCTACCGCCGACTGGCTCTCTCGTACTCGTGTGGCCGAAGGCAAGGCGCCGCTCACCATGAGCGATGTGCTGACGGCCATGGTGAAGGCCCATGAGATCCAGGGGGTGTTGGCGCTGGAGAACTCCTTCAACCGGGTCGGTCTCGATCACGTGGTGCTGGTGAAGGTTGCCAGTACCGCCGTGGTGACCCATATGCTGGGCGGCAGCCGCGATCAGGTGATCGATGCGGTCTCCCAGGCCTGGGTCGATGGCCAGAGCCTGCGTACCTACCGTCATGCCCCCAATGCCGGTTCGCGCAAGAGCTGGGCGGCGGGGGATGCCACCTCCCGGGCGGTGCGCCTCGCCCTTATCACCATGAGCGGCGAGATGGGCTATCCCGGCGCTCTGACGGCCCCCAAGTGGGGCTTCTACGACGTGCTGTTCAAGGGCAACCAGTTCGCCCTGCATCAGGGCTACGGCAGCTATGTGATGGAGAACGTGCTGTTCAAGATCTCTTACCCTGCCGAGTTCCATGCCCAGACCGCGGTGGAGTGCGCCATGAAGCTGCATGAGCAGGTGAAGGGACGCCTCGACGAGATCGACCGCATCGAACTCACCACCCATGAGTCGGCCATTCGCATCATCAGCAAGGTGGGCGCCCTCAACAATCCGGCGGACCGGGATCACTGCCTGCAGTACATGGTGGCGGTGCCGCTCATCTTCGGACGCCTCATCGCCGAGGATTACGAGGACGCCGTGGCCGCCGATCCCCGCATCGATGGGCTGCGCGCCAAGATGGTGGTGCAGGAGGACAAGCGCTACAGCCGCGAGTATCTGGAAGCGGACAAGCGATCCATTGCCAACGCCATCCAGGTCTTCTTCAAGGACGGCACCCACACCGCCAAGGTGGAGGTGGAGTATCCGGTCGGGCATCGTCGTCGCCGCGAGGAGGGGATCCCGCTGCTGATAGAGAAGTTCCGCCACAACCTGGCCACCCGCTTCCCGGCCAGACGGGCCGAGGCGATCCTGGCCCTCTGCCAGGATGGCAAGCAGCTGGCCGCCACCCCGGTGCACACCTTCATGGATCTGCTGGTGATCTGACCGCACTCCTGTCCAGCAATAAACGAAAAGCGGGCCACTCGGCCCGCTTTGTCATGTTTGACTGCATGTGTGTCTGCATGACTCCCAAGGTCAATCCAGCACTGTGTCATCGCCCGCCAGCAACGCCTGCATGATCGCCGTCTCGCGGCTGGCGATGGTCTCGAGAAACCCGCTGGCCCGCCCCATGTGGTGACAGACCCGGTAACCCCGCTCGACAAAGGAGAAGAGCTCGCCCAGCCCCGCCAGATGGGCCGGCCCCGATATCAGCTTCAAGGTTGCCCCGAGCAGCGGTTTTCTGGCCAGCCGGTCCAGGGTCATCCCCAGCTCGTTGACCAGTTGCAACTGATGACGGCGACGCGCTTCTTCACCCACCTCCTGATAGGCGAGGGCATAGGCCCTGGCGTTTAGGCGCGCCATGCTGCCGCCGCGACGCAGCGCCACCACCATCAGGTAGTCGAGCTCCTCGGAGAGGGCGTCGAGTTCAATGGCCTGCGCCAGCACCTTGAGACCGGATTCCGGCAACAGTCGCTCGGCAGTCGGCATCACCCGCATCACGTCCGCATCGCGGCGGGCACAATCCCCCGGCCCGTAGAGGTCGGTCAGGAAAAACTGCGCAGCCGGGCCGTAGCGCTTGCTCTCCAGCAGATCGCGGTGAGTGCGCCCCAGCCGATCGGCCTGCCATTGGCGCAATGCGTCCCTGTCTTGCTGATCCTGCGGATGGGTGCGCATCTGCTCGCGCAAGGCGGCCACCTGGTTGAGCTGACGGTAGAGTCGCCCCAGGGTGCTCTCTTCATCCAGGTGGTGGTCATCGGATGGTTGTTTCTCTTGGGTCATCTGCTGCTCTCTTGACCTGTGTTCTCTGGTGTATCCCATGGCCTGTGACGGATAAAACGGGCGGCCGGCGAGGGGCGGGAGTCACTCGTCATGAGCCGCCAGCCCAGTGTAACGCGGCGGCAACCCAGGCGGAATCGATGGAGCTTTTACTCGACAGCCTTTGTTAAGTGAGTCCCAAATATGTTGCAAATCACTTTCACTTGTTTGATTCATGTGTTTAATATCAGTAAATGTCGTCACCGCTCAGAGAGTTAGCATGTTTCTATACGATCCCCTTGCCGGCAGCAACCTGTCGACCATCCAGGTCAGCCGTCAACACCCGCTCGGCCTCGCCGGCGCTCGGCTCGCCGCCGAAGCCATCGCCCAGGACATGAGCGAAGAGTACGAACTCGACTGCGAGTGGGAAGACGAGGAGGAGACCCGCTTGCTGTTTCGCGGCGCAGGGGTCAATGGCTCCCTCTGCCTCACCGAGGATACCCTGTCGCTGGAAGTGCGCCTCGGCCTGATGCTGTTGCCGGTACGCAGCGTACTGGAGCAGGAGATCCTCGAATATGTCGATCAGCGCCTGCCTTGTCCCGCGCGGCGATAACCAATCCAATAAAGACTGATCCAGCGCAATAAATAATGGTGAAATAGCGCGCTTTATATTCTTTTGACGAAATGGCCGACCTGGAGATTATTATTCAGGCGGCATATCACAAGTCTGATTTTTAATTTTCACGGGGCAACAAGATCCTCTGCCTTTGTCATGGATGGCTGGCGTGAATTAATCGCTGTGCAGTTTCACCAACATAAGAAAACATTGTTTGTTGCTTCCGTTCTGGTCGCCGACGTCCAGAACGAAATGTGGTACAAATAATGCGAAACGATAGGGATAATACATGTCTGTGTGTGAACTCATCTCCTGTGTCGATACCGCCTGGCTGCGGATGGACAGACCCAACAACTTGATGCAGATCGTCGGCGTGCTGATGTTCGACGGTCAGCTGGATGAAACCAGATTGCGCGAGAGCCTGCTGCACACCGTACGGGTACAGCCGCGCTTCGCGCAGAAAGCCTGCCTGGAAGGGGGAGAGTACTACTGGCGTACCGACCCCGACTTCGATCTCGACCTGCACCTCAAGCGGGTGATCCTGCCAGGCAAGGCCGGCAAGGCCGAGCTGGAGCGGCTGGTGGCCGACTTTGCCTCCACCCCCCTCAACCATCAGCGTCCGCTCTGGGAGATGCACCTGGTAGACACCTCCCTCGGCGGCCAGGCGCTGGTGGTGCGCTTTCATCACGCCATGGGGGACGGCTTCTCCCTGGTGCGGGCCATGCTCACCATGATGGACGAGAGCCCGGTTGCCCCTCCCAGACCGCAGCCAGAGCCGGTGGCCAACGACGACGGCGATGAAGAGCACGATCATCAAGGCAGTCGCCTGCTGCGGGCCGGCCTCAAGCTGACCGGCACCCTCTGGTCCAAATACGTCGAGGTGCTGACCCACCCCACCAAGGCGATGGACTACCTCAAGACCAGCAGGGACGTGACCGCCGAGCTCTACACCATTGCCACCCTCTCCGATGATGCCGATACCCGGCTCAGGGGAGAGACAGGCTGCACCAAGCGGGTCGCCTGGTCAGAACAGATCCCGCTGCCGGACGTGAAGGCAGTGGGGCGGGTGCTCGGCTGCTCGGTCAACGACCTGCTGATCGCGGCCACCGCCGGGGCCTTTCGCCACTATCTGCTGGAGAAGGGGGACGAGGCCGACGTCGATATCCGGGCCCTAGTGCCGGTCAACATGCGCGCCCCGGACGACAAGGGGGCCCTTGGCAACCGCTTCGGGCTGGTGGCCCTGGATCTGCCCCTCAACATCGAACATCCGCTGCAACGCCTCTATGCGGTGCGGGATCGGATGCAGGCGCTCAAATCCTCCCTGCAGCCGGCAGTGGTGCTCAACCTGCTGGAAGTGATGGGCATGGCCCCAAAAGCAGTACAGCAACAAGCCATCGACATCCTCTCCGCCAAGGCCAGCGCCGTCATCACCAACGTACCTGGCCCGCAGCAGACCCTCTATCTGGCCGGCGCCAGGTTGCGCCAGCCGCTGTTCTGGGTGCCCCAGGCCGGCGACATCGCAGTCGGCGTCTCCATCCTCTCCTATGACAACAAGGTGCAGGTGGGCCTGATCACCGACAAGAAGCGGGTGCCAGACCCCGACCTCATCGTCGAGCGCTTCGCGGTGGAGTTTGAGCAGTTGCTGCTGCTGGTGCTGATGGAGCCGGATCTGCTCTGCGACCCCGCCATGCTGGATCAGCTGCTGCACGGCTGATGCACCGCGCTTCAAACGCAAGAGGCCAACCCGGGGGTTGGCCTCTTGTCTTATGAGTCTGGCGAATTACTCCTCCTCCAGCTCCTCACAGGCGGCTTCCACATCGAGCCGCTCCATGGCATCCAGCGGCTCGCACTCGGCAGCTTCGCCGTAGAGTGCCTCGGCCGCCGCCATCTTGCTCTTGCCGTGCATCATCACCATGGCGTTGGCGTACTCCATGCGGGCGATGGCTGAGTGGGGGATGACGGCCAGCGCCGCCTTGAAGTGACGCTCGGACTCATCCTTCTTGGCGCCGTAGGTGATGCCGCCGATCATGGCGCCCAGCTTGTCGATGATCTCCGCATGCCAGGCACCGAAGGCGATATGGGCCTCCCCGTGGTCAGGCTCCAGCGCCAGCGCCTGCTCCAGGCTGCTCTTGATCTTGTCACCTATGCCGATGGAGAGTGCCTTGGAGACCGAGATCACCTGGCTGTAGCGACCCAGCGCCAGGGCGTGGAAGTACCAGGCGTTGACGTTGTCTGGCTGACGTTTTTGCAGCTTCTCGGCGTTGCTGGCGGCCAGCTCGAACGCCTCGCGCTTGGCATATTTGTCATCCAGCAGGTAGCTGGCATGGATCACCAGCGCCTTGTTCGCCACGTTGAGGCCATCCTCGCCGGCGGCCAGCCCCAGGCTGACGGCCCGGGCGAAATCACCGGCGTGATAGGCGCGCCAGGCCTCCTGTACCTGTTCATCTTCGGGCCAGGGCTCGGCATCCCCCTGGTGCAGCCGCTCCCAGTGCTGCTCAAGGCGCTCCCCGGCATAGTCATAGGTGGCCTCCGGCCAGGGGAAGGGGGTGAAATCGAAGTTGGGCTGTGAAGTGGTCATATGATTCTCCCTGTTAAAAACACAATCAAAAAACACGGTTCGGTCAACCCGCCACGGTGGCGGGACGATAATGGCTGGCGATGGCATCGAGCGCGGCGCGGGCATCGGCTCGCAGCCTGGGGGCCACCAGCTCCATCACCTGAACAACGCCGAGGGCGATGTCGGCATCGGCCCGCGGATGCAGCGCCCGCTGATAAGAGATCCAGAAGGTCCCCACCAGTGCAATGTTGGCGGCCAGCGCCGTCACCTGCGCTTCGTCGCCTTCTAGCAGACCGCTGCGCCAGAGGTGGTGGCAGATGGCGGCGGCGGTCAGCTCCTTGCGCCGCAGCAGGGCCGAAAAGCGCTGCTCCACCTTGTGGTTGCCGTTCATCAGGGTGCTGATGTCGTAATAGAAAAAGCGGTACTTCCAGATGAGTTCGAACATCAGGTGCAAGAAGAACCAGATGTCCTCCGCCTCGTTCAACGGCGGGGTAATGGTGTCGAGCAGGTGGGCCATCTCCTGTTCGAACTCGCCGAACAGAGCGTTGACTATCTCCTCCTTGTTGTGAAAGTGGTAATAGAGGTTGCCCGGGCTCATCTCCAGCTCGGCCGCGATGGCGGTGGTGGTGACGGTCGGCTCGCCCAGCAGGTTGAACTGGGCGAGGGCGGTGGCCAGGATGCGATCCCTGGTACGCCGCTTGGGTTTGCGATCCATGCTACTCCTTCGGTTGACGCCGGCCCTTGTCGCCATAGCGACGGGTCAGCCAGTGCTGCAACTGGGTCAGTGAGGCATCCAGCGCCGCCACCGCACCGATGCCCGGGGTCAGCAGGGAGCGCTGCTCATCGGCCAGCGCGTCAAGATCCAGCTCCAGCCCGTGTCTGGCGAGGATGGGGCCAAGCTCGGCCCGCCGCTGCCACAGATCCCGGCGGGTATGCTGGAAGGCGTGCTCGCACAGATGGCGCCGGTCCCGATAACTGAACACATTGGTGAAGAACATCTCGCCATCGGCCGGGGAGGGCTCGAACAGCAGGGCATCTGCATCTGGGTACTGGTGTTTGTAGCGATCCATCCCCACGTGCATGCGCGAGTGGATGATGGCGCGAAACGTCTGGGCCAGCACCACCGGCAGGCCGCTATCCACCAGCTTGGCGGGGCGCTCGCTGGCCAGGCCAGCATCAAAGGGCACCAGCGGGTTGATGCAGAACACCAGATCGGCCCCCTCCTGCAGCGCCACCGAGGCGTGCAGCGTCTTGATGAGCGCGCCGTCCACGTAGTAGCGGCCATCGATGAGGGAGGGCGGGAACAGGCCGGGCAAGGCGGCAGAAGCCTGCACCGCGGCGGAGATGGGCACCTGGTCGAGCCCCGGGCTGCCGAAGGCCACCGCCCGACCGGTGTCGAGTTCGGTGGCGATGACGAACAGCCGGCTGGCCAGCTCGCGAAAATCGTTGCTGCGACCGGGGCGCGAGAAGAACTGGGTCAGGATCCGATCCACCCCGCGGCTGTCGAACATGCCGGTGGGGATCGCCTTGGACAGCCCCTGCAGCGAGCCGAGCAGGCTCTTGTTCCAGGGGGAGGAGAGGTAGTCGGCCAGACACGCCAGCGCCAGCGGCGGCAGCGAGGTGAGCCGTTCAAAATACTCCCCGAAGGCGGGGCGCAGCAGGGTAGAGGGGTCGAAGAACTCGCCACTGTCGTCGCTCAGCAGGATCCGCACCAGCTTGTCGGGGGAGATGCCGTTGGCCAGCGCCGAGGCGATCACCGCCCCCGAACTCACCCCCACATAGATGTCAGCCTGCTCGAAACGCACTCCCTTGATGCTGTCGGCCAGGGCGGCGCAGGCACCGATCTCGTAGATCCCTCCCAGAGGTCCTCCCCCGGCGAGGGCAACCGCAATCGTGCTCATGATTTGCCTCCCTTATCACGCAAAACCGGCCCAGCAGAGGGCATGGGCCGGTGGATCATCAGTCAGAACAAGCCGGTCAGGATCAGAAGAGTGCGGTTTCGCCCTTCTCCTTGATCTCCTTGGCCACGTTCTCTACTTCCGTTGCCAGCTCCTTGACCTCTTCCTTCACTTTGGCGACGGGGGCGGGTGCGGCGGCGGCTTTCTTGACCGGCGGCTTCTTGGCAACAACCGGCTTCTTGGCCGCTGCGGCAGCAGGTTTGGCCTCGTCAGCCGGGGCAGTGTCGTCCTGGGCATCGATCAGCTGCTGCACCACTTCGGTCAGCTCGGCCATCCGCTTGGAGAGCTTGTCGATGTCCTTGCGGGTCGGGATGCCGAGGCTGGCGACGGCGCGGGCCACGCGATCCTCGAATACCTGCTCCAGACGGCCCCAGGTACCGGCTGTCTTGTCGGTCATGGCCGCGATCTTTTCATCGGCGCTCTGACGGGTACGGGTTTGCAGGGCTTCCCCTTCCTGAACCAGGGCTTCAAAGATCTTGCCGCCTTCCTCTTGCGCCTTGGCATAGGCACCCAGGCCAGCCAGCCAGATCTGCTGGGTGGACTCTTTGATGGTGGAAGTGAGGTGGTTGTCGGTCACCGAACTTGCCAGTGCTTTCAATTTTTTGGCCATGACAGTCTCCTTACTCGTGATATAGATGATGGTAATGACAACAACCTTGGTATATTCGTTGTGGCATTACTTAACTTTCACCCTCAGTCTAGGGAGAAAAAATAGAGGGTTCTACCTAATAACGGAACAGGCAACCCTGGTAATTTTGGACTGGGTCACGAAGAATGATATTCGAATGAATATTTTCAGTAAAAGCGTGATATATCTAACAGCAACTAACAGCCCAATCAGTAAGGGATATAAATACCATGGATTATTTCATCACAGGTGGCAGCGGCTTCATCGGCCGCCGGCTGATTAAAAAATTGCTGCAGCGTCCAAATAGTCGGGTGCATTTCCTGATGCGGGCAGCCCATCTCGAGCGGGTACCCGACCTGCTGGCCTACTGGGGCGTTGGTGAGGATCGCGCCATTGCCGTGGTGGGCGACATGACCTACCCGCTGCTCGGCGTCGGCAACGGCGAACTGGAACCCCTCATCGGCAAGGTCGATCATTTTCTGCATCTCGCCGCCATCTATGATCTCAACGCCAAGGCGGGCATTCAGCAGCAGGTCAATGCCGAGGGCACCCGTCAGGCCCTGCAACTGGCCGAGCGACTCAAGGTGCGCTGTTTCCATCACTGCAGCTCCATCGCGGTGGCCGGCCTGTTCGACGGACTGTTCCGGGAAGACATGTTCGATGAGGCCGAACACCTCGACATGCCCTATTTCCAGACCAAGCACGAGGCCGAAGGGATAGTGCGCAAGGAGAGCACCATCCCTTGGCGTATCTACCGACCCGGCATAGTGGTCGGCGACGCCAATACCGGCGAGATGGACAAGGTGGACGGCCCCTATTACTTCTTCAAGACCATCCAGAAGCTGCGCCGCATGCTGCCGCCCTGGATGCCAGCCATCGGGGTCGAGGGGGGACGCATCAACCTGGTGCCGGTCAACTTCGTGGTGGATGCCATCGATCACATCGCCCACCTGGAAGGGGAGGACAACAAGGCGTTCCACCTGACCGACTCTCACCCCATGCGGGTCGGCGACATGTTGAGCACTTTCTCCCGGGCTGCCCATGCCCCCGAGCCGGCCATTCGCATCAATGCCGCCCTGTTCAGCTTCATTCCCCGCCATCTGATGACCATGCTGATGGCCCTGACGCCGGTGCGGCGCATTCGCGATGCGGCCATCGCCGATCTGGGGCTGCCCAAGGACATCTTCCGGCTCATCAACTATCCGACCCGTTTTGACAACCGCGAGGCCCAGCGGGTGCTGAAGGGGACCGGCATCGAAGTGCCGCCGCTGCACAGCTATGCCTGGCGCCTGTGGGACTACTGGGAGCGTCACCTCGACCCGGATCTGTTCATCGACCGCACCCTGCGCGGCCGGGTCGAGGGCAAGGTGGTGCTGATCACCGGTGCCACCTCCGGCATCGGCAAGGCCACCGCGAAGAAACTGGCAGAGGCGGGGGCCAGGGTGCTGACCATCGCCCGGGACGAGCACAAGATTGCCGAAACCCAGGCCGAGTTTGCCGAACTGGGCTTGACCCTGCAGGTCTATCAGGGTGATCTCGCCGATCTGGCGCAGGGGGAGGCGATCACCCGGCAGATTGTGGCCGAACATGGCGGCGTGGATATCTTGGTCAACAACGCCGGTCGCTCCATCCGCCGCGCCATCGAGGACTCCTTCGACCGTTTCCACGATCTGGAGCGCACCATGCAGCTCAACTACTTCGGCACCCTCAAGGTGATCATGGGGGTACTGCCCACCATGATCGAGAAGAAGAAGGGGCACATCATCAACATCTCTTCCATCGGGGTGCTGACCAATGCGCCGCGCTTCTCCGCCTACGTCGCCTCCAAGTCGGCGCTGGATGCCTGGGTCCGTACCGCGGCCTCCGAGTTTGCCGACAAGGGGGTCAACTTCTCCATCATCAACATGCCGCTGGTGAAAACTCCCATGGTGGCGCCCACCAAGGTGTATGAACAGGTGCCCATGATGACGCCGGAAGAGGCCGCCGATCTGGTGTGCGACACCATCATCAACAAGCACGTGCGCCTCGCCACCCGACTCGGGGTGTTTGGCCAGGTGATCCATGCCCTGGCACCGCGGGTGGCCCAGGTGATCATGAACACCAGCTTCCGCACCTTCTCCGACCCCAAGGAGGGCAACGAGTCCAAGGCCTCGGCGGATCAGATGGCAGTCTCCACCCTGATCAAGGGGATCCACTTCTAGTGGTGACCACAACGAGCTGATGTAGCAAAAACGGAAAGGGCCTGAGCAATCAGGCCCTTTTCATTTGCGGCTGCGGGCGGGAGAGCAGGGTCAGCAGCAGGGCCGTGGTGCGACGGGAGTAGAGCAGGGAGAGGTGGCCGAGAGCAGCGAGCTCCACGTCCTCCATGCCATCGAGGCGCTGGCGGGACTGGGGCAGCACGAAGTTGTCGTGACTGGTGCGCACCGAAACGCCGGGTACGCATAGCGGCACGGCGGCAAAGCGCTGCAACCAGCCGGAGCCTGGCTCCATCTCGCGGGCATTGTCGCCCAGCCCCAGGGTGGCGAGCTGGCTGCCCTGATGAGGGGTGGCTAGGGTGATAAGCTGCGCCACCTTGTCACCCCCCGTCACCGCCAGATAGTCGCGGCACACCAGTCCGCCCATACTGTGACCGATCAGTACCAGCTGAGATGCGCCGGTGGCGACCAACACCTCGTCGATACGCCTGGCCAACAGCGGCACCATGTCGTCGAGATGGCCAAAGGGAGGAGTCAGGGTGACGGTTGCCACCGTGTGGCCGGCGGCCTCCAGCCGTGCCCGCTGCACCCGCCAGATGCCGCGACTGCAGCCATAACCGTGGATCAGCAGCAGGGGCAGGGGGGAGGGGGTCAACTTGTCAGGCGGCATCAACCAGCGCTCGAACGGCAGCAGCCAGGTGAAAGTCAGCAGGTAGGCCACTATCTCTCGCCCCACCATGGGCAGCCAGGCTCGCCAGCCGATGGCAGGCACCGGGTAGAAGCGGGAAAAGCCCCAGGTCAGCAATACCACCAGGGTGCGCAGCCCCAGCAGGGCCACCACCACAAACAAGACGGAGGGCGCCCAAGAGAGGCCGATGGCAAGGTGGGCGATGCTCCCAAGGAGCGTCACCTCAACCAGCAGCAGTATCAGTAATTGCTTTGTTATCGTCATGACCCAATCATCCGACCAGTTTGGCGTGGAAGTCAAATGACCCTTTCATCAATGTGACGGCCAACCCGCTATCGGTCAGTCGCGGCTCAAGCCTATCTGCCTGTGGCTATTTGCAATACTGTATATCCATACATATACTTGTATTCACCATCAGAAGGAGGACGCCACTATGGCCGTTGAGATCAAATATGTTGTGGTTCGTGGGGGAGTGGAGAAGATGACCTTTACCAGCAAGAAAGAGGCTGACGCCTATGACAAGCTGCTGGACACTGCCGATGAGTTGATGACGCTGCTGGCCGCGGCTCCCATTGCACTCGAGCCGGAACAGCAGGAGAGCCTGGCCTTCTATCTGGCCGAACAGCGAGACGCACTGCAGAGCGTATTGCGCGGTGGAAAGGGGCAGGGGAGCAACAAGGCAGAGAGCCAGGAAACCCAGAGTGAAGCAACCGAACCCAAAGGTAAGTCACTCAAGCGGGTTGCGTAGCAAGGCGACTGGATAGCAGGGTGAGGAAGGACAGGGAAAAGGGGCGAGCCGTCATGGCCAAACACTTTCTTATTCAAAAAGAGAGAATTAACAGTCAATCCTCAGGCTATTTACCCCGATAATTTTCTGACAAGAGTGCATATTCATTGAATGGGATAAGAATGTGTTCGCAGTGATTCAACGTGGCGACTGCATCCATGTTTCCTGACAATGTCCCCACCACCGATGATGCCGATAACCCCATTTATCGGCATTACCCTTGAGCAGGCCGCAAGCCAGAACCATTTCAAGCAAGACCATGACCACAACCATACTTCCACCCGCCATGCCGCTGTTCGATGGCCTGGCATACCTGGAGGCGGGCAACCCCCAGGTCAATCAGTACCTGGCCAACCTCAGCCTCACCGACGTACCCGATGCCGGGATCGTCTACGAGCTTGCCGTCGACTGGCTGCTGGAGCAGCGCAACAACGAGAACAACTACAAGACCTATCGCAGCGAGCTGACCACGTTCTTGCACTGGTGCTTTGGCGAGATGCGCATCAGCCCAAAGGATCTGACCCGGCGCATCATGATGCGCTACCTCGATTATTGCCAGTCACCACCAGCGGCCCTGATTGCCTATCGCAATGTGGCGCAGTTCGTGCTCGACAAGGAGTGGGGAGAGCGCCTGCCCAATCCCCAGTGGCGACCCTTTCTTGGCAAACGGGAGCTGGGCCGCGAACTGCCGTACCGACTCAGTGAGCAAGCCATGAAGACCAAGCTCGCCATTCTGTCGGCCTTTTTCCAGTTTTTGATCCAGGAAGAGTACATGGACCGCAACCCGGCGCTTCTGCTGCAACGGGTGAAGCGCACCGTACAGCAGGAGCCGGATGATCAGGGCCAGGCCTTCAGCGAGCTGCAGTGGTCCTATGTGATGCAGGCGGCCGATCGGCTGGCCACCGAGTCACCGGAGCAGCACGAGCGCAGCCGCTTTCTGATCAGCCTGATGTATGCCTGCTACCTGCGCATCTCCGAGGTGGCGGCAAGGCCGGGTTTTACCCCCGTCATGGGGCAGTTTCGCCGCGACGGGAAAACCGGCGTCTGGGGCTATTACATTCCCCGCAGCAAGGGTGGCAAACGCCGCACCGTGGCGGTCTCCCATGCCTTGCTGGAGGCCCTCAAACGCTACCGGACCTTTCTCGGTCTCTCGCCACTGCCGGTACCCGATGAACAGACGCCACTGTTTGTGCGTCACAAGGCCGCAGCCCACGGCCGTGAACAAGGTGAGCTCAATGCCAATCTCGGCATCCGTCAGCTGCGCGAGCTGGTGATGGCCGTCATTCAGACGGCCGCCACGCAGGCAGAACAAGATGGCTTTGCCCAGGATGCCGCAGAGATGCGCAACCTGACACCGCACTCCATTCGTCATACTGGTATCACTCACGACATCAATCTCAACGGCCGGCCCTTGTCCCATGTGCAAGCCGATGCCGGCCACGACAGCATAGATACCACCTCCAAATACCTGCACACCGGCAACAGCGAACGTCACGAGAGTGCCAATCACAAGCCACTGGATCGGCTACATGATTAAGTTCAACAGTGAGAGATAACAGAAAGAAAAAGATTCGTTCATGGCAAACCAATCCAGTGCTGTTGAACCAATCCAGGACACTAAATTGCTCCATATTCACAACCGCGCATAATGCGACGTTTTGTTAAATGCCCATCCGGAACCCGCCGATAAGCCAATCCACGCAATTTTGCTGGTTTATCAGGTATTTACTTGGATGGAACGAGAGTTGACCAAAAACTTCATTTTTCGATGGTTTGAGTGCGGTTTATCAATTGAAGAAACGGCCAATCTTTGTTTTGTTTCTGTGAGACAGGTCACATATTGGGATAAAGGCAAAGAGATCCCACCTGTCTATAAACGGCTAATGCGCATGGCTTCAGGGAGAGAACTGCCGACAATTTGGAAAGACTGGGAAGGTTGGCGAATGATGAATGATTGCCTTGTATCACCAACAGGTGTGAGATTCGACAGACGCAGGATAGAGGCGATTGCCATCATCCAGGTGGAGCGATCCGAACGGCAAATGGCTGCTTTCTATTGGAGAAAGAAACTTGGCTTAATGTGAGCTTGGGGGCTACGGCCCCCATTTATTTATCATCCGCCGAAGCGCAATAAGCAATGTAATTCGTTGCTGCGTGACAGTGACGACATCGAATGAACCAAGACCCGCCCGATGCTCCATAAGCCTCCAAAAGATCTTCACCCTCTAACACCTTCGAACACTGATGCGCACCATCCACATCTTCATAACCAGAACACTTAACGGATAGAAAGGGTTTAAGAATCAATTTCTGCTCTACAGATAGACTATCAAAGCCAAACCGAATTGCACGATGAGCCAAGGCAACAACCATCGGGCTAGCATTATTGAGAAGGTCAAAACTAAACAAATGACATAGTATTTTTAAGGTTGTACCCATAGGAGTCCCATTTGTTATCAATGGCTTTACCACAACCAGAAACTATACTGTCAACTGTGTCAATTATAATCAACAATTATCATTAAGATGGGTTGATAGAAAAAACATATGTCGGCGCGTAGCGCCGCAAAAGCTGGAGGCTGCACCCCCCGCGCTTTAGTAAGAACGCCCCTGCACTAAACACTCGCCCGAGTAAGCCTTAGCCGAGTGGTTGCCCGTATGGCCCTACCATCGAGTGGTCAAGGGCAGAACGGGAAGGGGCGGGGGTAGACGGTAGGGGTAGAGGGAAGGGGTAGTATTCCCCCCGTATTACTACACGGGGGGCAAACCGACTGGTGCTGTGAGTGCAGCTTGTCTTCGACAGGAGGCATAGAAAGGCGCTGGACGTGCCCCATAGCCTTCGGCTGGGCACTCTAGCGGGGCAGTAAAGACGGTTTAGCAGGGAAGGGGGAGGCACAGCCTCACAGGAGCATTCCAAAGAAGTTTCGGCGAGCCTACCACCTTCCCGACAATGGGCCTCAGTGTGTCGCCTTATAGGGGCTCACGCCCCTGGGGTTCAGTGGCCGACCTGGAGAAAAGCGGCCACCGGCAGGAGAGGGGAGTTATGACCGGTCATCAGTATTTGCTGGCTTGTTACTGCCACCCGCAAAGAGGGTGGCATTGTATTTCCGGCGCAGAGCGTCCCCCTCGGGGTCACAGTACACGTCCACAGGCTGCCCCTGGTACTTTACTACCGCATGGCATGCACTCATGGGATCCACCCTGGCGAGCTCATCCGGCCAATCGTCCCTGTCGAGCGGCTGCACGTCATCGCCCTTGCGCAGCGAGAAGCAATACTCGACCCGATACTCGCCCAGGTGATCCTTTATCAGGACGTGACAGCTGATAATGAGCTGATGGCCGGCAAACGGCCCTACAGCAAGGACGCCAGCAGCAGACGCAGCAGGAGCGCCACCAGGACGTACATCAGCAACGGGCGAAGCACCCACCGCCCCAGCAGCCGGAACAGCGGCAGAAGCGGTTTCATCGGCCTTAGCAGGAGCATCAATATATTCAGGCTTGATGAAGCCAAAGAATACGCAGAGTCCCCAAATCGCCAGAATAAACAGAATTTTAGGGTCTCGTAATATCGAGCTGCCCGCGATTGTATCCGAGACCTTACCGGTAGTAGTCGAGTCATAAAGCTTGAAAACATACTTGGGCACCTTATTAAATGGCTTGGCTTGCAGTACGTCATTCATGGACGTACCGGAGTTATCAGAGAGGTGGAGCACCGTCTTATATCGACCACCGATCCCCAATATCGCCATATTGGTATGACGAATGGCCGTTTCGGCAGCAGCCCGTATTACCTGGTGCACCTTTTTGATGTTCGGGGTCGTAAATACAAAGTCCCAGTTATGATGACGGTGCATATCAAAGGCCACGTCAATTGTCTCTGGCCGGCCATCGGCTTTGGCCACATCCGGCCCGCCAGGATAATCGAGCTTGTCCAAATCACTCTGGCGCCAGGAAGGCGGAAATATTCTTTGCACTTCATCGACCAGGAAGAACACCCCTTTGGGCGCCCAGTGATAAAAGCGGGCGAGGTGATCGCGTCCTTCCTGGGATTCTGTCTCAATATAGGTGACCTGGAACTCGTCAGGCACTTCCTTTCCTAATACCTCTTTGCACCGCTCCGCGGTAAAGCCGCGCACGTTGGTGACGATATGGCGACCCGCCTTGATGGCCGGTATCACATCGGTATGAATGGCCCCTGACGACTTATAGGAACCAGGGGCGCCGTGGTGGATCTTGATAGACATGGCTTACCACCCCAACATGTTCAGTAAAAAGCGGGTCACAAAGGCTTGCGTCAATATCGACAGCCCTTTATCAACGTGCAAATAGAGCAAGATCCCCCTCATTTGAGAGGGCAGGTTATTAAAGGAGGCGGAGATCAGGTCGCTGAATTGCAGGTTAATCAGTATCTGCTTGGCAACGTCCCAGGAAAAGGTGAGCAGGAATATTTTGAACTCGACCCACTGAATAGCCAATTTAACCGTTATCCAGGCTGCAAACTGCACCGCCAGTTGATATATATCGTTGAAAAATCCGTTAAAGAAATCACTCATCCATTCCATATATCACCTCTTAGCCACAATCATCAGCGCCAGAAAATAGAAGATGAACATCATGATGGCCGCTATCATTTCCCAATATCCCTCCACCTCGGGACAGACGGAATAAGAGCGGCCAAACATCGAGAACATATCAAAACACTTGGGCACCGCCGCCGACCCGCTCAGGCTATACCGGAACATATCGACCATATCTTCTTTAATACCGTTATGGGTATTTTTGAGTTGTTCCTTATGTTCCTGGAACTGCTTATTAATGGTTTCCAGGTCAAAGAAACAGTGCGCACCACCTTTACAGAGCTGGGATGTATATTCAGCCCCTGTTACATGCAGCGGATTTTCTGCAGAGCCAGGCATTTGTGAGTAATCAATACCTGGGCCATTATTGCCATTACCATTGCTGCCATTACCTGTACCGCCGGTGCCATCACCACCATTTGTACCACCATTTGTACCGCCATTTTGCAGGGCCTCAGCAATGGCCTTAATATTGCGGTTCATTTCAATGCTATTATTTCGCATGTCCTGCATGGTGTAGGAATAAAGGTTGTGCATGTCGCTGGCGGATTCATGCACTCGGCCTTTCATCGACTCGATATCATACTGCATTGTCCGCATAAGCCCATACATGGTGCTATTACCATAATTCTGAGCAAAATCAGGCCCAAAGAAATTATCCCGCAACTCTTTCAAAACACGATACTCACCCGTGCTTTGACCAAAGCCGTCTTGCGGATTAATCATGGCATTCTTTAATCCAAGGAACTCGTCATAGAACTTATGACCTAACGCCGTTTGCTCCCGAATACTGTTCTCCATGCCAACCTGACCATTATTAGTGGCCTTCATATAACGAAGAACATCTACCATTTTGCCATCAATATTTTGAGCAGATCGACTCGCACCCGCTGAGCTCGACATCAAGCTAGTAAAACCCGTTATCAAGGTATTATTCACCTGACGCAAGGCGTCCGTGGTCATTTCCTGCTTATCACCACCGACACGAATCCCGTTGGGCGGCAGATTGGGAATTACATCGCCATTATTGCCGTTATTGCCATTGCTACCATTACCATCGCCATCCGAGCCGCCATCCCCATCGGATCCACCGCCCACTGAGCACTCCTGGCCGGTGCTCTCAATCGGCCCCATGGTGCCGGCATCTGGGAACTGCAGGCAGATACCTGGACACCCGACAAAGCAGCCTCCCTGGGAGGAACTTTCCCATTTCACGCAGAACGGCAGCGCAGTAGAAATCGGCACGTTAGACAGGCGGAGCCCGACAGGACAACCCGCCGAAGCCCCCAGCGGAAACAGCAATAAAAGCCAAGCGATGCGCACAGTACCCCCAATAAAAAAGGCGACCGGAGCCGCCTTTGTGTCATATCGAAAACGATGACCTGTAGCCTTCAACAAAGAACAGGAACCACAGCGTTCCGATGAGCAAAGACATGCTTAGGCTTTGCGCATCAGGCTGATCAGGATGCCCACGCCCACACAGGTGGCCACAACCAGCATGACCTTGGGAGAGGTTGCGGTCACGTCCGACTGGGTGGCGTCCAGGGCCTTGGCAGCGGCATCAGCAGCGGCTGTACCTTCGGCAAAGGCCGCACCGGTAGACAGGGAGCACACAGCAGCGATACAGCCATTACGGAAATAGTTTTTCATACTCGTTTATCCTCTTTTTGCACTTACGATGACACGGGCAATTGCGCCCAGTTTGAGGCCAGTGATCCAGATTAATAATCCGAAACCAAAGGCCATCGACACAGTGGATACATCAAATTCAAACCAGCTCGATATATCCGTTAATTTGGCGTGCTCCTGGACAGTCAAGAGCACGTAATTACACGAATCCCCCTCAGCTAAGCGGGCATATCCTTCAGAGGTAATATCTAGACAAAGCATTATCGCGCCCTCGTCGTCGCTCGCTGCGCGCTCTCGCTCCTCCTCCTCGCGGCGCGGTGGTTATACCGGCTGCTTTTTGGTGGGTTGGAAGCCAACAACCACGTTGCGGGTCGGATTCTGGGGATCCGCTTCCAGGACAAGATCCACTGCCACCAATTTCGGGCAGTCGGCCAGCTCTTTAATAGTGGCTGCATCGTTACGCAGGGCTAATTGGCGCACTTCATAGCCCCAGGAGGTGATATTGCACTCGGGCTTGTTCACGTTATTAGCCACTGCCAGGTATTCCACCTGGGCAAAGTCATAGGGAACCGGCGAGCCAGATTTACGGGAGACGCCATAACCATGAGTAACGCGGGTAACCAAAATACCAGTCAGCAGAGACATATTATTTATCCTTTGAAGAACCATTGTTAGGTCGAAAATAATGGCAGTTCGTCCAGGTCAGGAGGAACTGGCATTCTTAACCGCGCTGGAATATCGGTTTCTTCCAGGTGCGCTGTTAATTGGTTAACAATCTTCTCAGGGGATAGCCCCTCGATGTTTGCTAACCAATTGACAAGGCGGCCGGCCATTCTGGACATATTAAATACGGCGTTGTCCCTGGACGTTTTGAATTTATTCTTAAAGGTGGTCACACGTACCGGTGTTATTTCTTCCTGGCAAACCGCATCCAGCCATTTGGCAAATTGCGGATACATCCCCGCAAAATAAGGGTCAGGGTTTACCAGGACATCCAGCGGAATGACTCTATCCTTATTGTGTAATTCGCCTTCGGCGCGTACCCAGTTTGGGAACTCGGCCGATTGCATCTGTTTGCCTTTCTCATATATCCGCGCACACTTGCCGTTGATACGGCTGCCCACGTAGAAAGAGCAACCCTTGCTCGGCACCATGCCGAAACGCTTGGCGATGCCCTTGGCCACCTCGGTGATCACGAACTCGCCCGATTCAATTTTCATCCAGGAAGGCGCACGGCCACGCTGCGGGTGAAACTCGCCGGCTTCGGCGCCGGCTATCGCGCCCTGGTAAGTGATGTGTTTGCCGCTGTAGTCATCCAGGGCAAGATCCACTCGAGTAATGCGCAGACCTGGCACGTGAGAGATAACGGAGTGCAAAGCCTGGAAATCGAGGGCCGCACAACCCACACCGGAAAAACTCACCATACAGCCATGGTTAGCCGCACCCCAACCAATCAGCCCGCAGGGCATCCCGTCACACAGCAGGTCAGCCGAGTTGGCGTAACCGTGCAGACCGGAGCGGCGAGGGCGCATGGTAAAGCGCGGCTCGGGGATAGGGACACCGATGCGGGTATTGAGTTCTTCCAGCCACAGCTCGATCTCGTTGCAGCAGAGGGCATCCAGGAACTGGACGCCGTAGCAGTCGATAAGGTCGTTATAGGCCTCCCAATACTTGGCACCCTCGACCACCTCGAACTGGGAGAACTTGAGCAGGTCAGCGCAGACGGCTTTGAGCTCCTGGCGCATGTCGGCGCGGGACTGGTAGCCGGAGTGCAGGGCACGTTCCATCATGTCGGTCATGGAAGGCGTCAGCACCGGGGCAGGGGCCTTGGCCACACCCTTGAGACTCAACCGCTCAGTGGCCTTGTCAAAGACCCGTGCAGGGGCAGGGGAGGCGGCAGGCTGCTGGCGCTCGGCTTTGTCATAGAGGCGCTCAGTCACCTTGTCGAAGCGGGTGAGGGGAGCGAACCCGACAGGGCGCTTCCACAGATAGCGCAGGCCCTCGACCGGCTGGGCGGCAAAGGCAGCCTGAATGGCCTTGCTCTGGGTCTCGAAGCGCGGGATGGCCTTGAGCAAAGCGCCTTGCTTGGCCAGCTCGGTCATCTGGCGCAGTTCGGTCGGCGCCCAGGTAAACGACAGATAGTCGATCAGGGTTTTGTTGCCGATAACGCTATTTATCGGCATCACGGCGCTATGACCAGTCATCGAAAAACACTCCCTGGTCATAGAAGCCTTGCCATGTATCCTCGGTCACCTCGACCAGCTCAAAGGCGGTATCGGGGTACGTCATGGACAGATAGATCCGCATCTCGTGCAGGTCGCGGAACATCTCGACCTGACCGGCCACACAGGCGGAAACATCGCCGGTGGGCTCTGCTTGCCAGTAGACCTTGCGCTCGGTGAGCGCCGGCAAATCCTGGTTTTGTGGGCTACAGTGGGTCATAGGTCGGTCAGATTTATTATGAACTGACTGGATTGAATCAGAACTAAATCTAACTAACAACGGGTGACTTTTAGCCCTAATAGGTGTGTTATATGCCCACTCGAAAAAGTCAGGAGACAGTCAAATGGACTCTAAAGCACTGATTCAGGCCTACATGAGAGCCAAAAACTTTAGCCAGTACCAGC
Source organism: Aeromonas sp. S8(2024) (assembly GCF_041403085.1). Classification (NCBI taxonomy): domain Bacteria; kingdom Pseudomonadati; phylum Pseudomonadota; class Gammaproteobacteria; order Aeromonadales; family Aeromonadaceae; genus Aeromonas; species Aeromonas sp. S8(2024). Next base: position 416,063 of record NZ_JBGLRF010000001.1, on the reverse strand, counting down.
AAGTCGCCGCAGAGCTAGGTTTTACCAAGTCGCACATCTCCAGCTTGACCACTGGCAAGGTGCAACTTACTGATGCCACTGCAAAAAGACTGGCCCAAGAAATCGGCCTGGACGTGCAGGAAGTCCTGTTAAGCCTGGCTGCTGTCAGAGAGACGGATCCCGAGCTGAAAAAGGCCTGGTACGACATCCTGGCGAAGTACACCAAAGGAGCCGGCACGGCTGTAGCCCTTGCGGCAGCGGTGTTTCTGGCCCCTAGCCACGGGCATGACCTAACCGCGCATAATGTATATTATGTTAAATGAAATATCTTGTTTCCTGTTACCACTTATTGAACTGTGTATAATGGCAACAATTGATCCTATCTCCGACCGGATGTCTTAAGTGGCTGAATTAACATCAGAACAATTAAAACCTGCTTTTGCGATTGAACAGTTTCCTGCCCTCAGCGAGCTCGAACCCATTCCGTTTGCCGCGCTGCAACCCAGGGCCATCTCCGGCATCAAGCGTCTCGCCAGTTTTGATGGCGACTGCCCGGTCATGCTGCTCAACGGTTTCCCCGGGGTCGACTATGAAGATGTCTGCCAGACGCTGATCGCCGCCTCCAATGGCAAGGATGGCGACCTGTTCGATCTCTGCTACACGGAAAACCTGAACAATCCGTTCAAACCCATCTGGCTGCGCCTGCAACCCGGTACCGGCATCGAGTTTTGTGAAATGGTCGGTGAACTGCTCAAGTTGATGAGCCACCATCTGGATGCCGAGCGTCTGGTCACCCGCATCATGCGCAAGCAGAACAATGATCCCAAGATCGATGATTTTCTCTCCGATCTGGCCGCCCATGTGGCACAAGGGCTCGAATTTCAGCACCCGGTCCTCATCAACCTGCTGATCCACCATGAAGAGCAGGAAGCCCCCGTGGTGTATGGCCGCGATCTCAACTGGGACACCCTGTTCGGCTCCATCAACTACCAGACCGAGCAAGGCTCCGTCTATGCCAACCAGCACCTGCTGGAACCAGGCCTGCTGCGTCAGGCCAACGGTGGCTACCTGATCCTGCAGCTGGATGAGCTGCTGGATCAGCCCCACCTCTGGTTCAAGCTCAAAAACGCGATGCAAAAAGGCGAGCTGGACTGGAACGCCTATCAGGAAGGCAAGACCCTCACCCCCTTCTTCACACCGGAAGCCACCCCCATCAAGCTCAAGCTGATCCTGGTTGGTGACCGGCTCGATGTAGCCGAGTTCCAGATGCTGGACAGAGACATGTCGGAGCGCATCTTCCTGCGCGCGGACTTGGTCTCCGAGGTGAACATCGAAGAGGAGCTGCCTGACTATCTGCAATATCTGGCCTGGCTGCGCGAGCGCTGGAACCTGCTGGACTTCACGCCGGCCGCCCTTGCAGCCCTCTGCCGCCATGCCAGCCGGCTCTGTGATCATCAGGAGTGGCTCTCCCTCTCCGAGGTGCAGCTCTCAGCCATCATGCGCATGGCCGACAGCCTGGCACGTGAGCTGGAAGCGGACGTCGTCACCGACGAGCACATCCGCGGGGCACTGGAAGAGCAGGATTACCGGCTCAACTACCTGGTCGAGCAGTCCGATCAAGGGGTCATCGACGGCCAGATCCTGCTGCAGACCGATGGTGAGGAAGTGGGTCAGATCAACGGTCTCTCCGTCATTCAGGTCTCAGGGCACCCCTATGATTTCGGCGAGCCGGTGCGCCTCACCGCCACCGTCCATCTGGGTGACGGTGACGTGGCGGACATCGAGCGCAAGGCGGAGCTGGCGGGTCATATCCACGCCAAGGCGATGATGATCATTCACGGTTATCTCTCCAACAAATTTGGTGCCGAAAACCCCTCCCCGCTGTCGGCCAACCTGGTGTTCGAACAGTCCTACCATGAAATCGATGGTGACAGCGCGTCTCTGACCGGTCTGTGTGCCCTGCTCTCCGCCCTCGCCCGCCAGCCTATCTACCAGCACTTTGCGGTTACCGGCGCGGTCGACCAGTTTGGCAACGTGCAGGCCGTCGGCGGCGTCAACGAGAAGATCGAGGGCTTCTTCCGGGTGTGCAAGATCCACGGCCTCACCGGCAAACAGGGGATCCTGCTGCCCGGTACCAACGCCCAGCAGCTCAACCTCTCTGATGAAGTGATCGCGGCAGTAGAGGCCGGCCAGTTCCATATCCACCCGGTGGATCATGTGGAAGAGGCCATCGAGCTGCTGACTGGTTGTGTTGCAGGTGAGCCGGACATGCCGGATACCCTGTTTGGCCGCATCCAGCAGCGCCTGGATGAGCTCAACGGCACCGAGGCCGTCAAGGGGGGCGTGCTGCGCCGCCTGTTTGGCAGGCTGTTCGGGGTATAAACGAAGTGATCGGAGTTGTTTAGCGAACATCTGTACGCTAAATTGGCCCCGCTTTGACCCATTTTAAGGATAACCAGCGTGACCGTAGACAATTCCACCATTGATGCCCGCCTTTCCCTGTGTGAACAAGGCAAAGACTCGTTTACCCGTGAAGAGCTGCTCGCCTGCAGCCGTGGCGAGCTGTTTGGTGAGGGCAACAGCCAGCTGCCCGCCCCCAACATGTTGATGATGGATCGCATCGTCAAGATCAATGACCATGGTGGTGAGCACGGTAAAGGCGAGATCCTGGCAGAACTCGATATCACACCGGATCTCTGGTTCTTCGATTGCCACTTCCCGGGTGACCCCGTCATGCCTGGCTGTCTCGGTCTGGATGCCATGTGGCAGCTGGTTGGTTTCTTCCTCGGCTGGAAAGGCGGCCCCGGCAAAGGCCGTGCACTGGGGGTTGGCGAGGTGAAATTCACCGGTCAAATCCTGCCGACTGCCAAGAAAGTAACCTACAAGATCACCTTCAAGCGCGTCATCAATCGCAAGTTGGTGATGGGAATTGCCGATGGCGTGGTGGAAGTGGATGGTCGCCCCATCTACAGCGCCACCGACCTGAAAGTGGGCCTGTTCAAGGACACCACCGCATTCTGATGAGCTGACTGACCACCTGGTCAGACCACACAACGTAAAGGGGCCGCCATGGCCCCTTTCCTTTTTGCAATGTGTGATGAAGTACCGACTACTTCATGAAGAGGCCTGAGCCCCGCCCTTCCATGGCATCACGCCAACCACCAAGCCAGTGCCCACGTGCATCCAGGCATTGATACGGACACGCTTCTTTCTGTTTGCCGACCACGCCAGCCTGATAACCACGAGCACGAGCTCTTTCCAGACGGTCCCGTTTTTGTCTCTTCATCATCTACGACCCTCTTCCGTGGAACAAAAAAAGCGACCAATTTTTCATCGGTCGCTTTCATCTTTACCCCAGGGGGTTGGCAGGGTCAAACAAAAAATTTCATGCTATCCGCTCATTGTGACACAAGACACTGAACCGCATTAATTTTTAGTGACACAACTTTTTAGCGCTGGAAACGGCGCAGCCAGGCGAATGGCAGGGCCAGCAGAGTCAACCAGAACAGGCTGCCACCACCGCTGCCACCATCCTGACCGGTCTGGTTGTTGACCGGTGCGTTGGCGACCACATAACCGGCCGGATCGTTGTTCTTGTAGTCGGTCACGACCGGTGCCAGCTTGACGCTGACCACGGTAGCGTTGGTGCGGTTGTTCAGATCGCTCTCGCTGTTGTAGCGATAGGCGGTCGCGGCCACAGTCCCATTCTCGCTGATGCCGCTGGCATAAGCGATGTGATAGTAGTAACCGTTCTGGGCACACTGCTTGGCACCCGCATCATCCAGACCACAGATGAGATCGTTCAGGTACCAGTTGTTGCCGGTCGCCGCGTTGAGCAGGAAGCCTTCCTGCATGCGGTTGGTGCCGTTGACCACGGGTTGGGTCTGATGGCGGGAATCACGCCAGCCAACCACCATGTTGTGGTTGTTGATGGCGGCCGCTTCCGAGCCGGAGCCGCTGAGCGGCTTGTCCTGCAGGGAGACCACGGCGTTGGTGGTCGGCGTGTTCAGGTTGAACACGAACATCTCCACCGGGCGGTTCTGGCCCTTGTTGATACGATAGAGCTGGTTGCCGACCACATAACCGTTGTCGTTGACCCCCACGGCCCAGCTGTGTTGCAGCTTGGCGTCATCCTTGCCGGGCTCGCCTTCTGCCAGCGGGATGATCTGGGTGGTGCCCACCTTGCTGCCATCCAGATCCAGTGTCCAGTAGGCGGCCAGGTTGCGGCCATCCAGGTAGTTGGTGCCGATCTCGCCGGTGGAGGAGTACCCTACCCCATACAGTGTGCCGTTAAATTTGCCCACGCCGAGCGCGGAAGCGGTCTGCACCACTTCGTTGCGGCCCCGGGCATACTCGTTGGCCTGCAGCAACTTGTTGAAGGTACCGGTACTGTTGACCAGCCAGAAGCTCGCCTGGGTGTTGAGGCCCGGGCAGTAGCGGTAGTCACCGTACTGGCCGTCGTTACCGGCAAAGCACCAGTTGTAGGTTTCGGAGTTGACGGCGATGTTCTTGCCGGTGGCAGCGGTACCGGTCACCAGATACTGGCCGTTGTCCAGCTTCTTGATGCTGGTCGGCACACTCAGGCTGTGAGTACCGGCGCCATCTTTCAGCTCGACGGGGTTGCCCTCCTCAACCACGGCAAAGGCGGTACGCACCTTGCCACTCATCTTGTAGCCCGCCCGGGTGCCGGGTACATCACCCAGCGCGGTCACCAGGCCGTCGGTCTCGCCCAACTGCACATAGCCTACGTTGTTGCGCTGATCGACACCGTCGAGGAAGTCACGACGCCACTGGTAGGCGAAGTTGCTGTTGTCGTTCCAGAAGGAGTTGCAGACCGAGTTGGAGAGCATGCAACCCTGCTCGAAGCGGAAGCGGTCAACCAGGAAGTCGGCGAAACGCACGGTCGAGAAGTGTTCGGCCATGTTGTTCTTGGTGTTGATCCCGATGAGCCCGTTGCCGTCGCCGCTGATCCCGCTGGCGTAACCCTTGTCGGACGCATCGACAATGGTGAAAAAGGGACTTTGTGCCGCCTGGGCGTTCAGGCTGGCGCTGACCAGAATGGCCAGCATGGATAATTGCTTTTTCATCTACTTCCTTAGTCCTGATGTTTCAACGCTTCCAACTCCTCCCAGCGGGAGAAGGCTTGTTCCAATGCCGCCTCTGCGGCATTCAGGGCATCCAGTTTGGTCTGGGTTTGCTCCGCAGGCAGGGAGAAGAAACCGGGGTGGTTGATCTCCGTCTGCAGGGCATCCAGCTCCGCCTCCAGCTGTTCCAGCCGGGCTGGCAGATTATCCAGCTCCAGCTGCAACTTGTAAGAGAGTTTCTTCTGTTTTGCCGCGACCGTCGCCTGCGTCACGACAGGCTCTGGCGCCTTGCTCTGGGGCTGCTTCGCCGCCGGCTGTGCGGCCAGCTGAGACTGCTGCTGGGCACGGGTGGCCATCATGTCGGCATAGCCCCCCACATAATCACTGATCCGCCCATCCCCTTCAAACAACCAGCAACCGGTCACGGTATTGTCGATGAAACGACGATCGTGGCTCACCAGCAGCAGGGTACCGGGATAGTCCGCCAGCAGCTCTTCCAGCAGTTCCAGCGTTTCGACATCCAGGTCGTTGGTTGGTTCATCGAGGATCAGTAAATTACTGGGCTTCAAGAACAATTTGGCCAACAGTAAACGGTTTTTTTCGCCCCCTGACAAGGCTTTCACCGGGGTGCGTGCCCGTTTTGGCTCAAACAGGAAGTCCTGCAGGTAGCCGAGGATGTGACGGGAGCGGCCGCGCACCATCACCTCCTGCTTGCCTTCGCCCACGTTGTCCACCACCGTCTTCTCGGGGTCGAGCTGTTCGCGGTACTGATCGAAGTAAGCCACTTCCAGGTTGGTGCCCTGCCGCACCGAGCCGCGAGTTGCCTCAAGCTGGCCGAGCAGCAGCTTGATCAGGGTCGACTTGCCACAGCCGTTGGGGCCGACCAGCGCAATCTTGTCGCCACGCAGCACCTGCAGATCCAGCCCCTGAAACAGGGTGCGATCGCCAAAGTCGAGACCCAAGCCTTCACTTTCAAATACCAGCTTGCCGGAGCGGCCCGCCTCGTCCAGCTGCAGCTTGGCCTTGCCCTGCAGCTCACGGCGCTGGGTCCGCTCCATGCGCATCGCCTTGAGGGCTCGCACTCGTCCCTCGTTGCGGGTACGGCGGGCCTTGATCCCCTGGCGCACCCACACCTCTTCCTGGGCCAGCTTGCGATCGAACTCGGCATTTTTCAGCTCCTCGACCCGCAGCCACTCCTCCTTGCCCTGCAGGTACTCGTCATAGTTGCCGGGCCAGGAGGTGATCACGCCGCGATCCAGATCGATGATCCGGGTCGCCAGCTTGTGGATGAACTCCCGGTCGTGGGAGATGAAGACGATGGCACCGCGAAAATCCTTGAGAAACTCTTCCAGCCAGTTGATGGCATCGATGTCCAGGTGGTTGGTCGGCTCGTCCAGCAGCAGCAGATCCGGATCGCAGGCCAGCGCGCGGGCCAGGGCCACCTTGCGCAGCCAACCGCCGGAGAGGCTGTCGAGGGTCACGTCGGGATCCAGACCGAGCAGGGTCAGCACCTGGTTGATGCGGGTCTCGAACTGCCAGCCATTCTGGTAGTCGAGCTGCTCCTGCAGCTGGCTCATCTTGCGAATGTTGGCATCGGAGGCATCGTGTGCCAGCTCCATGGAGATATGGTGATACTGCTTGAGCAGCTCCCCTACCCCGGCCAGCCCTTCGGCGGCGTAGTCAAACACGGTGAGCTCGCTCGAGGCGGGGGGATCCTGCTCGAGGCGGGTCACTTTCAAGTCTTGCTGCAGTACCAAGCGGCCGTCATCGAGCGGCAGTTCGCCGGCGATCACCTTCATCAGGGTGGACTTGCCCGCCCCGTTGCGCCCCACCAGACAGAGGCGCTCGCCCCGCTCGATGGTGAGCTCGGCCTGGTCGAGCAGCGGAAAATCACTGAACGACAGGGAAGCGCCGTGCAATGTCAAAAGAGCCATTCTTGTTCCTTCTTGCTAATGAAAAAACGGGCGGCAGACTGAGTCTCCCCCCGTTTCATCGTCAAATCGCCCACTACTCCCGGGCGGCAAGCCACGCTTGCAGCTCCGCCAGGGTAAAGGGCCAACCCAGTTCACGCCCGGCCTCGTCGCGCACGACCGGAATGCGCACCCGGTAGGCCTCGAGCCAGTCGGCGTCATCCAGGATGTCGCAGCGGCGGGTCCTGCCGGCAAGGCCGGCCTGCTCCACCAGCGCCCAGGCCTGTTCGCACAGGTGGCAGCCGTCGGTGTGAAACAGGGTCAGGGTCAGCATCAGCCTTGAGCCTCGGCATGGGTGATGATCCAGCAGTTGTGGATATGCTGGTTGCGCTCGAAATCCTTCGGCCGGGTCTTGCCGGTGATGTTCTGGGCCTTGAGACCGATGGCCTCGAGACCGGCCAGATCCATCTTGAAGTGGCGCTTGTTGTTGGAGAACACCAGGGTGCCACCAGCGGCCAGCAGGCGCTTGAGGTGCTGCATCAGCAACAGGTGATCGCGCTGTACGTCGAAGCTCTCATCCATCCGCTTGGAGTTGGAGAAGGTGGGCGGATCGATGAAGATGAGGTCGTACTGCTCGTCCGCCTCGGAGAGCCACTTCAGGCAGTCCGCCTGCACGAACTTGTGTTCGCGGCCCACCAGCGAGTTGAGGCGCATGTTGTCCTGCGCCCAGTTCAGGTAGGTGCGCGACATGTCCACCGTGGTGGTTTCGCTGGCACCGCCCAGACCCGCGTGCACGGTGGCACTGCCGGTGTAGGCAAAGAGATTCAGGAAGCGCTTGCCACGGGCCATCTCCCCCAGCATGCGGCGGGTCTGACGGTGGTCGAGGAACAGGCCGGTATCCAGATAGTCATAGAGATTGACCCACAGACGGGCACCGTACTCCTGCACCTCCATCCGGTGCTGCTCTTCGGAGAGCTTCTGGTACTGCTGTTTGCCTTCCTGACGCTCGCGCACCTTCAGGATCACCTTCTCGCCATCCATGCCGGTCACCTTGATGGCGGCCTGTACCATGTCGAGCAGGCGCTGACGGGTCTTCTGGGCGGGGATATCCTTGGGCGCCGCGTACTCCTGCACCACCAGGTAGTCCTGATAGCGGTCGATGGCGGCGTTGTACTCCGGCAGATCGGCGTCGTAGAGACGGTAGCAGTCGAGGTTCTCTTTCTTCGCCCACTTCTCGAGGGCCTTCAGATTCTTGCGCAGACGGTTGGCAAAGTCCTGCGCCACCTCTTTTTGGGAGGCCACGGAGTCCAGCGCGATCTGGTAGTTGCGCAGCTGACACTCGAGCGCCCCGTTGAACAGGCGATATTGCTTGTCGGCGCGCAGGCGCAGACAGCTGAGCAGCTCGGGGGAGGCAGAAAGGATCGAGACTTTCCACCCTTGGAAGCTGCGACGCAGGGCATCGCCAAGGGCCTGGTGCACTTCCAGCAGCGCCGGGAACTCACCGAGACGCTCGCCATAGGGCGGGTTGGAAATGAGCATGCCGACCTGACGGGTCTCCCCTTCCGCCGCCATGGGCAGCGGGTTTTCCAGGGCGGTCGCATCGGCCTGTTTGAAGGTGATGAGATGGGCCACGCCGGCGGCTTTGGCGTTGTCACGGGCTTTGAGCAGCACGCGGGAGTCGGCATCACAACCGAACAGCTTCACCTCGCAGCGCTGCATGCCGCGTTTGGCGCGCACTTGCGCCTCCATCATCAGGCTCTGCCACAGTTCGCTGTCATGTTGCAGCCAGCGATCGAAACCGAAGCGCTCCCGGCGCAGGGCCGGCGCCATATCGGCGGCGATAAAGGCCGCTTCAATCAGCAGGGTACCGGAACCGCACATGGGGTCCATCATGGGCTCGCCGGCCCAGCCGCTACGGGCAATCATGGCCGCGGCCAGGTTCTCTTTGAGCGGTGCCTCACCGGTGCCCTGACGATAGAAGCGCTGGTGCAGCGCGGGGCCTGACAAGTCCAGCGTGATATTGGCCTTGCCCTTGCCCAGATGGGCCATGATGCGAATGTCCGGGGATTTCTTGTCCACGTCCGGGCGCACATGACCACGCTTGGTGAAGCGATCGACGATGGCGTCCTTGATCTTGAGCGCGCCGTACTGGGTGTTGCGAATGGAGGCATTGGTACCGGTGAAATCCACCGCTATGGTGGCGGTGCCGGAGAAGTGCTCTTCCCAGGGAATGGTATGGGCGCCCAGATAGAGGTCCAGATCGTCGTTCATCTGGAACTCGGAGAGCACCAGCACGATGCGGGAGGCGAAACGGCTCCACAGACAGGCCTTGTAACCGATGGCCAGCTCGCCGCAGAAATGGACGCCGGCCACGGTCTCGCGGACCTGCTCTGCACCCAGATTGGTCAGCTCGACGGCCAACAGGTTTTCCAGCCCCTTGGGGCAGGTTGCAAAAAATTCTTTCATCACGCTCACGGGGAAGCCATAAAAATAGTGCCGCATTATACCTTAAGCGGCGATCCGGAGCAGCAAAAGCTTGGGCATGTCTGCATAAAGAGCGCGCAGTTGACCCTGAGGCTGTGGTTGCGCCTGCACGGGATGAAGGCCGGTAATGGTGACATTGATGACAAGCGAGTGACTCCGTAACGACAGCACACGCAACGCCAATGCGAGTGATGGCACCAAAAGCAGCATCGGCTATTTTGCGAGCAAGTCTTGATCCGTTATCCGGATATATATTATTCCTCTCGCCCTATTCTAAATTGCCACATTTGACAGGAGTCAAACAAAACTCAAATAGGTATTATTCTTCACGACAGAGCAAGTCCTTTCTGTAAACCCCGTGCTTTGCCCTCCCGTTATCGTCCGTAAACGGGAGGGCTATTTTTTTACATCCCCTCCCCGTTTATGCCGACATTGCCCCGCCTGTCATATCTATCAGGTTTCAAGAGAAACTACAGGTTTTAGAATAGTCCCGTGTTGTTGATACAACAGCTTATTCCTCCTGTAGTGTGTGTTTGTCGCCCTCGCCTCAAATTGACGTGAGGGCATTTTTATTGGTCTTTATTCACTGGCGCCAGAATGAAAAAGTAACTTCCTGTATTTGACGCTATTGACCGCGACAAGCGGATATCCAGATGACAAACAAGATAACGTAAAATGAAAAGACCCGCTTGATGCGGGTCTGTCTGCCTTAAATTGCCCAGCGCAAACCAAATGAAGTCACTGCAGCATGTTTTCTGCCGGGGACGTGGTCCATCTTGGGAGCGTATCCTATTTCCAATGCTACATTCTTGTAACCCAGGCTGACAACGGGCAGCACGGCGAAGCCATTCATGCCAGAGCCATCAAGATAGCCGGCCTGTAACCCGAGACCAGCAAAGAAGCTCTCGGTCAAATACCACTCCTTGCGGTACATAAAGCCGGCAAATGCTGCCAATTTTTCATAAGAGTCTTCATAAGCCCCACCACGCAATGAGAGCTTGCCGGTATCCTGATCCCCCAAGAATACCCAGTCAACGCCCAAACCAGGGTTGATATTGTTGAAGTCACAAGTCTTCCCGTGTGGCCCTTTGGCCTTCTCACACCCGCTGTGTATTGATGCTCCATAGATGAGAACTGACAAATCTTCTGCCGCCGAGGTAGTCAAGGGGAGAAGGAATAGACTGCTGGCCAATAGATACTTGTTTATTTTCATGAGTCATTTCCTTGATCATGCTACTTACACGTATCAACCAGATACACGCACATTATTACACTCGCATTTTGAGATTACGTAGTTTATGGAAAAGCCTCAAGTGGCACAGTTCACATTTCCACCGGCCACAACGGTCAACGATTAAATTAAATATCGTTCGGCCTTGTTAACGTTCAGACCAGGTTCAGAATGGAAATGAAAGTGATGACAACTGGCAGTCTATTGTCAGTTGCCCTCTTCAGAGGGCAGGTAACGTTATGCGGGAATATATCAACCGACTTGGCGATATTGCGCCTGAGCCGCGGGTCTTGGGCTCATGCGATTGTTCATCACCTTGATGACGCCAAACCGGGGTAGTGTCTTGCTGGTGGTCAATATCAGATCGACGGTCAGGTTCAAACAGACGCTGGCCTGATCGCCGGCTTCAATCACCAGAAACTCCCCCTTGCCATGAGGCGTGCCCATGCACACCAGTGCACCGGTTTCCGGAGTGATAACCGGATGGGTTTCGCCAAAGAACCAGCTTTGTGGCATCAAGGGTTTGTAAAAGCGGCTGACGGCGATGGCATTGAGGACTAGCTGCACCTGATGGGGGACGCTCCACTCCAGTTCTGCCACCCTGTCCATCAGCTGATAATAGAGCGCGGCATCATCCACACAAAACGGCTGGGTGGTGAAGGAGCTAGGCACCAATTGCCGCCCTTTATATTCGGTGGCAAATATCATGCGGTCGGATAAATCCAGCATCAGACGATCGTCATGAGCATCATAATGCCACTGCCAATTGTCATTGGGTTGGATACACATGGAGGCGCCCTTACTGGAAGTCGTTACTCGACTTTATTCCATGTCGAGAATTTCAGCAACTTTAAATAAAGGGCACCGATTTATTTCTTATATATGGGTCACAATCTCTTTGACCAGATCCGGGCCTTTATAAATAAAACCGCTATAAATCTGGACCAGACTGGCACCCGCTGCCAGCTTCTCGCGGGCCGCCATGGCGCTGTCGATGCCGCCGACCCCGATAATGGGCAGCGCACCATTCAGCGCCTTGGCCAGCTGGCGGATCACCTCGGTACTCTTGTGCTGCAGAGGACGACCGCTGAGTCCCCCCGCTTCACCGGCATGGGGCATGTCATAAATCATGTCGCGCTCGAGGGTGGTATTGGTGGCAATCACGCCATCGATGCCATTTTTTATCAAGGATGCGGCGACTTGATTAATTTCATCCGGGGTCAAGTCCGGGGCTATTTTAACGGCCAGCGGCACGTATTTCTTATATTGTGCGGCCAGCTCCTGCTGACGAACCTTGAGGGCTGCCAACAGTTCATCCAGTGCCTCGCCATATTGCAGCGAACGCAGCCCAGGGGTATTGGGGGAAGAGATATTGACGGCGATATAACCGGCGTGGTCATACACCTTGTCCATGCAGATCAGATAATCATCCTTGCCCTGCTCGATGGGGGTGTCCTTGTTCTTGCCGATATTGATGCCGATCACCCCCTGATATTTGGCCTGCTTAACCTGAGAGACCAGGTGGTCGACCCCTTTGTTGTTGAAACCCATCCGGTTGATGATCCCCTCGGCCGGAATGACCCGGAACAGACGGGGTTTGTCATTGCCGCTCTGGGGTCTGGGGGTGACAGTTCCGACCTCGATAAAACCGAACCCCATGGCCCCGAAGGCATCAATACACTCACCGTCCTTGTCGAGCCCGGCCGCCAGACCCACCGGATTGGCAAAAGAAAGCCCCATGACGGTGACGGGGCGTTTTGGCAGGGAGTGGCGGAAGAAACAATCGAGCGGTGTACCGAGAAGGCGGGGCAAATATTTGATGGAGAGATCGTGCGCCTGTTCCGGATTGAGCTTGAACAGGAAATGCCTGGCGAGAGGGTACAGCATGTTTGCTCCTTAAAAAAAGCCCCGGCAACTGGCCGGGGCTTTTGGGGTTATGCCGAGGTTCGGCAATTCAACTGGAGCAGGTTCAACTCCCGCAAGGCCACCGAGAACTTGGCGAACTCGTGAGTGCTGGTGGTCTTAAAGTCGGCCAACATGTGGGTCCAACGGGACAAGAGTTGCTCATGCTCCGAAATCCAGTCGGCCAGTATGGTAGCGCATTCTCCCTGATCTTTGCACCCTTCCAGTACCACGGAAGTGAGACTGCGTTGCTGCCAGTCCAGATCTTCGCGGAAGGAGGCCCGTGCCATCGCCTGCCAGTGGTTGCCCACCGGTTGGTGATTGATCTGGTCGAGGAACCAGTGCAGATCCAGCTTGGCGCCGAGGCGATAGTAGACGTTGGCGGCGCGCAGGATGTCGGTCTTGTGCTCCGCGGCAATCTGCGCCAGGTCCAGGCTGGAGAAGAGGCTGCTCATGTGGGCCACCTGACGGGCGATGACTTCCGGCACCTGCTTGGCCACCAGGGCGGCGACCGCCTGCTGGTGCTCGGTCACTTCGCTCTCGTCCATCACCTCGTAGAGGTGCTGACCCAGCGTCTCGAAGGCCGGACGGAAGAAGGCAATGTTCTCGCTGATGCTCCAGCTGCGGTTGCGGGCGCGCAGGAACCAGCGGGTGGCACGGCGCACGATGCGACGGCTGTAGAACATCAGTTCGAGCTGGGTCTGGGCGTCCACCAGGTTGTCACACTCTTCGATGTCGCGCCACAGCTGGTTGAGGCCAAACACCTCGCGCGCCATGGCGAAGCAGCAGGCCACTTCCGCCACCGAGGCACCGGTCTCGTCCTTCATCCGGCTGGCGAAGTTGAGCCCCATGTCGTTGACCAGCATGTTGGCCACCCGGGTCGCGATGATCTCGCCGCGCAGCGGATGCTGGGCAAGCGCCGCACCGAACTGCTGCTGCAGCTTGGCCGGGAAGCTGGTCACCAGCATGTTGGCGAGGAAGGGCTCGTCGGTCACTTCCGGGCAGTTGAGCTGCTCTTTGAGCACCATCTTGCCGTAGGCCACCAGCACCGCCAGTTCGGGTCGGGTCAGCCCCTGCCCTGCCGCCATCCGCTCGGAGAGCTCCTCGTCGGAGGGCAGGAACTCGAGGCCGCGGTCCAGCTTGCCTTCGCGCTCCAGCCCCTGGATGAAGCGCTGCTGCTCCTTGAGCTGCTCGGCGCCGCGGAAACTGGTCACCGAGATGGACTGGGACTGGCGATAGGCGTTGGTGATGACAATCTGCGCCACGTCGTCGGTCATCTCGTAGAGCATCTGGTTGCGCTGTTTGAGGGTCAGGTCACCGGCCGCCACCAGCTGGTTCAGCAGGATCTTGATGTTCACCTCGTTGTCGGAGCAATCCACCCCGCCCACGTTGTCGGTGAAGTCGGTGTTGATGCGACCACCCTGGCTGGCGTACTCCACCCGGCCCAGCTGGGTGAAGCCCAGGTTGCCGCCCTCACCCACGATGCGGGCCCGCAGATCGCGACCGTTGACTCGCAGCACATCGTTGCTGCGATCGCCCACTTCGGCATCGCTCTCGCGGGCACTCTTCACATAGGTGCCGATGCCGCCGTTCCACAGCAGATCGACGTTCAGGCAGAGCAGCGCCTTGATCAGCTCGTTCGGGGCCATGCTGGCCTTGTCGGTGCCGAGCAGGGTCTGCATCTCGGGGCTCAGCTTGATGGACTTGGCCGAGCGCAGGAAGATGCCGCCCCCTGCCGAGATCAGTTCCCGGTTGTAGTCATCCCAGCTGGAACCGGGCAGCTCGAACAGGCGCTTGCGCTCGACGAAGCTCTTGGCCGCATTGGGGGTCGGATCGACGAAGATGTGCATGTGGTTGAAGGCACCCACCAGCTGGGTGTGCTCGGAGAGCAGCATGCCGTTGCCAAACACGTCGCCGGCCATGTCGCCGATGCCGACGCAGGTGAAGTCGGTGGTCTGGCAGTTGACACCGATCTCACGGAAGTGCCGCTTGACCGACTCCCAGGCGCCGCGGGCGGTGATGCCCATCTTCTTGTGGTCATAGCCGACCGAGCCGCCGGAGGCAAACGCGTCGCCCAGCCAGTGGCCGTATTCGAGGCTTATCTCGTTGGCGATGTCGGAGAAGGTCGCGGTACCCTTGTCGGCGGCCACGACCAGGTAGTAGTCATCCTCGTCGTGACGCACCACGGATTTGGGCGGGATCACCTCACCACCGATGATGTTGTCGGTCACGTCCAGCAGGCCACGGATGAACAGGCGATAGCAGGCCTTGCCCTCTTCCTGGATCACGGCACGGGGCGCCCCCGCCGGCATCTGTTTGCAGTAGAAACCGCCTTTGGCACCAACCGGCACGATGACGGTATTCTTCACCTGCTGGGCTTTTACCAGACCCAACACTTCGGTACGGAAGTCCTCCTTGCGATCGGACCAGCGCAGACCGCCACGGGCTACCTTGCCCCAGCGCAGGTGCACCCCTTCCACCCGCGGCGAGTAGACGAAGATCTCGAACTTCGGCAGCGGCAACGGCATGTCGGTGATGCTGGAGGGGGCCAGCTTGAAGGAGACGTAGGGCTTGATGTTGCCCGCCTTGTCCAGCTGGTAGTAGTTGGTGCGCAGGGTGGCGTCGATCATCTCCACATAGCGGCGGATGATGCGATCGTCGTCCAGGTTGGCAACCTGATCGAGCTTGGCGGCGAGCTGCTCGTGCAGCTTGGCCTGTACCTTGGCGTCCTGCTTGCCGGCCGGATCCAGGCGCTGTTCGAACAGGGTGAACAGCAGCTGGGCGATATCCGGGTAGCGGGTCAGGGTCTCTTCGATATAGGACTGGCTGAAGGAGACGCCGGTCTGACGCATGTATTTGGCATAGGCGCGCAGCACGGATACCTGACGACCGGTGAGGCCGGCGCCCAGCACCAGCCGGTTGAAGCCGTCATCTTCCAGTTGCTTGTTCCAGATGGCCGCAAAAGCCTGCTGGAAGCGTTGCTGGCTCTGCTCCAGATCGAACGGCTGCTCCCCATGCAGCAGCATGGAGAAGTCGAGGATCCAGAAGATGTCGCCCGCCGGGGTGCGCACCTGATACGGGGTTTCGCCGATGACCCGCAGCCCCATGTTTTCCAGCATGGGCAGCACATCGGAGAGGTGGATGGGTTCGGTGCGGTGGAACAGTTTTAGGCGGACCCGGCGATCGTTCTCTTCCTCCTGGGCGCGGTAGAACAGCATGCCGAGCGGATTGGCCTCGCTCAGGTTGTCCAGCTCCATGATGTCGGCCACGGCGGAACCCGGCAGCACGTCTTCCTTGTAGGCGCGGGGGAAGGCGGTGCTGAAACGGCGGCGCAGTTCGTTGCCACGGGCTTCACCGTAGTGAGAGAGCAGCACGGAGTCCAGACGGTCATCCCAGCTGCGGGCCGCTTCAATCAGGTTGTTCTGTACTTCGTTCACATCCACATCCACGTTGTTGTTGTTGACCCGCACTATGTAGTGGGTCCGAGCCAGCACGCCCTCGGTGAAGTAGACGTTGAACTCCACCTCTTCGTTGCTGCCAAAATACTTCTGCAGGATCTGCTGGGTCTTGACCCGCAGCGCCGTGTTGTAGCGCTCCTTGGTGACATAGACCATGCAGGAGAAGAAGCGGCCGTAGACGTCGCGGCGCACGAACAGGCGCAGCATGTCGCGCTCCTGCATCTCCAGCACCCCGAGACCGGTGGCCAGCAGCTCCTCTTCGCGAGCCTGGATCAGCTCATCGCGTGGGTAGGTTTCCAGTACGTTCAGCAGCGCCTTGTAGGCATGGGAACCCTTCTCGTGACCGGAGGCGGCCATGATGCGCTCGAGGCGGTGGCTGATGAGGGGGATCTGGGTCGCGCTGGTGTTGTAGATGGAGGAGGCATACAGACCGATGAAGCGATCTTCGCCTACCACCTTGCCATGTTCGTCGAAGCGCTTGATGCCGATGTAGTCCACATAGGCCGGGCGATGCACCCGTGATTTGCTGTTGGACTTGGTGAGGATCAGCAGGGAGGAGCTCAGGGCCGCGTGACGGGCACTGGCCGGCATGGTGCCCAGGCGCTGCCCCTCATCCTTGATGGAGTTTTTCATCAGACCCAGGCTCGAATCCGGCTGTGGCAGGATCTCGTGATCCCCCTCCACCGCCTTGACGTCGTAGCGACGATAGCCCATCAGGGTGAAGTTGTGAGCGGCCACCCATTTGAGGAAGGCGACGCAGGAGTCTACCTCGCCCTTGCTGACCGGGTGTTTGCGTTTGGGCAGCTCGTCGATGATCTCGTTCAGGCGTGCCAGCATGGGCTGCCAGTCACCGACCGCCAGGGCCACTTCACCGGCCACTGAGTTGAGCTCGGCGGTCAGCCCTTCCATCTGCTCCTCGCTGGTAAGGTGATCGATCTCGATGAGGAAGGCTGTCTCGACGGAGGTCTGTTCGGCCGTGTTGTCCAGATCCAGAATGGCGCTGATCTTGCCTTCACTGCCGCGAATGAGGTGCAGCGGCTGGTGCAGCATCATGTGCGCCGTGATGCCCCGGCGCTTGAGCGCCATGCGGATGGAATCCACCAGGAAGGGAGAGTCCTGCAGGATGATTTCGACGATGGTATGGGGAGACTGCCAGCCGTGGCGGGTCAGCTCGGGATTGTAGACCCGGATATAGGGCTCTGTGCTGGTGCGCTGGTTGAGCGCATTCCACAGGCTGAGCGCGGCGCCATAGAGATCGCTGTCATTGCGATCGTGCAGATCGGTGCTCGCCATGTTGCCGTAGAACTTGGCGACGAAGCACTCGACCAGGGAGGCACTCTTCTTGGGCAACTTCTGATGGATCAGGCTGAGAACGTTTTCGAGCAGAACTGAGGTAGGGGCGTCTTTCAATGCCATTTCTATATTCCTTATCGGACGACATTAACCACCGACACAGAGACATCCACCCTGGATGCCCACCGGTACAGAGTTGCTGCGAAGTGTAATGTCTTGGATCAAGGAAGGCGAGCAAAGGTGATAATGAGTTGTTAAAAACAAGGGGCAGATCACGCCTTAAGCTGTGAAAAATTTTGCCGTTCTGGCAAAAAACAGAAAATCCCACTGGATGGTTACGGATTTACCGGATAGATAGTGACTTAAAGCAGTGAATTACGCGGAAATATGTTCGAGTTTTGTTAATTTATGCGTTCGAGGCTGATAAAGCGATAATCGTCCTGGGTTTTGAGGCGAAAGTAGCCATGTACCCCGCTGATGGCGACGAAGGGCCGGATTTTCTCAATGCCCAGTTCCAGGGTCAGCCCCTGCTCGCTGCGCACCACCAGCCGTTTGGCATGGCCCTGGTACATCAGCATGACCTCGTCGTGGCTCAATGAAAGGCGAAAGGTAAACTGCTTCACGATGACTCCTCTGGTCGTGGTTGAAGGCTCACGGTAAAAGGGCGGGAGATGACTCCCCCACCCGCTCGGACTTACTGCTGCAACGCCTTGCTCACCTTCTCGAACAGATCCCGCGCCAGCCCCTCGAGGTTGGCCAGACGGGTCAGCTCGGTGCGGATCAACGCCTTGCGCCCCTCATCGAGCCGCTTGAACTGGATGAGCGGAGTGATGAGGCGGGAGGCCACCTGCGGATTGACCTCGTTGAGCTCGATCAGCAGATCGGTCAGGAAGCGGTAGCCGCGACCATCGCGCGCATGGAACTGCACCTGGTTGTTCATGGCAAAGCTGCCCACCAGCGCCCGCAACCGGTTCGGGTTGCGAATGCTGAAGGTGGGGTGCGCCATCGCCTGCTTCACCTCTTCCAGCACGTCTTCCGCCGGCTTGGCACCCACCAGCCGCAGCCAGTTGTCCAGCACCAGTCCGTCCTTGGCCCACTTGCCTTCGAAATCGGCCAAGAGCTCGGCGCGGCACGGCAGCAGATGACTGTTGGCCACCTGCAGCGCCGCCAGGGTGTCGGTCATGTTGTCGGCAGCCGCACATTGCTGGCGCACCAGCAGATCGGCGCTGCCGGCATCGAGGGCCGCCAGATAGCCCAGCACGACCCCCTTGAGCGCCCGCTTGGCCATGTCGGCGTGCACCACCTGATAATCCGGCAGGCGCAAACTCTCGTAGCAGGCCACCAGACGGGCCCCGAAGGCCTGGGCCAGCGAGGTCTGGATCTCGTTGCGCACCTGATGGATGGCATCGATGTCGGCCACCTCGAACAGCTCGGCCAGGGTCGCCTCACCCGGCAGCGCCAGGATCTCCGCCTTGAGGGCGGGGTCGAGCCCCTCGTCGTCAAGGATGGCGACAAAGGCCGCCAGCAGGGTCCGGGAGACATCAACCCCCTGCCCTCGCTGAGTCCCGGCCACACCGTCGATCACCGCCTTGTTGATCAGCATCTGCGCCGCATCCCAACGGGCAAACTCGTTGCGGGCATGGCGCATCAGGAAGGCTAACGCCTCGTCGCTGTAGTCAAAATGCAGTTTGACCGGCGCCGAGAAGTCTCGCAGCAGGGAGGGCACCGGCTTGACCGATACCTTGTCGAACACGAAGGTCTGCTCCGCTTCCAGCACGTCCAGCACGTTGCCGATGGCCTTGCCCTGGTACTGCAGCGGGATGATGGCCCCCTGCTCGTCATAGAGTTCGATGTCGAGGGGGATATGCAGCGGCAGTTTCTGCGGCTGATCCTGGGTCGGCGGGGTGTGCTGGCTCACGTGCAGGCGATAGACGCCGCTGTCGGCATCGTACTCGTCGGACACGGTGAGCTCGGGGGTGCCGGACTGACTGTACCAGCGGCGGAAGCGACCGAGATCCACCCCGGAGGCATCCTCCATCGCCTGCACGAAGTCATCGCAGGTGACCGCCTGACCGTCAAAGCGCTCGAAATAGAGGCGCATGCCCGCCTGGAAGGCCTCCTCACCCAGCAGGGTGTGCAGCATGCGGATCACTTCCGAGCCTTTCTCGTAGACGGTCAGGGTGTAGAAGTTGTTCATCTCGATCACCACATCCGGGCGGATGGGATGGGCCATGGGGCCGGCATCCTCGGCAAACTGCGGGCCGCGCACGGTGCGCACGTTGTTGATGCGATTGACCCCGCGCGAACCCAGATCGGAGGAGAACTCCTGATCCCGGAACACCGTCAGCCCCTCTTTCAGGCTGAGCTGGAACCAGTCGCGGCAAGTAACGCGGTTGCCGGTCCAGTTGTGGAAGTATTCGTGGCCGATCACCCGCTCGATGCCGTGGTAGTCGCTGTCGGTGGCGGTAGCCGGGTTGGCCAGCACGAACTTGGAGTTGAAGATGTTGAGCCCCTTGTTCTCCATGGCGCCCATGTTGAAGAAGTCCACCGCCACGATCATGTAGATGTCGAGGTCGTACTCGAGGCCAAAGCGCTGCTCGTCCCAGCGCATGGAGTTGATGAGGCTCTCCATGGCGAAACCGGCTCTGTCCAGGTTGCCCTTGTCGACGAAGATCTCGAGGGCCACCTTGCGGCCGCTCTTGGTGGTGTAGTGGCTGCGCTCCACGTCGAAGTCCCCGGCCACCAGGGCAAACAGGTAGCTCGGTTTCGGGAAGGGATCCTGCCACTGCACGAAGTGGCGGCCGTCACCCAGATCGCCGCTGTCGACCTTGTTGCCGTTGGAGAGCAGGAAAGGATACTTGGCCTTGTCGGCAGTGATACGGGTGCTGTAGCGGGCCAGAATGTCGGGCCTGTCCATGTAATAGGTGATGCGTCGGAACCCTTCCGCCTCGCACTGGGTGCAGTAGGCATCGCCGGACTTGTAGAGCCCTTCCAGCGCGGTGTTGGCGGCCGGGTTGATGTCGGTGACTATGGTCAGCACACACTCGGCGGGCAGGTTGAACAGGGTCAGGCTGCTCTCCCCCTGCTCGTACTGGCTAAAGGCAACCCCGTCCACGCTGATGGCGTGCAGGACCAGCCCTTCGCCATCCAGCACCAGCGGTTCATTGTGCTCGCCGTTGCGACGCAGCCGCGAGATGGCGGTGACCCGGGTCTGCGGCTCCTGCAGCTGAAAATCGAGGTCGATGCTGTCGCACCAGTAGAGCGGAGCCTGGTAATCTTGGCGATATTTGGCCGTCATGGCCTGGGAGTGATCGGTCATTATTGTTTGCTTCCACGCTTGTTATTGACGTGTCAGAGGCTGTCATAACCGGTTGGCAGGGTCAAATAGTTTGCATTCAGGCAAAGGAAAGGGCGACCGAAGTCGCCCTTGTTGATTAATTGGCTGTCCCTGTTCAGCCGCGTTTGCTGAGTCTGGCCAGATCCGCCGTGATGTTGGCAGCCTCGACCAGATACTCATCGGGTGCCTCAAAATCGGCAGGCAGATCGTCCAGGCTCTTCACCGTCGGCTTGCCCAGGCGAGTCAGGCGTTCGTTGGCGCGCTTGAGCGCCTTCTCATCCTGCTTGGCCTGATCCGCCAGACGCTCCGCCTCGTTCAAGGAGACCGACTTCTTGTCTTTCTCTTCCTTGTACTCGGCGATGTCCTGCATCACGTAGGCAAACTCCGGATCCTTGTTGATCCGCGCCTCGTGGGCCGCCTGCAGCTTGGGCAGCAAGCTGGCAAAGTTGCCGAGCTTGTCGTACTTGGCCGACGCTATCTTGTCCCACGGCAGGGCGTTGAACTCGCGGCTCTCGCCCGTCTCTTCCGGTGCCACCGCGGTGGGGAAGCTGATGTCCGGGGCGACCCCCTTGTTCTGGGTGCTGCCACCGTTGATCCGGTAGAACTTGGCGATGGTGTACTGCACGTGACCCAGCGGCTGCTCGTAGAAGTCGTAGACCTTGGCGAGGCTGCGATGCTGCTGCACCGTGCCCTTGCCAAACGAGTTCTCGCCGAGGATCAGGGCGCGGCCGTAATCCTGCATGGCGGCGGCGAAGATCTCGGAGGCCGAGGCGCTGTAGCGGTCGATCATCACCGACATGGGGCCGCCGTAGTAGACGTTGCCGTCGTCATCACCGTTGACGGTGATGCGGCCCATGTGATCCCGGATCTGCACCACAGGGCCGCTCGCGAAGAACAGGCCGCTTAGGGCAGAGGCCTCGGTCAGCGCACCGCCGCCGTTGCCACGCAGATCGACGATCAGCCCCTCGATCTTCTGCTTGTTGAGGCTGGAGAGCTCCTTGATCACGTCGTCGTGCAGGTTGACGTAGAAGCTCGGGATCTCGAGCACGCCGATCTTCTTGCCCTCGGCGGTGATCACCTTGGACTTGGCGGCCCTGTCTTCCAGACGCACCTTGTCACGTACCAGCTCGATCTGCTCGGTCTTGGCGCTGGCGCCCTTGCCGCGCTGGATCTCCAGCTTCACCTTGCTGCCCTTCGGTCCCTTGATGAGCTCGACCACGTCATCGAGACGCCAGCCGATCACGTCGACAATCTTGCCGTCGTCCTGCCCTACCCCGACGATCTTGTCGTCCGGTTTCAGGTGGTTGGACTTGGCGGCCGGGCCGCCGGGCACCAGAGAGCGAATGACGGTGAAGTCATCTTCGGCCTGCAGCACGGCCCCAATCCCCTCCAGCGAGAGGTTCATCTCGGTGTTGAAACGATCGGCGCTGCGCGGAGACAGATAACTGGTGTGCGGCTCGATGGCGCGAGCGAAGGAGTTCATGAAGAGCTGGAATACATCTTCGCTCTCGGTCTGGGACATCCGCTTGATGGCGTTGTTGTAACGCTTGCCGAGCAGCTCCTTGATCTCGGGCCACTCCTTGCCGCTGAGCTTGAGGCTCAGGGCATCGAACTTGACCCGCTGGCGCCACAACTCGTTGAGTTCGGCTTCGTCTTTCGGCCAGGCCGCCCCTTCCCGATCAAACACGTAGTTGTCGGGCTGGGTAAAATCGAAAGGAGTATCGAGCAGTTTGAGGGCGTATTCGAACCGCTCATAACGCCGCTGCTGACTCAGGTTGAACATCTCGTAAGCCGGTGCCAGCCGCCCTCTTTCGAGGTCGGTGTCAAAACCGGTACGGTACTTTTCAAAACGGCTGATGTCAGAGGCCAGAAACAGGTTGCGGCTGTAATCCAGATTCTCCAGATACTTGTCAAAGATCACGGAGGAAAAGGCATCGTCCAGCTTGAACTGCTTGTAATGCGAGCGGGTAAACAGATTGGCAATTCGCTTGCTAGCCGTAGCATGTTGGCTCTCCTGAGCCAACACAGGCAAATCACTTTCCTTGAGCACCGGCTCGATGGCCTGTGCAAGCCCGGCAAGCGCCAGGCTACAGGCAACGAGGGAAAAACGAATTACGCCATGCTTCAACATTTGTCTCCTTAGAGAACCAGGTGCTCGAATTTGACCCGCAGCATCATGCCGGTCTGCAATTGAACCTGAACGTCATCCTTGGTCACTTCCTTGATGGTGGCCGGTACCGGCGACTTGCCCAGCACCACGCGCACACCCTGCTCTACTTTCAGGGTAGCGGCATCCACCTTGACCAACGGGGCCTCGTCAGCAACCGGAGCAGCCTTGGGAGCGGCTTTCGGCTTGCTGGACTTGGCGGCGGCATCGGCCTTGCGCGGGGCTGGACGACGCGGCTGCTTGGCCTTCTCTTCTTTATTGTTGGTACGACGGCTGGCAAAGACGCGCTCTTTGCTCTCCTTCAGGGCTTGCTTGGCGTGCTCGATGTGCTCTTCGGTGAGCAGCTCGCCTGGGTTGCCGTCCAGATCGACACGGGCCTGGCCGGCCTTGAGGCCATGCAGGTAACGCCAGCTGGAGGTGTATTGACGCAGAGCGGAGCGCAGCATGGTCTTGGAGACTCTGGCGTCGTCAGCAAGACGCTCGGCCAAATCCTGGAAGATGCCAATCTTGAGCGGCTTGGCCTCTCCTTCAGCGATGAAGCAGGCCGGGAATTTCTCGACCAGGTAGGCAACGATCTCTTTACTGTTCTTCAGCTTCTCAGTGTTTTCCATGTATAACCTTGGCTTTCATATAAACGCGCGGGCACGCCCGAGCACAACAAAGGCCCCATTATAGAGAGCTTGGGGCCTTTTGCGAACCATCAAGCAATGACTTAGAGCATGCTTTCCAAAATTTGCACCGTTTCTTCGAGGCCAATCCGGTCCTGCTCGTCAAAGCGGTTAAAGATTGGACTATCGATATCCAGTACGCCAATGATCTCGCCACGCCGGCGCAGCGGGATCACGATTTCGGCATTGCTGGCACCGTCGCAGGCGATATGCCCCTCAAATTGATGCACGTCGTCGATGAGCTGGGTCTTGCCCTCGGCTACCGCCGTGCCACAGACACCACGCCCGACCGGAATGCGTACGCAGGCCGGCTTGCCCTGGAACGGGCCGAGCACCAGGGTCTCCCCCTGCAACAGGTAAAAGCCGACCCAGTTGATGTCGGCCAGCTCCTGATTGAGCAGGGCGGACAGGTTGGCCAGGTTGGCGATGAGATCCGGCTCTCCCTCCAGCAATGCCTGGGTCTGCTGGTTGAGCGTGCGATAAAATGCTTGTTTTTCAATCATGATTAAATGAACTTCACTCCCTGACAATCAGTGCAAGGTAACGCCCTGCCTGAAAAATTCAAATCAATTTTCACCTTGCCCCCTCCTTTTGCACCTCAGGAAGAGGCCCTCAGCGGGCGACGGAGAGCGCCAGTTGCTGGCGCTGGCCATTGCTCCACTCGATATTGAGCAGCCAGACCATCATCGGCGAGGTGCAGGATCCCACCAGGGTCGTCCCTTGCCAGCCCTGGGCTGTGGCCTCAAAGGTGACCGGAATGGTCCCCATGAACATGTCCCGCCCCTCCAGCCACGCCTTCACCGGCGTGACGGCCGGATCGCCGCCCTGAAGCTGTATCACGAAGTCACGTTCGGCCTGTACCGGCAGCGAGGCGATGCGGGCGGTCAGCGGCTTATTCCCCGCCTGCAGGGGGCATGAGCTGTGGGACAGATCACAAATCTGATCTTTTTCCGAGCTTGCCATCGCCGTCTGCGCGCCATCGAACCAGGTTCGATAGGCAACCAAACCGAGCAAAATAGTCAACACGATCGCCAAATGAATAATTTTGCGTGAAGTGAGTCTCTCTTTCATGAAAAAACAACCTTGTAAGATGTCTGAAAAATGACATTTTCGTGATCTCGCGCAAGGTAAATAATTGAACAGGCGAGACCCAACGGAGCCAAATATATCACTGTTTATACTGTTATTTTACCTGTCAGTTCAGTATCATTCCCATTGAATTTTCATTTAGCTACTTTTTGCTTTTCCTTTTATTAACAGTTGTTAACAAGAGAAAAGGCAGTAGCCAATGAAGTCGGTCCACCTCACTGGACACAAAATCAAACAACAGCAGCATCGGAAGCGGAATACAACGATGAGCCATACAACTAACCATCCTGAGTACAACTACACCGTTGTTCGCCAGTTCACCGTCATGACGATTGTCTGGGGAATTGTCGGCATGTCGGTTGGCGTACTGATTGCAGCCCAGTTGATCTGGCCTGCCCTCAACTTTGATACTCCCTGGCTGACTTACAGTCGCCTTCGCCCTCTGCACACCAACGCGGTCATCTTCGCATTTGGCTGTAGCGCCCTGATGGCGACCTCCTTCTATGTGGTACAACGCACCTGTCAAACCCGACTGTTTGGTGGCCCGCTGGCGACCTTCGTGTTCTGG
Source organism: Aeromonas sp. S8(2024) (assembly GCF_041403085.1). Lineage (NCBI taxonomy): Bacteria > Pseudomonadati > Pseudomonadota > Gammaproteobacteria > Aeromonadales > Aeromonadaceae > Aeromonas > Aeromonas sp. S8(2024). The sequence continues at coordinate 390,893 of NZ_JBGLRF010000001.1, read as the reverse complement.
GGCTGGCAGGCCATCATCCTTTCTGCCGCCATTTCGCTGCCGCTGGGATACACCACCTCCAAGGAGTACGCAGAGCTGGAATGGCCGATTGATATCGCCATCACCATCGTCTGGGTCGCCTATGCCGTGGTCTTCTTCGGCACCCTGGTCAAACGCACCACCTCCCACATCTATGTGGCGAACTGGTTCTTCGGTGCCTTCATCATCACGGTGGCCGTGCTGCACATCGTCAACAACATGGAAGTGCCGCTCTCGGGCATGAAGTCCTACTCCATGTACTCCGGCGCCATGGATGCCATGGTGCAGTGGTGGTATGGCCACAACGCGGTAGGCTTCCTGCTGACTGCCGGCTTCCTCGGCATGATGTACTACTTCGTACCGAAACAGGCGGGTCGTCCGGTCTACTCCTACCGTCTCTCCATCGTCCACTTCTGGGCGCTGATCTCCCTCTACATCTGGGCCGGTCCGCACCACCTGCACTATACCGCCCTGCCTGACTGGGCCCAGTCCCTCGGCATGGTGATGTCGCTGATCCTGTTCGTCCCCTCCTGGGGCGGCATGATCAACGGCATCATGACCCTCTCCGGTGCCTGGCACAAACTGCGTTACGACCCCATCCTGCGCTTCCTGATCGTGTCCCTGTCGTTCTACGGCATGTCCACCTTCGAAGGCCCCATGATGGCGATCAAGACCGTCAACGCCCTCTCCCACTACACCGACTGGACAATCGGTCACGTCCACTCCGGCGCGCTGGGCTGGGTTGCCATGGTATCCATCGGTGCCGTGTACCACCTGATCCCGAACCTGTTCGGCCAGGGCCGCATGTACAGCATCAAGCTCATCAACGTCCACTTCTGGCTGGCGACCGTGGGTACCGTGCTCTACATCGTCGCCATGTGGATTTCCGGTGTGATGCAGGGTCTGATGTGGCGTGCGGTCAACGACGACGGCACCCTGACCTACAGCTTCGTAGAAGCGCTGCAGGCCTCTTATCCCTTCTACTTCGTGCGCTTCCTGGGTGGCTGCTTTTTTGTCACCGGCATGTTGCTGATGGCCTACAACGCCTATCGCACCATCACTGCGCCCAAAGGTTCCCTGGAACCTGTCGCACAGCCAGCATGATTGAAGAGGTCAAAGCATGAGCAACAATAACCGTCACGAGATCTTTGAAAAGAGCGTTCCCATGCTGGTGGTCGGCATCATATTTGCCATCAGCCTGGGGGGCCTGGTGGAAATCACCCCGCTGTTCTTCCAGAAGCAGACCACTGAGCCGGTCGAGGGCCTCAAGCCCTATACAGCTCTGCAGATGGAAGGGCGCGACATCTTCATCCGCGAAGGCTGCACCGTCTGCCACAGCCAGATGATCCGTCCGTTCCGCGCCGAAACCGAGCGTTACGGCCACTACTCGGTCGCCGGTGAAAGCGTCTGGGAGCACCCCTTCCTGTGGGGCTCCAAGCGTACCGGTCCGGATCTGGCCCGGGTTGGCGGTCGTTATTCCGACGACTGGCACCGTGCTCACCTGATCAACCCGCGCGACGTGGTGCCCGAGTCCAACATGCCCGCTTTCCCCTGGCTCGACACCAACGTGCTGACCGGTGAACTGACCGGCAAGAAGCTGGCCCTGTTCCGCGATCACTTCGGCGTACCCTACACGGATGCCGACATTCAGGGTGCCGGCGAGGCCGTGAAAGGCAAGACCGAGCTGGATGCGCTGGTAGCCTATCTGCAATCACTGGGTCATGCCCTGAAATAAAGGAGTCAGGATATGGATTACGGCACTTTTCGCGGCCTGTATACCCTGCTGTTGATGGCCATCATGATCGGCATCATCGTCTGGGCCTACAGCAAGCGCCGCAAGACCTCCTTCGACGAGGCTGCCAATCTGGTATTTGCCGACGACGAGCAACCCAGTGCTGATAACAAGAACGCAGGAGCGAAACAATAATGAGCACTTTGTTTAGCATTTTTGTGACCGTCATCAGTCTGGGGACCATCCTCGGCTGCTTCTTGCTGCTGGTATGGTGCCTGCGCGACAAGATGGGCGTGGAAGAGGGCAAGTCCATGGGGCACGCCTTCGACGGTATCGAAGAGATCAACAACCCGTTGCCGAAGTGGTGGACCTACATGTTCCTCTTCTTCATCGTCACCGGTCTGGTCTATCTGATTGCCTTCCCGGGCCTTGGCAACTTCAAGGGCGTGCTGGGCTGGCAGAGCTCCAACCAGGACATACGCTCACTGGCCGAGTCCAAGGCAGCGGCAGCCTCCGCCAAGGCTGAAGGGCGTGCGGTGGAATACGATCGCGAGCTCGTCAAGGCTGACGAGATCTACGGCGCCAAGTTCCGTGAGCTGGCCTATCAGGCCGATGGCAAGACCTATCGCGCCATCGAGGAGATCGCCGCCGATCCGGAAGCCCGCAAGGTGGGTCAGCGTCTGTTCCTGCAGAACTGCTCCCAGTGCCACGGCTCCGATGCCCGCGGCGGTCGCGGTTTCCCGAACCTGACCGACAGCGAATGGCAGTGGGGCGGCGCGCCCGACCAGATCAAGACCACCATCATGGGCGGTCGTCAGGGCGTGATGGCAGCCTGGGGCGAGATCCTCGGCAAGGACGGAGTCCGCGAAGTGGCCTCCTACGTGCTGAGCCTCTCCGGTCGCAAGGTGGACATGGTGGAAGCCAAGAAGGGTGAAGCACGCTTCACCATCTGCGCCGCCTGTCACGGTCCGGACGCCAAGGGCGGCATCGCCTTCGGGGCGCCGGATCTCACCAACAACACCTGGCTCTACGGCGGTTCCCGTCAGGTGGTCGAGCAGACCATCACCCACGGTCGTCACGGCGTGATGCCGGCCTGGAAGGATATTCTGGGTGAAGACAAGGTGCACCTGCTCGCCTCCTACGTTTACAGCTTGTCCCACAACGACCAGCAAAATAAGCAGTAACATGTGATAAACACGTGATTACTCAGCAAAAAGCCTCGACTCTTCGAGGCTTTTTGTTATCTTGTGTTGACTGAAATTCCTCTGTTTCGTTAACCACTGGTTTCACGGTAGTAGCACTATGTCCCAACCCTGGTATCGCCAATTCTGGCCCTGGTTCATCATCGCCCTCCCGACCGCCGCCGTGATCGGCAGCATCAGCACGGCGATCATCGCCAGCAAGGATGGCGTCAATCTGGTGGCCGAAGACTATTACAAGCAAGGCAAAGAGATTAATCAGGATCTCAGCAAGTTTGATCGCGCCGAAGCCCTCAACATCCACATCGCGCTGGAGGTCAACGGCAACGAGCTGACCCTCAAACCGCTGTCAGGGGATATCCCGGCCGGCCAGGCGCTCTACCTCTCCCTGTTTCACCCCACCCTCGCCGGCATGGACAGCGAGCACATGGTGACCGCCGACGGCAACGGCGTCTATCGCCTGCTGCTCGACAAGCCCCTCACCGGCAAGTGGCACGTGCGGGTGGATGCCTTCAACCACGAATGGCGCTTGCAAGAGACAGTCCAGCTCCCCACCAAGGCCCCCGTCGAACTCGATCCCAAAGGGCGCTGAGTCATGAGCCGTCCTGTTTACCATGACACGCCGGCAGCAACCGGCGCTTCACTGTTTCTGCCGACAGGCCGGGTAGCCTGCGGCCAGCTGTCATGAGCGGCTGCTTTCACTGTGGTGAGCCGGTCCCCGCTGGCAGCCGCTATGCCCTCGAGATAAAGGGCATAGTCCAACCCATGTGCTGCCCTGGTTGTCAGGCAGTGGCGGAAACCATTCTGGAGTGCGGCCTGGCCAGCTACTACGAGCACCGCACCGCCCCCGGCACCAAGGGCGAGCTGGTGCCTGAAGAGCTCGCCGCCCTCACCCACTACGATCTGGCCGAAGTGCAGCAGGACTTTGTCACCGACAGCGCCACCGGCAGCCACAAGGTGCGCGAGATCCAGCTGACGGTGGAAGGGCTGACCTGCGCCGCCTGTGCCTGGCTCATCGAACGCCATCTGGGCAACCTTGCCGGGCTGCACTACATCAACGTCAACACCACCACCCACAGAGCCCGCATCAAGTGGGATCCGGACCGGCTCTCTTTGAGCGAGATCCTCAAGGGCTTTGCCAAGATCGGCTATCGCGCCTATCCCTTCCAGACTCACCAGCAGGAAGCGCTCTACGCCAAAGAGGTGCGCAGCTACATGTTCCGGCTGGCACTGGCGGGGCTCGGCTCCATGCAGGTGATGATGTGCGCGGTGGCGCTCTACATGGACCTCTTCATCAGTGTCGAAGAGGAGTTCATGGTCTACTTCAAGTGGATAAGTCTGCTGCTCTCCACCCCCATCATGATCTACTCGGCCCAGCCCTTCTACGTGGGCGCCTGGCGCAGCCTCAGGCAGGGGCACCTCTCCATGGACGTGTCGGTGTCACTGGCGCTGATCGGTGCCTTCGTCGCCTCCATGTGGGCCACCGTGTTCAACACCGGTGAGGTCTATTACGACTCCATCACCATGTTCGTCTTCTTCCTGCTGCTGGGGCGCTTCCTCGAGCTGCGGGCCAGACGCAAGGCCTCCGAGTCGAGCTCCAATCTGGCGCGGCTGGTGCCCATCATGGCCACCCGACTCGATGAGGATGGCGAACACGAGGTGGCCGCCAAGACGCTGCAGGTAGGCGATCGGGTGCGAGTGTTGGCGGGTGCCACCCTGCCGGCGGACGGCACCATACTGCTTGGGCAGGCCAGCCTCAACGAATCCATGCTGACTGGCGAACAGCTGCCGCTGCTCAAACAGGCGGGAGATGCCGTCTACGCCGGCACCATCAACACCGACGCGCCGCTGGAGATCCGGGTCAGTCATCGTATCGAAGAGTCGCGTCTGGCCCAGATCATGCGGCTGCAGGATCACGCGCTGGACGACAAACCGGCCATCGCTCAGATGGCGGACGTGCTCTCCCGCCACTTCATTCTGGTGCTGCTGTTCATCGCCGCTGGCGTATGGACCTTCTGGCACTTCCATCAGCCGGAGCAGGCCTTCTGGGTCACTTTGGCGGTGCTGGTGGCGACCTGCCCCTGCGCCCTGTCGCTGGCCACCCCCACCGCGCTCACCTCGGCCACCGCCCGCCTGACCCGTGCCGGCATCCTGCTGCGCCGCGGCCACGTGCTGGACGTGCTGACCCGGGCCAACCGCATCGTGATGGACAAGACCGGCACCCTGACCACGGGCAACATCAGCCTGACCAGCACGGAGGCCCTGGGCAATCTCGACGAGGCGCGCTGTCTTGCCATCGCCCGCGCCCTGGAGGCCTATTCCGAACACCCCATCGCTCGCGCCTTTCGCAGCAACGCCGCAGACGACGCCGTGCTGCTGGCGGCCAGCAAGGTGACCCCCGTCATCGGACACGGTATCGAAGGGGTGATCGAGGGGCGTCACTATCGGCTCGGCAGTGCCCGCTGGCTCGGCATCAGCGATGCCCAAGAAACACAAGCGGACGGGCTGGTCATCTATCTGGCCGACGAGGATCGGACGCTCGCCCGTTTCCTGCTGACCGACACCCTGCGCCCGGATGCGAAAGCGCTGATCCAGGCCTTCAAGGCGGCCGGCCTCAAGACCACCATTCTCACCGGCGACAGCTCGGCCCAGGCCGACGAGGTAGCCCGCGAACTGGGGGTCGACGAGCTGGTCAAAGGCGTCACCCCGGATGGCAAGCTGGCCTATCTCAAGGAGCACGAAGCCCGCGGCGACATCAGCATCATGGTGGGAGATGGCATCAACGACGCCCCTGTGCTGGCCGGCGCCCACGCCTCCTTCGCCATGGCCGGCGGCACCGATCTGGCCAAGAACAGCGCCGACGCCATTTTGCTGGCCGACGATCTCTCCCGCCTGCTGGATGCCCGCGCCCTGGCGCTGCGCACCCGCAAGATCATCAAGGAGAACTTCGCCTGGTCCATCGGTTACAACCTGCTGGTGCTGCCATTGGCGGCCAGTGGCTGGCTGCCCCCCTACGTGGCGGCGGCGGGCATGTCGCTGAGCTCCCTCATCGTGGTCACCAACTCCATGCGGCTCAACCGCTGAGCCGTGACCACAGGGACAGACAGGGTGAAGGGAGCGAACCTTGCTCCCTTCACCATCAAATCGACGGGTCTGCGGCCACCAACGTGGTGTACCATGACCCCTTTCATTGCAAGGCTTGCTGCATGAACATCATCTTCGTCCTCATCCCCATCGCCATCCTCTTCGTCATCATCGCCGGCGCCGTCTTCTTCTGGGCCATTCGTTCCGAGCAGTTTGAAGATCTCGACCGCCAGGGTTCCAATATCCTGTTCGATGAAGAGCAACCCGCCCCCAAACACGTCGAACACGAGCACAAAAATGACGGCCACCCTTGATCTGCTGGGCGCCCTGCTGGTGGGACTGGCTGGCGCCGGCCACTGCATCGGCATGTGCGGCGGTGTCTCCGCCGCCCTCTCCATGGCCATTCCTGCCGAGAAGCAGCACTTCTGGGGTCGGCTCGGTTACCTGCTCAACTACAACCTCGGCCGGATCTTGAGCTATGTGATTGCCGGCGCCCTGGTCGGGGGCTTGCTGGCCACCACCAGTGAGCTCGGCGCGGGCAAGCACGCCATTGCCGGCCTGCGGCTGGTAGCGGCCTTCCTGATGATTGCCCTCGGGCTCTATCTCGCCGGCTGGTGGCAGGGGGTGTTGCTGCTCGAGCGCATTGGCGCCAGGTTGTGGCCCCGCCTCAAGCCGCTGGCAGGCAAGTTCATCCCCTTCACCTCGGCCTGGCAGGCACTGCCGTTTGGCATGGTGTGGGGCTGGCTCCCCTGCGGGCTGGTCTACTCCATGTTGACCTGGAGCGCAGCGGCGGGATCGGCCGCTGGCGGCGCACTGGTCATGCTCTTTTTCGGCCTCGGCACCCTGCCAACCCTGTTTGCGCTGGGGGGGCTGGCGGATCGGCTGCGCTACTGGCTAACCCTGCGCAGTTTGCGCCTTGGCGGGGCCCTGCTGCTCATCGCATACGGGCTGCATACCCTCTGGATCGGGATTGCATCCTTTTGAAACCCTATCCAAAACGGATGAGTTGATGGTAAACTTGTTTGATATAAATCAATTATTCGTATGAGCCTATGATCCCGGAAAAGAAACCTGGCAGACGTATTCAGAGCGGTGGCTGTGCAATTCATTGCCAGGATTGCAGCATCAGCCAGCTCTGCATTCCCTTCACTCTGAACGACAACGAGCTCGATCAGCTGGACAGCATCATCGAGCGCAAGAAGCCGATCCAAAAGGGTGAAGAGTTGTTCAAGGCCGGCGACGAGCTCAAATCGCTCTATGCCATCCGTTCCGGGACCATCAAGTCATACACCATCACCGAACAGGGTGACGAGCAGATCACCGCCTTCCACCTGGCTGGCGATCTGGTCGGCTTTGACGCCATCCACAAGCAGGCGCACCCCTCCTTCGCCCAGGCGCTGGAAACCGCCATGGTGTGCGAGATCCCGTTCGACGTGCTTGACGATCTTTCCGGCAAGATGCCGAAGCTCCGCCAGCAGATCATGCGGCTGATGAGCAACGAGATCATGGGTGACCAGGAGATGATCCTGCTGCTCTCCAAGAAGAATGCCGAAGAGCGCCTTGCCGCCTTCCTGCACAACCTGTCGGTGCGCTTCTCCGAGCGCGGTTTCTCCGCCAAGGAGTTCCGCCTCTCCATGACCCGCGGCGACATCGGCAACTACCTCGGCCTCACCGTCGAGACCATCAGCCGCCTGCTGGGCCGCTTCCAGAAGTCAGGCCTCATCAGCGTCAAGGGCAAATACATTACCGTGCTGGATCACGTCGCCCTCGGCGTCATGGCCGGTGCGACCCGTCCCCCCTGCGGTTAAGCCTCCTCTCTCTGGTGCCGGATCGGTTTACCCCGAAATTTGATCCGGCACACGTCCCCCCTTCTCCTCCTGAGCTAAGCTGTAATGGCTAAAGGTCTGCCATCATTGGTATTTTTGCCAAGGAGGAGGAGAACATGGTCAAGTACCGAAAAATCCTGGTGGTCATCAACCCGGAAGAAGAGCGGCAAATCGCCCTCGAACGTGCGGTCAAGGTCGCCGAGCTGGATGAAGGGGCGCAGCTGACCCTGTTACTCACCATTTACGACTTCTCGTATGAAATGACCGCCATGCTGTCGGTGGACGAGCGAGAAGAGATGCGCCACGGGGTCATTTCCCAGCGCCGTGAGTGGCTCGACGACATACTCAAACCCTACCGTGCCCGTGGGCTGGACTGCGAGATCAAGGTGGTCTGGCACAACCGTCCCTTCGAATGCATCATTCAGGAAGTGCTGGAGCAGCGCCACGATCTGGTGGTCAAGGCGACTCACCACCACTCCTTCCTGCAAACCTTCATCTTCACCCCCACCGACTGGCACCTGCTGCGCAAGTGCCCCTGCCCCGTGCTGCTGGTGAAAGAGGGGCATTGGCAGCGGGGTGGCAACATCATCGCCGCCATCAATTGCTCCAGCGATGATCAGGATCAGAAGCTGCTCAACGAGCGGATCACCGAAGAGGGGATCGCCATCGCCGAGCTGCTCGGCTCCAACCTCTATCTGGTCAACACCTACCCGGGTACCCCGGTCAACGTGGCCATCGAGCTGCCGGAGTTTGACCCCAATGCCTACAACGACGCCATTCGCAAACACCACGAAAGCCTGCTGCTGAGTCACGCCGACAAGTACGGCATCGGCCATCTCTGGACCCGGGTGGCGGAAGGCCTGCCCGAAGAGGTGCTGCCCGATCTCGCCGGCGAGCTGCAGGCTACCCTGATGATCATGGGGTGCGTCGGTCGCACCGGGCTCTCCGCCGCCCTGCTCGGCAACACAGCCGAACATGTGGTGGATCGCCTCGCCTGCGACATGCTGATCCTCAAGCCCGCCGACTACAGCTGCCCGGTCGATGGCCGCCGTCCAGCATAAGCCTTTCTTGCCCTCCCCCGGGACATGGCTATAATAAGCCGCTTATTTTTGTCCCGGGTTTCAGGTCATGCTAGAAGAGCTTAACGCCAAAGAAAAATACAGTTTCAACAAACTGCAGAAGCGCCTGCGGCGCAACGTAGGTCAGGCCATCGCCGACTTCAACATGATTGAAGAGGGTGACAAGGTCATGGTGTGCCTGTCCGGCGGCAAGGACAGCTTCGCCATGCTCGACATTCTGATGAGCCTGAAGGCCAGCGCCCCCATCCACTTCGATCTGGTGGCGGTCAACCTGGATCAGAAGCAGCCCGGCTTCCCCGAGCACGTGCTGCCCGAATACCTGAGCACCCTTGGCATCGACTTCAAGATCGTCGAAGAAGATACCTACGCCATCGTCAAGGAGAAGGTACCGGAGGGCAAGACCACCTGCGCCCTCTGCTCCCGCCTGCGCCGCGGCATTCTCTACCGCACCGCCCAGGAGCTGGGTTGCACCAAGATTGCCCTTGGCCACCACCGCGACGATATCCTCGAGACCCTGTTCCTCAACATGTTCTACGGCGGCAAGCTCAAGTCCATGCCGCCCAAGCTGGTGAGCGACGATGGCAAGAACGTAGTGATCCGCCCGCTCGCCTACTGCAAGGAGAAGGACCTGGTGCGCTATGCCGAGGTCAAGGCCTTCCCCATCATCCCGTGCAACCTGTGCGGCTCCCAGGAGAACCTGCAGCGCCAGGCCATCAAGCAGATGATGCAGGAGTGGGATCGCCGCTTCCCGGGTCGTCTCGAGACCATGTTCACCGCCATTCAGGACGTGATCCCGAGCCACCTGCTCGATCACAAGCTGTTTGACTTCAAGAGCATCAACCGCGACTCCGGCATCATCGACGGCGGCGACAAGGCGTTTGATCCGCCCGAGCTGCCCAAGGCACCGCTGCTGGACATCGACGAGATGGACATGCTGGACGTGATTGAGGTGCGCTAAGCCCTCACCATCACCAATGAAAAAAGGAGCGCCAAGCGCTCCTTTTTTATTTTTATGCCGGCCAGCTGGCGGCCCGGGACCAATCAGCCCTTGTGCAGCCAAGGCGTCAGCCGCAGGATCTCTCCCTGCAGCTGCAGCTTGCCCTCTGCAAACTCCGCCAACTGGGCGTTGTTCAGCAGCAGTTCTCCCTCCTGCCAGGGCAGCGGCAGCTGGCGAGCACCGTCGATGAGGTAGGCGGTGCCGCTTGGCTGCACCAGGCTGACCCTCACCCCCGTCATCTCGGGCAGGAAATACTTGCCGACCATGCCGGCCAGCTTCTCCAGCAGGCTCTGCATGTCGTGCTGGCGCCCCGTCAGCTCGCTCACCTTGAGCTCCCACCGACTGTCTGCCGGCGGCGGCACATCGGCCATCACCTGCACCGACAGATCGCAGGCAGCATGAGGCTCGGTGAGCCCCACTACCACGCTTGCCTTGTCGAGATTCAGGTCGTCGTCATAGGGCAGTCGCAATTCGCTGTCGATGGTCACCTCGGCCGTCACGTCCCGATCCAGGGTCGAGACCCGGGCCGAGGTGAGCTGGCAGCGCTGGCCATTTTGTTGATCGGTCAGATAAAAACCCAGCCTGGCGTGCCCAAACTCCCCTTTGGCGAAGGTCTTCATCTGGCTGTAGAAGGTGCCGTACTGCAGCTCAAGGGAGGGCTGCGCCACTGCCAGCAGGGGCGCCATCAGCAGCGCGGCCGCCATCCCGTATCGATTATTCATATGCCATCCTTTTGCATCACGCATCTGCACGCGCCACTATCTGTTGCTGTTGTCTGACGCCCTGCATGCCCGTCAGGCGTTGAAATGATCGGGGCCCTGGCTCACCTCGGTCACTTCGACCGCCACCCCGCACAGATCCCGGTAGAGGATCCCCTTGCAGTTGAAATAGAGCGGTGCCACCCAGATAAGCCCCAGCCCCATGGGGATCAGCGCCAGGAAGAAGAGCGCCATCATGACCCCGTGCAGCAGCACTATGCTGGGCCAGCCGCGGGCAAACAGCTTGAGGGAGACCAGGATGGCCTGCGCCGGCGACAGGCCGCGCTCCAGCACCAGCGGCACGGTAAACACCAGCCCCATGCCGATCAGGGCCGACGGAATGAAGGCCAGCATCACCGGCAGCCCCACCAGCTCGAACAGCGGGCCGAACAGGCTGGTGATGAGGCTGCCGAGCAGGCTCAGGCTGCCAAGGCGCAGGAAGTGGCGAAAGAAGTCGAACACCTGGCTCGGCCGGGCACGCACCCCCACCGACTGCTGCAACCCCAGCATGTCGAGGGAAGAGGTCATGGGCGACATGATGACGGTGATGATCAGGCTCAGCACCAGGGCCACATCCATACCCCCTTCCTGATTGACATAGGGGGCGAGCAGGGTGTTGCTCAACAGTATCCAGATGGCCGTTACCCCGACGATGGCCAGCAGCAGGCCGAACCCGGTGCGCCGCGTCTGTTGCCAGCTCTCCTGCAATACCCCCTTGAGGTCGAGACGATATCCCTGGCTCAGGGACTGTTCGAGGGAACCACCTATCCGCATTTTGTTACTCAATTGACTATCCAACATCCGAAAAACTGCTATTCAGGGAGCACATTATAGCGATTTGACCCGGCATGCGTAGCCGTTTTTCCCGCGTGGCTGCGCTCAAAAAGCCTTTGATTTCATCAGCCCTCCTTGTCCTGGCCGGGATCCCGCCCTTGGCCGACGGCAACCAGGGGCGTAGGATGCCAGGCGACAGTGCGGATTTTTTTGCGCGCCCCTCCCCACCCGGGATCACAGGGGACACGCGCTTCACAAGGAGATGTTCATGTCTGATTTGACCCTCTATCTCGCGCCCGGCACCTGCGCCATGGCCGTGCGTATCGCCCTCACCGAAGCCGGTGCCCCTCACGTTGTCAAACGGCTGGATCTGGCGGCCGGCGAGCAGCGCTCTGCCGCCTATCTGGCCATCAACCCCAAGGGACGGGTCCCGGCTCTTGTCACCGAACACGGTGTGCTCACCGAAACCCCGGCCTTGCTGCTCTATGTGGCGCAGCGTTTTCCCCATGCCGGGCTGGCACCGCTGGACGACCCCTTCCTGCTGGCCCGCATGCAGGAGGTGCACAGCTTCCTCGCCGCCACCGTGCACGTCGCCCATGCCCACGGCCGCCGGGCCAGCCGCTGGGCCGATGACCCGCAGGCCATCGCCGCCATGCAGGCCAAGGTGCCGCACAACATGCGCGAGGGCTTTGCCGAGATAGAGCACCACTATCTGGCCGGCCCCTGGGTGCTGGGGGAGCGCTTCAGCCTGGCCGACATCTACCTGTTCGTGGTGGCGAGCTGGCTCGAGGGCGACGGGGTGGCCATCAGCGACTTTCCCAAGGTCGCGGATCACTATCGGCGCATGCTGGCACGCCCCGGCGTGCAACAAGGGCTCGCCCTCTAATTCCTCTCGTTGCGGGTGCCAGTGCTCTTCTGGCACCTTTATTCCCCGCTTTCCCCTCGCCATTGAGATCGTTTTCACATTTCTGCCATCTCCTGGTGGATCCAGAACGCCTGAACGCCTATCTTCCACCTCATGACGCAACCGGTTGCGTAACCGGTTGCCTAGCTAACATCAGATACGCGGGCATAGCCTGCCGAGGTGCTGTATGAAACGAGGCGTACTGCTCAATGCTCCCCTGAGTGCCCTGGTGGCACGGATGGGTCACACCGACGAGATCACCGTCTGCGATGCGGGCCTGCCCATTCCGGCGGGCCCCGAGCGCATCGATCTGGCGTTGATGGCGGGGACGCCGAACCTTGGCACCGTGCTGACCGCCCTGCTCACCGACCTGGTGGTGGAGAAGGTGATCATGGCGAGCGAGATCAAGCAGATCAGCCCCGCCGCCCATCAGGCGCTGGTGGATCAGCTGGAGGCGCACGCCGCTGCCCAGGGCAAGCCCATCACCATCGAATACTGCCTGCACGAAGCGTTCAAGGCTCGCTCCCACCAGAGCAAGGCCATCGTGCGCAGCGGCGAGGTGACCCCCTACGCCAACCTCATTCTCTGCGCCGGCGTGGCGTTTTAAGCCTTTTCAAGGAATCAGCCATGAGTACAACCCCCTCGCCCATTCTGTCGCTCACCGGGATCGTCAAGACCTTCCCCGGGGTGCGGGCGCTCGATGAGGCAGGCCTCAAGGTCTACCCGGGTCAGGTAATGGCCCTGCTCGGCGAAAACGGCGCCGGCAAATCCACCCTGATGAAGGTGCTGACCGGCATCTATCAGGCCGACAGCGGCACCATCAGCTACCGCGGCCAGCCGGTTCACTTCAAAGGGCCCCGCGACTCCCAGGATCAGGGGATCAGCATCATCCACCAGGAGCTGAACCTGCTGCCGGAGCTCTCCATTGCCGCCAACATCTTCCTCGGCCGCGAGCCCCGTACCCGTTTTGGCAGCATCGACCACAAGCAGCTGCGCGAACGGGCAAGCACCCTGCTGGCACGACTTGGCGTCAAACACGGCCCGGATACCCGGCTCGGGAGTCTCTCCATCGGTGAACAGCAGATGGTGGAGATCGCCAAGGCGCTGTCGTTTGATGCCAGCGTCATCATCATGGACGAGCCCACCGATGCGCTGACCGACACCGAGACCGAGCAGCTGTTCAAGGTCATCCGCGAGCTGCGTGAGCAGGGCTGCGGCATCGTCTACATCTCCCACCGCTTGAAGGAGATCTTCGAGATCTGCGATCGGGTCACCGTGCTGCGCGATGGCAAGTGGATCGGCGAGCAGGCGGTGAGCGAGCTCGACGAAGACAGGATCATCGAGATGATGGTAGGCCGCCGACTGGAGGAGCAGTACCCGCGTCTGGTGCGCGAGCTCGGCCCGGTCAGCCTGCAGGTCAAAGATCTGGCCGGCCCCGGCGTGCGCGGAGTGAGCTTCTCCCTGCGTCAGGGTGAAATTCTGGGCTTCAGCGGCCTGATGGGCTCCGGCCGTACCGAACTGATGAAGCTCATCTACGGTGCCAGCCCCATCAGCGCCGGTGACATCACGGTGGATGGCCACGCACTGGCCCCCAAGAGCCCGGCCGATGGCCTGGCCGCCGGCATCGCCTACATCTCCGAGGATCGCAAGGGCGATGGCCTGGTGCTGGAGCTGTCGGTGCGCGAAAACATGAGCCTGTGCGCTCTCGGCGAGTTCATCCGTGGTGGCAAGATTGACGGCCAGGCCGAACGCCAGGCGGTGGGCGACTATGTGCGCCTGTTCAACATCAAGACCCCGAGTCAGGATCAGCTGATCAAGCTCCTCTCCGGCGGCAACCAGCAGAAGGTGGCCATCGCCAAGGGGCTGCTGACAAGGCCCAAGGTGCTGATCCTGGACGAGCCGACCCGCGGCGTCGATGTTGGCGCCAAGAAGGAGATCTACCAGCTCATCAACCAGTTCAAGAAGGAGGGGATGAGCATCATCCTGGTCTCCTCCGAGATGCCGGAAGTGCTCGGCATGAGTGATCGCATCCTGGTGATGCACGAAGGGCGCATCAGCGCAGAGTTCAATACCCGCGACGCCAATCAGGAAAAACTGATGGCGGCGGCAGTCGGCAAACAGTGGCAAGCAGAGCAAGAGGCAGCACAATGACAACCCAAACCCTTTCCCGCCGCGGCATCATGAGCAAGGCCTGGTGGATCGAGAACAAATCGCTGGTGGCCCTGCTGGTGCTGATCGGCGTGGTCTCCTTCCTGAGCCCCAACTTCTTCACCGCCGACAACCTGCTCAACATCCTGCGCCAGACCTCGGTCAACGCCATCATGGCGGTCGGCATGACCCTGGTCATCCTCACCGCCGGCATCGATCTGTCGGTCGGCTCGGTACTGGCCCTGTGCGGCGCCCTGGCCGCCACCATGGTGGCCATGGAACTGCCCATCATGCTGGTGATCCCCCTCACCCTGGGTGCCGGCACCCTGCTTGGCGGCATCAGCGGCCTCATCATTGCCAAGGGCAAGGTGCAGGCCTTCATCGCCACCTTGGTCACCATGACCGCCCTGCGTGGCGTCACCATGGTCTATACCGAGGGGCGCCCCATCTCCACCGGTTTCAGTGACGGTGCCGATCACTTCGCCTGGCTGGGTACCGGTTACCTGTTCGGCCTGCCGGTGCCTATCTGGCTGATGGCCATCGTCTTCCTGCTGGCCTGGTTCATGCTCAACCACACTCGCCTGGGTCGCTATATCTATGCCCTGGGCGGCAACGAATCGGCCACCCGCCTCTCCGGCATCAATGTGGACCGGGTGAAGCTCGCGGTGTATGGTCTGTGCGGCATGCTGTCGGCACTGGCCGGGCTCATCGTCACTTCCCGCCTCTCCTCCGCCCAGCCGACCGCCGGCATGGGGTACGAGCTGGATGCCATCGCAGCTGTGGTGCTGGGTGGCACCAGCCTGATGGGGGGCAAGGGCCGCATCATGGGTACCCTGATCGGGGCGCTCATCATCGGCTTCCTCAACAATGCCCTCAACCTGCTCGACGTCTCGTCCTATTACCAGATGATCGCCAAGGCCAGCGTGATTTTGCTCGCCGTGATGATCGATAACAAAAGCAAGTAAGCACACACAAGGAATGAAATAATGAAAAAGCTCAATACCCTGCTCGCTGCCGCCATCATGTCCGTGCTGGGCACCGCCCAGGCCGCCGATCACACCCTGGCCATGGTGGTCTCCACCCTCAACAACCCCTTCTTCGTCACCATGAAGGAAGGGGCCGAAGCCAAGGCCAAGGAGCTTGGCTACGAGCTGGTGGTGCTGGACTCCCAGAATGACCCGGCCAAGGAGCTCTCCAATATGGAAGATCTCACCGTGCGCAAGGTCAACGCCATCCTGATCAACCCGACCGACTCCGAAGCCGTGGGTAACGCCATTCGCCTCGCCAACAAGGCCAACATCCCGGTGCTGACCCTGGACCGCGGCGCGGCGCAGGGTGACGTCAAGGCCCACATTGCATCCGACAACGTGGCAGGTGGCAAACTGGCCGGCGATTTCATCACCCAGAAGCTGGGTGCCGGTGCCAAGGTGATCCAGCTGGAAGGGATCGCCGGCACCTCCGCCGCCCGTGACCGCGGCGAAGGCTTTGCCCTGGCTGTGGCCGCCAACAAACTGGAAGTCCTGGCCTCCCAGCCCGCCGACTTTGACCGCACCAAGGGGCTGAACGTCATGGAGAACCTGCTGGCCGCCCATCCGAGCGTGCAGGCGGTGTTCGCCCAGAACGACGAGATGGCGCTGGGTGCCATCCGCGCCGTGCAGGCCGCCGGCAAAGAGGTGATGATCGTCGGCTTCGACGGCACCGACGATGGCAAGGCCGCCGTGGCCAAGGGTAAACTGGCCGCCACCGTGGCCCAGCAGCCCGCCCTGATCGGTGCCATCGGCGTGGAAACCGCCGACAAGGTGCTCAAGGGACAGCCGGTGGAAAAATCCATCCCGGTTCCGCTGCAAGTGGTCAGCAAGTAAGTTGACGGGGGGAGGTTCGCCTCCCCCTTTTCACTCAAGGTTTACGGTGCCTCCCGGCCTGGATCCGGCTTTCGTGTCCATGCCAAGATGCATCAGGAGTACTCAACATGAATCGTCTCGTCGTTCTGGGCAGTGTCAATGCAGACCACGTGCTGCGCGTTCCCCACTTTCCTCGCCCGGGTGAAACCCTGACCGGCCACAGCTATCAAGTGGTGCCCGGTGGCAAGGGCGCCAACCAGGCGGTGGCCGCCGCCCGGTTAGGTGCACAAGTCTCCTTTATCGCCCGCATCGGCGATGACGCCATCGGCCAGCAGATGAAGACTGGTTTTGCTAAAGACGGTATCGACGTGAGCGCCGTCGAGCTCGACCCCAAGCTCCCGACCGGGATCGCCATCATCTATGTGAGCGATGAGGGGGAGAACAGCATCGGCATCTCAGCCGAAGCCAACGGCGCCCTCAGCCCGGCCGTGGTGAAAGGCCATGAAGCGATGATAGCCGCCGCCCACACCCTGCTGCTGCAGCTGGAAGTGCCGCTGGAGAGTGTGCTGGAAGCCGCCCGCCTGGCCCGCGCCCACGGCACCCGGGTGGTGCTCAACCCCGCCCCCGCTCGCCCGCTCTCAAGCGAACTGCTGGCACTGGTCGATCTCATCACCCCCAACCAGACCGAGGCCGAGCTGCTGACCGGCGTCAAGGTCACCGACGAGGCGAGCGCGGCAAAGGCTGCCGCCCGCTTCCACCAGATGGGCATCGAAGAAGTGATGATCACCCTGGGCTCGCAAGGGGTCTATTGCAGCAAGGGGCAGCAACAAGCGCTCATCCCGGGCTTTCGGGTCAAGGCGGTGGACACCACGGCGGCCGGCGATACCTTCAACGGCGCCCTCTTGGCAGCCGAGCTCGCCGGCGCCGACTTTGACGCTGCCGTGCGCTTTGCCCATGGCGCCGCGGCGCTCTCCGTCACCCGGTTTGGAGCCCAGAGCTCCATCCCGAGCAAGCAGGAGGTCGACGCCTTCCTGCTTGAGCAGACTGCGCAGGGGCACTGATGGCCAATATCAAGGAGGTGGCGGCGCTGGCGGGGGTGTCGACCACCACCGTCTCCCACGTCATCAACGAGACCCGTTTCGTCGCCGAGGAGACCCGCGAGCGGGTCTTCGCCGCCATGCGCGAGCTCAACTATGCCCCGAGCCTGGTGGCCCGCAGCCTCAAGGTGAAGGAGACCAACAGTATCGGCATGCTGGTCACCACCTCCAGCAACCCCTTCTTCGCCGAGGTGGTGCGCGGGGTGGAGCGTTATTGCTTCGAGCAGGGCTACAACCTGATGCTGGGCAACACCGAGGGGCAGGCCGAGACGGCGCTCTCCTACCTCAAGATGATGCTGCGCAAGCGGGTCGATGGCCTGCTCATCATGTGCAGCGAGGGGCAGCAGGAGGTGTTCAACCAGCTCGACTGGCTCAAGAGCCTGCCGGTGGTGGTGATGGACTGGGGCATGGAGAGCGCCGACGTGGATCTCATCGCCGACAACTCCCATCGCGGCGGCTATCTGGCGACCCGCCACCTGCTGGGGCTGGGTCACACCGCCATCGGCTGCATAACGGGCCCCCACAGCCGCGTCCCCGCCAACCAGCGTCAGGCAGGTTTTGAGCAGGCGATGCTGGAGGCCGGGCTCACCGTCAATCCGCACTGGGTTCAGGAGGGGGACTTTGACTGCGCCAGCGGCCATCAAGCGATGCGCCGCCTGCTGGCGCTGCCCGAGCGCCCCAGCGCGCTGTTCGTCTGCAACGACATGATGGCGATGGGGGCCATCAGCGCGGCGCATCAGGCTGGGCTGGTGATCCCGCGGGATCTCTCCATCGTCGGCTATGACAACGTGGCGCTGGCCGAATTCATGTCGCCGCCGCTCACCACCGTCAATCAGCCGAAAGAGGAGCTGGGCCGTCTCGCCGTCACCCGGCTGCTGGCACGCATCAACGGCGAGGCGCTGGCGGACCACCTGATCACCGTCGACCCCGACCTGGTGATCAGGGACTCCTGCGCCCCCCGCCCCTGACATACACGTACAATAAAAAAACAAGGCGACCCTGGGGTCGCCTTGCTGCGTTTTGTCTCTGGCAGGTTCAATACCGCTCTTTGTGCTCAGGCCAACTGCCTTGCCTCACTACCCGCCAGCACCTGCAGTTGCACCAGCCCCAGTCGCCGGGCCAGCGGCTGCAACAACTCGCCATGTTCATCATCCTGCGGCAACCAGTAGCGCACAGGCCAGCCGGCCGCCAGCTGCGCCGGGGTGGCGCTGCCAATGTCTCTGAGCGCCAGGGTGCAACCCTGCTGCCGCAATCCCGCCTGCAAGGCAGTATCCGGTTGCAGTGCCGGCACCAGCAGCACCAGCGGCGTGCGGGATGCCCCCGGCAGACAGGCCAGTACTTGGGCCAGCTGAGCCTGATTGTCGAGCGGGATCAACAGCACCCGACCATCGCCACGCAGCGTCTCGTGCGCCTGCAGCAGCCGGGCCAGCACTGGGCCCAGCACACCGCACTCCTGCAGCCAGCGTATATGACAGGGCGTGCCCTGCTCTTGCCAGTAGAGCGCCAGTTGCCACAGGCCGTTGCCCTGTTCATCCGTCATCGCCTGCAGTGCCACCCGCAGCGGCGCCGGCTCGCGTCCGGCCAGCCAGTCGCGCAGCTGATGCAGCTGGTGCTGGGTCAACTGCAACTGCTGCAGCATGGCCGGCGCAAACCAGCTGATGTCCCCCTCCTGGCTGCGCTTGGCCTGATTGAGGGCCAGGATGGCCTGATCCAGCAGTCGGCCGGCATCCTGCTGCTGCGCCCTGGCCACCCCGAGCCGGCAGGCCAGCTCGAAGCTGCACTCCCGGGTCACGAACTCGAAGTGGAGCAGGCTCATCAGCTGGTGGATACGCGCTTCCAGCGTCCCGTCCGCCGTGGTCAGCACCACGGCGAACTCGTCACCACCGAGCCGGTAGGCGTGACTGCCGTGGGCCTGCTGCAGCTTGTCGGCCACCGTCTGCAACAGCCGATCACCGACCTGATAGCCGAGCAGATCATTGACCTGTTTGAAGCGTTTGAGGTCGAGCACCACCAGGGCGCTCGCCTCGCCGGCATGCAGGGCGCGGGAGAGCTGCTCCTGCAGGGCCCGGCGGTTGCCAAGCCGGGTCAGGGGGTCGAGCAGGGCGAGCCGGCGATTCGCCAGGTTGGCACGAATGAGGGCGGCCACCAGGGCGCCGCCGGTCAGCAGCAGGATCAGCTGCCAGATCTGCAGCCAGAACAGGCTGCTGCGGATCTGGCTCACCGAACGTTCCCGCTCCTGACCGGAGAGGATTTGGTTGCCTATCTGCTCGATGAGCCGGGTCTGGCTGGCGATCGCCTCCTGCAGGCGGGCGAGTTGGGCCCCTTCCCGCAGCTCCCCTGCCGCCATCTGGGGCTCGAGCCGCTTGATCTGCTCGAACAGTCCGGCCAGCGCCCTGCCAAGCCCGTGCCGCTCGCGCGCCTCGGCGGTTTCACTGCTGATGAGAAAGATGTCGAGCCGGTTCCACAGCAGATCGTAATCGAGGCTCAGGGTCTCCATCTCCACTTGGCCGACCCGATAGAGCCGCAGATCGGCGAGAAAACGCTGGGATTCGAGCATCACCTGGCTGATGTTCCAGTGGATGTTGCGATAGAAGGTGTCGACCAGCTGCTCCTGGCGATGCTGCAGATAGAGGCTGCTGCCCGACGAGAGCAGAAACAGCAGCGAGACCGCCACCAGCAGCAGTTTGTGGCGGGATAGCCCCATCAATCGACGATCTCGATGCGGGTCACCTGCCACACCATGCAGTTGTGGATGGCGGGCACGTCCAGTTTGGGATAGCTGGTAAACGGAATAAGCAACCAGAGCGGCCCCTTGTTGCGCCGGGTCAGCGGCTTGCCGTCCTCCGCACGCACCAGGGTCAGCGGCACGCCGTCGAACAGGGCCAGATCCACCACCTGTTGATAACCGTTGAGGGCCGAGACGGCGATCTTGCGGGCATCCTGGATCCCTTGCGCCGCCAGCACGGTTGCCAGGGTCGGCCCGCGATAGTGGTGGGAACCCTGGGTCCAGGGGGTGGTGGTGGTGAACTCGGTTTGTGGCAGGGCGGAGAGGGTCGCCTCATCAAGGGCCACTTGCTGGCCATCTGGCAACACCAGGGTCATCAGGGAGGCCTGTGCCGATGCGCCGGCACAGGCCAGCATCAGGAGGGAAAAAGCGATCCATTGCTTGAGAGTGATCATGTAAGTTGCGCCAACTGCGTCCCATTTTTTGGCTGCCAGTGTGGCGATTTCACCGGTTCATTGCAACTGCGCTGATGCACAATAGCTAGGGGCCGCGCATCTCCATCCAGTTGTGCCCCTCGATCTGCGCCGGCTGGTGGACACCGCAGCGTTGCAGCAGCTCATCCACATAGGCCGGCACCAGCAGGGAAGCCGGACCGTAGCGCTTCTCGTCAAACTGGCTGCCCACTTCGCTCGGCTCCAGGTTGAGCTCTATGGTATGGGCTCCGTTCAATCCCGCTTCGTGCACGAAACCGGCCGCCGGATAGACGGCGCCAGAGGTGCCGATGGAGATGAAGAGATCGCACTGGGCCAGCGCGCTGTAGATGCGATCCAGCCCGAGCGGCATCTCGCCGAACCAGACCACGTGCGGGCGTAGCGGCTGGGGAAACTGGCAGCAGGTGCACAGCTCCTCCTGATGGAGATCGCCGCGCCACTCGATCACCTGGCCCGAGCCTGGGCAGCGCGCCTTGAGCAGCTCACCGTGCATGTGGATGAGGTTCTTGCTGCCGGCGCTCTCATGCAGGTTGTCGATGTTCTGGGTCACCAGGGTGACGCAGCCCGGCAGCAGGCGCTCGAGCCGGGCCAGCGCATAGTGGGCCGGATTGGGGTGAATGTGGGGTTGCTGCAGCTGATGGCGGCGAGAGTTGTAAAAGCCCTGTACCAGCTCAGGAGCCCGGGCATAGCCCTCCGGCGTCGCCACATCCTCCACCCTGTGCTCCTCCCACAGACCGTCACAGGCGCGAAAGGTCTTGATGCCCGACTCGGCCGAGATCCCGGCACCGGTAAGAATGACGATGTGTTTCGCTGACTGCACCATGACTGACTCCCTCTGGCTAGCTCTCTGGCTGACCTTAGCACAGGGTGAAAAACCGGCCTATTCGCCCTTGGTCTTATGATGCGGTTACAGGGTGTCGAGCACGCTCAAATCGAGTCGCACGAACACCAGCTCCCGCCCCGTCACCAGGGTGAGCGGCAGGCCCAGCCCGCGCAGCAGCGACAGCATGGGGCGATTCTGGGGCAGCACCTCCGCCGTCCATTCGCGGATCCCCTCGCCGCGCGCCAGCAAGGCCAGCGCCAGCAGGATGCGCCGCCCCGCCCCTCGGTGCTGGAAGTGATCGGCGACGATGCAGGAGAACTCGGCCCGATCCGGGTGCAACCGCCGCCGGATGGACTGGGCCTGGGCCAGCGGCCGCCCCTGACCGTCGGTCAGCAGCAGGCCGATCTGGTGTTCCCTGGGGTAATCGAGGAAGAAGGCGAGCTGCTCGTCGCTCAACCTCTGTTTGGCGCGCATGAAGCGCAGGTAGACGCTCTGCTCGCCGAGTTCGTCATAAGCCGCCCGGATGCGGGCGGGATCGGCCCCAGCCAGCTCCTGCAAACGGCAGGGAACGCCCCCAACCTCCATCATCAAGGGCAGGTCGGCGCGGGTACGGGGATGAAGCCAGCCGGCCAGGGAACGCCGCAGCCGGGCTTCGTCCGGCGGCCAGCAGAGGTAGCGGGCCACCCTCTACCAGCGCCCCGCCATGCCGCGATCGCGCCACAGGTTGTGGTCCAGCAGATTGAAGGGGTCGTCCAGATAGAGGGAGATGCCAAGCTCCCGGGCTCGGTTGATGAAGCGCCCCAGCAGTGAGTCCGGGGTCATGGCCTCCAGGCTCGGCAGCAGGCTCTGCCCCAACAGCAGGTGCTGCAGCGGCATCCGCTCCAGCAAGTCGAACGGAATGTGCTGATCGTTGTCCAGCAGCAGGGCGAGCCGTGCCCCCGCCAGACTGGCCTGCAGCACCAGGGCAAAACGCTCCGCCTGGCTCAGCAGGTGGTCGCGCCGGTGGATCAGCAGGGTGAGCTCGCCAGGCTCCCTGCCCCGCTGGACGAGCCACTCGCGCACCAGCTCCCAGCGCGGCGGCAAGCCGGTCACCGCCAGCCAGATGGGCAAGGGTGACGGAGGATCGGACAAGAGCCCGAGCAGCCCCTTCTCCTCCCCCTGCCAGGTGCGGATGGTACGGCGCAGTCCGCTCAGGCGGCGCTGACGCTGCGGCCCCAGATAAAGCCCCTTGAGCAGGCTCAACAGATCGTCGGCCAGCAGCGGCTTGGCCAGGGCCGCCAGCACGTTGAACCCGGCATCGTGCAGCAGGCGGCGGGCGCCGTCGATCAGGGTCTGGTCGTGGGCGGAGAGCAGCACGATGGGCAGGCCGCTGTGCTGGTACTGGGGCTGGCTCATCAGCAGGCTGATGGCATCCTGATCCACCAGGCTGAGATCGCTCACCAGCAGCTTGATCTCGCCACCGGCCAGCGCCTTGATGCAGGCATTGCCATCCTGCACCCACTGGCAGGGCAATCCCAGTCCCCTGATCTCCTGCTGGATGTGGGCCCCCTGAAACGGGTGATCCTCCAGCAGCAACACCTGGGTCTGGGCCAGCCACTCCTGCCACGCCAGATAGCGGCCATTGACCCCCGCCAGCCAGTCATCGGTGAGGCGATAGATCCCCTCCGCCTGCGCCGTCAGTTGCGGCAGGTAGTCGGCACCGGCGTGGGAGTCGGGATCGAACAGGGCGATCGCACCGGCGGCAAACAGTCCTTCCCACTGCCAGCAGGCATCTGGCCGGGTGCGGCGCAGGGTGGCAAATTCCGGCAGTTCGACGGCTTTTGCCGCCCGATAGGCAACCCCGTCCAGGGCATAGATGGTCACGGGGTGGAACAGGCGCTCATCCGTCTCTTCCGAGTTCAGCAACGCCAGTAACTCTTCATCTGTGATGATCATGTCAGAGCCTCTCACGTAGTCGCCGGCACACCTCGTCCAGAGCTTGCCGCAGCGGGGGTAGCAGGGGTTGCCGTGGATCCCGTTTCCACTGTTCAATCACCTGGACGAGCGGGGTCGCGCCCACCATTTTGGCGGCCCCCTTCATCTTGTGTAAAGCCGCTTCCAGTGCCATCTCGTCTGCTTGTGTGACACAGCGCTCAATGTCGGCCAGATCCTGGCCGGTCGCCTCCAGATAGAGGGAGATAAGCTCGGGGGTGAGCAGCGGCATCTGGGCTTCTGACCAAGAAGCAGGCGCTGCCGCCTTCTGCTCCGGGTTCGGCTCGGGTGCGGGGTCCCCCAGAGTGCGCAGCAGATTGGCGAGATCCTTGAGCAGCAGCGGCTTGTCCAGATGACCGCGACAACCGCAGCTGGCCAGCTGCGCCGCCGCCGGCTCGCTGAGATCGGCGGTGATCACGTAGGTGGGCAGATGTTGCCAGCGCGGGGAGTCACGCAGTCGGCGGCAGAGCTCGGCCCCGTCCATCACCGGCATCTGCAGATCAGTCAGCACCAGATCGACCGTCTCGTGCTGCAGCATGTCGAGCGCCAACTGGCCGTTGGCCGCGCTGATCACCTGGGCCCCCAGCTGGGTCAGCTGCATGCTGATCAATACCCGGTTCACCTCGTGATCTTCAACCAGCAGCACCCGCATCCCCTGCCCCGGCAACGTGATCATGCCCTGGGCAGAGGGCACCAGCCGCGGCTGCATCAGGCTGACCACGGAGCCCGGCACCCAGGGTTCGCCCTGCCAGTCCCAGTAGCGCAGCCCCTGTTCATCCTGGCGGGCGCTCAGTACCGGGCCGGCCGGATCGTCCGGCAGATCGAGCTCGCCGAGCCAGGGCAGCAGATAGTCCCGCTCCGCCCCGTCGAGTGCCACATGGACGCTGCTCACCCGCGGGCGCCAGCGCGGCATCTCCTGCAGCAGTACCAGCGGCAATGCACAGGTGAAGCGGCTGCCGCCGGTCGTGCGCGGCTCGACCCGGATCTCGCCCCCCATCTGCTCCATCAGCTGGCGACAGATGGCAAGCCCGAGCCCGGTCCCCTGCGCCCGCGGCTGCCCCTCCTCCCCACCCTGTTCAAAGGGCAGGAACAGGCGCGGCAGCAGCTCGGCACTGATGCCGGGCCCCTCGTCATCCACCCCGCAGAGCAGCTGGGTGCCGTCCCGGCGGGCCCACAGCACCACCTCGCCACGGCTGCTGAACTTGATGGCATTGGCCAGCAGGTTGTGCAGTACCTGCTGCACCCGATGGGGATCCAGCTCCACCTGGGCGGGCAGCCGGTGATCCAGATCCAGCCGCAGTTGCAGCCGCTTGGAGCGGGCCTTGGACCAGTGCACGGCAGCCACATGCTCGCACAAGTCCACCAGATCGGTGGGCTGGGGCGAGAGCGCCAGCTGCCGGTTCTCGTTGCGGCTGAAATCGAGCACGTCGTTGAGCAGGCCCAGCAGCTCATCCCCTGCCTGCCTGACATGGGAGAGCGCAGAGTGCTGCTCGGCATTGAGGGGGGTGTGGCTGATCCACTCCAGCAGCCCCAGGATGGCGTTCATGGGGGTGCGAATTTCGTGGCTCACCGCCGCGAGGAAACGCCCCTTGGCCAGCACGGCCTGCTCGGCCCGTTCATGGGAGGCCTGCAGCGCCTGCTCCTGCTCGACCCGCACCGTCACATCCTGCACCACACCGTATACCCGCCACCCCTGCTCGGGCAGGCTGCGCCCCCGGCCGTAGAACTGCAGCCAGCGGGTACCCTTGAGCGGATGCTGGTAGCGCAGGGCATAGGAGAAGGGCTGGCCGGCCTGCAGCATCTCGCGCATGGGCTGCTGCATCTCGACCTTGTCCTGCGGTGCCAGCCGTCCCAGCGCTTCGCCCGGGTTGCGACGGATCTGCTGACTGGCCAGCCCCAGCAGCTCATAGCTGCCGCGGCTGATGAACTCCACCTGACGGATCCCCTCCTCGTGCAGTAAGAACTGGATCACCACGCCGGGTACCGTGTTGGTCAACGCCCGCAGGCGCCGCTCGGCCTGGCGCAACAAGCGGGTGCGCTCGCGCAGGGCACTGATGTTGGAAAGCGCGATGAGATCCCCCGCCGGCGACTGCTTGCCGAGCTGGAGCGGGATCTGGGCGTAGGAGTAGACCTGATCGCCCAGCGCCATCTCCCCCTCGCTCTCTTGTAACTGGGCCTGCGGCAAGTGCAACTCCGCCAGGTAGCGGGCCTCCAGCCGCTTGGCCTGCTTGTTACGCTTGATGATCTCGCCCTGATTGTCCCGCAGGAACACGGGCACCGGCAGCGCCTGGAACAGGGACTCCCGGAACTGGCTCTCCAGTGCCAGGGTCTGCTCCATCTCCTGGCGCTGACTTACCTCCCGGGCCAGCTGCTGGCGCGAGCGCCAGATCAGCCAGATGACACCGGCACTGATCAGCAGCGCCAGCAACACCGAACCCAGCCAGATCCCGTAGCTGACCCCGGCCTGCTGGGTCAGTACCAGCCGGTGCCAGCGCAGTTTGAGATCGTCATTCTGCTTGCCGGTGAGGGTCATCAGACTCTGCTCCATCACCCCGGCAAGCCTGGGGCTGTGCCGACTGATGGCAAACCCCAACCCGAAGCGCTGCGGCAGCTCCCGCACCTCCAGCCCGTCCAGCTGATTGTTGCGAAGCGGGTATTGCAGCTGATAGAGCTCGGCCATCATGGCGTCGGCCGCGCCGCTCTGTACCGCCGCGATCCCCGCTGCCAGGGTGTCGCTCTTGCGCCAACGATGCGTGCCCTCCAGGCGAGTCAGCATCTCTTCGTCATAGAGGGTGGCGGGCACCACTATCCTGCCCTTGACCGCCGCCAGTGTCTCGAACGGCTGCGTCTTGCGGCTCACCAGGGCATAACGGCTGACCGCCATGATCCGGGTGAAGTCGAAGGCAGCGGTCAGCGCCGGCGTCTCCAGCAGGCCGACCATCATGTCCGCCTCGCCGCTTCGCAGCTTGGCCAGCGCCTCTTCCCGGCTGGTGGTGGGGATCACGTGGAAGTTGAGCCCGGTCTGCTGGCTCACCAGTTTCAGCACGTCCGCGCTCCACCCCTTGAGATCGCCCTGCTCGTCGAGGCCGCTGTAGGGCATCAGATCCGGGTTGACCACCAGCTTGATGGCGCTGGAGGTGCCGACCAGCCAGGCCTGCTCCTTGTCGGTGAAGTGGAGCGGGTTGATGTCCTGTTCCCCCTGCGCCAGGTAGCGGTCGAGATCCTGATAGAGGGAGCCCGGCGGCAGGTAGCGGATGGCGGTGTCGATCAGTTCGCGCAGTGCCGGTTTGTCCCGCATCATCAGCCGGTAGCTCACCACCAGCTCGTCGCTGCGCAGGCGGCGCAGCCGCAGCCCGGTATCCGGGTATTCGCGCATCAGGTAACGCAGCTGCAGGTAGTCGCCGAGGTAGGCCGTCCCCTTGCCCGCCGCCAGCGCCGCGTACCAGTTGTCCGCCTCGGTCAGGGGTTGCTGGGTTGAATGGGGATAGAGGGCACGCAGTACCTCGTTCGCCTGCCAGATGGGCGAGACCAGGAACCTGGCCTGCTTCAGCTCGCCGCGATAGAGAATGGCGGACTCGGCCTCCAGCATGGCACGACTGAGCGCCATCCCGGGCAGGGCCTCCAGAGAGGGGCCCACGTTGGGAATGAGATCGCAGCGCCCCTCCAGCAATCCGCTGCGCACGGCAGACCAGTTGGGCAGCTTCTGATAGATGAGCGGAAAGGGGAGCTGTTCGGCCAGTCGCTCCATCTGATCGACCAGCAGCCCTCCCGACTCATCGAGATAAGGCGGTCTGATGAGCGCCGGATAACAGATGGTCAGCGACTGGGTGGCATCGGCAAATGCCTTGGCGGTCGTGGAGAGAGGCAGATCCATCGCCTGCAGTGGCGCGGCCAGCAGCAGACCTAGCAAAAGACTGGTTTTTATCATGAAAAAGTAAAAGCCAGGCGGTTGCCTGGCTTTTTGTCACTCGTTGGGTTCAACATTTTCGACCCTGGCCTTGAGTTTCTGACCAGGGCGGAAGGTGACCACCCGCCGGGCGCTGATGGGAATATCTTCGCCGGTTTTCGGGTTACGTCCTGGACGCTGGTTCTTCTCACGAAGATCAAAGTTACCGAAGCCTGAAATCTTGACTTGTTCACCACGCTCAAGCGCTTGTCTGATCTCTTCAAAGAAGGCTTCCACCATATCTTTGGCTTCACGCTTGCTCATCCCGAGCTGGGTGAACAGGTGCTCTGCAATGTCGGCTTTGGTAAGCGCCATAGATCAATCCCTCAAGGATGCATTCAACTCTTCACCAAGGGCCCGCACGACATTGTCTACGGTCTCGGCAATCTCTTTCTCCTCCAGAGTGCGCTGGGTGTCTTGCAGAACAAGACTGATGGCCAGGCTCTTCTTGTCCTCGGCCATACCAGCACCCTGGTATACGTCAAACAAGTTTATTCCAACTACCTGATTTCCGCCAACTTTTTTAATTACTGCCAGCACATCGCCGGCCAGAACCTCAACATCAACCACCACGGCGATGTCGCGACGGTTGGCCGGGAAGCGGGAAACTTCGGCTGCAACCGGCACCTTGGCCGGGGTCAGCTTGTCCAGCTCCAGCTCGAACATCACGGCGCGGCTCTTGAGGCCCAGCTTCTTCTCGAGGCTCGGGTGGATCACGCCGATATGGCCGATGACTTCGCCATTGCGCAGGATCGCCGCGCTCTGGCCAGGGTGCAGGGCACTGTGCTCGGCACGCTCGAAGGTGAAGGTGGCGCCTTCGGCGGTCAAGTCCAGCACAGCTTCCAGATCCCCTTTCAGATCAAAGAAGTCGGCAGCGCGGCTCTTGATGTCCCAGTGCTCGTCGCTCTGGTTGCCGGTGATGATGCCGGCCAGCATGGGCTCCTGACGGATGCCGTTCTCGGCATTTTCGTCCTTGATGAAACGCAGGCCCTGCTCGAACAGACGCACCCGCGGCTGCTGGCGGTTCTGGTTGTAAACCACCGCCTGCACCAGACCCGGGAACAGAGAGACACGCATGGCGGACATCTCGACCGAGATCGGGTTCGGCAGCACGATGGCATCGCTCTGCGGGAACAGGGTCTGCTGAGCCTTGGGATCCACGAAGCTGTAGGTGATCGCTTCCTGGAAGCCGCGATCGACCAGCAGGTCGCGCACCCGCTTCAGGGTCACCTGCCCTTCTGCCTGCTCGACCATCGCGAGGGATGCGGCGGGTTTGAGGTTCGGGATGTTGTTGTAGCCGTAGATGCGGGCCACTTCCTCGATGAGGTCTTCCTCGATGGCGATATCGAAACGCCAGGAGGGAGCCAGCGCGGTCCAGCCGTCGGCGTCCACGGTCACCTGCATGCCGAGGCGAGTCAGGATCTCGACCACCTGCGCATCCGCCACGCTGATGCCGATCACCTTGTCGAGCTTGCTACGACGCAGCTTGATGGGGGCAGCCTTGGGCAGATGATCATCGGATTTGACCTCGATGACCGGACCCGCTTCACCACCGCAGATATCCAGCAGCAGACGGGTGGCACGATCCATCACCTTGGCCTGCAGCTCAGGGTCGACGCCGCGCTCGAAGCGGTGGGAGGAGTCGGTGTGCAGACCGTAGGCACGGGCACGGCCGGTGATGGAGATCGGCGCGAAGAAGGCGCACTCCAGCAGGATGTCGGTGGTGGTCTCGGAGACACCGGTGCGATTGCCGCCGAAGATGCCGGCCATGCAGGCAGGACCCTTGGCATCGGCAATCACCAGAGTGGTCTCTTTGAGCTTCACTTCGTTGCCATCGAGCAGGGTCATGGGCTCGTCGGCCTTGGCGCGGCGCACCACCAGTTCCCCTTCAAGCGTCGCCAAGTCGAAGGCGTGCATCGGCTGACCGTATTCCAGCAGCAGGTAGTTGGTGATGTCGACGATGGCGTCGATGGAGCGGATACCACCACGGCGCAGCTTCTCCTGCATCCAGAGCGGGCTCTGGGCGTGCAGGTTCAGCCCCTTGATGACACGACCGAGATAACGGGGGCAATCGGCCGGCGCTTCAACCCGGATCGGGAAGCTAGCGTCGATGGTGGCAGCAGCAGGGGTCCAGGTCGGCTCGACCACGTCAACGCTGTTGAGCACGCCGATTTCACGGGCCAGACCCGCGATGCCGAGGCAGTCGGCACGGTTCGGGGTCAGATCCACGTCGATGCTGACGTCGTTGAGCGCCAGGTAGTCGCGGATATCGGTGCCGATGGGGGCGTCAAGCGGCAGCTCGATGATGCCATCGGCCTCGACGTCGATACCCAGCTCGCTGAAGGAGCAGAGCATGCCGTGGGACGGCTGGCCGCGCAGCTTGGCTTTCTTGATGGTGAAATCACCCGGCAGGGTCGCCCCTACCTTGGCCACGCAGACTTTGAGGCCGGCACGGCAGTTCGGTGCACCGCAGACGATGTCCAGCAGCTCTTCTTCGCCCACGTTGACCTTGGTCACCCGCAGCTTGTCGGCGTCCGGATGCTGGGCGCACTCGACCACTTCACCCACCACCACGTTGTTGAACTGGCCAGCCACCGCTTCCACGGCGTCCACTTCCAGACCAGCCATGGTGATTTGCTCAGCCAGTGCGTTGTCACTCAACTCGGTGCGGACCCACTCCATCACCCAGGATTTACTGAATTTCATGTTCTCTCGCCCTTACTTGAACTGCTTGAGGAAGCGCAGGTCGTTTTCGAAGAAGGCACGCAGGTCGTTGACCCCGTAACGCAGCATGGTCAGGCGCTCAACGCCCATGCCGAAGGCAAAGCCGGAGTATTTTTCCGGATCGATGCCGACCGAACGCAGCACGTTCGGGTGCACTATGCCGCAGCCCAGCACTTCCAGCCACTTGCCGTTTTTGCCCATCACGTCCACTTCGGCACTCGGCTCGGTGAACGGGAAGTAGGAAGGACGGAAGCGAATGGTCAAGTCTTCCTCGAAGTAGTTGCGCAGGAAGTCGTGCAGGATGCCCTTGAGCTCGGTGAAGCTGGCATGCTCGTCAACCAGCAGGCCTTCGACCTGGTGGAACATCGGGGTGTGGGTCATGTCGTAGTCGTTACGATAAACGCGGCCCGGCGCTATGATGCGGATCGGCGGCTGCTGATGTTCCATGGTGCGGATCTGCACGCCCGAGGTGTGGGTGCGCAGCATCAGATCAGGATTGAAGTAGAAGGTATCGTGATCGGTACGCGCCGGGTGGTGAGCCGGGATATTCAGCGCATCGAAGTTGTGGAAGCCATCTTCAATCTCGGGACCCCGGGCAACCTTGAAGCCCATTTCGCCAAACAGGCGCTCGATGCGCTCGATGGTGCGGGTCACCGGGTGCAGACCACCATTCTCGATGCGGCGGCCCGGCAGGCTGACGTCGATGGTCTCGGCGGCCAGCTTCTGGTTCAGCACGGCAACTTCGAGGGCTTCACGACGCCCGTTCAGGGCATCCTGAACCTGCTGTTTGGCCTGGTTGATCACGGCGCCCGCGGCGGGACGCTCTTCAGCGGACAGGGCGCCCAGGCCCTTCATCTGCTCGGTAAAAAAGCCCTTTTTACCCAGATATTTGACCCGGATTTCGTCAAGGGCGGCGATGTCGCTTACGCCCTCAATTTCGGCCCTGGCTTGGCCGACTACTTCTTCAAGCTGTTGCATGTCTTCCTCGTCACCACTCCCGGTACAGGAGCCTTTAGGCTAAATAAGGTCAAGAGGGGAATAATACAAAAAAAGCCCCTTCACTGACCATAGTTAAGGTGCCCTTTTCTCCCTAGAAATCATTTTGTTATCAAGTAGGGCTTCGAGCCGGACCTGCTTCTTCTTTGCGATTGGGTACACAATTTCAGTTTGATGGCATATTGAGCCATATGTATGGCGATCATGATGGTAGAGTCATCACTGCCTGCAAACGACAAATGACAGACAACAAAAAAGGAGGCCTGAGCCTCCTTTTAGCATTTATAACAGAACCGGATTAAACCAGAGCTGCTTTGGCCTTTTCAACCAGGGCGGTGAAAGCCAGCTTGTCGTGAACGGCGATATCGGACAGGATCTTGCGATCGATCTCGATGGAAGCCTTCTTCAGACCGTTGATCAGACGGCTGTAGGACAGACCGTTCTGACGGGCTGCTGCGTTGATACGAGCAATCCACAGTTGACGGAACTGACGCTTTTTCTGGCGACGGTCACGGTAGGCATACTGACCAGCTTTGGTTACCGCTTGTACCGCTACGCGGTAGACACGGGAACGGGCGCCGTAGTAACCCTTGGCGGCTTTCATTACTTTCTTGTGACGAGCGCGAGCGGTCACACCACGTTTAACTCTTGGCATTTTTCACATCCCCCCTTATGCGTACGGCAGACAAGCGACAACACGTTTGTGGTCGGCAGCGGAAACAAAGAACTTCGGTCCCAGCTGACGCTTACGCTTACTGCTCTTCTTGGTCAGGATGTGACGCAGGTGGTTGTGCTTGCACTTGAAGCGACCTGAGCCAGTCTTCTTGAAGCGCTTTGCGGCGCCCCGGTTGGTTTTCATCTTCGGCATTTCATACTCCGCATTGTGAGTGACAACAAAATCGCAAGGCGAACCGACTCATGGGGCTGGCCCCATGAGTCAATTTCTTGTGGGCCTTAAGATTTCTTCTTGGGTGCGAGGACCATCACAGCTTGACGGCCTTCGACTTTCGGGAACGATTCGACTACGGCCAGCTCTTCCAGGTCGTTCTTGACGCGCTCCAGAACCTTGATACCAAGATCCTGGTGGGCCATTTCACGACCACGGAAGCGCAGAGTGACCTTTGCCTTGTCCCCGTCTTCCAGAAAGCGAACCAGGTTGCGTAGTTTTACCTGATAGTCGCCTTCGTCGGTGCCAGGACGGAATTTGATTTCCTTGACCTGGACGACTTTCTGCTTTTTCTTCTGTTCTTTGGTGGTTTTGCTCTTTTCGTAGAGGAATTTGCCGTAATCCATGATCCGGCAAACGGGCGGCTCAGCGTTCGGACTGATCTCGACCAGATCCACTCCGGCCTCAAGGGCCAAGTTCAGAGCATCCTGGATGGAGGTGATGCCAATGGCTTCACCATCCAGGCCAGTCAGACGAACTTCTTTCAGACGGATCTCTTCGTTGATCCGGTGAGCGCGGGCTTGCGGTTGCTTGCCCAGTTTTTTTCCGCCTTTTATAGCTTATTCCTCCACTTTCTTTTGTCCGCGGGTCTGAACTTCCTGGGTCAACAGAGCAATCAGCTCTTCAACAGGATAAGAGCCCAGGTCAGCCCCTTTACGGGTACGTACTGCAATCTTGCCGGCTTCTACTTCTTTATCGCCGCAGACCAGCATAAAAGGTACCCGCTTCAAAGTATGCTCGCGGATTTTAAAGCCAATCTTCTCATTTCTCAAGTCCGCTTTTGCGCGAAGGCCCGCATCATTCAATGCTTTGGCTACTTTCACCGCATAATCGGCCTGATTGTCGGTAATATTCATGACCACGGCCTGGGTAGGTGCCAACCAGGTCGGGAACAGTCCGGCGTACTCTTCGGTCAGGATCCCGATGAAACGCTCCAGCGAGCCCAGAATGGCGCGGTGGATCATCACGGGGACGTGACGTTCGTTGTCTTCGCCCACATAGGTGGCACCCAGACGGCCCGGCAGGGCAAAATCGAGCTGCACGGTACCACATTGCCAGGCACGGTCAAGGCAGTCATGCAGGGTGAATTCGATCTTGGGACCGTAGAAGGCCCCCTCGCCCGGCTGCAGGTCGTACTTCAGACCGTTCAGCACCAGCGCTTCGGCCAGTGCGGCCTCGGCGCGATCCCAGGCTTCGTCGGAGCCGATACGCTGTTCCGGACGAGTGGAGAGCTTGACCACGATGTTCTCGAAACCGAAGGTGCCGTAGACGTCGTAGACCATGCGGATGCACGCAGACACCTCTTCCATGATCTGCTCTTCGGTACAGAAGATGTGGGCATCATCCTGAGTGAAACCCCGTACCCGCATCAGGCCGTGCAGTGAGCCTGACGGCTCGTTGCGGTGGCAGGAGCCGAACTCGGCCATGCGCAGCGGCAGGTCGCGGTAGGATTTCAGGCCCTGGTTGAAGATCTGCACGTGACCCGGGCAGTTCATCGGCTTGATGGCGTACTCGCGGTTCTCGGACTGGGTGGTGAACATGGCCTGGGCGTACTTCTCCCAGTGACCTGAACGCTCCCACAGCACGCGATCCATCATGAAGGGACCCTTCACTTCCTGATAGTCGTACTCTTTGAGCTTGCCGCGGATGAAGGTTTCCAGCTCGCGGAAGATGGTCCAGCCATCGTTGTGCCAGAACACCATGCCCGGCGCTTCTTCCTGCATGTGGTACAGGTCGAGCTGCTTGCCGATCTTGCGGTGGTCGCGCTTGGCGGCCTCTTCCAGACGCTGCAGATAGGCCTTGAGCTGCTTCTTGTCGGCCCATGCGGTACCGTAGATGCGCTGCAGCATCTTGTTGTTGGAGTCGCCGCGCCAGTAGGCGCCGGACATTTTCTGCAACTTGAAGTGGTGGCAGTGACGCATGTTGGGCACGTGCGGGCCGCGACACATGTCGATGTACTCTTCGTGATGATAAAGACCTGGCTGGTCATCACGGGCAATGTTCTGATCCAGGATCTCGACCTTGTAAGTCTCGCCACGGGCTTCGAACACATCGCGTGCTTCCTGCCAGGAGACCTTCTTCTTGACGACGTCGTAATCCTTGGCGGCCAGCGCCAGCATGCGCTCTTCCAGGGCAGCCAGATCTTCATCAGTCAGGGTGCGGTCGAGATCGATGTCGTAGTAGAAACCATTGTCTATGACGGGACCGATGGCCATCTTGGTCTGGGGCCAGAGTTGCTTGATGGCATGACCCAGCAGGTGAGCACAGGAGTGGCGCAGAATGTCCAGACCTTCTTCGTCTTTGGCGGTGATGATGGCCAGGGAGGCATCGGCTTCGATCAGCTCGCAGGCATCCACCAGTTCACCGTTTACCCGACCGGCAATGCACGCCTTGGCGAGACCGGGACCGATGTCCGCGGCCACGTCCATGACGGAAACGGCGTGGGCAAATTGACGTTGGCTGCCATCAGGCAGAGTAATGATTGGCATTGTGTGTTTCCTTATACAGTGGTGCCCCCTACCAAAGGGCACATGCGGGATGGAAAGATTCATTCAAAAATGGGTGATGTTCTGGCTCTCCACAGCACTTTGCGAAGACGCCCCGTGACGCAAACAACCCGTTCAACGTCGCAAGACAAACCAAAAACCGGACCATGCTACCAGAAGTAGGCGGGGCTGTATCGGGTTTGCTGAGATTTTCTACAACCAGATGAACCGCTTGGAGGTTATTCCCCTAGCAGGGGCTGCCAGTTGAAATCGAACGTGGAGCTCCCCTCCTGGGCCAGTTCCAGCTCCTGCAGCACCTTGAGCGCCAGCTGGTTGCCCTGCCTGGCGGCCTGATAGAGCCACTCCTTGGCACGGGGCAGATCGACCCGCCCGCTGACCCCCATCAGATGCAGCACCCCCACCTTCAGCATGGCGGGCACATCACCGTTCCTGGCCGCCAGCTCCATCCAGTGAAACGCCTCGCGCAGATCCCGCTTCACCCCGGCGCCCCGCAAATAGAGCTCCCCCAGCCGGTACTGGCCGAAGGCGTCCCCCGCCTGCGCCGCCTGACGATAGAGGTTGATGGCGCGTTTCATATCCTGCTCGCTCCCCTGCCCCATTTCATGGCTCCAGCCCATCAATGCCTGCGCCCGTGGCTGGCCCTGATCCGCCAGCGGCGACCAGATCCGTGTTGCCTCATCGAAGTGGCCGGTGCGCCAGGCGCGGTTGGCCGAGGCCAGCTCCTGCTCGGTAGAGAGCGGGATCAGGCGCCAGATAACCAGCGCAATGACGGCGATGAAGAGCCAGCGGTAGGTGATGGGTGCCATGATGATTTCCGTGATCCAGTTCGCATTTCGTCTATGTAAACGAAATGTAGCGCCGCGATCAAGCAAGAGATCCTTTTGACATGCTTTTTATGGCGGGATAGGTCGGCAAAACTTGCATTCGGCAATGAGGGTCAGCATCATAGCTGTATATATAAACAGTGTTGGTGCAGCACCATGGCAGGACGAGGTAGTTCCCACAACGTTGATCACCGTTTCAGCGGCCAGCGGGTCGATGCGGTCGACGACGGCTGGTCCCAACCCGAGTGGGAAGCGGCATTTGCCGCCAGCGATCCCCGCACCGAGGTGACGGAGATCAGCGCCCGCAGCATCATCAGTTACAACAGTTCCCCCGATGTCCCCTTCGGTCGCTCCATCAATCCCTATCAGGGGTGCGAACACGGTTGCATTTACTGTTATGCCAGACCAAGCCACGCCTATCTCGAGCTCTCCCCCGGCCTCGATTTCGAAACCCGGCTGTTCGCCAAGCTCAATGCCGCCGAGCTGCTGCGCCGGGAGTTTGCCAGACCCGCCTATCAGCCGCAGACCATAGTGCTGGGGGCCAATACCGACCCTTATCAGCCCATCGAGCACCACTATCGCCTCACCCGCCAGTTGCTGGAAGTGATGCTGGCCCATCGCCATCCGGTGGGGATCATCACCAAGAGCGCCATGATATTGCGCGACCTCGATCTGCTGACGGAGCTGGCCCAAGAGGGCCTCTGCCAGGTGATGGTGTCGGTCACCACCTTGAATGAAACCCTGCGGCGACAACTGGAGCCAAGAGCAAGCACGGGGGCCGGCCGGCTCAAGGTGGTGGAGAAACTGGCCCGCGCCGGCGTGCCGGTCGGCGTGCTGGCGGCCCCCATGATCCCGCGGCTCAACGAACCCGAGCTCGAGCAGATCATCAAGAGCGCCGCCGAGGCCGGCGCCCACTGCGCCGACTATATCCTGCTGCGACTGCCCCACGAGCTGGCACCGCTGTTCAGTGACTGGCTGGAACAATACTACCCAGGCCAGAAGGAGGCGATCCTCAACCAGCTGCGAGCCAGCCGGGACGGCGCCCTCAACAGTCCCGCCTTCGGGACCCGGATGCGGGGAGAAGGCCAGTTTGCCGATCTGCTGGCCCAGCGCTTTCGCTTGATCGCCAAGCGGCTCGGGCTCGGCAAGCGCCACTTTCAACTGCGCCAGGATGCCTTCATCCGCCCGGGCGAGCAGCTGCGGCTGTTTTAATTCCCGTCATGACGCCAGCCCGTGGGCATGACCAAGTCAGCCTCGGGGGCGCACTCCTGCAGCGCGCTCGCGGGCAATCAGCTCGACCGGCAGCCTCGCCGGTTCATGGGCCACTTCCAGCTCCTGTTCGTGCTGCGCCTCGTCCCTCCCGGCTTCGCCCCATACCCGGCTCCACCAGATCTCCCACATCACCCAGCTGGTCATAAGATGCTCCTGTGCGGCAGAGGCGCCGTTGTGATCGCCGACGCAGGCAAGATGCCCTGCCCCCATGACAGAGGCATGACGCCCCGATGACATCTCGGTTGCCGCTCTGGCGGCAGCCTGGCTGGGGCAGCTAACGGCGGGCATAAAAAAAGAGCGACCTGAAGGTCGCTCTTTCGTATCGGGAAAAGGGGGAACGATTACTCGTCGCCCGCCTCCCCTGCATCGACAGCACCGGTGTCTGCGGCGGTATCGGTGCCTTCAGACACCTCACCCTCGACGGCCAGTACCTCGGTTTCCTCTTCGTCGCTCTCGGCAACGCGCTGCAGGCCGACCACGGTTTCGTCTTCACCGGTACGGATCAGACGCACACCGCCAGTGTTGCGGCCGATGACGCTCACCTCGGCAACGCGAGTACGTACCAGGGTACCACCGTTGGTGATCAGCATGATCTGGTCGGTATCTTCGACCTGGATCGCATCGATCACCTTGCCGTTGCGCTCGTCCACCTTGATGGAGATAACGCCCTGGGTACCACGGCTCTTGGTCGGGTATTCGTCAAGCGCGGTGCGCTTGCCGTAACCGTTCTCGGTGGCGGTGAGGATGGCACCGTCGCCACGGGGCACGATGAGGGAGACCACCTTGTCACCGGCGCCGAGCTTGATGCCGCGCACACCGGCAGCGGTACGACCCATGGGGCGTACGCCCTTGAAGGTGCCCTTGCTTTCGGTGCCTTCGCCGTTGTCGCTGCCATCATCGTCGTTGCCGGCGTCGTCGTCGGTGTCGACTTCGTCAGTGGCATCGGCATCAGCGCGACCGCTGCCTTCCGCGAAGCGAACAACCTTGCCCGCATCGGAGAACAGCATGATCTCGTTGCTGCCATCGGTGATGTCCACCCCGATCAGCTCATCACCCTCTTTGAGGTTGATGGCGCGAATACCGGAGGAGAGCGGACGGCTGAAGTCGGACAGGCTGGTCTTCTTCACGGTACCGTTGGCGGTGGCGAAGAACACATACTTGTCGGCGTCATATTCCTTGACCGGCAGGATGGCGGTGATGCGCTCACCCTCATCCAGCGGCAGCAGGTTGATGATCGGACGACCGCGGGCGCCACGGGACGCCTCCGGCAGTTGATACACCTTGAGCCAGTAGACCTTGCCACGGGTGGAGAAGCACAGAATGGTGTCGTGGGTGTTGGCCACCAACAGACGCTCCACAAAATCCTCTTCCTTGATCCGGGTGGCCGACTTGCCACGACCACCGCGGCGCTGGGCCTCGTAGTCGGAGAGCGGCTGATACTTCACGTAACCCTGGTGAGACAGGGTAACGACCACGTCTTCCGGGGTGATCAGATCTTCGATATTGATCTCGGCGCTGGACATGCTGATCTCGGTACGACGCTCGTCGCCATACTGTTCGCGCACGGCCAGCAGTTCGTCACGGATCACTTCCATCAACCGCACCGGGCTTGCCAGGATGAACAGCAGCTCGGCGATGAGATCCAGCAGAGACTGGTACTCTTCCAGGATCTTCTCGTGCTCGAGGCCGGTCAGCTTGTGCAGACGCAGGTCAAGGATGGCCTGGGCCTGCTGCTCGGTCAGGTAGTAGTGACCCTCGCGGATGCCGAACTCGGGTTCCAGCCACTCGGGGCGGGCCGCGTCGTCACCGGCTTTCTCCAGCATGGCAGCCACGTTGCCGAGCTCCCAGCCTTTGGCAACCAGGCCCGCTTTCGCATCGGCCGGGGTCGCGCTGTGGCGAATGAGTTCGATCACCGGATCGATGTTGGCCAGCGCCACCGCCAGGCCTTCCAGGATGTGAGCCCGATCCCGCGCCTTGCGCAGTTCGAACACGGTCCGGCGGGTCACCACTTCACGGCGGTGCAGCAGGAACGCATCCAGGATCTCTTTGAGGTTCATCACCTTGGGCTGGTTGTTGTCCAGCGCCACCATGTTGATGCCGAAAGTGGTCTGCATCT
Organism: Aeromonas sp. S8(2024); assembly: GCF_041403085.1. Lineage (NCBI taxonomy): Bacteria > Pseudomonadati > Pseudomonadota > Gammaproteobacteria > Aeromonadales > Aeromonadaceae > Aeromonas > Aeromonas sp. S8(2024). The sequence continues at coordinate 352,095 of NZ_JBGLRF010000001.1, read as the reverse complement.
GGGTGTGCTTGTAGAGATTGTTCAGCACAATCTCGCCGGACTCGCCGCGCTTGATCTCGATGACGATGCGCATGCCGTCCTTGTCGGACTCATCGCGCAGGGCACTGATGCCCTCGATCTTCTTCTCTTTGACCAGCTCGGCGATCTTCTCGATCAGGCGAGCCTTGTTCACCTGATAGGGGATCTCGTGGACGATGATGGTCTCGCGACTGGTCTTCTCGTCTACTTCCACCTCGGCCTTGGCGCGCACGTAGATGGAGCCACGACCGGTACGGTACGCCTGCACGATGCCGGAACGACCGTTGATGATGCCACCGGTGGGGAAATCCGGGCCGGTGATGTAGGTCATCAGCTCGTCGATGGTGAGGTCGCCGTTCTCGATCAACGCCAGACAGCCGTTGACTATCTCGGTGAGGTTGTGAGGCGGAATGTTGGTCGCCATGCCCACAGCAATACCGGAGGAGCCGTTGACCAGCAGGTTGGGAACCTTGGTGGGCATGACAGCCGGGATCATCTCGGTGCCGTCATAGTTCGGCACCCAGTCCACGGTCTCTTTGTCCAGATCGGCCAGCAGCTCGTGGGAGATGCGGGCCATCCGCACTTCGGTATAACGCATGGCCGCGGCGCTGTCGCCATCGACCGAACCGAAGTTGCCCTGACCGTCGACCAGCATGTAACGCATGGAGAAATCCTGCGCCATGCGGACGATGGTGTCATACACGGCAATGTCGCCGTGCGGGTGATATTTACCGATTACGTCACCGACCACACGGGCCGATTTTTTATAGGGCTTGTTCCAGTCGTTCCCCAGCTCGTTCATTGCATACAGAACGCGGCGGTGAACCGGTTTCAAGCCATCACGCACATCCGGCAGAGCTCGTCCTACGATCACGCTCATGGCGTAATCAAGATAGGAACTCTTGAGCTCTTCTTCGATGTTGACCGGCGTGATCTCTCTGGCCAGATCGCTCATAGAAAGCCTTAATCCCTAATTAGTTGTTCTTTGGCTTAAACAGCGCGACATGGTAACACACTGAGCCAAATATCTTAAGCCACAAATCCGGTAACAAGTCGGGCTGGTGTGACAAAGTCCGTCCGTTATAATGCCCGCCAGGACAACAGATTGCGCGCGCACTCCCCTGCCTGCGCGCCCTTGCCACAGGATCATCAAAAAATGCACAGTGATGCCAATGTCGATCTGACAGAAATCGCCAAATTCGAAGCCATCGCCTCCCGCTGGTGGGACATGGAGGGAGAGTTCAAGCCGCTGCATCAAATCAACCCGGTGCGCCTTGACTGGATCACCGACAAGAGCGGCGGCCTGTTTGGCAAGCGCATCCTCGACATCGGTTGCGGCGGCGGCATCCTCGCCGAGAGCATGGCCCGTCGGGGTGCCCAGGTCACCGGCATCGACATGGGCAAGGAGCCCCTGGGCGTCGCCCGCCTGCATGCCCTGGAAGCGGGAGTAGAGCTCGAGTATCGCCAGATCACCGCCGAGGCCCACGCCGACGAAGCCCCGGGTCAGTACGACGTGGTCACCTGCATGGAGATGCTGGAGCACGTGCCGGACCCCGCCTCCGTGCTGCGCGCCATCGCCACCCTGGTACGCCCGGGCGGCAAGGTGTTCGTCTCCACCATCAACCGCAACCCGAAAGCCTATCTGATGATGATCCTCGGCGCCGAGTACCTGATGAAGATGGTCCCCAAGGGTACCCACGATCACAAGAAATTCATCACCCCGGCCGAACTGTGTCGCATGGGTGAGGCGGCAGGCCTGCTGGTACGGGACATGAGCGGTGTCCACTACGCGCCGCTCTCCAACAGCTTCAAGCTTGGTCGCAACGTCGACGTCAACTACATGGTGGCGTTCGAGCGCCCGGAGCAAGGCTGATGACAACTCACCCTGCTGCGCCCCTTGGCTGCGTGCTGTTTGATCTGGACGGTACCCTGCTCGACACCGCGCCGGATCTCGGCGCTGCCGTCAACCATGTGCTGGTCAGCGAAGGCTTTGCGCCCCTCTCTGACGACATCATTCGTCAGACCACCTCTCACGGGGCCCTGGGGCTGCTCAGGGCCGGCCTTGGTGACGAGCTGCTGGAGGAGCTGGGCGCCACCCGCCTTCGCACCGCCCTGCTCGACTACTACGCGGCCAACCTCTGTGTCGGCACCCGCCCCTATGAAGGCATGGTGGATCTCATCGAGTGGCTCGACGAGAAAAAGCTGCCCTGGGGCATCGTCACCAACAAGCCGGGCTTTCTCACCGAGCCGCTGCTGGCGGCCCTGCCGGCGCTTGCCAGTTGCGGCGTCACCGTCAGCGCCGACACTCTGCCGGTGCGCAAGCCCGACCCCGCCCCCATGTTCTTTGCCTGCGAGCAGCTGGGGGTCGAAGCAGCTCACTGCCTCTATGTGGGGGATCATGTGCGCGACATCGAGGCCGGCCGCAACGCCGGCATGCGTACCGCCGTCGCCGGTTGGGGTTACCTCAATGACGACGAGGATCCCGCCCAGTGGGGCGCCGACCTTCACTTTGATACCGTGCAGGCCCTGCATCACTGGCTGCGCTACGAGCTGGATTAAGCCTTGCCTACCTGAGCAGTCGGGCAAGGCTGCCGTGGATACATATAGAAGTGGATGATCAGGGGGAGCTCCACGCTTGGGTTCTCCTGGATAACGCAGCAGGTGGATAACCCAAGAGATGGATATCAGACGCAGCTTTGCGACCATCCCTTGAGCTGAGCGGTGAAAATGACGCCCATCTGGTCACTCGCGCGGCAAAACGGAGGATCGGCAATTGATCCCCCGTTTTGCCGGTTTGACAAGCAGTGCGGCAGCGGGATCGGACACCTTTTGACCCTTGCTGCACAAGGGATAATCAGGCTGAATTTGCTAGTAAAAACACCCCGTTTTCGCAAGCAAAAAAAGTTATTTAAATTTTCCATGTTCGATCATCAGACTTGCATTTACCGGATCGGACGGATGAAAACCCGTTCGCTGTGAGCGTCCACTAACTCCATCGACAACACCCACAATTTATCCACAGCAATTGCCTTATCCACAGATTGCAAAGCCGGGCAGACCTCACTATCTTGTAGCTCGAATTCAAAATAACACTATATCTTGTGATTCATCGCACAATAGGTACCCACCTCCATCGCCCTACCCGGGCCGGAGGCCAACGCCGTGCGATGGTTTTTCGGGAATCAACTAAAGGTCATCAGCCAATGAACTTGTTTGTGACGAAGCGTAACGGCCACAAAGAACCCATCGATCTGGATAAAATTCACCGCGTGCTCGACTGGGCCGCCGAGGGTCTCGACAACGTGTCGGTCTCCCAGGTGGAACTCAAGTCCCACATCCAGTTCTATGACGGCATCCGTACCGCCGATATCCACGAAACCGTCATCAAGGCCGCTGCTGACCTGATCTCCGAGCAAAGCCCGGACTACCAGTACATGGCCGCCCGCCTGGCCATCTTCCACCTGCGCAAGAAGGCCTACGGCCAGTTCGAGCCGCCCCACCTCTACCAGCACGTCGCCAAGCTGGTGGACATGGGCAAGTACGACAAGCACCTGCTGGAAGACTACAGTCAGGCCGAGTTCGAGGAGCTGAACGCCCACCTCGACCACTGGCGCGACATGGACTTCTCCTACGCCGCGGTCAAGCAGCTGGAAGGCAAGTACCTGGTCCAGAACCGCGTCACCGGCGAAATTTACGAGAGCCCGCAGTTCCTCTACATCCTGGTAGCGGCCTGCCTCTTCTCCAAGTATCCGAAAGATACCCGTCTGGACTACATCAAGCGTTTCTATGATGCGGTCTCGACCTTCAAGATCTCGCTGCCGACTCCGATCATGAGCGGCGTGCGCACCCCGACCCGTCAGTTCAGCTCCTGCGTGCTGATCGAGTGCGATGACAGCCTGGATTCCATCAATGCCACCGCCAGCGCCATCGTGCGTTACGTTTCCCAGCGCGCCGGCATCGGCATCAACGCCGGTCGCATTCGTGGTCTTGGCAGCCCCATCCGTGGCGGCGAAGCCTTCCACACCGGTTGCATCCCCTTCTACAAGTACTTCCAGACTGCGGTGAAGTGCTGCTCCCAGGGCGGCGTGCGCGGCGGGGCGGCCACCCTGTTCTACCCGCTGTGGCACACCGAGGTGGAGAGCCTGCTGGTACTGAAGAACAACCGCGGCGTGGAAGAGAACCGGGTCCGTCACATGGACTACGGAGTGCAGATCAACAAGCTGATGTACCAGCGCCTGATCAAGGGTGGCGACATCACCTTGTTCTCCCCGTCCGATGCGCCGGGTCTGTACGATGCCTTCTTCGCAGATCAGGACAAGTTCGAAGAGCTCTACGTCAAATACGAGCAGGATCCGAGCATTCGCAAGAAGACCCTCAAGGCGGTGGATCTCTTCTCCCTGATGATGCAGGAGCGCGCCGGCACCGGTCGCATCTACATCCAGAACGTGGACCACTGCAACACCCACAGCCCGTTCGATCCGAGCGTGGCGCCGGTGCGTCAGTCCAACCTCTGCCTCGAGATTGCACTGCCTACCAAGCCGCTCAACAACGTGGATGACGAGGATGGCGAGATCGCCCTGTGCACTCTCTCTGCCTTCAACCTGGGCGCCATAGAGAAGCTGGAAGATCTGGAAGAGATGGCCGAGCTGGCCGTGCGCGCCCTGGATGCCCTGCTCGACTATCAGGACTACCCGCTCAAGGCCGCCAAGAAGGGCAGCATGAACCGTCGCACCCTGGGGATCGGCGTCATCAACTACGCCTACTACCTGGCGAAGAACGGTGCCCGCTACTCCGACGGTTCTGGTCTGGCACTGACTCACCGCACCTTCGAGGCGATCCAGTACTACCTGCTGAAGGCATCCGTGCAGCTGGCCCGCGAGTTCGGCCCCTGCCCGGCCTTCAACGAAACCACCTATGCCCAGGGGATCCTGCCCATCGATACCTATAAAAAGGATCTGGACAACCTGTGCAACGAGCCGCTGCACCTGGACTGGGAAGCGCTGCGCGAAGAGATCCGTACCGTGGGTCTGCGCAACTCCACCCTGACTGCCCTGATGCCGAGCGAGACCTCCAGCCAGATCTCCAACGCCACCAACGGCATCGAGCCGCCGCGCGGCCTGGTCTCTGTCAAGGCCTCCAAGGACGGCATCCTCAAGCAGGTGGTGCCCGAGTATGACCGTCTGAAGGATCAATACGAACTGCTCTGGAAGCAACCGAGCGTCGATGGTTACCTGCAGCTGGTCGGTATCATGCAGAAGTTCGTGGATCAGGCGATCTCCGCCAACACCAACTATGATCCCGCCCGTTTCGAAGGCAACAAGGTACCGATGAAGCAGCTGCTCAAGGACTTGCTGACCGCCTACAAATACGGCCTCAAGACCCTGTACTATCACAACACCCGTGATGGTGCGGACGATGCCCAGACCGATCTGCAAGATGACGGTTGTGCCGGCGGCGCCTGCAAGATCTGATGAACCGGGCGGGAGCGACAAGCTCCCGCCCTCCTGTTTCCCCTACTTCGCGATATTCGACAACCATGGCCTATTCAACTTTCTGCCAGACCCAAAACGACCAGCTCAAGGAGCCGATGTTCTTCGGCCAGTCGGTCAACGTGGCCCGTTATGACCAGCAAAAACACGAAGTGTTCGAACGGCTGATCGAGAAGCAGCTCTCCTTCTTCTGGCGCCCGGAAGAGGTGGACGTCTCCCACGACCGCATCGACTTCCAGGCCTTGCCGCCCCACGAGCAGCACATCTTCATCTCCAACCTGAAGTACCAGACCCTGCTGGACTCCATCCAGGGTCGCAGCCCCAACGTGGCGCTGCTGCCGCTGGTCTCCATCCCGGAGCTGGAAACCTGGATCGAGACCTGGGCCTTCTCGGAGACCATCCACTCGCGCTCCTACACCCATATCATCCGCAACATCGTCAACACCCCCGCCCAGGTGTTTGACGACATCGTCACCAACGAGCAGATCCTGAAGCGCGCCGGCTCCATCAGCCACTTCTACGACGATCTGATTGAAGCGACCGCGCTCTACCACCTGCACGGTGAAGGCACCCATCAGGTGGCCGGCCGCGAGGTATCCATTACCTTGCGCGAGCTCAAGAAGAAGCTCTACCTGTGCCTGATGAGCGTCAACGCACTGGAAGCGATCCGCTTCTATGTCAGCTTCGCCTGCTCCTTCGCCTTCGCCGAGCGCGAGCTGATGGAGGGCAACGCCAAGATCATCAAGATGATCGCCCGCGACGAAGCACTGCACCTGACCGGTACCCAGCACATGCTGAACCTGATGCGCAGCGGCCAGGACGACCCCGAGATGGCCGAGATCGCCCGCGAGTGCGAGCAGGCCTGCTTCGATCTGTTCAAGGAAGCCGCCATCCAGGAGAAGGAGTGGGCCGAGTACCTGTTCCAGGACGGCTCCATGATCGGCCTGAACAAGGACATCCTCTGCCAGTACGTGGAGTACATCACCAACCTGCGGATGGCCGCCGTTGGCCTGCAACCGGCCTTTGCCGGCGCCAAGCAAAACCCGATCCCCTGGATCAACACCTGGCTCTCCTCCGACAACGTGCAGGTCGCCCCGCAGGAAGTGGAAGTGAGTTCCTACCTGGTGGGTCAGATAGACAGCGAAGTGAACGCCGAAGACCTGGGTGATTTCGAGCTGTGAGTGACGCCACCGGCACGCTGACCAAGCCCCTGCACGCAGCCCCCGCCAAGAGCGAGACGGGCGCACCGCAGGTACACACCCGGGATGGCGTGCTGCACGCCCACCCCGGCGAGAGCGTGCTGGAGACCCTGGAGCGTCACGGTCATCACGTGGAGTTCCAGTGCCGCAGCGGCTATTGCGGCGCCTGCCGCACCCCGCTGCTGGCAGGCAAGGTGCACTATGCCGCCGTGCCGCTCGCCTTTGTCTCCCAGGGAGAGTGCCTGCCCTGCTGCTGCAAGCCGGTGGGGGCCATCCGGCTCGACATCAAGAAGGGCTAAGACCGCCCTCCCTTGATATGTCCAAGCTCGTCTCGCCAAACAAAAAGCCGCCGGATTGCTCCGGCGGCTTTTTTACATCCATCTTTATACCTCATGGGCTGCTGGCTGATGCACCACCCGCCCCCACAAGGCATTACAGCCAGGGCGCGGCGGTCGGCCCATGGTGCAGACCCAGCTTCCAGACCCGGCCAAAGTGCTTGTAGTGACCGGCCGCGACACCGGCCTTCTCGCCCATGCCGTGGTAGAGGTCGAGGTGGCCCTTCTTCACCGCCCCGCCCACATCCAGCGCGATCAACAGCCGCAGCTGATGCTTGCCGGTCCAGTTGCCCTCTTTGTCCAGCAGCGGCACCTCCGCCAGGATCGGCGTGCCCATCGGCAGCAGGGTCTTGTCGGCGGCCACCGCCGCCATCGGCAGCAGCGGGATGCCGGCGGCCCCGATCACGTCGTTGGTGGGGCGACGCTCGAAGAAAACATAGGAGGGGTTCTGCTCCACCAGCTCCTTGACGCTCTCCTCCGGCTGACGGTTCGCCCACTCCTTGATGGCTTTCATGGACATCTGCTCCCTGGGTACCTCGCCGCGGTCGATCAACACCCGTCCGATGCTGACGTAACCGTGACCGTTCTTGCCGCTGTAACCCAGATATTGCAGCCTGTCGTCATCGCCATAGTGAACGAAGCCCGAGCCCTGCACGTCCATCAGGAAGTTGTCGATGAGGGATTTGCTATAGCCCAGCTCCAGCCCGCGGTTGGCCAGTGCCCCCTGATGGATCTGGGCCCGGGTCGGACAACGGCTGCCGCAGTTGGGCATGGCGTAGATGGGGTACTTGTATTTCGCATCCGGGCGGTGGCGTACCTCCAGCACCGGCGAGTAGTAACCGGTGAACAGCACGTTCCCCATCCGATCCGAGCCCCCCAGCTGGGCCAGACTGATGCCATAACGGGTAATGTCGGCGGGATTGCCGCCGTTCGCCACCCAGCGGGAGAGCTGGTGATAGAGTTCGCCATAGCGGTGGGTCATCTTGCCGGAGCGCTCCAGCACCAGCCTGCTCTGAGGGCCGAACTTGCTGTAGTCGGCGCGCACGCGGCTGTTGACGCGCTCAACCCGCACCAGATCGTCGGGCAGCATGCCGTCCAGATACTGCTTGCCCAGATTTTCCGGCACCTCGCAGTTGAGAAAACATCTGGCATCGGGTTTGTTTTTGGGCACCTGGGCTTGCTCAGAGTTGCCCGCACAACCGGCCAACCCCAGCACAGCGGCGGTCAGCCAGTACGCGTGTTTATTCATATGTCCTCATATAACACCAAGCGTCATGTTCGGCGGGGAAGATGCCAAATTTGCAGGGGGAAAGCAAACGCCTTCAAACCTGCGACGACGGATTTCTCCAAAGGGGATCTTCTGGGTTATAACAAGGTAACAAGGTGTGAGGGGCCATGGATGGAACAGCTCGAGATCTTCCCGCTGCAGAGCCCCTGCATCGGGGTCTGTGAAGTGAACAACAAGGGCTACTGCAAGGGGTGCCTGCGCAGCCGCGAGGAGCGCTTCAACTGGCTCACCATGACCCCGGCCCAGCAGCAGGAGGTAATGCGCCTGTGCCGAGGCCGCAAGGCGCGGGTGGAAGCCGCCCGCCGCAAAGCGCTGGAGGGGGCCCAGAACGAGCCGCAAGAGCAACCGGGTTGGGATTTCTAGTTTCTCCCCTCCTCCTTTCACGACAAACATAAAAAAGCGGCCCGCAGGCCGCTTTTCTTTTTGACACTATGAGATGTTGCCGGATCGCAAGGCTTATGCCGTGGCCAGCTTGGCCTGCTCTTCACCGCGTTTGAGCATGGCGTAAGCCACCCCGGTCAGCAGCGACCCTGCCGCAATCGCCACGATATACATCATGACGTTGCTGATGGCGTTCGGGATGAACAGCACGAACAAACCGCCGTGGGGTGCCATCAGCTCGCAGCCGAACAGCATGGAGAGCGCACCGGTCAGGGCGCCGCCCGCCATGCAGGCAGGGATGACGCGCATCGGATCCTTGGCGGCAAACGGGATGGCCCCCTCGGAGATGAAGCACAGACCCAGCACGAAGGAGGCCTTGCCCGCTTCCTGCTCCGCTTTGATGAACTTGGTGCGGGCCAGGAAGGTGGCGATCCCCATCCCCAGTGCCGGCACCATGCCGGCGGCCATCACGGCTGCCATGGGAGCGTAGGTCTTGGAGGCCAGCAGGCCGACCCCGAAGGCGTAGGCTGCCTTGTTGACCGGGCCACCCATGTCGAAGCACATCATGGCACCGATGATGACACCCAGCAGCACGGCGTTGGCAGAGCCCATGTTGTTGAGGAACTCGGTCATGGCATTCATGATGCCGGCCACCGGGCCGCCCACCACGTAGATCATCACCAGACCGGTAAAGAGGCTGGCAAAGAGCGGAATGATCAGGATCGGCTTGAGCGCTTCCAGGGTCACCGGCAGGCGCACCTTGTCGCTCAGGTACTTGGCGCTGTAACCGGCGAGGAAACCGGCCACGATGCCGCCAAGGAAACCGGCGCCCAGCGAGCTTGCCAGCATGCCGCCGATCATGCCGGGAGCGAGACCCGGACGGTCAGCGATGGAGTAAGCAATGTAACCGGCCAGCACCGGGATCATCAGGGCGAAGGCGGAGCCACCACCGATCTTCATCAGGGCGGCGGCCAGAGTGCCTTCCACCTTGAACGCCTCAATCCCGAACACGAACGAGAGCGCGATAATCAGGCCGCCCGCCACCACCATGGGCAGCATGAAGGAGACCCCGGTCAACAGGTGCTTGTAGGGGCCCGCTTTCTCCTCTTTCTTGGGTTGGCTGGCGCCACTGTGGCGATAGGTTTTCGCCTCGGTCCACGCCTTGTCGAGCTCGGCACGGGTCTTCTTGAGCGCAGCACCTGTACTGGTGCGATAGACTGGCTTGCCATCGAAACGGGCCATGTCTACCTCGATATCGGTGGCGAGGAACACCAGATCGGCGGATGCAATCTCCTCGGCAGTCAGGGCATTCTGGGCACCGACCGAGCCTTGGGTCTCGACGCGGATCTGATGACCCAGCTGTTTGGCCATGGTCTCCAGCGCTTCTGCCGACATAAAGGTGTGAGCCACCCCGGTCGGACAGGCGGTCACCGCCACGATGCGCTTGCCAGCGGCGGCCGGTTTGGCGGCAGCATTGGCAACGGCGGGCGCGGCTTGATGGCGATAGACGCTGGCGCCGCTGGCGGCGGCCTCCAGCAGTACGGCCGGATCCTGCAGGGCGAGATCCATGCTGCCCTGATAGACCCGCTTGCCGTCATAGGCGGCGAGATCCACCGGGGCGCTGGCGACAACCAGCACCAGCTCGGCCGCAGCAATCTGCTCCTTGCCCGGTACCTGACGGGGCTGCACGCTGGAGCCGACGTCGAGGGTGAGCTCCCAGCCTGCCAGTTTGGCCTGCTGTTCTATTCGTTTTGCAGCGAGAAAGCTGGTGGCAATGCCCGCCGGGCAAGCCGTAACCAAGATTGCTTTCATTGGGCATCTCCTGAGTTTTCCATTGAGGGGGTATGGCATTGAACCGGTGCCAGCGCATCCAGACGCTGTACGCGCACCTGTTCAAGCAAGGGGTCGAGCACACTGATATCGTCAAAGCCGACCGCCACCTGGCTGACCGCCAGCGCCGAGACGGCGGTGGCGAGGCGCAGGGTCTGCTCCGGCGTCCAGCCAAGGCTGAGACCATGGGCGAGACCGGCCACCAGAGAGTCGCCGGCACCAACCGTGCTGACCACCTGCATGCGCGGCGGAATGGCCTGCCAGACGGCATCCGGTGCAAACCAGATGAGGCCATCCGCGCCATTGGAGATCACCACGTTGGGGATCCCGCTTGCCTGCAGCGTGCGGGCACACTCGGCCTGCTCGCTCAGGGTCTTGATGGGGCGGCCGGCCCACTGGCCGAGCTCCTCCAGATTGGGTTTGACCAGGGTCGGCGCCGCCTTGATCCCTTCGCTTAACGCCGCGCCGCTGCAATCGAAGATCACCTGCTTGCCCTTGGCCTTGAGCAGGCGAATGAGGCGGGCGCAGTAATCGGGGGCCACCCCTTTGGGCAGGCTGCCTGCCAGCACAAACCAGTCGGCGTGAGGGGTCAATTGGTCGATGGCCTGCTCCAACGCGCCCACTTCACCCTCATGGATGGTGAGCCCCGGCAGATTGAGATCGGTGACCCGGCCGGATTGCTCGGAGATCTTGACGTTGATGCGGGTGCTGCCCGCCACGCGCACGAAGTGATCGGCCAGAGCACGCTCCGTAAACAGGGAGACGAAGCTCTGCTGGTTATCGGCGCCAAGCCAGCCGGTGACGCCTACGTCGCGGCCCAAGTCCTTGAGCACCATGGCCACGTTGATCCCCTTGCCCGCCGCACGCAGATTGGCCTCGCTCACCAGGTTCACCTCGCCCAGGCTCATCGTCTCCAGACGGGCGGTGAGATCGAGCGCCGGGTTGAGGGTGATGGTCACTATGTCCATCAGTGCGCCCCCTCGCCCAGCCCGGCCGCAATGGCGGCGCCTATGCCCTTGAGGGCCGCTTCGGCGTCAGCCCCTTCGGCGCGAAACGCCAGACGATGGCCACACTTGACGCCAAGGCCGATCACCTTCATCAGGCTCTTGGCGGAGACCGCCTCGCCGCTGCCATCCAGGTTCGCCACCCGAATGTCGGATTCATACTCCTTGGCCACCTTGACCAGCATGGCGCCGGGACGGGCATGCAACCCGTGGGGGTTGATGATGGTGAAGGTTTCACTAAGACCGCTCGCCGGGCCCGCCTGCAGCATGGCCAGCCCCTCACTACCTGCCAAGGTGGCCAGCTGACCGGCAGCGGCCAGCTTGGCCAAGTTGTCGAGCTGCGCCAGATGGCCGCTATCTGCGGCGCACAGCAGCAGCAGGGCGCTGACCGGTTGCTCCCCGGCGTTCAGTGCAGTGCTAGGCGTGGCCAGCACCCAACCGGTCTGGGCAGCTTGCGCACGAGCAAGCCAGATCCCCTCGCCCAGGTAGGCGGGGTCGCTTGCCAGCAGGGCGCTTACCATGGCGGCATCGCCCCAGCCGGCGGATTTGGCGCGGGCGGCGGCGCCCAGCAGCAGCTGGTCGCGATCGTCTGCCGGGAAGTCGGCCAAAGCCAGGAACTGCACCTCTTTGGGCGCCGTGGCACCGGTCAGGATATTGATGATGGTGTCGGCATCGGTGGCCTCTTTCAATTGCGCCGCCGCCTGCTCGTCACCCAGCACGTGGGTGAGCTGGCGCAAAATGCCCAGATGTTCGTCAGATTTGGCGGCGATGCCGATGGCGACGTAGGCGATCTGCCCCTCATCCCATTCGATGCCATTGGGGAACTGGGCCACCATGACGCCGGTGTTCTTCACCAGATGCCGGGTGTCGGTGGTGCCGTGGGGAATGGCGATGCCGCTGCCAAGATAGGTGGCGTGCTGCGCTTCACGGGCCAGCATGCCATCTACATATCCCGCTTCCACCAGACCGGCTTCGGTCAGTTTGCCTGCCAACAGGGCAATGGCTTCGGCCTTGGTCGCCACCGACTGCCCCAGCAGGATCTGCTGTCGCGCCAACTTCAACATAGAGATTCTCCATCAGGTGCCGGGCGGCCTGACCGTACCGGCGCATCAAACATAACCATTCGTGCCACTCGCCTGCTGACAATAGACCGGATTGCATCCCTTCGGGAGCCATGCCGGGTTTTTATGCCCGGCCATCGATTGTCTGCTGACAAGCTGAATCGTTTCACTTACACTCAGACTGAATCGTTTCAGCGAATTGTTCAAGTACCCACAAAGAGTGCTTTTCAATGATATGATCCCGCGCACACTTTTCGGTGCCCTCACCAGGCAGTGCCCGTGGGCCTTGCAACTCAAACAGAGCCAATATGATGAAACTGGATGAAATCGCCGCCCTCGCCGGTGTCTCGCGCACCACGGCCAGCTATGTGATCAATGGCAAGGCCGATCAATACCGCATCAGTCAGGCCACCCGCGACAAGGTGATGGCGGTGGTCACCGCCCACAACTACCAGCCGGACAGCCGCGCCGCTTCCCTGCGTGGTGGCCAGACCAGAACCCTGGGCTTTATCCTGCCCGACCTTGAGAATGCCAGTTACGCCAAGCTCGCCAAACGGCTGGAGCAAGGGGCGCGGGTACAGGGTTATCAGCTGCTGATCGTCTGCTCGGAAGATGACCCCGCCACCGAGAAGGAGCTGGCCGAGATGCTGGCCAGCCGCCACGTGGATGCGCTGCTGGTGGCCAGTTGCCTGCCGCCCGAAGATCCCTTCTACCTCGGCCTGCAGACGCGCGGCATCCAGGTGCTCGCCATCGACCGGGCCATGGCGGCCGACAAGTTCGTCACCGTCGCCAGTGAAAACCAGAAGGCGAGCTTTGATCTCACCGCCTCCCTGCTCTCGCCGGCAATCACGCACATCGCTTTGATCACCGCACTACCGGCGCTCACGATCAGCCGTGAACGCAAAGCGGGCTTCGAACAGGCCGTCGCCAGCCACAGCACTGCTTGCCATCTGTGTGAAGGGGCCCATTTCTCCCGCGCCGAAGGCTATCGCCTGATCAAGACGCTGCATCAGCAGCTCGGCCAGCTGCCCCAGGCACTGGTCGCCACCTCCTACATCCTGATGGAGGGGGTGCTCGACTATCTGCTTGAGCAGGAGACCGACATGAGCCGGCTCGCCATGGCCACCTTCGGCGATGATCGCCTGCTCGATTTCCTCCCCTTCGGCATCAACTCCCTGCCCCAGCAGCACGATGCCCTCGCCAGCCAGGCGCTGGAGCTGGCCCTCAAGGCGATTGGCGGCGAATACCAGTGCGGCCTCCACTATGTGAGCCGTACCCTCAAACGCCGCCGCTGACCCCCTCTCCATGGCGCGCCGCTGCGGCCTCCCTCGCAGCGGCGCGTTTTTTCACCACCCCAAAACCATATCTGTCATCATTTATTTCCACATATTCTGCCAACCCAGTACAAAATCCGCTTTTTCAGGCTTGTTTCCACCATTTTGATCCGTTAACTTGGCAACCAACTTTTACAACCACAGGTTTTTCGTAACGATGGGTTCACTCCGATATTGCTAGCCTCCGGTCTCGACCCCGGAGGCGCCTTGCCAACACCTCATATGCCTGCTGTGCACCGCGCAGTTTCTCGATTCGGATGGACACCATGAACACCAAAACCCTGGGATGTACCCTGTTGATTGCCGGCACCACCATAGGCGCCGGCATGCTGGCCCTGCCGCTGGCCTCTTCGTCGCTCGGCGGCCCCGCCACCCTGCTGCTGATGATCGGCCTCTGGGCCCTGATGGCCTTTACCGCCATGCTGCAGGTGGAAGCCAGCCTCAACACCGGCAAGTGGTACCTGCACCAGCTGGCGGATCACCTGCTCGGCCCCTGGGGCAAGCGCATCGCCTCCTTCTGCATCCTGATGCTGTTCTACTCGCTGGCCTCCGCCTACATCAGCGGCGGCAGCAGCCTGCTGGCCCAGGCGCTGGCCGATGCCGGCCTCCCCCTCAGTCAGGAGCAGGCGGCCTGGGCCTTTACCCTGCTGTTTGGCGGCATGGTCTGTGTCGGCACCAAGCAGGTGGATTACCTCAACCGGCTGATGTTCACCGTCAAGCTGGTGATCATGGTGGTGGTGCTGGCGCTGCTGTTGCCGCGCACCGAAGGGCAGCACCTGCTCTCCCTGCCGCTGGGCCAGGGGCTGCTGCTGGCGGGTCTGCCAGTCATCTTCACCTCGTTCGGCTTTCACGGCTCCATCCCAAGCGTGATGCTCTACCTGGGGGACTGCCCCAAGCAGCTGCGCCGGGTCTTCGTGTGGGGATCCGCTCTGCCGCTCATTCTCTACGTGCTGTGGCAGGTCGCCATCCTGGGTCTGCTGGGTCAACAGGCCCTGCTGCAGAGCGGTGGCGCGCTGGACAGCCTGCTGGCCAACGTCGGCAAGCTGGTAAGCTGGCCCGCCTTCAACCAGGCTATGCACCTGTTTGCCGATCTGGCGCTGGCCACCTCCTTCCTCGGGGTGACGCTGGGACTGTTCGACTTCATGGCCAAGGTGACCCGTCGCAAGGACAACTGGCAGGGCCGCACCCAGACCGGCCTCATCACCTTCGTGCCGCCCCTGCTGTTTGCCCTCTACTTCCCGCAGGGCTTCATCATGGCGCTCGGCTACGCCGCCATTGCGCTGGCGATACTGGCGGTACTGCTGCCGGTGGCCCTGGTGTGGCAGAGCCGCAAGCAGGCCGAGACGCACCACTACCGCGCCCCGGGTGGCGTGCTGGCCCTCGGCCTTGCCGGCGCAATGGGCGTGCTGATCGTCGGGGTGCAGGTGAGCGTCAGCATGGGACTGCTGCCGGCGCTCTAAGCCAGAGCCGGTATTGGATCCCCCAATAGCAAGGCCCCGCCAACGGATGTTGACGGGGCCTTGTCATTTCCGCTGCGGCCGCAGCAGTGGCGCCTTCTCCTCGCAACAGTCAGGGCACTTTCCAGGCTTGGGCTGAGCCACCACCAATACAGAAAAGCCCTGCCAGAGTGGCAGGGCTTTTTGCACTCTTCAGCGGGACAAGTCCGGGCCACAAGCCCAGCTTGTCCGCTGAGTTGGCTTAACGAGCCGAGACAGTGATGCTGGCCAGATCGATCAGGTTGACCGGCCCGCCCCGCCCGCCGGCATCGTTGTAGGTATCGTTCGCCTTCAGATAGCTCATGTTATAGAAGTCGCTCACCAGGATGTCGTACTGCCCTGCCGGCACGTTAACGATGACAGGGGTCGAGTCTCGCAGCGGTTTGATCTCTCCCTCCTTCATCACATGGGGCATCTGCACAGTGCCGCCTGCGACCACCTGGCCCTTGCTGAGCACGGATATCCGCTTCACCCCGTTGGTCACCCCCAGATTGATGGCGTGCTGGGCATTGCTGTACTGCAGGCGAATGGCACGCTGACCATCCAGTGTGACATTGCGCACCAGGACGGTATCCTCCGGGCGGCCCCAATCTTTCAGATAGGGCATGGAGATGGCCGCATCGGCCGCCGTGAGGGTGCCGGTATGCGACACCGTGACAGCATCGACCGCGATGCGCCGGGTCTCTGGCTGGTAGCACACCGGCTTGGCATGATGGGAGCGGTTACCGGACTCGGGATAGATGGCCTCCGCGCTGTAGCAATAGGCCATGCCAGGTTGCAGCCGCAGGTCGTCGACCCACTCCCCCGCCGTCTCGAGTCCCTTGGCGACCAGCTTGCCATCGCGATACAGGTTGTAACTGAGCGCCCCTTTATTGACGCTGTCCTGCCATGTGACGACCAGCTTGCCAGCTTGCTCGGTCACTCCCAGCAGGGTGGGCTCGGTCGGTGCGAATACCTTGCGGTTTTCCACGTCCAGCGGTGCCACGTCCTCGATCAGGCGGATCCCCTGTTCATCGGCGATGCCGGCCCCCAACTGGACCTCGATCTGGTTGTTGGCAGCCAGCATATCCTCGCTGATCAACTCCCCCACGGGGGCACCGTTGAGCATGATGCCGCGCACCGGGTAGTAACTGCCCTCCTCCCCGACATCCGGAAGCAGCAGCTTGATCTCGATCTGCTTGCCACGGTAATTCAGCCCCTTGAGCACGGCCTCGGGTCTGGCGCCCATCAGCCTGTGCAGGTGACTGGTGACAAAGGGCAAGACACGGATCCCCTGCTCTTCCACGTTGTAGCCAAACAGGGTGTTGGTCACCATGCCGAGATAGCCACCAACGGACCAGAGCTGGCGCTGGGAGTTGATGACAGGCCCCGTCAAGTCGGGTTGAGCCAGATCCATCAGAGAGGGTTGGCCCGAGAGCCATTCCAGATTCTCCATGTTGGAGAGGTTGAGCGCGGCCCCGCGCATCATGGAGTCGACATGGCGATCGGCCACGGCCACGTTCTGCACCCTGGCCGCCGCCTTCAGCCCGTAAGCGGAGACAAAGGGCCAGATGGCACGGTTATGGTAGACCGGCATATCGGGCTGCTGCGGGAAATAGACAGGGGCACCATAAGGCCCAATGGGATAGCGGCTGACGATCTCCCTGGCCTGCGCCTCATCGGCAATGCCCGCCAGAATGGCAAGGGACTCCCCCAGCAGATCGAACTTGTAGGCCGGGCTCGGATCCGTGGCGGTATTGATCAGGCTGGCATACATCTTCTCATCTACCAGCCAGAAGGCCCGATTGATGGCCTGCTTGAGCGCGGCAGCCCATTGGCTGTAGCGAGTCACCAGTTCATCCTGGCCCAGCTCGGCGGCCAGGTGTGCTGCCAGCATCAGACCCTGGTAGTGGAGGACATTGGTGGAGAGGGATTTGCTCATGCCGATGTGGGCAATATCGGTCTTGATCCACTTGGCATAGGTCTGGTCACGCCAGTCGAGGAAGGATTGTTCCCCGCCATAGAGGCCATCGCCATTATCGAAGGCCGCCAGGCGATCGCTCTCAATGGTATTGCGCAGCCCCTCAAACGCCTCGGGCAGGAAGGCGCTGCGTTCCTCGGCGGGCAATGCCGCCAACACCTGCTCGGCCGCCAGCGCCCACCCCATGCGATCGGTGCTGATGGGCCAGCTGCCCCCCGTGCCCGTATCCTGAATGATCTGGCGCCCCTGCGGGATCAGGCCGTCGAGACCCTGCTTCAGCTCGGTTCTGAAATCGGAGAGCTTGAACTGCAGGGAGTTACGCGCCCGCTGCGGATCCAGCACCCCCAGCCCCAGATCGGTGGCGTAAGAGAGATCCCGCGTCCAGACATAATGCCACTTGGCCCCCGTTTCGAAGCAGTCGCAGGGGATCGCCTGACCGCCGCCGTAACTGCCATCCTTGACCTGGGACACGCTGTTTTGCCGCATCTCGTGTGTCGCCAGCGTAAACAAGGCGTCAAACACCATGTTGCCCGAACGCAGCCGGGGCAGATCGGCCTGCTCCTGATAGGTGGTGAAGCTATCCCCCGGATCCCGCAGCTCCTGGGTCGTCGACTGGGCATAGCTGCGATAGTCGGCCCCGGCCTGCTTGACCGAGAAGGTGGCAACCTCCTTGACCCCGGGTACATGGGTCTGGTATTCCCGCTTCTCGATAAGCTCATGCCCCTCATGAGGATTGATCAAGCGCAGATCCTCGTCCGTCGCGGCACTGATCAGCAACTCAGGGGCCTTTTCATCCCCACTGGCATCAAGGACAAACTTGTAATATCCCGCCTGTGACACCGACAGGGATGCCAGCTGGCAACTGCTGTCACAGCGCTGCATCCTGGCGGGATCATTCAATGACAGGGTGCCGCTGGCACCAAAGCCGATCCCGTCCTGGGCAGAGGCCATCTTAATCTTGTGCTCCCCGGGAGCCAGCCTGGCCACCACCACATAGCGTTTGTCGCCCTGGTAGATCATCTGCAAGAGCGGTTCGAGATTGCCGTCTATGCCCTTCAGATAGAGGTTTTCAGCGTAATTGGGGTCATCACGCACCATGGTAAATTCGACGATAGGGGCCGCCAGATCGACATTGGTCACCTTTACCTGAATATCGAGCAGCCCTTTTTCGGTCACCACCAGGCGATTGTTCTGTCCGTTATTCTGGTAGTACATGGGATAGCGCTGTTCGGGGAAGATGCTGGTCTCGTTGCGGCTATCGGCAGAAAAGTCCGGATATTTCGTCCATTCGGGGCCCGCGACCTTGAACGGTGACATGCCTGAATTCATCTTCAGGTTGTCCAGTCGATATATTCCATCTTTGAAGACCAGTTTGAACTTCTCTTCACGATCCCAACCGCTGAACTCCCCGACCAGATAGAGATCAAAATCCCAGGGGGCTTTCGCCTCAATAGTATTATTACTTGCAGATGAACTATTATCGTTACAACCGGACAAGAGCGTTCCGCCGCATAACAATGACACGGATAAAGCCAATGGATGGATTTTCATATATTCCCTTCGTTACTTTATTTATTATTTCGTTATTCTAATGACAGCCATAAGCTGTATTTTATAGCCTACACCAGCAGGCCTTGAAAAACACATAGACGACCATAATGACGGGATAGCCATCATCTATAACCAAGCTGCATTGCGTGATCCAATTCACAAAATAAACTCGGTTACCGGTCAACTCGAATAGAAAACAACGTGAGGAGACACACACAAAAACTGTTGCGACGACACGGAGGCGATTGACAGTCACCCATGCTTGCACTAGCGTGGCGCTCCGCCTGATCCTGAACGTACGTTATTTCCCGTGGACAAACACCTCAGACAATTCATTGAAGTCGCGACCCACAAAAGCGTGAGTCTCGCCGCCAGGCACATGGGGCTGAGCCAGCCAACGCTGACCCACAACATGAAGAAACTGGAAGAGAGTCTGGGCACACCCCTGCTCATCAGACAGGCTGGCGGTGTGGCGCTGACGGCAGCCGGCGAGTTGTTGCTGACCCAGGCCCGCATGATGCAACGGATCTACGATGACACCCTCAGACGACTCGCCATCCTGCGCGAGCAAGCAGCCCAGCCCCTGAGAGTGGGTACCGGCCACGCCTGGTGGCAGCATGTGCTGCAACCTGTCACCCTGCATTACCGCGCAGCCAACCCGTCTTGCGCCATCAATATCGAAGTCGGTAATCATCTGAGACTGCTGGACTTGCTCCTGGGCAATCATATCGACCTGTTCTTGGGGCATGAAATCCATGGTCTGGATAAACATTACAGCCTGATATTCATCCCGCTCTTTACCGCCAGCGATGCCGTATTTGTCAGAACTGGACATCCCCTCTCAGGGAAAGTTTGCAGCAAGCAGGATCTGGTTTATTACCCCAGCCTGTTGATTACCACGGATGAACCTAAATATCTTCATCTGGTCGAGGATATGGCAATCAAAAAGCAAGAGCATGAAGAGATGCAGCTCAATGATAAAATCATTTACAGCTCCAATTCGTTGATGGCTGCCATCGATCTGGTGAATACCAGCAATGCGGTCATGCCGTATCCAGGCAGCATGGGAGAATACTTCTCAAAATTCGGTATCGTCCCACTCGAGATGGCGGAGGAATATAACAGAGGCACGGTTGGCATCTATATTTCCCGTGAGAAAATGGATGAACCGAATATTCAAACGCTATGTCAACAGATCCAGACGCAGGTCGGCAAGCGTCGCCATTTGCTTGCAGCCTGAGCCACCTCTTTTCATCCTGCTGCAAACCGCAGGCACAAAAAACCCCGCCAACTTGGCGGGGTTTTCTATTCAACCGTTGAGCGCGGGAGAGAAGCTCCCGAACCGCTTACTGGTTATGGGTAGAACGGCGCGGACGACGAGCCTGGGCCGGTTTGCCGGCACCATCGGCCGGACGCTGGCCACCCTGGGGCTTGGGCTTGCCGCCGTTGCCAGTGCGATTGCCACCACCGTTACCACCGGCGCCATTGCCGGAACGACCGGCACCCTGACGCTGGCCTTGACCTTGCGGACGCGGCGCACGGCGCTGCTCGCTTGGATCGCGCGGCTCTTTGCGCAGCGGCGCACCGATGCCACGGCTTATGTTATCGAGCGTCTCGCGGGAGGCTTCGAAGCCCGCCACCTGCTCGCAGGGGATGCTCTGCTTGGTCAGCCGCTCGATGGCCTTGATGAGCTTGCCCTCGTCAGCCGCCACTAGGGAGATGGCGTGACCGGCGGCGCCGGCACGGCCGGTACGGCCGATACGGTGCACGTAATCTTCCGCCACGTTTGGCAGCTCGAAGTTCACTACCTGGGGCAGCTTGTCGATGTCGAGGCCGCGGGCGGCGATGTCGGTCGCCACCATGACGCGCACGCTGCCATCCTTGAAGCCGGACAGGGCGC
Source organism: Aeromonas sp. S8(2024) (assembly GCF_041403085.1). Taxonomy (NCBI): domain Bacteria; kingdom Pseudomonadati; phylum Pseudomonadota; class Gammaproteobacteria; order Aeromonadales; family Aeromonadaceae; genus Aeromonas; species Aeromonas sp. S8(2024). The sequence goes on along the minus strand of NZ_JBGLRF010000001.1, from coordinate 331,249 downwards.
GGGTACGGGCCCCCTGGCTCTTGTTGCCGTGGATGGCGGCGGCGCTGATGCCGTCTTTCTCAAGCTTCTCGGCAACCCGGTTGGCGATGTGCTTGGTACGGGTAAACACCAGCACCTGCTGCCAGTTGTTGCTGGAGATGAGGTGGCTCAGCAGGGCAATCTTGTTGGCCTTGTCGCACGGGTGCACCAGCTGCTCGATGCGCTCGGCGGTGCTGTTGCGCGGGGTCACTTCGATCACCGCCGGGTTGTCCAGGAGGCCAGTGGCCAGCTCACGGATTTCGTCGGCGAAGGTGGCGGAGAAGAGCAGGTTCTGACGCTTTTTCGGCAACAGAGCCAGGATGCGGCGGATGTCGCGGATAAAGCCCATGTCGAGCATGCGGTCCGCTTCGTCCAGCACCAGGATCTCGACTTCGTCGAACTTGACGGCGTTCTGGTTGTAAAGGTCCATCAGACGGCCCGGGCAGGCCACCAGCACGTCCAGACCACGGCGAGTCGCCATCATCTGCGGGTTGATGCTCACGCCGCCAAATACCACGTGGCTGCGGATCGGCAGGTGCTTGCCGTAGTTGCGCACGCTCTCGCCCACCTGGGCGGCCAGCTCGCGGGTCGGGGTCAGCACCAGAGCACGGATGCGGTTCGGGGAGACCTTGCGCTTGCTCTCGGTCAAGCGTTGCAGCATCGGCAGGGTAAAACCTGCGGTCTTGCCGGTCCCGGTCTGGGCTGCCGCCATCAGATCACGGCCAGCCAGTACCGCCGGGATCGCTTGTTGCTGAATGGGAGACGGGGTGTCGTAGCCTTGCTCGGCAACGGCACGCAACAAGGGTTCGGCCAGACCGAGGGAAGTAAAACTCATAGTTACCTGCTAGGGATAGGGGCGCCGGGGATCCGTGATGGGGCTCCTCTGCTGAGCCGATGCCATCTCGCCAGATCCGGGCCTGTTGAGAACACAACGATTTCCCCGGGGAGCAGAGCAAAGGGGAAAGAATAGGGGCGCAGTCTAACGGAGTTATTGAGGAGAAACGAGAAAAATGTGATGTTCCTCCCAGCATGTTTGCCAAAAGCCGGTCACCGTCCCGCCGATAAAAGCCGTTCAAGAACTCATTCGAATCAGGCTATGCTTGATGCCAGACCATGGCGACGCCGCCGCGGCGATCCTGCAACAAGGAGGTTCAGGTTCATGCGTGTTCATTTTCTGCCTGCCGGCCGCTACTGGCTGTTTCTGCTGATGCTTGCCCTCACTCTGCCGCTGCAGGCCAACACCAGGTTGTCCGTCGCCTGGGGCCACTGGCCACCGTTCAGCTACATCAATGCCCAGGGGACGCTGGATGGGCTGGACGTGAGCCTGACCCGCCAGATCCTGGCCCAGGCGGGGCTTGCGCCCCGCTTTCGCAACCTGCCCTGGGCCCGGGCCCTTCATCTTATAGAGCAGCAGCAACTCGATCTCGCCATGGGGGCGCTCGATACGCCGGAGCGGCGCGCCTTTGCCCGTTTCTCGGCCCCCTATCGGCGCAGCACCTTCGTGCTGCTGAGCAGCGATCCCATCCCCGGCCAGCGTGAACCCTGGCAGGATGTGCAGAGCCTGCAGGGGCTCTGCCAGCAAAGCCAGCTGCGCCTTGGCAAGCTGCGCGGCACCCGGCCGACCCAGCTGATGGCATCCTGCCCGGCCCTGAAACAGGCGAGTGAATACAACAGCGACGACCGGCTGATCGATCTGCTGCTGGCCCGCCGCCTCGACGGCATCATCGTCGAGTGGCAATACGCTCGTTACCGGCTGCAACAGCTGGGGGCCGACGGTTTTATCCACTGCCAGCTGCTGCTCCACCACCAGCCGGTCAGCCTGATGTTTGCCAACAGCGCCATCGATGACAACACCCTGGCCCGGGTCGATGCGGCGATCGCCAACCTGCCGCCGGCAAGCGGCAACCCCACCCCGCCCACCTGCCGGCTCGACAACCCGGCGGCCGACGCGCCCCCCGCCCCAATTGCCAAGAGGGGGTAAATAGCCATCAAAAAGGCGACCCTGAGGTCGCCTTTTCATTGTGTCTGCGGTAGCGCCACCCGATCAGCCGAGTGGTGAACTGGCCGATCAGCGCAGCTGCGGAGTATGCGTCAGCACGCCCTGGTTCTGGGCACGGTGGCGCAGCAGGTGATCCATCAACACCAGGGCCAGCATCGCCTCGGCGATGGGCACGGCGCGAATGCCAACGCAAGGATCGTGGCGACCCTTGGTGATCATCTCGATGGCCTCGCCTTCGGTATTGATCGTTTTGCCCGGCACCGTGATGCTGGAGGTCGGCTTGAGCGCCATGCTCACCACGATATCCTGACCCGACGAGATGCCGCCCAGAATGCCGCCCGCATGGTTGCTGGCAAAGCCGGCCGGGGTCATCTCGTCGCGATGCTCGGAGCCCTTCTGCTCCACCACCGCAAACCCGTCACCGATCTCCACCCCTTTCACCGCATTGATGCCCATCATGGCGTGGGCAATATCGGCGTCGAGGCGGTCAAACACCGGCTCACCCAGACCCACCGGCACATTGCTGGCGATGACCTGCACCTTGGCACCGATACTGTTGCCCTCTTTCTTCAAGTCGCGCATGTATTGATCGAGCGCTTCCAGCTTGCCCGCATCGGGGAAGAAGAAGGGATTCTGCTCGATCTGCGCGGCATCGAAGGCTTCGGCCTTGATGGGGCCGAGCTGGGAGAGAAAGCCGGTGATCTCGATGCCGTGCACCTGTTTCAGGTACTTCTTGGCAATGGCCCCCGCCGCCACCCGCATGGCGGTTTCACGGGCGGAGGAGCGACCGCCGCCACGATAGTCGCGCTGGCCGTACTTCTGGTGATAGGTGTAATCGGCGTGGCCCGGACGGAACAAGTCCTTGATGTCGGAGTAGTCCTTGGAGCGCTGATCGGTGTTCTCGATCAAGAGCCCGATGGAGGTGCCTGTGGTCTTGCCCTCGAACACCCCGGAGAGGATCTTCACCTCGTCCGGCTCGCGGCGCGGCGTGGTGTAGCGGGAGGTGCCGGGCTTGCGCCGGTCCAGATCCCCCTGCAGATCCGCCTCGCTTATCTCAAGCCCCGGCGGGCAGCCGTCGACCACGGCGCCCAGCGCCAGGCCGTGGCTCTCACCGAAGGTGGTAACCCGAAAGAGTTGGCCGAAACTGTTCCCTGCCATGCTTGCTCCTGCTTAGCTCTTGTAAATCGCGAAATGGTCCTGGTACTGCACCAGCTCGGCCCGGGTCATCACGAACACGCCGTGACCGCCGTTCTCGAACTCCACCCAGGTGAAGGGCACGTCAGGGAACTGGGCTTCCAGATGGATCATGCTGTTGCCCACCTCGACCACCAGCACGCCATCGTCTTTCAGGAAATCGGCGGCATTGGCCAGCAGACGCTTGGTGAGCTTGAGGCCGTCGGAACCGGAGGCCAACGCCAGCTCGGGTTCGTGGCGAAACTCGTCCGGCAGATCCGACATGTCTTCGGAATCCACGTAGGGCGGGTTGGAGACGATGAGATCGTACTTGTCGCCGACCGGCAGATCGCGGAACAGATCGGAGCGGATCGGAATGACCTGCTGCTCCAGCCCGTGATCGTTGATGTTGCGCTCGGCCACGTTGAGGGCATCGACGCTGATGTCGATGGCATCCACTTCGGCTTCCGGGAACTCGTGGGCCATGATGATGGCGATGCAGCCGGAGCCGGTGCAGAGATCCATGATCCGGGTCGGTTCATCTTTCAGGAAGGGGGCGAAGCGATTGGCTACCATCTCGGCGATGGGGGAGCGGGGAATGAGCACCCGCTCGTCCACGTAGAACTCCCAACCGGCATACCAGGCCTTGTTGGTCAGGTAGGGGGCGGGAATGCGCTCCTGCACGCGGCGGATGATGAGCTCGGCGATGCGGTGCCGTTCGCTGGTGGTCAGGCGGGAGTGGCGCATGGCCGGATCCACGTCCGGCGGCAGATGTAGCGCGGGCAGTACCAGCTGCACGGCCTCATCCCAGGCGTTGTCGGTACCATGTCCGTAGAAGATCCCGGCGTCGTTGAAACGACTCATGGCCCAGCGCAACATGTCCTGGATGGTGTGCATCTCGGCAACCACCTCATCGATAAATATCTTGTCCAAATCCACCTCCAAGTCGAGTAATATCCGGCCCGAGAATTCTATACAGCGAGCAAGACGAGTACCTGATGAAAAAAACGCCCTCACCGACAGACGAGGAAACCCTGCTGTTCCGCGATGCGATAAAAGGTACCCGGAAAATCAAGCAAGATACCATAAGGGCCGAGTTACGCCCGGTCAAGCAGAAACGCGAAATGCGTGAGAGCCGCGAATCCCTTGGGGTTGACCACTATTTCAGCGATGAATACCAGCCCCATCTGGAAGAGGATGGACCGACCCGTTACGTACGCGACGACGTGTCGAAATTCGAGCTGAAAAAGCTCAAGCGCGGCAGCTATCCGCCGGAGATCTACCTCGACCTGCACGGCATGAACCAGCAGCAGGCCAAACAGGAGCTGGCGGCCCTGCTCACCCTCTGCCGACGTGAGAACATTCACGTCGCCTCCGTGATGCACGGCATCGGCAAACACATCCTCAAGCAGCGCATCCCGAGCTGGCTGGCCCAACACCCCAGTGTGCAGGCGTTCCATCAGGCCCCCCGCGAGTGGGGCGGTGACAGCGCCATCCTGGTGCTGCTGGATATCGAAGAGTAACGCCTTCGCGCCACCCGCCGGCAACGCCAGCGGTATGAGCCCCGCAATCAAGGCGCAATAAAAAACCACCGACGTCTGGCGGTGGTTTTTTATTGGTACTGGCACCTCTCCCCTAGCCTGCCGCCTCCACGTAGCGCTTGAAGTTGTCGAGGATCCCCTGCCAGCCCGCCTGCTGCTGGGCCGGGGTGTGGCTCGACTCGGCATCGAAGGTCTCCTGTACCCGGGTGCCGCTCCCCTCACTCGCAAACTGCACATCCACCTCGCGCCCGTCATCCATCAAGAACGAGAGGCGGGTCGGCGCCTCCACCCGGGTAAAGGTGCCGGTGAAATCAAAACCGGCGCTGCCATCCTTGGCGGCCATGTGATGGCAAAAGCGCCCACCCACCACCAGATCGACCCGGCTGCTGGTGGTGTGCCAGTCGCTGGAGGCCGCGTTCCACCTGGCGATGCAGTCCCGATCGTTCCAGGCCCACCAGACCGCCTCTATCTCCTGCTCGATATGTGCCTCGATGCTGATCTTCATCTCGCCCTCCCTGCTTCGTTGTGCTGACCAGACCGCTGCGCCGGATCCGGTGCCGTTTGTAGATGCCCGCAAGTAAAGCCCAATCCGGGCCGACCGGCCAGTTTGCCAGAGCGGACGCTCTGTGGCCGGCCCCTGCCCGGCTCCGTCAACCGGGCATCAAAGCGGCCGCACTATACTGAATATCAATATGTTATTCGCCATGGAGGTTGCATGTTCACACAGGGTTCCCACGCCGATATCAAGTCTTCTCTCGATGCCATCGGTGCCGCCGTCGCGGTGTTTTCCCTCGACAAGGACGATCGTTTTACCCTCATCTCCGCCAACGACACCTTTGCCCAGGCTTTCGAGCTGGATGTGCTGGGCTGCATCGGCAAACGCCTGGGCGAGATGTTTCCCCGCTACATCACCGGCAGCATAGAGCAACCGATGCACGAGTGTGTGAGCCAGCAGACGGGGCTTGAGAGCGAGTTGCCCATCGACACCCTGTCGCGCACCAGCTGGTGGCGCTTTGTCATCTCCCCCATCATTCCCGAGCAGTCCCGCATCACCCGCATCATGGTCACCGCTATCGACATCACCGCCAAAAAGCAGCTGGAAGAGGCGCTTAAGATGAGCCGCAAGCGCTTCGAGGCGGTGGTCAACTCCGCCTATGACGGCATCATCAGCGTCAGCAGCGAGTCGCGCATCGAGCTTATCAACACCGCCGCCTGCGAGATGTTCGGGGTGGACGAAAGCTACCTCGGCAAACGGCTGGAGACCCTGCTGCCCCAGCGCTTTCGGGCCAACCACGACGGCTATTTCAAGGCGTTCAGCAACTCCCCCATCAACTCGCGTCCCATGCACGCCCGCGCCTCCGTGATGGGGCTGCGCCGCGACGGCAGCGAATTTCCGCTGGAAGTGACCATCGCCAAGATCAACCTGGGCCAGACCACCGAGATGACCGCCATCCTGCGGGACATCTCGGAGCGGGCCAAGCTGGTGGAGGAACTCAAGGTGGCGGCCACCACGGATCCCCTCACCGGGATCGCCAACCGGCGCCGCTTCGATGAACTGGTCAAGCTGGAGATGCAGCGCTGCCAGCGCTTCAGTCACACCATGAGCCTGCTGCTGATCGACATCGATCACTTCAAGCAGATCAACGACACCTATGGCCATCAACAGGGCGATCAGGCCATCCTCAGCCTGGTCAAGCGGGTTGCCAAACAGCTGCGGGAGGTGGACATGCTGGGCCGCTGGGGCGGCGAGGAGTTCATCGTGCTACTGCCGGAAACCTCGCTGGAGCTGGCCTGGGCCAGTGCGGAGCGGATCCGCCTCGCCGTCGAGTCGCAGCTGCATCAGCTGGGCGCAGGCACCGAGGTGCCGCTCACCATCAGCGTCGGCATCAGTGCCAGTCTGGGCCCGCAGGATACGGTGGAGCGCATGGTGCGCAGGGCCGATACCGCCCTCTATCTGGCCAAGAAACAGGGGCGCAACTGCTCAAGGAAGGCGCTGCCAGATTCCCCCTGATAGGCGACGCCAAGCCTGATAGACAATCATCAGGCCTGGCGCCTTCCTCAATTCAAGGCAGCGAGACCATGTTCACTGCCCGGCCGGGCAAAGAAACGCAGCGGCCCGCCAGCGTCGTCACATGCCAGCGACACCTCCAGCACGGCCCCGTTGGCCAGCTGCCACTCGAAGAAGTCGTCAAATCCCGCCACGGTCAACGCCCGGATCACCTTGGCCACCACGCCGTGCGCTACCAGTAACACCCGCTCCTGATGGCAACTCTGCGCCAGTTCCGCCAATCCCTGCCCGACCCGGGCAATGACTTCGTCCAGCGATTCGCCGCCGGGTGGCGCCTCGGCCCAGCGCCGGGTGATGTTGCGGGCCCACAGCGCAGGGTAACGCTCCCTCGCCTCTTGCTGGGTCAGCCCCTCGAACACCCCGACATGGCGCTCGCGAAACGCGGGGGCGAGCGTCACCGGCAGCGCCAGCTCGTCCGCCACCAGGGCCGCGCTCTGCCGTGCCCGCAGCAAGGGGGAGCTCAGCAGCCGCTGAAACGGGGCCTGAGCCAAGACCAGCATCTTTGCCTGCGCGCTGATCTGGGCCACGCCGGTGTCGCTCAGACCGATATCCAGCGCCCCCTGATAGCGCTCCTCGGCATTGGCCGGGGTTTGCCCGTGGCGCATCACTACCAGTTGCATGGTCTGTTCCTTTGATTGCGGCCGATGCTTACGCTACCTCGCCCCACGCTCACGGCTTGGGCGCAAACTGCTCGAACACCTGCTGACCGGTCAGGGTAGGTGTCTCGTTTTTCAGCTCGTAAAAATCGGGCTTTTCATCGATGAAGATCTGGCTCACCAGCTGGAAAGATTCGTTTTGAAACAGACCGGCCGGCACTATGTATTCATCCGTCGGCAACAGGTGGTAGAAAAGGTGAGTACCGCAGGTGGGACAAAAGCCCCGCTCCGCCCACTCCGAGGAGCGATAGGCCACCGGGGTGAGCCCGCTAAAGTGCACCTCCTTGCCGCAGTGCACCGCAAACAGCGGGCCGCCCGACCAGCGCCGACAGGTGCTGCAGTGACACAACCCCACCTCCTGATGATCGCCGGCCAAGACCTCAATCCCGCCACACAGACAATGTCCCTTCATCACTCCTCCTTGCGCCTTGCTGTCGCTTGTCGTCGCAGACCTGACCACGCCATCGCGGCCACTGCCGGATCAGATGAGTACCATGTTGCGCCCTCGTCAGCCACCGTCCCCATCACAAAACCGGCTGCGAGATGACTCACGAGGCCAGCGGCCTGCGCTCCTGCAATGCAATCCGGCTGCCTTCCGGGTCCTGAAATTTGGCCGCCTTGATGTTCTCCCCGACCTCTGTCAGCGGGATTTCAACATGCACGGCAATATTGAACATGGGGTTTTAACTCTTATGTCCTCGCCCGATAAAATATCGACTGGGTGAGGCATGCCTGATGGATAAAACAAGGGCCAGTTCAATAAGGCAACACATCATCAATGCCCAGCTGAATAAAGTTCAGCTGACGGCCCCCCAAGATAAAAAACTGAGTCAGTCCGATATAGATGACTGACTTCCTGCATCAGCATAGGTGACTATCGGTTATTATCCCCCTCATCGGGCCCTCATATAAGTGATAAGGGCCGGAGTATCGCCCTTTCTTGCCAAATTAAATGCAAGCTCAATTTTTCCATGTCAAATATGAAACAAGGGGGACAATCTGTCCCCCTATTGGCTAAAAGATGTATCAATCGCCTCGCGAATTGATACTGGCCGCTTTTCTTTATTTCGCCGGCACCAACACCCAGGGATCCCCCTTGCCCGGTTCATTGCCCTGGGTCCACCACTTGGCCTGATAGATGGCCCCCTTGTAGCTCACCTGATTGCCCGCGGTATAGACCTTGCTGGCACTCCAGGCAGGTACATCGCCCACGGGGGGATCGGTCGGGTCAACCGGCGCAGGATCCAGCTTGGCCACCACCCGCACCTTGGGCCAGTTGGCGTGGGAACCGTAGAAGTTGGTCACACACTTCTCGTAATCTCCTGGCACCAGCGCCGAGTAGGCGGTCTGGAACCCCACCAGCTCACACTCGAACGAGTAGCCACCGGGCCGATCCGGGTAGTATTTCCAGTTGCCGTCCCAGTTGGTGTAGAGCACGTCGGTGGCGCCGTTGAGGTTGAGGCTGCCATAGGGAGTCTGCTGCCAGCAGGTGTTCTTCTCGTCGGCCTTGAGCGGGATCTCGTAATGCTTGGCCAGCCCTTCCCAGTAGCGGATGCGGTTGACCGGCTGACCCTTGTCCTTGTTCTGCTCGCCGCACTCGATGCCGCCGTTGATGACGTTGATGGTGGTGCCAAAGCCGTAGCCGATGCCGGCGGCGATCTCGCGCTGGGAGGGCACCCAGGTGCGGTCAATCACGTGCAACATGGCGGGCTTGGGCGCCTGCGGGGTCAGGAAGAACCAGATGGCGGAGGCGAGGTTGAGCCAGGAGTCCGCCACCAGCCCTGGGTTGTTCAGCAGCACGGACGCATCGCCGTCAAACATCGCCTCGGAGAAGGCGCCGTAGTTGAAGTGATAGGAGAGCTGCTTGGCGCCGCGACCGAAATAACCCTGCCCTGTGCTGCAGGGCCACTTCTTGTTCTGCCAGTCGTTCTGGCCGCAGCCGGTGGTGTAGCCGGTCTGCCCCTCCGACCAGCCCATCTCGCGCACGTGCACCAGCGCCTGCTGCCACTCCTCCAGTGCCAGCGGGTTGTCGGAGATATTCTCCTTGGCAATGTGGCCGCCGGTCTCCTGAGCGAAATGGGCAAAGGCGGTGATGATGGATTTTTTGCAGATGGCATCGGCATCGCGACCATCGGTATATTCGCCGCAAAAAGCCGGGAATTTACCGACCGCCCGCAAGAAACGCTCGTAGGTATATTCTGGCGCCGCCATCTGGGTTAAATAATCCCAATCCGATTCGGTGAATACCCGCTCGACCCGTTTGACGTTATCCGGATTGCTCGCTGCCCTCGGTTTGATGGCATCGACAATGGTATTGGAACGTGTCGCCAACGCCTTTGCCCAGATCCCGTACATGGGATTGGCCGTCTTGGCTTTTTCAACCGCCGCCAGATCCGGCGCGGAAATCACATATCCACCGGCATTTTGTGGATCGGGTTGAATATTCATGGCATGACTTGGCAATGCGCAGGCAGCCGCAACCAGCCAGGCACAATGTGTAGGCTTGAACATAACAGACAGTCCTTATGTCAGAATAACGTCGGGATAAGAGTCGCCTCGAGAGTAATATTATCAGCCACTAAATTCACGATGAGAATTAAGAATGTTGTCGGAACTGTGAGCCAATTCACTCTGTCGGTCGGCCGCCATAAGATGCATTGTGAACCGATGTTTTGACGCGGCGGCCGGATATATGAAAATAAACCGAAGAAAAATGAAAAAAGAGCGAAAAAGCCGCTCTTTCAACGAAACAAACGCCACAATCGGCGACCTCGAAGGGTAAACAGCAAGCCGCTGCAACAGACCCCACAACGACGGGCCCGCCGCTTATCTTTCTAGCGTGCGCACCGCGCGGATCAGGATATTGCGGGGGGTCATGGGTTTGTCGCAAAACTCCCCCACCTCCACCCGGTAGCCCTGCTCCTGCAGGAAGAGGGCGCGATCCAGCACCAGCCAGAGCTCCAGCGGACGGCGAAACAGGTGACGCACCAGCTCCATGCGGGCGACATCGCCATAACGCGCCTCCCCTTTTGCCAGAAACCCGGCGTAGTCGAGGCCGGCCGGCAACAACAGTCCCTTTCGCTCGGCCGCCCAGCCACAGAAATCCTCGAAGGTGCCGGTCAGCAGGCTCTTTTGCATGTTGGGCACCGGCAGATACTCATCTACCCCGCGCACCTGGCGCTGCAGGCAGTCAAAGGCCAGCCGCCAGGCCACCTCCTGCTCGCGCAGGCGAGCGATGCGGGCGCCGCCGGTGACCGTCTCCTGCAGCGGCAGCTTCAGATCGCTCTTGGCAAGCTGCAGCGCACTGGCCTTGGCCGGGCCGGAGAGCGGGCGGTAGTGGCTGGTGCGGATCAGGTGATAACAGCAGGGGGAGAGGGTCACCCCCTCGGCACCGCGCGCCGCCACCTGTTCAATCAGATGGGTGTGCAGCTCGCCGCAGGCGTGCAGCGCCATGGCGTGATGGGCCGGTGCAATCAGCTGGGCGGTCTCATCGGCGAAGGCATCTGCACAGACAAATGCCATCCGGGCACCGTCGCGGGCGGCCAGCAGGCGCCCCTCTTCGCACAGGGGCGCCTGCAGCTCCAGGCTCAGCACCTCGGCCTGACGGTGCAGGGAGACCAACCGCCCCAGGTGGCCCTTGCCTGCACACCACTCCAGATAGGGGCCGCGATGGGCGGGCAGGCAGGCAGTGAAGGCTTCAATCTGGGCCTGCTTGCGCCCCGGCATATACATCGCCATGGTCCGCTCGCACGGGATGGGCTCGCCCGTCAGGGTCGGCAACGCGCTCAGGGCATGCAACGCTGGGCCTTGCGGGATCCAGGGGGCCAGCAGCTCGCACAGGGCGGGCATGTCGCCATCGAGCCGCTCAATCTCGGCCAGCGACAGGGCATTGAGCCGCTCGGCCAGCACCGGCGCCGTCTTGGCAAAGGCGAGGTCCAGGTGGTGGTAGGGTTGATATTGCCACCAGTGCCGGGCTTCGCTCAGCAGTCGATCCAGTTGTTGAAAACGTTGAGCCAGCACGCGCACCCCTGTTCTGCCGTCAAAATGGAGGCTCATTCTAGCGATCCCGCGCCAAAAAGCACTCTCATCCATGCTGCGCCGGCATGGGTGTGCCACCATCACCGGGCTTCAGCACGGGCAAAGAGAGTCCCTTCGGTTAATCCCTCCGGTCCGCCATAGGCCTGCGGCGGGGCTTAGCCTGACAAAGAGCGGGGTTTTGTGGTATATTCCGCCCCTTCATTATCTTGGCCTGCCCAGCGCGGGCCATTTTACCAACGTGAATGGAACCAAAACATGACCATCAATGCCATCCTGCAAGCGCGCGCGGGCGCCAAGTGTGAACTGTGCGGTGCCGAGCAGGCGCTGACTGCCTTCGCGGTCCCCCACTCTCCGGCCAGCGATGATGATCACAACGTTGCCCTGTGCGACACCTGCCGTGGTCAGCTGGAGCAGCCAGAAACCACAGTGGTCAACCACTGGCGTTGCCTGGGTGACAGCATGTGGAGCCAGGTCCCTGCGGTACAGGTCATGGCGTGGCGCCAGCTGAAAAACCTCTCCGCCCAAGGCGAGGTGTGGGCCCAGGACATGCTGGACATGATGTACATGGAAGACGAGACCAAGGCCTGGGCCGAAGCCGGCCTGGCCAGCGACGATGACGACAGCGTACCGACCGTCGACTCCAACGGCGCCGTACTGGTCGAAGGTGACTCGGTGACCCTGATCAAGGATCTGGACGTCAAGGGGGCGGGTTTCACCGCCAAGCGCGGCACCCTGGTGAAGGGCATCCGCCTCACCAACAACCCGCTGCACATCGAAGGCAAGGTCAACGGCGTGCAGATCGTGCTGGTCGCCGCCTACCTGAAAAAGGCCTGATTGCCCTCATACACCGATACAAGAGCGCCCCGCGGGGCGCTTTTTTTATGGCCGCCGATTGCCCTGCCCCCCTGTTCAGGCTTCGTAGCGTCGCAGCACAAGGCCCTACGCCGGCATGCTGTCTGCCGTTATTTTGAGCGAAAGGTTGGTGTCATCAGCTACCCTGTGGCACTCTGGGGTTTCATGGACTGACCAACCCCGACACCTTGAGTGTCATTACCGCAAAAGGAGCATGCCAGATGGCCAAAGTCAGCAAGAAAGAGATCAAGAAGAAGATCGCCGCCCGCCTCGAGAAAATTGCCAAGCACGAGAGCAAGATCAAGAAGCTGAAGAAAGCCCTGAAATAAGGGCCGGCACAATAAGAAAACCGCCAGTTGGCGGTTTTTTTCATTGTCTGACGGTCACATCAGACGGGCCCGGCCAAATACCCGGATTGAACTGCCGGGCTCGGGGGGGATCTCGGCGTGCAGGTGCGATGCCATCCCCATCTCCTCCCCCTGCAAGAGATCGATGATGCCACCGTGGGGCCAGTGCAGGTCCCGCAGGTAACCGGCAAAGGCTGCGGTGGCCGCGCCGGTGGCGGGATCTTCATAGACGCCACCATAGGCAAAGGGGTTGCGGGTATGAAACAGCTGCTCGCGGGCGGCGTGAACCAGCAAGATGGTGACCAGCCCCTCTTGTTGCATCAGGGTGCGCCCCGCGGCCATCTCGTAGTGCATGGCCGCCAGGGCCGTGCGGCTGTTGAGGGCCAGCACCAGATGATCGGCGCCGCCATGGATAAGGGCCGGCGGAATGCGGGGATCCAGATCTGCCCGGGTATAACCAAACAGCGCCAGCGCGGCGCTCACCAGCGCGGCGGGGGCTGGCTTGCTGCTGGTGGGGGGCGATTGCAGCGCCGCCTGCCACTCCCCTTCCCCATCCAGCCAGCTCGAGACCGAAATGGTGGCCTGATTGAGCTGCAACCCATACTCACCGGGGCCAACCCGACGGCCCAGCGCCACCCCAAGGGCAATGGTGGCATGGCCGCAAAAAGGCACCTCGGCCAGTGGAGAGAAGTAACGCACTCGCCACTGCGGCGCCGCCGTCCTGGCCGGCCCATCGGCGATGGCGAGCGGCGCGGCAAAGGCCGTCTCCGAAAAACCCACCTCGGCGGCGATGCGCTGCATCTCCTCGGCAGCGGGCAGCTGAGCACCAAGCCAGACCCCAGCCGGATTGCCTCCCGCCTCCCCAGAAGAGAAGGCGGCAATACGCACCAACTCGGGTTTCCACTGTGCTGCTGGCTCTGTCATGACTTGCTCCTGACGATGGCTGATAACCCTGGCCTGCCGACTGTGCTTGCACATACCGCAGGCCGCTTTCCATAAGATAGCGAGCCCGCCGTGGCCGGTAAATTAAATGGTACACGGGTGCCGCTTGGGCGCCGCAGAGCCGGGCGGCAGCAACTACCTTTGAGGCGTGTCTGTATAAGGTCCTGCAGTGGAGCACCCTATGTATTCTTACACCCTCACCTTCAAGGAGGAGGTCGACAAGTTGACAGCCCCCGAACATGAGATCAGCCTGCACAGCCCCGCCCAGGCCGGTGATTTCATCATCCTCTCCGATGGCAGCCGCCATCAGGTGATGTTCGTCACCCATCGCGCCCACTACAGCAGCCTCTACCTCGACAAGGGGGTCAGGATGCCGCAGGGCTAATACCGTCAGCCCATTGAAGATGACCACCGCACAGGGCCGGGCTGCGCGTTGAACGCTCGGAATCTCAGAGCGCCTTGATCACCGGCTGGTGCATGATGGCGATCTCGTTCTGATAGACCACCAGCTCACCCGGCGGCATGCCCTGCTCACCCAAAACGGTCACGGCACACTCATAGCGGTAAGGGCCGCTGGTGAATTGAAAGGTGTGGTTGCCTCCCGAGCCCTCCATCCTGACGGTCCCATTTTTCAGCACCAGATCCGGCTTGTCGCTGAGTGCCTTGCCCTTGGCCCAGGAGGCGTAGCGATAGCGGCCATCCCCCAGCTCGTCGATGCGGATGGTAAATTTCTCGGTCTGCCACATCAACTCGGGGCGTTTGTACTCCCGCAGGCCGGGATAAAGGTCGCTTTTCTGTTTGGCGACAAGCTCAGCTTTGCGTTTTGCTGCCTGCGCCGTCTGATGATTGATGCCGATCACCTTGCCATCGAAATCCAGCCACACCTCGCCACTGCCAAGCATGATGCCGCGCCAGCCCATGGCCTGCCAATCCTGCCCGGCCCGGGAGCTGGCGATGCGCTTTAAAATGACCTCATCAAACACCTCGTCGAAACGGGCCAGCATCTCGGCCGGGCTCTTGATGGCGGGGATGGGATACTCCCGCTTGAAGGGATACTTGATCTGGCGGGCCAGCGCCTGCTGATCACGCACCTTGGCGGCATCGATCACCTTTTGTACCAAGGGCTGATACTCGGCGCCGAGCAGCGGCTCCTCGGCGTGGGCCGGCATCATAGCCAGCAGCCAGCCCAGCAGCGACACCAGCACCAGACTCCCCCAGCGAAGCGCCATCTTTCCCGGCGCTTTGCCTTTCCCACCAACAGCCCACTGCACCTTGTTCATCTCATCTCCTTCAGTGGCTTGCAGCCTGCCCTGTTCATATCGTCATTCAGGGCGCGGATGTGCTCCCACCGTCTTCGGCTCAGATCGCTTGCCCAGTTTCAAGCCGGGTCCGGCAACCGGTATTCATAAAAATCTGTCTCGGCATGCTTGGGGTTTGGCCCAAGATAGTGCCACCCGCAGCGTCGATAGAAACGCAGCGCACGCAGGTTGAGGCGGCTGACCGACAGCACTGCCCGCCGGCAACCGGCCTGCTGCATTGTGTGGGCAACGTGTTGGAGCAGCAATGCGGCCAGGCCCTGTCCGCGCGCCTGCGGCGTCAAATAGATCAGGTGAACGTAGCCGCTATCCGGCTCGGATGAAGAGGTACGAAATTCCAGCTGCCCTACTATTTCGCCACCGCGCCATACATGCAGATAATGCCACTCCCGGCTGGTCAGCCTCGTCGTCATCCGTTCCCGATAGCCCGCCAGGAACGCGTCAAATCCGTCGTCGCGATGGAAGCTGCACACATAGGCGTCCCGGCGCGCTGCCACACAAAAATCGTAGTCACGGGCCAAATTGACCCTGTTGAACGCGAGGTTCATTCACCATCCTTGTCATAGCGCTTGCTTATCATGGTCTGAACCGAGCTCAGGAGCATTGGATGACATCAGTCAAATGCATTCTCAGCATCTCTGATGGTGGAAGATATCAGTTTTTCGAAGATTTCCATTTGTCCGGCAGGAATAAGTTGAGACTGGATCAACCTGCGCTTCTCCGGACCAAAACACCGTTCGGCCACCCAGCCAATCAAATAAACCAAGGAGAGGCAGCCGCCTGCCGTTGCAATATTTCCTTGCACTACCAGGGGAGAGTCTTGAACATCTCCCCCCATCTCCAGCAACCGGGCTTTGGCTGCAGGGTTGGTTGTCAATTTCTTTCCCTTCAGCAAACCCAGTTCATGCAATATGAATGAACCTGCGCATATTGAGCCAATCAGCTGCCGCTGCGGCTCCAGTCGCAACGCGGACATGAACTCATGGTCCTGCAGCGCGGCAGGGATGCCACGCTGCCCGCTGGTGATCAGCACCACATCCTGATCACGGGCTTCCGTCACATTTCCATCCGTCTTTACGTTGATACCCAGTGCAGAGCCATGCTCCGGTTTGGTTCCCAGTATCTTCACCGACCAGCTATCTTTGCTTCTCCCAAGCAGGTCATACATCAAGAAAAAATCCACATCGGTGAAATCATCAAATAAAACAATACCAACCTTGTACATGGTTACCCCGTCATCCTGTGCAGATAATCAAATGGTTATGTAACGTGCCGCATGAAATATCGCGTCATGTCACCTTGAGGTGCTTTTTTACCTTCTTCAACGCCATAGTGCGCTTGAGCGGCGAGAGATAATCGATAAACAGATTTCCCTGCAGATGATCGATCTCATGCTGCAACACGATGGCCAGGAAATCGCTGCTCTTCAGGGTGATAGGCGAACCATGACGATCCAGCGCCGACACCACCACTGTGCTGTAACGTTCGACGTCGGCGTAATAATCGGGAACGGACAGACACCCCTCTTGCCCAAGCGCTGGGTCAGTGCCGCTTATCACTTGCGGATTGATCAATACCAGCGGCTGATCCCGTTTTTCCGACAGGTCGATGATGACGATGGCCTCCTTGCGCCCCACTTGCGTGGCGGCGAGACCAATACCATTGTCGGTGGCATAGAGGGTCTCCAGCATGTCATCGATCAGGCCTTGCACGGCCGCAATATCCTCAACCCGCTCGGCCTTGACTCTCAACCTGGGGTCGGGAACCGTTAAAATATCCAGCCTTGCCATCAATACGCTCCCTCAACCATGGGCACCCCATGACTCTTCCCTCGTCACCGGTCGGGACAAGGAGACGAACGCCGGCTCCTCCGCCACCACCTGATAACCGAGGCGCCGATAAAACCGCAGCGCCCCCTGATTGGCGGTAAAACTCGACAGGGTCACCCGGAGTCTCCCCTCACATGCCGCTTCCCGTTGCAGCTGCGCCATGACGGCAGAACCAAGCTGCCGGCCCTGATGGCGAGGGAAGATGATCAGCAGATGGACGTGCAGCGCATCCTCGTATGGCTTGCAGCAGAGCAGGCCGACTCGCTCGCCCTCTACCAGGATCCACGAAAACCAGTGCGGCTCATATTCGCTGGTCAACCGCTCACGCTGCATCTCGTCATCCCAGCCAAACACAGCCTCGACATAGGGAAAGATCCCCTCTTTGACGGCCGCAAAGCGCTGTTCACACTCACTTGGCGGGCTCCCTGCCAGTGTTATCTCCATTTCATCCCTCTGATCTGTTCGGCGCCATGACGACCAATGCCCCCATCACAGCCCCCGCGATGGTGACGATGCTGCGGGG
This sequence comes from Aeromonas sp. S8(2024), assembly GCF_041403085.1. NCBI lineage: Bacteria > Pseudomonadati > Pseudomonadota > Gammaproteobacteria > Aeromonadales > Aeromonadaceae > Aeromonas > Aeromonas sp. S8(2024). The sequence continues at coordinate 313,947 of NZ_JBGLRF010000001.1, read as the reverse complement.
TTTGGCCCCAATATTGATTTTCATTTGGGTATCTTACTAAACAATCTGGAGATGAAAAGGTTGCAGGTACAAACAGGTGGCATAAGTGTGATGAGACGTCCCTCGTCGGAGGATGCAGGAAAACAAATCAAGGGGAAGATGACGGGGGATAGCGTCCGGTGCGGCACCGGGCATGGGAAGAAATCGGGCCAACCTTGGGCCCGATGGGTTTAAGGGAGGCTCACCTCCTCCATAAAAATCAGCCGCAGCGGCTCTGCCAGCAGAACCTCGGCCTGGACGGCAAAGGCCTAGAAATAGTCCGTCTGGCAGTGACTATCCAGCGCGGCCTGATCGACGAACGCTTCGCGCATATAGAAGGTGCCCGGCTCCTCCTGCAATTCAAACAACACGTAATCCAGGTTGCCCAGCTCGCGCCGCGTCGGCGCAATGAGCTTGAGCAGCTCGCGGCGCAGTTGCTCTCTCATGCCGGTGCGAGCCTTCAGCACGGCGATAGACACCAGTTTGTCTGTCTCTTTTTTCATCCATCCTTCTCCGTTTTACATCGTCAACACACTAGAGAGTGCAGCCTGGACAGCTATTTATAGTGCCGGATGCACCCCCATCAGAAGTTGCCCAGTGTAGGCAGGACGGTGGGGGCCATATAGGGGGGCAGAATGAACACTGTGTTCACCACGCCGTGCACAGAGGAACAAACGAGCGGGAGGGATCATTGCGCAAAGGGTGTCAACGTTACCCGCCAGGAGGCGGCACGGCTTGCAACCCCCTGGCTAAGGGCTAAGGGTCTGCAGACCAGGATTCAACATCAAGGCAATAGGTGGTGAAAGGGTGTTCGCCCTGGCGTGTTTTCCTCACCCAGATGGCCCGTCTGGCGAGGGAGCGGTAAGGCGGGCGGGTATCCAGCAGGTGAAAGAGGATCGTCCGATGGCCAAGCTCCCTCGCCCACCCCATCATCTCGTTGAAAATCGCCACGCCGCTTCCCCAGCCGGCCCTGGCGAGCACAATGGCAAGCTCCACCCCCTCGTCATCGGGCTGGATGCCGCACCACCCCACCAGGGTGCCGTCGAGGAAGATGGCACGCACGCGGCAGCCTGGCCGGGCGTCGACTCCCAGCTTGTACGCCATCCAGTCGCACACCCCGGCCACATCGAAAAGCGGGTGAGGGATCAGGTGCTTTCGCAGCGTCTCGTCGTTGAGCAGCGGCAGAAAATCCTCTGCCCTGACAGCAGAAAAGGGGCTGAACACCATGGAAGTCTCTCTCATTGCGCGAATAGGCGCCCCTAGTAGGGGCGGCCATCCTTGTGTCTGGCTGACCAAGCGCCATCGGCACCCTGTACCAGGGCCAGATCGTCATCGGGATAGTCGACTGTGTCCCCTGGCAGCCTGTCCCCCACCTCGAGATAGACGGCGTCCACTTCACCGTGGTTGAGCAACTGGTGGGCCAGGCCGCTGCCGCCCTTGAAGCCGATGCACTCCCCCGGCGACATCCGGTACTCCTCCTCCCCGTGGCGCAGGGTGGGATTGCCCGAGAGCACATAGACGAACTCGTCCTGCAGGCCGTGATGGTGCTTGAGCGCCGAGATGGCCCCCGGTGCCAGGGTCGTCAGATTGACCCCGAAATTGGCGAGGCCGAAATGATCCCCCAGCCTGCGCCGGGTGCGGTGCTTGACCAGGGAGGCAAAGGGCTCCGGATAAAGGGACTTTGCCTTGTGCTCGGGGATGGCCGCTGCCTGAATGGCGCGCTTGTCAGTCATGTTCTGATCCTCCCTGTGAATGACGTCTCTCTTTATAGCCTGCTCCTTAGCGGCAAAACATCAGCAGGGTGTTGAAGGAGTGTCTCGCACACCATGCCAAGAGAGAAGTCGACGATGTCGGGGCCCGGAGAAAGAGCTCCACAAGGGCAAAGGGGGAATCTTGCCGGGAACGCAGAGCGTGATGCCCCTCTATCATCTGGCCTATCTCGTCGACCCACTCCCTCTTGCACCGCGCCAGCAGATAGCGCTCGTCATCCGCCTCCGATAGGGCAAGGTAATAAGGCGTTTGGAACCACTACAGCAGGAAGAAGCCTTCGATCGTCATGCGAGCCTCACCATACAACTCCACGCGACCGTCATCCCGTACCAGACAACGCAATGTGCCCTTGCGCGCCCCCCCTTGCTGGGCAATTAGCTCTTTCTTTCCTGTTCGTGCTGCCCAGAACGGCGCCAAGAAGGTATGCGCAGAGCCGGTCACCGGATCTTCGTTGACGCCAACCTGAGGGCCAAACCAGCGAGAGACAAAATCGAAGCGTTCATCGGCCGCCGTCACAATGACACCGCGGGTATCAAACTGCACCAGCGTATTGAAATCCGGGGCCAGTCTGTCGATGATCTGCCTGTCATCCACCAGCACGATCAGATCATCAGATTGCCATACCCCAACGATCCCTTCTTCTATACCGAGTGAAGCCAACAATCCCGATGGAGGCGTTATCTGAGTCACCGCCTTGGCAGGAAAGTCCATGCAGTATTCATGGCCTGAGCGGGTCACGGTAAGAAGTCCGCTGCGGGTGTGAAAATGAATGCGCTCACCAGCATGGTCCAGCTTGTTAAAAAGCACCCAGGCCGCGGCCAGAGTCGCATGCCCACACAAATCGACTTCGACCCCCGGTGTAAACCAGCGCAAGTGATAACCATCCTCTGCCGGGATAAAGAAAGCAGTCTCGGACAAATTGTTTTCAATGGCGATTGCCTGGAGCACTTCATCATCCAGCCACGTCTCAAGAGGACATACCCCGGCCGGATTACCGCCAAAAGGCTGAGAGGTAAACGCATCCACTTGATAGAAGGGGATCTTTATCGAGCTACTACTCTTCATCGCATTTCTCCAGGTAGTTGTAAATCGTGTATCGCGTCACCCCCAACATTCTGGCGACATGGTTGACACTACCTTTTATCTTGAAAAACCCCATGCCATGAATGTCTGATACGACGCGCCTTCTGAAGTCAATCTTGTTCTCTGAGCCTGTCTGCCGATATCTCTGCAACACATCATCCAACGTCTGGATGGATATATTGCTCGTCCTGCCACCCAGCCCTTCTTCCATGCCGGCTGGCAGGAAAAGATAATCCAGATCGCGCTTCAATTGATTGACAGTTTCCATGTCGACATTGATGCAAAATGCCACCAATGGAGTGCCACCCTCGCCGTAATAGATTGTCGATGCGCTATTCAAGCGCTTCCCGGAAGCCGTCTTGGAAACATAACCGCTGAATGTGCGGTGCCTGATATCGGATGAGGCCTCGAGCAGCCCCAAAAAGCCCATGTCATCATCCGGTCCGGATAACAGCGCATCCCCTTTCTTGCGGCCACTTACATGCCCATTGACGATGGCGATGATGGACGCCTCGGGTCTGGTCAGATCATGTAATACCGCTTCGGTATTGGCGGGAATAGTGGTTCTAAGGGTGTCAAGGGATGCCGTCAAGGCAGTGATCAGACTGCCATGTTTCATGTCCATGTGAATTCTCTCTCTATGAAGCGGTCGCCTGGACTTCAACTTCCACATCCAGCCCAAATGCCAGCGCGCTGCTAGTCACCGAGCGAGCCGGGAAGCCATTTGAAAACCAAGTGCGATACTCAGCGTTGAATTCGGCAAAGTGTTTCATGTCACTCAGCCACACTTGCACCCTGACGACCTGATCTAGGCTCACGCCCGCCCGTGTCAGCGTCCCGTCTATCGACTGCATAATCCGCCGGGTTTGCTCCGCAACCGAACCATACAGCGGCTCACCACTGGCAGTCATCGAAACCTGGCCAGAGAGGAAGACAAAACCGTTCGCCTTCACTGCATCGGCAAAGGGAAAAGGCTTGTCGGTGGCATATCGTTCAATGGTCATGACGCTCTCACTCCCTCATAAATGTTACTGCGCCTAAGATAGCATCAGGCCTCCCTTTTTTTAAACTTTTTTTGCAAATTCAACAAAAAACAGCAAAATGAATTAAATATCAATATTTTGAGATTGTTGTCATCGTTTGTCGGAACAATATGCGAGGCAGGGTTAGGGTGAGACAGTCTTGAGATAAGGAGAAATGAATGTAAAGGGACAGGGGATATGGCTGAAGCATTACGAGAGTGAGCTGGGCTGGCGGGCTGTAGAACCTCCCGTCACAGTGATGGGGGCAGATTAGGCCGGCCATCTGGCGGGCTTAATCAAACCCGTCCCTGATGGAGCAGTCAGTACCATATGGATTTATGGCACTCCCCTTTTCAGATCGCTGGCTAATTCACTACCTCGACCCTGACCTTGATAAGCCCGGCGCGGGGATTGCCGATGGCGCTGAAGGCCGCTTTGGAAAGGTCGATGATGCGCCCGCGCGGGAAATTACCCCTGTCGTTGACCCTGACCACCACGCTCTTGCCGTTGGCGAGGTTGGTGACCCGCACCATGGCGCCGAAGGGCAACTCCATGTGAGCGGCGGTGTTGGCATGGCGCTGGTAAGGCTCGCCGCTGGCGGTGCGCTTGTTGTGGTAGCGATCGGCGTAGTAGGAGGCAAGCCCCGTCTCGCTATAGCCGCGCCAGCTACCGCCGTGGCTCTCGTCATAGCGACTGCTGCAGGCGGCCAGCAGCACGGTGAGCGACAGCAGCAGCCCCTTTCGCAAAAATTGCCCCTTTTCAACCATGTGCCTTGTCCTTGCTCCCCTGCGGGGTTGTCGTGCCAATGAAGCGGTAGTGGGCGTGAGCAAACCGGCGTGGTGCCGGCCTGCCATGGCCGCGCCGCTACTTTGCCATAGTTTCCAAACAAAACGGGAGGCCAAGCCTCCCGTTTTCATACCTCGTCCGTCAGCCTCTGTCAGGCGATGAGCTTGTCATCGGCGAAGCCAAAGCCGCGCAGACCCACCACATGCACGTGTTCGTGCTTGCCCTGCACCTTGCGGATGAGCTTGTAGGTGGTGCCCTTCTCCGGGCTGATGTTCTCGGGCGCGGCGATAAGCAGCTGCATGTCCTGCCGCTCGCACAGCTCGAACAGGGTGGCGATGGATTTGCCATCAAGCCGCGCCGCTTCGTCGAGGAACAGCAGGCGGCAGGGGGCGATGTCCTTGCCGCGCAGACGGCGGGACTCCTCCTCCCAGCTGATCAGCACCATCAAGAGGATGGCCTGACCGGTCCCGATCGCCTCGCCGGTGGAGAGCGCGCCGCTCTCGGCCCGCAGCCAGCCATCGGCACCGCGCTGCACCTCGATCTCCAACTCCAGGTAGTTGCGATAGTCGAGCAGCACGTCGCCCATCACCTGATAGCTGCGATCCCCCTGCTCCACTTGCGGGTTGAGGCGCTGGAACAGCTTGGCCATCGCCTCGGAGAAGCTGAGCTCCTTGTCGGCGAACAGATCGTTGTGCAGGGCGGTCTGATCGGCCAACGCCGTCAGCAGACGGGTGTGGGCCTCGCGGATATTGACGTTGAGGCGCACCCCTCGCACCAGACCGAAGGCGATGTTCTGCAAGCCCTGGTTGAGCACCCGGATGCGGTTCTGCTCGCGGCGAATGATGTTGGTGATCTTGGCCGCCACCTCGTGGGAGGAGAGCGACAGATGGGTTTCCCGCTGCTTGAGCTCGTCAGCGAGACGCGCCAGCTCGATCTCCATCTCCTCGATCGCCTCGACCGGGTCATCGGAGCGGATGATGTCGTTGCGAATGCGATCTTTAAGGTAACGGTAGACCTGCACGTAGAAGGCCACCTTCTGCTCGGTGCTGCGGTTGCCCTCCGACAGTCGCAGCGCATCGCGCAGAGCTTCGTCGTGGGCCACCGCCACCCTCAGGGCGCCAAGGGCCTTGTCCGACATGGAACGCAGCTCGTCGCTGTCGAGGTACGCCAGTTCACGCTTGTTGAGGCGCTTCTCGACGTCGGTCTCCCGCGCCAACCGCACCACCCGCGACCAGCTCGCCTTGTGACCCACCAGGGATTTACGGGCGCTGTAGTAATCCTTGCCTTCCAGCTTGAGACGACCGCCCAAGGATTCGATCTCCCGCTTGGTTACCTGCAGCTGGGCCTCGGCGCTGGTGCGACGGGAACGGGTGCGGATCAGCAGCTCTTCAATCTCTTTCTTGTGGGCGCGCGCCTTCTCTTCCATATCGTCAGAGAGCGTCAGGCCCATGGCCGCCAGCTCCTGCTCGAACTCGGTCAGGGTCTGGCGCTTGGCCTCAACACTGGAGTTGAGGGCTGTACGCAGCTGCAGCGCCTCGGTATGGCGCTGGGCAATCTGCTTGTGCTGCTCACCGGCGGTGCGGGCGGCAAGCTCGGCAGCTTTCAGCTTCTCTTTGAGTCGCTCGCTCATCTCGGAGGCCTTGCCCAGCAGGTCTTGCGCATCCTGATAGGCAAAGTGCGGCAGGCGGGCCACCAGCTGATCGAGGGCGTAGCAACGGCGCTTCTGCTCGGCCAGCAATTCGTTGGCTTCGTCAAACGCCGCCTGTAGGGCAGAGAGATCCTGCGGATCCTGACGCAGCACCTGCACCATGGTTTCCAGCTTCTCGAGCGACTTGCCGTGCTTGGCGATAAAGGCTTCGGCCTGTTTCAACGCTTCCACATCGGCGTGAGCCGCCTCGAGGCGGGCAGCCAGCTCTGTCTCGGCAAACAGGTGGGCAAAGGGCAGCATCCCCTGCACCAGCTGGATATGGCGGGTCAGCTGGGCGGCGGCCGCTTTGGCCTCGGTCAGCTGCTTGTTGCACTCGGCGATGGTCTCTTGCAGCTTGCGCTGCTCGGCCTGTTTGGCCTGCACTTCCGCTTCCGGGTCGGGGCGGAAGGCGATATCCAGATGCTGGCCGATAAAGTCGCGGAAGTGACCGTAGAGGCGGTGGTACTTCTGCTGCTCGAAGGCGGCCTTGGCGTAGCCCTCGATCAGCTCTTCGCGCTCAAGGTCGAGCTGCTCGATCCGCTTTTCCCGGGCGGCGCGGCCAAACAGCGGCAGCTCGGGGTAGCGGGAGAAGCGCACCTGACGCTTGCTGGTGCGCACCAGCACGGCGTCACCCAGCTCGTCGGCCTCCACCAGATCCTCGTCAAAGGAGTCGGGGTTGCCCTGGATGAGATAGATATCTTCCGGGCAATCTTCCAGCTTTTTCAGCCGCTCGATGGCGCCTTCGAGATCGAGCACCACCAGAGCGCTGCGAGCCGGGCCATAGAGTGCGGAGTAGTAAGGGGCATCGTCGATGGAGATGTCGTCGTAGACATCGGAGAGCAGCACGCCCCCCACCTGCTCGGCAATGCGGGCAAGGCGCGGATCTGCCTCGCCAGCCCCCAGCTGCAGGTTGCGAATTTGCAGCTCCAGCGCCTGTTTCTGCGCCGCGATGCGGTTGCTCTCCTGCTCGAACTCGCGCTCCTTGTCGAGCACGCTCTGCATGCCGGAAGAAAGTTCTTCGGCGGTGGCCAAGGCTAAGCCACTCTGCTCGCGCAGCTGCTCGAGCTTTTCGAAGGATTTCAGCCAGCGCGGGGCCAGCTTGGTCAGCTCCGCGATATCGCGGCCAAGCTGGGCGCCCTGATGCTCGAGGCTGGCACGGCGCTGATTGACCTCGGCCTGCTGCTCGGCCAGCTCCTCCTGACGGGTACGCTGGGCCTCAAGAAACAACTCCAGCTCGTCTTGGCTGGCGATCAGCTGACCGGAGGCCTGCTGCAGCTCGTCACGCAAGCGCAGCAGCGCCTGCTGGCTTTCGCTCTCTTTCTCGAGGCGAGCCAGCGCGGCGCGCAGCCCCTGCCCCTGGGCGATGCGGGCCTTGTCTTCGATATGACGCTTGAGCAGCGCCTGGGCGGTAGGCCAGGCGGCCTCGCGCGCAGTCTCGGGGGCAATGTTCAAAAGCAGCGCCAGCGCCGCTTCGTGCTCGGCCACCGCCGCCTTGGCCAGCGCCAGCTGTTGCTCGGCTCCCAGCACCCGGCGGGTGAGGCTCTGCTCGGCGGTGCGGAACTGGTGCAGGGTGTCGCTCGCCTGTTCGGCGGTCAGCCCCGGCAGCTCGCACTGCTCGCGGGCGTTTTCCAGGGCCTGCACCGCCTGACGGTACTGGATGGCGCGAGTCTGCTGGATATCCAGCGCCTGCTGGTAGTCGGCCAGCTGGGTCTTGAGGCTGTCTACTTCTGCCTGGGCCAGCTCCTTGCGCTCTTCCACCTCCAGCAACTGGCCGTGGATCTCTTCCACCACCGCCTGTTGCTGTTCGAGTTTGTCAGAGAGATCCGCCAGATCGGCGCGATACATCTCGATCTTCTTTTGCAGCGCCACGGCGGCCAGCACCTTGGCCAGGTGCTCGGCGGCGGACTCCAGCTCGTCGGTCAGCAACTTCTCGCGGTTGGTGAGCTGTTCTACCTCGTCGGCCAGATAGATAGCACGCTGCTTCTCTTCGGCCAGCAGGCGACGCTTGCCGGCAAGCTCCTGACGGGCCTTGAGGGCCAGCTCGGAGAGGCGGTTCTTCTCGGCGGCGTTGCGCACATAATCCGCCGCCACATAGTGGGTGGTCTCGGTAATGAGGTTCTTGAACAGATCCCGCTGACCCTGGGTCTCCTTGATCGCCTCCAGAGTGCGGCGGTTTTCATAGATGGCCGCCTCCATGTCCTGGAACGCCTTGCGCACCCCGGAGTTTTCCGGCAGCAGGTATTCGCGCAAGGAGCGGCTGATGGAAGACGAAATACCACCGTAGAGGGAGGCCTCGATCAGACGGTAGAACTTGCCGCGATCTTTTTGATCACGCAGCTTCTTCGGGGTGATGCCGAACTCGAACATGAAGTTGTGATAGTCGGTCACCGTATTGAACTTGGCGACCTTGATGGCGCCAAGCTCCGCCGCCGCCCCTTTCAGATCGGCGAAGGCACGTACCCGGCCCTTGCCGTCGTCGAGCTTCTCCAGCAACAGATCGGTGGGCGCCAGATTGTCCGGCACATCCACCAGGGCAAACGGGGTGATGTTGACCTTGTTGTCACGGTTGGCCACCTGCTCCAGGTGCACGCCGACCCAGATCCGCTGCTCACGGCTGTTCATCACCTCCAGCAGCGAATAGCAGTGGCCGCGCTGCAGCTTGCCGTAGAGCCCCTTGTCACGGGAGGCGCTGCTGGAACCTGCTTCCGTGGTGTTGCGGAAGTGGAGCAGGGACTGGTCGGGGATGAGGGCCGCGATAAAGGCCGCCATGGTGGTGGACTTGCCCGCACCGTTGCCGCCGGAGAGGGTGGTGACCAGCTGATCGAGATCGAAGGTACGGGCGAAGAAGCCGTTCCAGTTGACCATGGTCAGGGATTTGAACTTGCCTCGCACCTTTATACCTCCAGATCCAGTTGTTCTTCATCGAGGTCCGCCTCGATGTCATCAAACAGCGAGTCGCTGCTCGGCATTTCGTCGTCGTGGAAGATAGCCTCCCCCTCCTGGATCATCCGCAGCTGCACGGCGCGCGGATCCTCATCGGAGCGCACGTCCGCGGCGAAGCGGAACACCGACTCGTTGACCCGGAATTTGTCGCTGTTGCCAAGGGCGGTGATCATGCCAAGGCGACGCAGGCGGCGCATGGAGGTACGGATCTTCTCCAGCAGTTTCTTCTTGTCCAGATCGGTGCCACCGGAGCGGCTGTTGACCATCCTCAGCAGCTGCTTCTCGTCGGCCAGGCTCAGCACCTCTTCCTGCAGCTCGCCCATGGCGAACACCCCTTCCGAGGCGAGCCGATCCGGGCTCAGGTAGAGGTAGCAGAGTACCTTGCCCACCAGCATGTCGAGCTCGGAGAGGACGGTGGTGCCGATGTCGGCGCTCGGGCGCGGGCGCAGGTAGAAGAAGCCTTCCGGCGCCTTGATGAGTTCCACCTGATAGCGGCCGTAGAAGATCTCCAGCTCCTGGTGATACTCCACCAGCGCCGAGTGCTGCTCGAACTCGTCGGCACTGATGTGGCGACCGGAGCGCAGGGCGGTGTCGATGCGCGGAAACAAGGGGTTGGCAATCGCCTCTGCGAGCCGCAGCGGCAAGGGAAACTCAGTATTGATCAATGACATAGGCCTGAACCTTGGATCCAGCTTGGTTAATGGGTTTCCATGCGGGCTGACGATGCAGCTGGTGCTCGCCGCTGGCATGGCCCAGGCGCACGGCCTGGTCGATCAGAAGACGCGCCACGTCGAAGTGGGCATGGGCCGGGTAGTCCAGCAGGTATTCGCGCAGCACGTCGGCGAGATCCAGCTGCTGACCCTGCTCGGGGTAGCGGGCCAGGTAGCGCTCGATGCGCTCGGCCAGCTCCTGGTTGATGTCCACCATCTCCATGTACTCCATCTCGAGGGGCACCTCGCCGGTCACCTCCTCGTCGTGGATGGCGATGGTCTCGTCGCGCAGCTCCAGCAGGCGCGGCTCTTCGGCCACCCGCAGTTGCCAGTTGTGCTGATCGAAGTTGCGGATGGATTCGCGCAGCCGCTGGCTGAAGGCGCGGTTCTTGTCCATGTCGATGGCGTTGCGGATGAACTTGTGGACGTGCCTGTCGTAGCGGGCCCACAGCTCGATACACTGCTGGCCCCAGCTGGTGATGACGTCAAGGCGCCCCTGCAGGGCGTGGGTCAGCTCTTCGACGTGGAACAGATCCTCGCGCCCCTGCGCCGCTTCCTGAATGTTGAGCAGCCCCGCCTGCAGGCGGTGGCCGGCGGCGTCCAGGGTATCCTGCAGCTCGCGCAAGGTCTGGCCGGTCTCGTGCAGCAGTTTCTCGCAGCTGTGGATGGCATCGACCCAGTTCTGGGTCAGCAGGGCCGCGATCTCGCTTTTGACCTGATTCTGCTGCTCATCCATGGCGCGTTGGGTGAGATCGATGCGCCCCAGGGTCTCTTCCAGGGAGAAGGTGAGGCGCGGCAGCACCTCGGCATCCCACTGCTCGCGGGTATTGGTCTCGAGCGCCGCCTTGCGGGCGGTGTCGAGCTCGGCCGCCAGGTGCTCGAGCAGGATGGAGAGCTTGATGGAGTCCACCTGGCGCTGATCCATGAAGAAGTCGACGATGCTCATGCCAAGACGCGACAGGCGATAGAGGCTCTCCCCCGCCACCATGTCGGTGTTGAAACGCGACAGCAGCTGCTGGCGAATGAGATCGTTGATGGCGTTGTTGGCGCGACCGGTGAGGGTCTCGTCCATCTGGCCGAAGGCATTGCTGACGTAGCCGAAGGCATCGTGCAGGGCCGCTTCCGACAGGTCCGACTCATCTTCGGACAGGGTCTTGATTGCAATCAGAAAGGCCAGCCGGTCGGTGGGCAGGCTCAATGCCAGCCCCTCCTGCCTGACCCATCCCACCATCTCTGGCAGGGTACGGGATGTACTCATCATGACGTTGTCATCTCGTTGTTGTATTGGGCGCAAAGCCTTGCGCGCGGCTACATCCGGTAGCATCGAAAAAGGGGCCTCAGCCGGCGGGTTTCTGCGCCATCACGTGGATATAGCGCCCCAGGGAGATAAACGGCTCCTGCCGGCAATATTGCTGCTCCATGGCCAGCAGGTCGTCGAACTTCTCCAGCTGATCCTGCTTGTGGCGCATGTAATCGTGGATCACCCGCACCCCGGTCTTGCCGATTATCTTGAGCCCGCCCCGGCCAATCCAGTCATACACCTGCTCCGGCAGTTGGGGATTGGTGGGGGTCAGCGCCGTCTGCCGCTTCTTGCGAAGACCCAGGCGCACATAATCGAAATTGCCCACCACCAGGCTCTGGAACAGCAGGCCGTGGCGGTTGTAGAAAAGCAGCGACAGTATGCCCCCGGCATTGACGAAAGGGAACAGACCGAGCAAGGTCTGGCGCGGCTCGGCGAGCCACTCCAGCACAGCGTGACAGAGCACCAGATCGAAGGTGCCGGTCACGTGTGCTTTAAGATCCTGAATGGGACAATGGATGAGACGAATTCTGTCTTCCAGCCCCTTCTCGGCGATCTGGCTGCGGGCCAGTGCCAGCATCTCGGCGGAGAGATCGCACAGCTCCACCTGATGGCCCATGGCCGCCAGCTTCTGGGCAAAGTAGCCAAAGCCGCCGCCGGCATCCAGGATGCGCAGGGGCCGGTTGCCAAGGCGGGCCAGGCAGGCTTCGATGTCGCTCCACACAACTGTGGTGCGGATGCGCCCCTTGGTGGAGTCATAAATGTTGCGGGCGAACTTGTCGGCCCGCCCGTCGAAACTCTGATCGTGCTTCAAGGAGAAACTCAACTTTTGCGCCACAGGGTTGTGGCCATCCCAAAAAAGAGAGGTATTCTGTCACATCCCGAATTTGCTGAAAACTCAAGGAACTCTCTGCCGTGTTTGTGCTTAAAAAGTGGCTAGGTCAGCTGCTGATGCCGCTCCCCTTCTCCGTCACCCTGCTGTTGCTGGCACTGCTGCTGCTCTGGTTCACCCGTTTTCAGAAAACCGGCAAGCTGCTGGCGACCCTGTCCCTGCTCATCGTCGCCCTGATGGGGATGCGGCCGGTGAGCTACCAGCTGGCCCGCCCGCTGGAGCAGACCTTCCCCCCCTTCGAGGTAAGCCAGCATCCGGACATCCAGGCCATCGTCGTGCTCGGCAACGGCCATGTGAGCGACCCGGCCGTCCCTGAGCGCAGCTGGCAGAACAACATCGCCCTGGCCCGCACCCTGGAGGGGGTACGGCTGGCCCAGGCCTATCCACAAGCGGAGCTCATCTTCTCGGGCTATGTGTCGGGGGATCCCCTCTCGAACGCCGAGGTCAACGCCCGCATGGCGGCAAGCCTCGGCATCCCCCGCTCGCGGATGACGTTGTTTGAAAACAACAAAGACACCCACGATGAGGCGGTCAGCATCAGCCGCCACCTGCAGGGCAAGCGGGTGGCGCTGGTGAGCTCGGCCACCCACCTGCCGCGGGCCATGGCGCTCTATCAGGGTCAGGGACTCAATGCCGTGCCGGCCCCCACCGACTACACCGCCAAGCAGAGCCAGGTGGTGCAACCCCTCTACAGCTACCTGCCCAAGGGGCGCTATCTGATGTATTCCGAGGCTGCCATTCACGAATGGATTGGGGTATGGTGGGCCCGTCTGCGGGGTCAGGTCACCGATTGAGCGATCGAGCCTTTCATTCCTGATTTGGATCAGGAAAGCGAAAAAAAATTACGTCATTTGCCGCCGGGTCAGCTATCTTGGGCTCGGTTCAATTCATATAATGTCGCGCAATCAAATGCCTAGGAGATATAGAAGATGAGACAGCACCTGGTAATGGGTAACTGGAAACTGAACGGCACCAAGGCTTCCGTCGAAGCACTGATCAAAGGACTGACCCCGGCGGCTGCCGCTCATCCTTCTGTACAAGTCGCCGTCTGCCCGCCGGTTATCTTTTTGGGTCTGGTTGAGCAGCTGACCGCCGGCAGCAAGATTGCCTACGGTGCCCAGAACGCCGACGTTCATGAGTTTGGCGCCTTCACCGGCGAGAACGCTCCGTCCATGCTCAAAGCTTTCGGTTGCACCTACTCCCTGGTCGGCCACAGCGAGCGTCGTACCCTGCACGCAGAGACCGACGAGGTGGTTGCTGCCAAGTACGAAGCCATCCAGAAAGGCGGCCTGATCCCCGTGCTGTGCATCGGTGAGACTCTGGCCCAGTTCGAAGCCGGCACCACCAACTCCGTGGTCGAAACCCAGCTCAAAGCCGTGATCGATCGTTGCGGTATCGCCTCCTTCGAGAACGCCGTCGTGGCTTACGAACCGGTATGGGCCATCGGCACCGGCAAGACCGCTACCCCGGAAATCGCGCAGGCCGTGCACGCTCACATCCGCCAGTACCTGGCCGGGTTTGATGCAGCCGTGGCTGCCAAGGTACAGATCCTGTACGGCGGCTCCGTGACCGGTGCCACCGCTGCCGACCTGTTCGGTCAGCCGGACATCGACGGCGGCCTGGTGGGCGGTGCGTCCCTGAAAGTGGACGACTTCTCCCAGATCATCGCTGGCGCGGCCAAGTAATCGGCTGCCATGGAGGGGGCGCTTGCCCCCTCCTGCGTATCGCTTTTCCTATGGCAGCCAGCGCATCCCATATGAAAGCCGATATAGTAAAAGTGGCTTGTCTCATTTAACCCTTTCGTATTCGACAACTCAGATCCAGAGGCACTCATGACCAAACAAATCAAACGTATTGGTGTTTTGACCAGTGGTGGCGACGCACCGGGTATGAACGCAGCCATTCGCGCCGTGGTGCGCGCCGGCCTGCATCATGGCCTGGAAGTCTATGGCATCTATGATGGCTACCTCGGTCTGCACCAGGACCGTATCGTCAAGCTGGAGCGCCACAGTGTCTCCGACGTGGTCAACCGTGGCGGTACCTTCCTCGGCTCCGCCCGTTTCCCGGCCTTCAAAGATCCGAAAGTGCGCGCCGAAGCGATCGAGAACCTGAAAAAGCACGGCATCGACGCCCTGGTGGTGATCGGCGGTGACGGCTCCTACATGGGTGCCAAGAAGCTGACCGAAGAGGGTTTCCCCTGTATCGGCCTGCCGGGCACCATCGACAACGACATCGCCGGTACCGACTTTACCATCGGCTTTGACACCGCCCTCAACGTGGTGGTGGATGCCATCGACCGTCTGCGCGACACCTGCAGCTCCCACCACCGCATCTCCGTGGTCGAGATCATGGGCCGCCACTGCGGCGACCTGGCCATGTCTGCCGCCGTCGCCGGCGGTGCCGAGTACGTGATCGTGCCGGAAGTGGCCTTCGACAAAGAGAAGCTGCTGCAACAGATCAAGGAAGGGGAAGCCAAAGGCAAGCGCCACGCCATCATCACCATCTGTGAGCATGTCACCGACGTGAACGCCCTGGCCAAGGACATCGAGGCCATGACAGGTCGCGAAACCCGCGCCACCATCCTGGGCCACATCCAGCGCGGTGGCTCCCCGACCGCCCGCGATCGCATCATGTCCAGCCGCATGGGCGCCTTCGCCGTCGAACAGCTGCTGGCCGGTCAGGGTGGCCGCTGCGTCGGTATTCAGGGCAACGAGATGGTGCACCACGACATCATCGACTGCATCGAGAACCTGAAGCGTCCGTTCAACCAGGAGCTCTACGATCTCTCCACCACCCTGTTCTAAGCCCCGCTTGTTCAGGTTGTTGTAAAAACCCTCCGCTGGAGGGTTTTTTATTGGCGTGGGCCACCTGCCGGCACGCCCGCTCCCATTCCACCCTCTGGCATGTCTGCCGTTATCCCCGCCCATGGCTCCCTGCCGTCCCCTCGCCTCTTCGGGCAGCCCGGTCAGGGCGATGCAGCCAGCAAACCTCCCCACCTGCCATTGACTCACAGCGAAACCAGGGCTATCGCGCTGTGCAGTCAGCTCACCCTCCTTGTCATCAAGTGGTCATGTACCTGCCATCAGCAGCCCCCATCGAGCCGCCAACATGCCGTGAAAAGAGTCGAACAGGGTCGGCGCAATGGTTGCGCGACTGTCATCAACCGCAGGATTTCTGCAAATTTGCGAGCGTGCCGCCGCCAGAAGGTGGCGTCACTACAGGGAAAAATTCCCGGAGCACGACAAGAAATGCTGGGGGTAGGGAAAATGGGGCTGACAGCAGTCCAAACCATGCCAAACTCACTCCATCGCCAGCAAAACTGTCTGCTTTTGCAGACAAAATTTTAAAAAACCAAAAAAAAGCCTCATATAAGACCCATCAAAAAACACAACAAGAACGGATTCATCATATTGATTTTATTGAATAAAAACATCATTAAATCCTGGTGGATGCCCAACACCCATCTTGAAGCTGATAAAACAGCCTTAGATTTATGAAAATGACGCTTTCGAGCGCTACGCGACAACTATGGCCACATAAATACACTTTACTATTGTTTTACTGCGCAATTGTGGTATCTTGGTTCCATCATCAGTCAGCCAAGGGAGACAATAATATGAAAGAGTTTGTGGTTACTGCCGTTTTCACCGTGTTTTTCACTCTGGTTGCCGTCTCTCTGCCGTCGCTGTCACAGCTTTGAGCCGGTTGGTTGCCCACTTCGTGATCCGCATGGGCAACGACAGGCACCAGCGTGCTGGTTAATTCACCGCATTCAGTCATTTTTGGTCGTTTCATCGAAAATGAGTGCAGACAAGGTGGTTAGCACCAGTCGGTGTATATAAACAGAGCTGTCGTGCCAAGGCAGCGTAAACAGGGGGAGCCAGTGGCTCCCCCTGTTGCATTTGTGTCTGCGGGATTTACTCTTGCCCCCCTGCCCGTCACAATATCCGCTGGATTCGCCATGCAGGAATTACCATGACACAGGATGCGCTAAGCCATTGGCGTCGTGATCTTCATCGTCTGCCCGAAGCGGCCTGGTGTGAATTTCGTACCAGCTCCCTCATCGCTCACCACCTCAATGAACTCGGTTTCTCCATCATGCTGGGTGACAAGCTGCTGGCCAGCAATCTCATCATGGGACGCAACATAGACGTGCAGGCCCAGAAGGAGCGAGCCCTGCGCCAGGGCGCCCATCCAGACTGGCTGGGCCGGATCGAAGAGATAACGGGGGTGATGGGACTGTGGGACAGCGGCCGACCGGGCCCGACCCTGGCCTTTCGCTTCGACATCGATGCGGTGGAGGTCGAGGAGAGCCAGGATGAACTGCATCCCCCCAGCCAGGAGGGGTGGCACTCGCGCAACCCCGGCTGGATGCACGCCTGCGCCCATGACGGCCATACCGCCATCGGGCTGGTGCTGGCCGAGCGGATCGCCGCCCTCGCCGATCGACTGAACGGCCGTATCAAACTGTTCTTCCAGCCCGCCGAAGAGGGGTGTCGCGGCGGCAAGGCGCTGGCCGCCGGTGGCCAGCTCGATGACGTGGATGCCCTGCTGGCGCTGCACATCGGCATTCATGCCAACAGCGGCGAGCTGGTGGTCAATCCCACCGAGTTTCTCTGCTCCACCAAGTTCGACGTGGAGTTCATGGGGCGCGCCGCCCACGCGGGGCTCGAGCCCAACGCCGGCAGCAATGCGCTGGCGGCGGCCTGCATGGCCACTACCGCCATGCTCGGCATCGCCCGCCACCGCGACGGCATGACCCGCATCAACGTGGGCCAGCTCCATGCGGGCAGTGGCCGCAACGTGATCCCGGGCCATGCCCTGCTGCAGGGAGAGACCCGGGGCGCCACACCGGCCCTCAACGACTATATGTTCAGCCAGGTGCAACAGATGGTGGAAGGGGCGGCCATGATGCAGGGCGCCACCTACCTCATTCGCAAACAGGGCGAGGCCATCGGCATCGACAACAGCCCGACCCTGCTCGAGGAGATCATCCCGCTCGCCCAGGCGCTCAAGCTGGAGACCATCCACACCCGTCGCTTCGGTGCCAGCGAGGATGCGGGCTTTCTTATCGAGCGGGTGCAACGTAACGGTGGCCAAGCGGCCTACCTGATCCTGGGGGCCAATCTGGCGGCGCCCCATCATCACCCGGAGTTCGACTTCGACGAAGCTGTGCTGGCCCCCGGCGTGGCACTGCTGGAGTCCTGGTTGCTGGCCCGCCTCGCCCGCTAGCAAGAGCCGGATACAAACAAGGCAGCCCGTGGGCTGCCTTGTTTTTTTCACTTCCCCTACGCAGCAGAAGTTCCTATTCGCCCAGCACGATGGCCGAGAGGTGGGCGAAGTGGTGGATCTCGTGGGTCGCCTCGCTCGGCCCATCCTGACGGGCCGGGTTGTACCAGCAGGTCGCCAGCCCCTGGGCCGCGGCGCCGGCAATATCGGTCTTGGGGTTGTCCCCCACCATCAGCACCCGCGCCGGACTCGGCTGTCCCATCAGTGCCAGCGCGTGCTGGAAGATGGCCGGCGCCGGCTTGGTCACCTGCACCTCATCCGAGATCACCAGCGGCTCGAACCAGGCCTGCCAGCCCAGCTTGTCGAGGCGCCCGCGCTGGGGCAGGCTGAAACCGTTGGTGATGATCCCCATTTTCACCTTGCTCTTCAGCGCCTGCAGAGTCTCCTCCACCCCCTCCAGCGGCACGCTCAAGGCGATGATCTGCTGCAGGAAGGTGTCATTCATCGCCATCGGCGCCACGTCCACCTGCTCGGCAAAGAGGGAGAAACGGGTCTGCTGCAGGTGGACGGCATCGATCTCGCCGGAGTTGTACTGCTGCCAGAGCCGGTGATTGAGGGCGTGGTACTCAGCCATCTTGGGCGGGGTCGGCGTCACGCCGTAAATGTGCAGTGTCTGCTCCAGCGCCTGAGCGACCGGGAAATCGACCAGGGTTTCATCCAGATCGAACAACACCCAGTCATAACTTGGTTCTTTCACGGGATCCCTTACTGTTCTGGTTGATCAAGTTCATTGCGCCGCCCCAGCGGGCCGGCCAGCAGTTCCAGCGTCAATCTGACCCCGAAACCAGTCACCTCGCTGCTGACTACGCCATTGCCGCCCTTGTTGCGAAAACCACTCAAGTCGAGGTGCAGCCAGGGGGTCTGGGCAGGCACGAAGCGGCTGAGGAAGCGGGCCGCATCAATGTGATCCGGCGAGGCGCCGGGCGCACACTGTAACAGATCGGCCCACTCGCTATCGAGGTTGTCGTCGTAATCCTCATCCAGCGGGAAGGGCCAGACTCGCTCACCGCTGCGCTGACCCAGGCTGATCAGCTCGCTCAGCCACTGGGGCCGGTTGGTAAAAGCGCCACTGTAGCGGCTGCCGAGCGCCCGCTTGCAGGCCCCGGTCAGGGTGGCGTAGTCGATCAGCAGATCCGGGTTGTCCTGCACCGCCATGCTGAGGGTGTCAGCCAGCACCATGCGTCCCTCGGCATCGGTATCCACCACCTCGATGGTGGTGCCATTGAGGGCGGTCACCACCTCCCCCGGCCGATAGGCGAGCGGGCCTATGTGGTTCTCGGCAATGGCGAGCCAGCAGTGCACCTCGTAGGGCAGCCTGGCCCGGCTGATGGCGTGAAGCGTGCCCAGCGCCACCGCGCTGCCCCCCATGTCCAGATGCATGCCGTACATGCTGCCGGAAACCTTGAGGTTGTAGCCGCCCGAGTCGTGACAGATCCCCTTGCCCACCAGGGCCACTCGCCGCACCGCATTGGGTGGGCAATAGCTCAGCTTGACCATGGCGGCCTGGTTGTCTTCCGAGCCGCGCGCCACCGCGATGAAGGCACCGGCCCCCTGCTCGGCCAGCTGGGCCTGATCGTACTCATGCCACTGCCACCCCTCGCTCTGGGCCAGCTGGCGTACCCATTCGCGGTAGCTGCGGGCGGTCAGATCGGAAGCGGGCGACACCGCCAGATGGCGGGCGATGCCGTTGCCCTCGGCCTCGGCATAGATCCGCGCCAGATCCAGCACGCAATTGGGAGAGACCGCAATCTGCTGATAGCGCCAGGGATCTTCGCTGCGATGCTTGTGGCTTGGCAGCGGCACGTTGGCCGCCAGCAGGGTGGCCAGCGCCAGTTCGGCCAGGAGAGTGGTATCGGCCTCGTCAAACCCCTCCAGATGCAGCCCCAGTCGCTCAATCTTGAGCCCGGCCAGCGGCGCAACCCAGCTGCGCACCTGCTTGTAGAGGGCATGATCGCGAGAGGGACGGGCCGGCAGGAAGACCAGCAGTTGCAGGGTATTGTGCAGCACCAGGCTGTAGGGGGCTTTCTGCCCCAGTGCGATCTGGGCGCTGACGGCGGCAAGCTCGGGCAGGGCCAGCAGGCTCTCGCGCCGCTCTTCGGCGCAGATCAGCAGGTTGGCGGCCAGGCCATTGGAGAGGACGGCAGCAAGGCTGGCGTCGTGAATGTCGATCTGCGGCGGCAGATAGGTAAATGGTTGCATCATCGGGCAAGGCCCTCGTCCATGAAGAGATATCAGAGATGATACCCAACAAAGCGGGGTCACAGCCAGATTGCACTTGAAAATCAATATCAAGCGCGAAAAGTGCACAAAACAGAAAGACCGCGAAGGCGGCTGGATGACAAGCTAGAGGATCAAGGTAATAAAGAAGGAAAGTTGGTTGCGGGGGCCGGATTTGAACCGACGACCTTCGGGTTATGAGCCCGACGAGCTACCGAGCTGCTCCACCCCGCGTCCGAATTGTATTGCCACCACAAGAGGCAGAGCAGTTGCCCCTTGTTGTCTTCGTCTCCACCGCAGGGCGCTGCCTTGCCATGGACACAAATAGTTGGTTGCGGGGGCCGGATTTGAACCGACGACCTTCGGGTTATGAGCCCGACGAGCTACCGAGCTGCTCCACCCCGCGTCCGAATTGTACTGCCACCACAAGAGACAGAGCAGTTGCCCCTTGCTGTCTTCGTCTCCACCGCGCGGCATTGCCTTGCCATGAACACAAATTAGTTGGTTGCGGGGGCCGGATTTGAACCGACGACCTTCGGGTTATGAGCCCGACGAGCTACCGAGCTGCTCCACCCCGCGTCCGTATTTTTTCGTTCAGGCTGAGCAGTTGCCTGTTCGAATTCTCTTGTTTATCAGCACATTGTGAAACAAGGCTGATGCAAGAACTCAGATGGTTGCGGGGGCCAGATTTGAACTGACGACCTTCGGGTTATGAGCCCGACGAGCTACCGGGCTGCTCCACCCCGCGTCTGAGGTCGCCAATAATAGGCGCCGGCGCTCAGATTGCAAGTAAATATCCTAAAAAAACTTCATTCGTAGATTAAACCGGCATAAATCGCAGGAATTTGCAACAGAGCGCGGTTTTTTCAGGCACGCAGCTTGTGGGCCAAGCTGGCGCACTACACTCAGATGGTTTGTAACTCCTCGTTTTGGGTAGGTTTATCATGCGCATCTCCGCCGGTCATTGCCGTCAATTGGGGGCCACACCCGAGCACGACGGCGTCAACTTCGCCATCTGGGCCCGTCTTGCCAGTCGAGTCGAACTGCTGCTGTTTGCCAGCGCCAACGATGCCACGCCGGAAGTGATCCCCCTCTCTCCCCGCCTCAACCGCACCGCCTACTACTGGCACATCCATATAGAGGGGATCGGGCTGGGGCAGCGCTACGCCTATCGCATCCAGGGCCCCTGGCGCCCCTACTACGGCACCCGCTTCGATGCCGACAAGGTGCTGCTGGACCCTTATGGCCGCAGCATCGAGCTGGGCGCCAACTACGATCGCTGGGCGGCGGCCCGCCCCGGCAGCAACCTGGCCTGCTGCGCCAAGAACCGGGTGGTGGATACCCGAAACTACGACTGGGAGGGGGACAAGCTGCCTGCCCACTCCCTCTCCCGCTCGGTGATCTACGAGCTGCACCTGGGGGGCTTTACCAAGTCGCCGGACTCGGGGGTCGACCCCGCCCTGCGTGGCACCTACCTCGGCCTTATCGAGAAGATCCCCTACCTGCAATCCCTCGGCGTCACCGCGGTCGAGCTGCTGCCGGTGTTCCAGTTCGATCCCCAGGATGCCCCCAGGGGGCTCTCCAACTACTGGGGCTACAGTCCCATGTCGTTCTTCGCCCCCCACGCCCAGTACGCCAGCGGCGATGATCCCCTCACCGAGTTTCGCGACATGGTCAAGGCGCTGCACCGCGCCAACATAGAAGTGATCCTGGACGTGGTCTACAACCACACCGCCGAGGGGGGCGATGATGGCCCCACCTTCTCCTTTCGCGGCATCGACAACGAGGCCTACTACATCCTCGATGCCAATCAGAAGGACACCAACTACTCGGGCTGCGGCAACACCTTCAACGGCGCCCACCCCGTGGTGCTGCGCATGATCATGGACAGCCTCCACTTCTGGCGACAGGAGATGCACGTGGACGGCTTTCGTTTCGACCTGGCGGCCATCCTGTCGCGGGACGAATCGGGCCAGCCCCAGGCCAATGCACCGACCCTGCGCACCATCGACACCGATCCCCGCATCGCCGACATCAAGCTCATCGCCGAGGCCTGGGATGCGGGGGGCCTTTATCAGGTGGGCAGCCTGGCCGGCGCCCGCTGGCGCGAGTGGAACGGCCAGTTCAGGGACGACGTGCGCCGCTTCCTGCGCGGGGATGACAACGCCGTGATGGCGTTCGTGGAGAGGCTGTGCGGCAGCCCGGACATCTACCACTACCACCACGCCGATCCGGAGAAGAGCATCAACTTCGTCACCTGCCACGACGGCTTCACCCTGTGGGACTGGACCAGCTACAACGGCAAGCACAACGAGGCCAATGGCGAGCAGAACCGGGATGGCTGCGATCACAACTTTAGCTGGAACCACGGCCAGGAGGGGCCGAGCGAGGATCCCCAGAT
Organism: Aeromonas sp. S8(2024); assembly: GCF_041403085.1. Classification (NCBI taxonomy): domain Bacteria; kingdom Pseudomonadati; phylum Pseudomonadota; class Gammaproteobacteria; order Aeromonadales; family Aeromonadaceae; genus Aeromonas; species Aeromonas sp. S8(2024). The sequence goes on along the minus strand of NZ_JBGLRF010000001.1, from coordinate 291,829 downwards.
CAACGCCCTGCGCACTCGTCAGGCCAAGAACATGATGGTGGCCACCCTGCTCTCGGTGGGATCCCCCATGCTGCTGATGGGGGACGAGGTGCTGCGCACCCAGCACGGCAACAACAACGGCTACTGCCAGGACAACGCCACCTGCTGGATGCACTGGCAGCCCGATGCCAGGGGGCAAGAGATGTTCCGCTTCATGAAGGAGCTGATCCAGTATCGCAAGCACCTGTTCCAGCGCCCGGAGCAGGAGAGCATGCCGCTGTCGCTGACCGAGATCCTGCGCCACAGCGAGATCTGCTGGCACGGGGTCAACGCCGCCCAGCCGGACTTCGGCCCCCACTCCCACGCCATCGCCATGTCGGCCCTGTCGAGCGAAACCCGGCTGGCCCTCTACGTGCTGTTCAACGCCTACTGGGAGCCGCTCACTTTCAACCTGCCAAGCCCCCCCAAGGGGGTCGGTGGCTACTGGCGCCGGATCCTGGATACCGCCCTGCCCTCGCCCGAGGACATCAGCACCTTCGGCATGCCGCTCGAAGGGTTGACCCGGGAGTATCTGGCCCAGCCGCGCAGCAGCTGCCTCTTCATCTGCGGCGCCGACGACTTCTACTAGAGGCCGCACACCAGGGCCGCAAACAGCCAGCAAAAAGCCCACCCCGGTTACCCGGGGTGGGCTTTTTCATGATGCCGGTCGGTCAGGCCAGCTGGTGCAGCACGCTGGTCGCCGCGATCTGGGCGATGATGAGGCCGCACAGGGCGGTGGAGACCACCACCGGCGCCGTCTCCTGCTGGCGATAGAGCGGGCTGAACCAGAGCAGCAGGGCGGCGATCAGCAGGGCCGCCTGGGTCAGTACGCCGGGGATCAGGGCGTCGAGGCCGGCGCCGCTCCCCTGCCAGCCCACCAGCACCGCCAGCCAGAGCAGGCTCAGGATGGCGGCCACCAGCCCGGCCAGCGGCAACAGGGTGTTGAATGCCTGCAGACGGTGACGGGCCCGCAGCAGCATCAGATGGGCGAAGGCCGCCCCCAGCAGCACCATCTGCAGCAGGCCGCCAAGCCAGCCCTGGATCTGCAGCAAGCCGATGCCATAGACCAGCAGCGGCACCGCCGGCAGCCAGAACAGGGTGGCCGGGATGGCGCGCTTGCCCTCGAGCCGGGATTGAGCCAGTGACAACACCACTCCCAGGATCAGGGCGGCGCCGCCACTCCAGATCAGCCAGTCGGCCGCCTTGGCCTCCACCGCCAGCATCAGGGAGAGGCCGGTGATCACCCAGACCGAGAAGAGCTGGGTGGTGATCCGCGAGCGCTGGCCCGGGCAGAGATCACCGCGCCAGAGCACCAGGCCCAGGGCGATGAGGGCCCCCAGCGCCATCAGGCCGGTCAGGGGAAAGAGCCAAAAAGGGAGTTGGACGAACATGACGCCTCCAGCAGCAAGAATTCAGAACGCGCCGATGGCGCCGGATGAAGGGGCCGAGTATACCCAAAGCCGCCGCCATCCCCAATCCCTGCCGCGCATCAGCCTGCGACGAAGGGCTCAGCTCTGGCCACGGGCCAGCGCCACCACCCGGGCGAACATCTGGCGCAGCACCGGCGGGATGTGCTCGCCGCCGAGCCGCTCCGCCTCCTCCACCACCGCCAGCGCCATGCCCGGCTTGCTGCGATGGTGAATCGCCTTGTTGATGATGCGCCCGGCGTTGAGGGTCGAGCGCCCCCCGACGCCAGCTTCACGCCGGAACACCGCCTCGAAGCCGTTGTGGTAGAGGTAGTGCTCTATGTCCGCCGCCGGCAACTGGGTCAGCCTGTCCCGCTCCCGCTCCCCCTTGAGCAGGGAGCGCGCCGAGGTGGCGTATTTGACCCCCGCCTCGTCGCCGTCGGTGAGCAGATGCCACTCGATGCCAAAGTCGCGCGCCACCTTGATAAGGGGTGACTGACCACACTGGGCGAACTCGATGATCCGTACCCCCTCCGCTCGCAGGCTGTAGCCGCAGATCTGGGCGAGCTCGGAGAGCAGCCAGATCTCGGTCTCCCCCTCCACCAGCAGCCAGCAGCGGGCAAACATCGACATGGGGCGGTTGATGCGCACGTGGAAGGCAATCTTGCGCAGATCGTCGCTGCTGTAGCGCTCGCCCCCCAATTGATGACAGAGAATGTCCTGCTGGCGGCGCACCAGCCGGCGGATCTGGTTAAGGGGCAGCGAGGAGAGCAGATCTCCCGAATTGGTGGTGAGCAGCTTCTGCCCAGGCAGCTGTTCCAGCAGGCCCCAGGCCAGCGCCAGCATGGTGGGGTGCAGGCGGCTCTCCGGATCTTCCAGGATCATGATGGGGCGCGCCCCCTGCTCCAGCTCCCGGTTGCCCCGCGCCTGCAGCAGGGTGGCCGCCATGCCCGCCATCGCCAGTTGCAGCGCCCGGTTGTCGGCATTGCGCAGCAGCGCCTGCAGATTGCCGGGGTTGCGCAGGGTCATGGGGCGGTTGACGATCTCCCGCTGGCTGCGCGGCTTGTTCTTGATGGGGGCCAGCGCGTTGAAGTAGTGATCCATCAGCTGGCGTACCGCCTGCAGCGCCTCCTTGAGCTCGGGCTCGCCGATGCGCTGGGGCTCGTCGATCAGCTTGTCGGCCAGCTCGCTCAGCCGCAGCTCGGAGAGATCCCCCCACTGCAGGGTCTCCACTCCGTTGCGGGCGGTACGGGCATCCCGCAGCCGGAACACCGGGTTCATGGTGATGAGCAGGCAGACCAGCTCGTGGGCATTGTCGATGGCCAGGCTCTTGCCGATGCCATCGAGAAAGTCGTGGGTGGTGGTGACGGAGCCGTCGCTCTGCAGCTCGGCGCTCGCGCGGTAGTGAATGCGGTGAAACTTGTCCTTGTGCTTGATCCAGGCGGCGCCGAGACGGGCCAGTCGCTGGGAATGCAGGCACATTTGGGGCCTGTGCTCGCTGAAGGTGAGCACCAGTTGCAGGTGGCGGGCCGGCTCGAGCTCGGGATCTTCAGGCTGATGGAAGTCATCGCTGCTGAACTGGTAAGGCTCGGCATCCTGGCCCAGCAGACACCAGAGGGCGCGCAACAGGCTGGACTTGCCCCAGGCGTTCTCGCCGATGAGCACTGTGGTGTGGTCCAGCCCGAGCGAGAGGCGATTTATTCCGCGAAAACCTTTGACTTCAATGCGTTCCAGAAACATGCGGCCATATCCAGTCCATCCTGATGGCGCAATAGTGGCAAAGTTGTCGGGAAAATCCTATCGGGTCGTGGCGATTTTCAGCGGGAACTGTGAGGAACGAGCGGTTCGGGGACGGGGGCGCCGGCAAGTCGGCCCTGGGGGGCGTTCCAGTGGCTGAACCAGAGGTGGCGGGTGCGAGTCTGACGTTTGCGATGATTCAAGGGCATCTCCTGTGCGGGTTGAAGGAACGAGGCTCCCCCTCGTTGCCAACCAATCTGCCGCTTATCTGTGACAGGAGGATGACAGCTGGCTGCGCCACTGACCTGGGGTCAGACCAAACGCTTCACGAAAGCGGTTGCCAAGGTGGGCCTGGGACGAGAAACCGCACTGGACGGCGATGCTGGCTAGGGAGTCGGCACCGGCCAGCAGCTGCTTTGCCCGCTTGAGCCGCAGCCCCAGCAGGTAACGGTGGGGCGGACAGCCCAGGCTCTGGCCGAACATGCGGGCAAAGTGGTATTCGCTCAGGCCCGCCTCCTGTGCCAACTCGGCCAGGGTGACAGGCTCCGCCAGATGGGCCAGCAGGTACTCCTGCATCCGCCGGATCACCGCCGGTGCCAGCCCGCCGCGCACCTCGGGCAGCGGCGGCGCCTCCCGGGTGTGGTGGCGATAGGCGTGCAGCATCAGCATCCAGGCGCCGTGAGAGAGCGCCATCCTGTCCACCTGGTGCTGCCAGTCCAGCTGCATCAGCTGGCCCTGCACCAGGCTGGCGGCCAGCGGATCGTCGATAAAGGTCTTGTCCTCCAGCAGCAGGTGGCGCCCCTCCTTGTCGCACACCTCTTCGGCGATGCGGGTCAGGTGGGCCGGGGTGAAGTAGAGGTGGAAGAAGCGAAACTCCTCGCGCACCAGCCACTCGGACCTGTGGTGATCCGGCATGATGCACACCTTGCCGGTGCCGCCGTGGCCACCCGGGCCGTCCAGCCGCTCGGTCTGCTCGCCCCCCTGCAGGTAGACGCTCAGGGTATGGTGGCCCGGCTTGTGATAGCGGGTCTGATCGTAACAGTTGCGCCAGCTGGCGACGCCAAGGCCAGGTTCCAGCCAGCAGGCGTTCTCCAGTCGCGCGCCCGTGCTGACCAGTGCATCGAATACTCCCGCCGGCTTAGTCTGCAGCACCCGCTCTGTTCCTCTTGTTGCTTGCCTGATGGCCCCTGTGCGTCATCTTAACGCGGCGCGGCGGCAAAGGCTGCGGCTGCCCGTAAAAAACCGCAAGATGGTGTAAGCCCGCCGCCACCGCCCGCTGCATGCTGATCCCATGTCGTACTCATCTCACCGGATACCCCATGAACCTGATGCTCTATCTTGCCACCGTCCTTATCTGGGGCAGTACCTGGATCGCCATCGCCTGGCAGCTAGGCCCCATCCCCATCGAGGTCTCGGTGCTCTATCGTTTCGCTCTGGCGGCGCTGGCGCTGTTTGCCCTGCTCACGGTGAGCGGCAAGTTCCCGCGCCTGCCCTGGGCGGGCCAGCGTTATGCCGCCCTGCTCGGCGGCCTGCTCTTTTCCACCAACTTTCTCTGCTTCTACCACGCCACCCTCTATATCCCGAGCGGCATGTCGGCGGTGATCTTCGCCAGCGCCAGCATCTTCAACGGCCTCAACCTCTGGCTGTTCGAGGATAAAAGACCCGGCCTGCGCTGGTTGCAAGGATCCTTGCTGGGGCTCGTCGGCACCCTGTTGCTGTTCTGGCCCGTGCTGGCGGATGCGCAACTGGGTGCAAACGGCTGGAAGGGGCTGCTGTTTGCCTGCGGTGGCACCCTCTGCTTCTCGCTCGGCAACCTGGTCTCGGCCCGCGGCCAGCGCCAGGGCTATCACGTGCTGCAGATGGTGCCCTGGGGCATGGTCTACGGCGTGGGGCTGCTGCTGGGCTGGGTCACCCTGCTCGGTCAGTCGCTGACGCTGCCCACCGATCCGCGCTACCTGGCGGCCATGGTCTATCTGGCCATCTTCGGCTCCGTCATCGCCTTCACCGCCTACCTCACCCTGGTGGGGCGCATCGGCCCCAGCAAGGCGGCCTACGCCACCGTGCTGTTCCCTCTGGTGGCGCTGACCCTGTCCACCTTCTACGAGGGGTTCGTCTGGCAGCCGGTGTCGGTGGTCGGCGTGGTGGTGAGCCTCATCGGCAACCTGGTGATCTTCGCCCCGCCCGTCAAGGCGTGGCGCTGGCCGCTGGCACGGGCTACAAACGGTACTTGCCCCTGATGCCACCAGCCCCTAAGGTAACCGCTTTCAACAGACGAGGATGGGAGAGAGCATGTTACTGGAAGGGCTGGAGACACTCTGCCTGCTGGCGAGCGAGGGCACCATGGCCAAGGTCGCAAGCCGCCTCTACATCAGCCAGTCGGCGGTCAGCAAGCGCATTGCCCAGCTGGAGCAGCGCCTTGGCAAGAAGCTCATCGAGCCGGATGGGCGCCACACCCGCCTCACCCCCCAGGCCAGGGAGCTGCTCACCCGGGTGGCCCCGAGCCTGGCCGAGATGAAGGGGGTGCTGACGGACAGCCAGATCCTCACCGACCAGACCCCTCTGCCCGTCGCCTGCTCGGAGACCCTGCTGGCGGGCTACCTCGCCCGCTTCATGCACGACTATCTTGGGTGCGATCCCCATATCGCCCTCTCCACCCACCACACGCCGGTGATCCTGGCCCGGGTGCGCGGCGGCGACGCCCTGCTCGGCATCTGCGCCGGGCGCCTGCCCCCCGGCCACGGCCTGTGCACCGAGCGGCTGCTGGAGGAGCCCTTCTATCTGGTGGGGGACGCAGCGTCCGAGCACCAAGAAGAGAGTGCCGAGCGGCTGCAGCCCATCCTCACCATGGACCTGGACAACCCCTCCAACCGCTATCTGCGCGAACCGCTGGCGGCCCTTGGCCTGACCCCGGCCATGGAGCTCGACTCCTACCTGGCGCTGATCGAGCTGGCCAAGGCGGGCATCGGCCCCGTGCTGCTGCCGGCCGGCCTGCTGGCCCTGGTGGGCGAGCAAGGGGCGCAGGCCCGTCCCCTGCCGGGGCTGGGGCGCCCGCTCCACCTGGTCTACCGGCCAAACAGCCTCAAGCGTGAACGTATCGCCCGCCTGGTGCAGGCCCTGCAGGCCCATTTCCGGCAGCTGACTGCTCAGAGCTGAAAAACAAGAGGGCCCGATCCAGCGGATCGGGCCCTCTCTATATCCCTTAATCCCTTGTGCAAGGCGTCAGCCCAGCCAGGCAAAGAGCTCGGGATACTGGCTCCACACCAGCTTGACGGACATCAAGAGGGAGACGGTCACCAGCAGCGGCTTGATGAGCTTGACCCCCTTCTTGAGCACCAGCTTGGAGCCCATGCGGGCCCCGATGAACTGCCCCAGCGCCATGCACAGGCCGACGCTCCACACCACCTTGCCCCCCAGGGTGAAGAACAGCAGGGAGGCGATGTTGGAGGTGAAGTTGAGCAGCTTGGTGTGAGCGGTGGCCCGCGCCATGCCAAAACCCGCCAGCGCCACGAAGCCGATGGCAAAGAACGACCCAGTACCCGGCCCGAAGAAGCCGTCATAGAAACCCACGCCACCGCCTACCAGCAGGGCGAACGCCATGGGAGTGAGGCGGCGCTGGCTCTCCGCATCGCTCACCCGGGGGGAGAAGTAGAAGTAGCAGGCAAACGCCATCAGCAGGAAGGGCAGCAGCCGCTCCAGGATGGCGGCATCGATGGTCTGCACCGCCAGGGTGCCGATGGCCGCGCCGATGAAGGTGCAGATGACCGCCGGCCAGATGATGGCCCACTCCAGCAGCCCCTTGCGGGCATAGAACCAGGTGGCGGAGAAGGAGCCGAAACTGCTCTGCAGCTTGTTGGTGCCAAGCACCAGGGCCGGCGGCATGCCGGTGGCGAGCAGGGCGGGCACCGTCAGCAGGCCCCCGCCGCCGGCAATGGCATCGATGAAGCCGGCCACCAGGGCCACGCCAAACAGGGCAAGCAGGGTAAAGAGTTCCAGTTCCATCCATCGCCTCGCGAAATTGACCTGGGCCCGCAAGGGCCCGCACAGCGCAGGCTCGCCATGAGCCTGATAAACACCGCAGGTCGCTATCCTAATGGGGCTTGGCTCATGACGCCAACGAAACGGTGGCAGGCAATTGATTCCTGATTTTCATCAATCAAGCGCACCATGACGTGGCTGGCACGCGTGCGGTTCCTCGCCCGCCTTGATCAGGCCGCGTCGGGCGCGCAGCAGGTCACTCCATCGGCCTTGATGTCGGCCAGCGCCTGCTGCAGATGGGCTTCATCCTCGCCGGGAGCCCGGCTGACCCGGCCCGCCATATAGCGGCTGCTGAAGCGGATTAATCCAGAATGGCAGCCTGCCCCTTGATGGCTTCCAACCCGCCCAGAAGCGGCATCTCGCCCTCATCTGGAGCCCGGCTGACCCGGCCAGCCATGTAACGACTGCTGAAGAGATTGAACCACAGCTGCAGCGCCTGCCCCGCCGCCAGCTCGCCGGCCACCTCCAGCACGCAGGCCGCCACCTCGGCGGTGCAGAGGTGTTCGTCGCAGTGAGCCACTCGCATGCCATAGGTGGAGAGCGCATCCGGCTTGATGGAGAGCACCGGAAAACCGTCCAGATAGGGGCTCTTGTTGAACATCTTGCGCGCCTCGGGCCAGGTGCCGTCCAGCAGGATGAAGAGCGGCTTCTTGCCGGGAACCGGGGTCACCACAGAAGTGAGCCGGGCCGGCTCCTTCTCGCAGGCGGGAAACACCACATAGGGTTGCCAGGCGGGATCCGCCAGCAGGGCCAGCAGCTCGGGATGGGGCTGGGTGCGCGACCAGAGAAACGCCCAGGTGGTCTGCGGCAGCACATCGGCGATGAGGCGGCCGGTATTGGAGGGCTTCATCGGTTCGCTGTCGTACATCAGCAGGCAGAAGCCGGCCTCCGCCTTGAGCTCGGGGCGCCACTCGCAGGCACACCAGTCGTGGCGCAGCTGACAGGCTTCGCAGCGCGGCACGCTGCCGCCACGGGCGAGAAAGGGTCGGGTCGAGACGCTCTTGCGCCAGATGCGCAGGCGATTGACGGCGTGATCGGGGATTGGCTTCATGGAACGCGGCTCTGACGGTGCCTGTGGCGGGACAAAAGGGGGCAGATTGTAACGGCGCGCCCTCTGCGCAGCAAGGCCCCCCATCTGGGGCAAGCCGGGATGCCGCGCCTCTTTGATACTTGGTCGTCAGTCCATGCACCCACGCATGGGACACAGGAGGACGACGATGGCAGAACAAGACATTGCCCGCGAGCACGCCCTGGCCGAAGGCACTACCTTCACCTGGCACGAGCTCTATCTCCCCGATGCCGAAGCCGGGATCCGTTTCTACACCGAGGTGCTCGGCTGGGAGAGCCAGACCATGGCGATGGAAGGCGGCGACTACCCCATGCTGGTTGCCAATGGCAGGCCGATCGCCGGCGTGCAGTCTACCCGGGGCAATCCCGAGATGGCCGGCGTACCACCCCACTGGGCAACCTATATCGCGGTGGATGACGTAGATGCCAGGGTGCTCAGGGTCAACCAGTACGGCGGCACCGTGGTGGTGCCCGCCATGAACATCCCGGGGGTCGGGCGCATGGCCCTGATTGCGGATCCGCAAGGGGCGCACATCTGGCTGTTCACCCCCGACCCCATGTGACATCGCCAACCGCAACAACGACAGAGGGGCCCGCGGGCCCCTCTGTCGCGTTCGGCAAGCCGTCAGACCGCCTTGCGCAGGATCTGCTCCAGATAGTGCGCGAAGCTGTGGCCGTGATGCTCCAGCAGTTTCGGGAACATGGAGATGGAGGTCATGCCCGGGAAGGTGTTGATTTCGTTCAGCAGGATCTCCCCCTCTTCGGTCAGGAAGAAGTCGATGCGCGAGAGGTGGGTCAGTTTGAGCTGACGGAACGCCTTGAGGGCGTACTCGTGAATGGCATCGGCCTGGGCCTGGCTCAGCCCCTCGGCGCGCAGCGCGGTCTCGGTGTGGCTGGCGCTGCTGTACTTCTCTTCATAGGTGTAGAACTTGTCCTGCGGCACGCAGATCTCGCCCGGGTAGGTAGCCACCAGCTCGTCACCGTACTGGTAGACCGCCACTTCCAGCTCGCGCGGCTTGACCGCTTTTTCGATCAGTACCTGCTCGGAGTAACCGAAGGCATCGGCAATGCCCTTCACCAGATCCGCTTCGTTGCTGGCGGAGTAGCAGCCGACGGAAGAGCCCTGGGAGGCCGCCTTGATGAAGACCTTGCCCCACTTGGCCAGCGCCGCTTTCGCCTCGGTCAGGCTCGCCTCGCCCTGCTCGGTCAGGAACAGATAAGGGGTGTTGGGAATGCCGAGGGCGGTGAGCCACAGCTTGGTGGTGATCTTGTTGAAGCACACCTTGCTCGCCTCGGCGTCGCAGCCGAGGTAAGGCAGGCCGGCCAGCTCGAGGAAGGATTGCAGATCGCCGGTCTCACCCGGGTAGCCGTGGATACAGGGCACCACGTAATCCACCGGACGGGCCACGCTGTCGAAAGAGAGCAGCTTGTCCAGCCCCAGCTTGCACTCGCGGCCGTCGGCGCTGAGCCAGCGGTCGGCAAACATCTCGACCCGGGTCACTTCCACGCCGGGCAGGAGAGAGAGCTGTTTTTCGAGGAAATTGGCACTGCGCAGCGAGACTTCGTGTTCGGAGCCACCGCCGCCACACAGCAGCAAGACATGGATGTTCTTCATTAGATGTGATCCCTTGGGAAAAGCGGCTTCGCCATCACCATTTAAAACCCAACCGCATTAAAACCGGACGAAGCCAGATACGAAGATAAGTGCGGGCCAGTGTAGCAAGGGAGATCGAGCCTTGTCAGCCGATGGGCGCCCCATCCGCCGACAAGAGCCATAAAAATTCTCGCCTGTGTCAGAAATTGGATGAAAAGAGCTCAGCGCGGCGGATCGAGCCGGCCATTGCCGCTGCCGTTGACCCGAAACCAGCCGGCGATGCTGTAGCGCTCCTGGTTGGCGGGCAGCACCTCGTGGGGGAACTCTTCGGATAGAAACAGCACCAGTCGCCCGCCCCGTGGGGAGACGTCCATCAGAAACTGCTCGTCGTCACCGTACATGCGCAGCACCCCGCCCGCCTCTGGCTGCCAGTCGTTGTTCAAGTAAAACACCGAGGTGAGGCGGCGGTTGGAGCGCCCGGCGAAGGCGTCGCGATGGGTGGCATAGAAGTCACCGCTGCGGTAGCGGGCAAAGTGGGCCTCATAGTCGAACAACCCGAGCATCAGCATCCGGTTGGCGGTCAGGCGCAGCGCCTCCATGCGGGCCAGGTAGTCGGCCACCGGCGCGCCGAGGGAGGCGTCGAGCCAGTGGATCTGATCCCGGCGAATGTCGCGGTTGTCCTGATACAGGGTATCGCGGCCGATCCCCGCCGGTCGCCACTCGTCCGGCAGACAGGCCCTGAGGGCATCCACCTCGGCGGCGGTTAAAAAATCATCCACTATCACCCATCCCCGGGTGTATATGGCGTCCATGACGGCTTGATAGTCCAAGATTGACTCGCAACAAGTGGAAAGAGGGCGCTTTTTAGCGACTTCCCGGCCAAGACACAAACCGGTTTGCTTCTCTTGAGAAGTCCCACCATCAATACGCCATCCGGGCCGCCAAGACCCCCATTATCTCGACCCGATCGCCACTCTGTGATCCGGCGCACTCAATCTGCTCCCAGCAAGGGAACACTCCGGCTTGCTCCCCGCCGTCGCCCCCGTTAACGTGGTGCAATGTGCCCTGAATGGGCCCCACTCAAAGGAGTCTTTCATGTCTTTGCCCGAACTCACTCTGCAACGCCTCGACGGCAGCGAACTGCCGCTCGCCTCCCTCGCGGGCCAGGTCATTCTGGTGGTCAACGTGGCCAGCCGCTGCGGCTTTACCCCTCAATACACGGGACTGGAGGCACTCTATCGGGAGCTGGGGCCCGAGGGGCTGGTCATCCTGGGCTTCCCCTGCGATCAGTTCGGCCATCAGGAGCCGGGCGATGCCGAGGAGATCGCCCGTTTCTGCTCCCTCGACTATCCGGTCAGCTTCCCCATCATGGCCAAGTGCGAGGTCAACGGCGAACAGGCCCACCCCTTCTATCAGTGGCTCAAGAAGGAGAAGCCGGGTCTGCTGGGGCTGGAGAACGTCAAGTGGAACTTCACCAAGTTCCTGATCGACCGGGACGGTCAGGTGGTGGACCGCTTTGCCCCCACCACCAAACCGGAAAACCTGGTCGCCCCCATCCGCGATCTGCTCTGATTGCCTGAACCTGCCTAATTGAGCGGCCGGTGCGACAGCTACTGCGCAGCGGCCGCGCTTTTGCTATATTACGCCCCCGTTATCACTTTCATCCCGTGGCCGGCCCCGTGCGCCGGTCACCCGCTGAGCCCAAGGCTCACCAGAGGAGTCTCTCTCGAACATGTCATTCAACGAACTGGGTCTGTCCCCGCACATCCTGCGGGCCGTCAAGGAGCTGGGTTACGAACAGCCAACCCCCATCCAGCAGCAAGCCATTCCCGCCATTCTGGCCGGGCAGGACGTGCTCGGCGGCGCCCAGACAGGCACAGGCAAGACGGCCGGCTTCACCCTGCCCATGCTGCAGCGGCTGCTGGCCAACCATGGCCGTGGCCGGCGTCAGGTGCGCGCCCTGGTGCTCACCCCGACCCGCGAGCTGGCCGCCCAGGTGGGCGAGAGCATCATCAAATATGCCCACCACCTGCCGTTTCGCACCCTGATCGCATACGGCGGCGTCAGCATCAAACCCAATCTGGACGCCATCAAGCTCGGCATCGACATCTTGGTGGCCACCCCGGGCCGCTTGCTGGATCTGCTGACCCAGGGCGCCCTGACCCTGACCGAGCTGGAAGTGTTGGTGCTGGATGAGGCGGATCGCATGCTCGACATGGGCTTCATCCACGACATCCGCCGCATCATGAAGGCGCTGCCCGCCGAGCGGCAGACCCTGCTCTTCTCCGCCACCTTCTCGGACGACATCAAGGCGCTGGCGGATGATCTGCTGAACGACCCCACCCTGATCGAGGTGGATCCCAGCAACACCGCCGCCGAGCAGGTGACCCAGCGCATCATCCAGGTCGACCGGGAACGTCGCCGCGAGCTGCTCTCCCACATGATCGGCCGCGGCAACTGGCAGCGGGTGCTGGTGTTCGTGCGCACCAAGCAGATTGCCGATCGCCTTGCCCAGCAGATGCAAAAAGACGGGCTCGATACCGTCGCCATCCACGGCGACAAGAGCCAGGGTGCCCGCAACCGGGCGCTGGCGGATTTTCGGGAAGGCAAGGTGCGGGTGCTGGTGGCGACCGACATCGCCGCTCGCGGCCTCGATATCGATCAGCTGCCCCACGTGATCAACTTCGAGCTGCCCCAGATGGCGGAGGATTACATCCACCGCATCGGCCGCACCGGCCGCGCCGGTCGTGGCGGCGAGGCCATCTCCCTGGTGAGCCAGGACGAGCTGGGTCAGCTCAAGGCCATCGAGGCACTGATCGGCCAATCCCTCTCCGTCGAGATCCTGGACGGCTATGAGCCCAGCGGCAAACCGAGCCGGCAGACCCTGCCCGGCAGCAAGCCGGTACAAAATCCGCCACGCGCCCGTGGCGCCGCCAATGCCAAGGGTGGCAAGGGCAAGCCCGCCGCCGGCAAAGGCAAGGGGGATGGTGCCAAGAAACCCGCCCCGGCGCGCAAGCGGGAAGTGGTGGGCGAGGATATCGGCTTTGCCCCCATGCGCCGCCTGCCCAAGGCCCAGCGCGACGACTATCAGGACAACTCCAACGAGGAGTAAGACACAGTCCTGAACCCGTCATAACAAAAAACCGCCCGAGGGCGGTTTTTTCATGATGGCGTCACTGGCCTGTCAGTGCCCTCTGTCGCAATGGACATGTGCAACAGCGGATAGGGCCTGCCCTGCCCGTCCTGCGCCGAGCGGCCTACCACCGCGAAGCCCAGGTGGCGATAAAAACCGAGCGCCGGTTCATTTTGCTCATTGACGTCCACCCGGGTCGCCCCCAGCCGGGCGATGGCATCGGCCACCAGCAGGCGACCCACCCCGCCCCCGCGTAGCGCGGGGTCGATGAAGAGCATCTCGATGTTGCCCTCGTGCACCCCGCAAAAGCCGGCGATCCCCTGCTCGCTGCGGGCGCAGGTGAGGGCCACTGCGTCAAAGTAGTGTGCCAGGATGAGCTCGCGCAGAGGGGCTATCTCCTCCTCCGGCAAAAAGTGGTGAGTGGCGCGCACCGACGCCTCCCACAGCGCGATCAGGACCTGATAATCCCCGCGCACGGCCTGCTCCAGTCTCATATCGTGCTCACTCAATCGCTTGATTGTTCGGGGTCTGCCGAGCCGACGCCATGGCGTCCACCTGCTTGAGGACAAACCCCTTCTCGATGCCGGCCTTGAAGCCCAGCTTTTCATAGAGGCGGTGGGCTTCATCGCGCCCCTCCCCCGACAGCAGCATCACCTTGTAGCAATCCTGCTGCCAGGCAAGCTCAAGCGCATGGCTCAGCAACTGCCGGCTGATGCCCCGGCGCCGAAACGCAGAGGCCGTCACCACGTGCTCCACGATGCCAAACGGCCGGCCACCATTGGTCAGGGTCGCGACCACGCCGAGCTGGCAGGTGGCCGCCAGCTGGCCATCCACCTCCGCCACCAGCAGGTGAAGGTGCGGCTGCGCCAGCAGGGCCGTCAGCGCCGTGCGGGCAGCGTCCGGCGCAAGCGCGGGGTCATGGGGGCGCAACTCCCGATAGAGTGCCAGCAGGCCGGCCATGTCCTGCAGGGTACAGCGCCTTATGAGCGTCATCCTTCCTTCTCCTTGAGCTACGAGGGAGGCGCCGTCACCCTGAACGAGGGTCGCAAACCTCGGGGGCACCATCCCTGCAATCGGCAAACGCGCCTCAGCGGGTCTTGACCGCCTGCAGCAGCACCGACATGTCCGGTCCGAAGCGGCGAGCCCTGATGGCCTCGCGGATCGCCGCCTCGTCGTAGCGGCTGGCCGGATAGAGCAGCACGCAAGCGGTGTCGCCGGGCTTGAGAAAGTGGGTTTCGCCAAACGGGGTATAGCGGGTGGCCCCGATACTGATGAGGGCATGAGCCGGACGCCCGGCCTGGGCCAGCAGCCCCTGGATGTGCTCGGCCGGCCCCTCGTCCTGCTGATGGTTGAACTTGTCGATGGCCCATGTCAACAGCTGGCTATGGAAGTAGCTGTAATCCACCGCCGCGCTGTCGACCCCGTAGGGGTGCAGCTCACCGTCCCGCTCCAGATAGCAGGCGATGCGGTAGTCATCGAGCTCGCAGCCGGCGGCGAAGTGGGAAAGGGGCAACAACGCGGGGGCCAGCCCCTTGCTCTCTTCACCCCAGTTCTTCTTCTCGCTGATCTTTTTGGCGTTGGGACGGCGGATGGAGCAGTCGTTGTAGGCACCAAAGGCGCGCGGGTGGATGGCCACCACCTGCTCTCCTGCGTACTCCAGCTCGCACCAGAGCGCCACTTCCGGCTCTATCTGCACTTTCTCATCGCCGCTCACCGCCGCTTCCGGCAAGAAGATGGCGTCACCGCTCAAGGGGAAGACGCCGAGCTGGCCGGGGTGGCCCGGCACGTAGAAGGGGAACAGCGCCTTGGGAGCGCTGGTGTCACGCACTACCACCGCCACGAAATCCGAGGCCTCGCCGGCCTGCTCCAGATGACCGGCGAAATTGCCCGCCACCCCGAGTCCGATAAACTTGCTCTCTGCTGTCACTTGCATCTTGCTCACCTGCATCTTGCCAAAGCGAAGGCAGCGGCCCGGCACGGGGCGGCTACCGCAAACGTGGCGAGGATTAAAACACAGGGGTCTGCCCTCGCCCAGCCTGCACGCCCCATCCTGTGCGCCAGCGCGAACTTTTGCCGGCCGCTCGGCGAGCTTGTGAGCAACCGCCATGCCCAAACTCACTCGACCGTGTGCGGTGCGCACCCTTGATCACGGTGACAGGCTGCGCATTGATCAACCATGGCCCCCGGAAACAGATCGTTTCCACATCCTGCCGCCTTGCCCCTTGGGCCCGCCCGCCAACTTTGTTAGGCTGCCCGCCATGCCAATCCGCACACTCAAGGATGCCTGCCGATGTCAGCACAGCACTTTCAGGGCCGCTTCGAGGTCGAGTTCAAATACAGGCTCGGCGATGTCGCGGCCTTCACCACGGCCCTCGCCGCCCTCAATCCCGAGGTGATGCTGGAGCGCAATCAGGAACAGGACACCTACTTCGACACGCCGGACCGCAGCCTGAGCGCGGCCGGCAAGAGCCTGCTGATCCGCGCCATGCAACCCTCCGGCATCCGGCTCTGGATCGTGAAGGGGCCCGAGCCCGATCGCTGCGAGGCGGTCAACATCACCGACGCCGACAAGGCCATCAGCATGCTGCACACCCTGGGTTACCAGCCGATACTGACTCTTCGCAAAGTGCGCAGCATCTATTTCGTCGGCCCCTTCCACGTCACCCTGGATCACCTGGCGGGGCTCGGCGATTTTGCCGAGCTGGCCATCATGACCGATGACGAGGAGCGACTGGTGGAATATAGGCATGCCTTGGAAGCGTTGGCGTCAACACTGGGTTTGAAACAGCGTGAGCAGCGCTCTTACAAAGCGTTATGTGAGCTTAATCAATCAGTCTGTTGATTAGATTTGATATAAAAATCATGCCATTACTCAAATCATCAAACTTATTCAATTAAACAAGGGAATGTATTTTGAAAAACTATGTTACTGCCCTCTTGTCATTACTTGCTGTTGGTTGCAGCTCTACATATCAGCAATCAAATGTGCAAACAATGACCAGCAAGCTCGATCCCAGCCAGGGGGTGCTTATTTCGCAGCCCCAAGATGGCTCATACGAAACAACGCAATATCAAAATTCGGGGAAAATGACTGCTCAGGCAATCTATGCGGCATTTTCCAAGAAAGCTCACAGAGTTGAAATTACCACCCGTTGCCATGGCGAACCTTGCCTGAACGATATTCAACCAACCCAATTCAGATATTACGTAAAACCCGTCATTTTACATTGGGAAGAGAGGGCAACCGAATGGTCAGGCAAACCAGATGTAATTGAAATTCAATTAGTTATATACGACACCCTGAGCAAAAAGAGTATCGCCAACTCGTCGTTTAAAGGAAAAAGCAAATGGGCCACATTTGGTGGTGATCACCCACAGGATCTGTTGCCTGAACCGACCGAGAAATACGTGAACAGTCTCTACTGATTGACTACTGGAATAGAACCATGATCGACAAACTCGCCTGGCTGACCTTCAAGGATCAGCAACTGCTCTGTGCCCGTTCCCACGGCAAACACATCTACTACATTCCCGGCGGCAAGCGCGAAGCGGGAGAGAGCGACGAGGCGGCGCTGATGCGCGAAATCGAGGAGGAGCTGGCCGTGGCCCTCAAGCCCGACACCCTGGCGTTTGCCTGCGAGTTCAGCGCCCAGGCCGACGGCAAGCCAGAGGGGGTCAACGTCAAGCTGCGCTGCTACACCGGCGAGGCTGACGGCACGCCCGTCGCCTCGGCGGAGATCGCCGAGCTGCGCTGGCTCGACAGCCGCCATCTGGCCGAGATCTCCCCGGTTTCCCGGCTGCTGTTTGCCTGGCTGGTCGAACAGAAGCTTATGCGCTAGGGGAAACTGCCCGGGTGGCGTGATCGGGCTCACCCGGCGAGTGGCAACGACTTGAAATTGGCGGCGGAAACGGCGAGTCTAGCCAGTCATCCTGCCGCCGGTCCCGTTGGCGGCAGGCGCCGCGGCAGACCGGGCCGGCGGCGTGAACTTCGTTGACAAGGACTCCTGATGGACATAGTTGAGGTTGATACCACCCAGGGCATCAAGCCTGCCCTCATCACTTTGCTGCAAGACAGCGTGGCCAGTGGGGCCTCGGTGGGCTTTCTGCCGCCGCTGACCGAAGAGCAGGGGCTCGTCTATTGGCAGGGCATAGAGACGGAGCTGGCCGCGGGCAGCCGCCGGCTCTGGGTCGCTTTTGAGCAACACCAGCTGGTCGGCGCCCTCCAGCTCTCGCTGTGCACCAAGGCCAATGGCCGTCACCGCGCCGAGGTGGAAAAACTGATGGTGCACAGTCTCCACCGTGGCAAGGGGGTCGGCCGTGCCCTGATGGCCAGCATGGAGCAAGGGGCCAAAGAGGCCGGCCGCAGCCTGCTGGTGCTCGACACCCGGGTGGGCGATGCCGCCTCCCGCCTCTATCGCCAGCTGGGTTATCAGGAGGCGGGCCAGATCCCCGCCTTTGCCCGCAGTGCCGACGGCACCCTGGCGGCCACCCTTTTCTTCTACAAGCAGCTCTGAGGCTCGCACCACACCTCCACTGAACTGCCGCGCCCTCCCTATGGAGGGCGCGGCAGTTTTTCCCTGCATTTTGCCCTTCAAAAACAATCAAATCGGTCAGATGGATTAATTCTGATCCGACTACAGCCCCATTTGAGCGCCATTTTTCCTTCACCTCACGCCAGGCGAGGCGTATGGTGTGGCAGAAAGACCCGTTTGCATACCAATCGGGTACCGCTCACTGCCTTGAGGAATACTGCATGTCTATCCTGCCTCGTACCGTCACCTCCCCCAAAAAGTTCATCATCGGCCACGATCTGCTGCCCCAACTCCATGATCACGTAAAAGATTTCGGCGACAACGCCCTGCTTGTCAGCGACGAATTCATTCTGGAGCGGGTGCGGGAAGAGGCGCTGGCCGGCCTGCTGCAGGCAGGTCTGAAGGGAGCGGTCGAGAAGTTCAACTACGAATGTACCGACATCGAGATCCGCCGCCTGTGCGATCTGGCCGAGCAGCAGGGGGCCAACGTCATCGTCGGCATCGGCGGCGGCAAGACCCTGGACGTCGCCAAGGCGGTCGCCTTCTATCTGCGCCGCCCGGTGGTGCTGTTTCCTACCATCGCCTCCACCGATGCCCCCTGCACCGCCCTCGCGGTGATCTACAACCCGGCCGGCGAGTTCGAACGCTATCTGTTCCTGCCCCAGAACCCGGACGTGGTGATCGCCGATACCGCCATCATAGCGGCGGCCCCCGCCCGCTTCTTTGCCGCCGGCGTGGGCGATGCACTCGCCACCTATTTCGAGGCCCGTGCCTGTTACCGGGCCGACGGCATCAATCTGGTGGGCAAGCGCCCCTCCCGCACCGGCCTCGGGCTGGCCCGGCTCTGCTATGAACTGCTGGGGGAGAACATCGAGCTGGCGATGGACGCGGTGCGCCACCATGTCACCACCCCGGCGCTGGAGCAGACCATCGAGGCCACCATCTATCTGAGTGGCGTAGGCGCCGAGGCGGGCGGCCTGGCGGCGGCCCATGCGGTCAACAACGGCATGTCGGTGGTGCCAGATCTGCACCGGGTCCAGCATGGTGAGAAAGTGGTGTTCGGCCTGCTCACCCAGCTGGTGCTCGAGCGCGCCCCCCAGGCCGAGCTCGACGAGGTGATGCGCATCATCCAGCTGGCCGGCCTGCCCATGACCCTGCAGGAGATGGGGCTGAGCCAGTTCGTGGAGAGCGAGTGGCGCCAGGTGGCCAAGCTTGCCTGCGATCCCCTCGACACCATGGGCAACATGCCGATGAGCGTCAACGAGCAGGATGTCTACCACGCCATGATCGCGGCCAATGCCATGGCCGAACGCTACCGGGCCCGTCACCCACGCACCTGATCTGCACTCAAGTAACATCGTGATCAAACCGGAAAGGTCGGCCCCCGTGGCCGGCCTTGTCATTCCCCGTCCGACCTGCTGCAATGGCCCCTTTCCCCTTGGGACAAGGAGTCACCATGATATTGGAAGTCGCCCATCTGCAGGTCATCCCCGGTCAGGCTGCCGCCTTCGAGCTGGCATTTTCCCAGGCTCAACGGATCATCAGCACCATGCCGGGCTATGGCGGACACCAGCTCCAGCGCTCGCTGACCGACTCCCACCGCTATCTGCTGCTGGTCAACTGGCAGCGCCTCGAAGATCACACCCAGGGCTTTCGTGGCTCACCCCAATACCAGCAGTGGAAGGCCCTGCTCCATCACTTCTACGATCCCTTTCCCACGGTCGAGCACTACCGGCAGGTCTTGCTGGATGAGGAAGAACTGCGGGAACAGGCACACGGTCAGCGCTAAGGCGGATACCTGGTGCCAGAAACTAGGTGGCGGCGGATTTGGGGCATGGCATCATTTGGTGTGCCATCACCTAAGCGGCACCGGGGATGGAATGTTAACTGAGAGAGAAGTGATGAGGGTGATCAGGAGGCTGCACTGAGCGCGGATCATCCGCGCTCAGACTTGGCCAATGGTGGGAAGATCAGGCCAGCCGCTCGGCCCGCGCCCTGATCAAGGGGGCGGCAAAGGCCTCCTGGGCCGCGATCAGTTGCAACTCGTAGGCATCAGCCTGCCAGGTGTGCAGCAGTACCGTATCCACCGCCGCATTGGTGCGCTCGAACGCGCTGACCGCATCGTAACCCGCCTGCAGATTGGCCAGTATCAGCGCGCTGATAAGATCCCCCACGCCCACTGGCTGGCGAGCAAACTCGTAGAGCGGGCGAGCAATCAGATAATCCCCCTCGGGGGTAGCCAGCAGCATCTCGAAGCGGCCCGGCTCGCGGGCGGCGCGTCCAAGGTGCTTGACCAGCACCATCTTCACCCCGCGTGCCAGCAGACGATGGGCGGCGGCCCGGGTCTGCGCCAGATCCGTCAGATGAACGTCGCACAGGGTCTCCAGCTCCAGCAGATTGGGGGCCATGACATCGGCCACCGGCAGCGCCTTCTCGGTCAAAAAGCGGGTCACCCCAGGCGCGACTATGCATCCTTTCTCCGGGTGGCCCATCACGGGATCGCAAAAATAGATGGCGGCAGGGTTGGCGGCCTTGACCGCGGCCACCACCGTCAGGATCTCGTCCCCCTGCTCCGCCGAGCCGAGATAACCACTCAGCACCGCATCGCAGTGTCCCAGCACCCCGATGTCCGAGAGCCCCATGCACAGGGCGCTGATATGCCCTGCAGGCATGGCCATCCCCTGCCAACCGGCCGCATATTGGGTATGGTTGGAGAACTGCACCGTGTTGATGGGCCATACCTCCATACCGAGACGGCGCATGGGGAATACGGCAGCGCTGTTGCCGGCACAGCCGAACACCACGTGGGACTGGATAGAGAGAATGCGTTTCATCGACATCACCGCAGAGAAGCGTCAGGGGAAAGGCGCAATATATCGGATGAAGATATTGAACTTCCACCCTTGATCAGCACAAACCCTTATTTGGTCTACTAAAGCCTCGAGAAGACACGCGTTGTCACCCTCATCCCTCCCCCCTCTTTACTGCCATGCCAGAGTCCGAGACAGCGGATGCTACCGGTGTGGTTTCAAATGGTGATGAAATACTCTTGTTTGATGGCATATGAGCTTAATAAATCGGCTCTTTTTGTTGGTCCGTGCGATGGCCGGGTGCAGCCCAGGCCTCAGCAAGGCAGCAAGGCAGCAAGGCAGCAAGGCAGCAAGGCAGCAAGGCAGCAAGGCAGCAAGGCAGCAAGGCAGCAAGGCAGCAAGGCAGCAAGGCAGCGTAGTGAAAGGAAGAAACTACGTCAGCGCAAGTGAGGATCTCACGGCCGACCAAAGGCCGGATCGGGCTGGTCGGCCCGATCCGGTTTATCAGGGGCGAGCGAAGTGGTAGACCCAACCCTCGTCCAAAGCCATCTCGGCGGGCGGCGCCACCAGTGCCGGCAACAGGGAGACGCTCCCCTTGGCGGCGTATTGCAGCGCCATCAGGGCGCAGATAGCGGCATCGTAGCGATCGGTTCCCGCCGTCACATCGGCCGGCAGATGCGGCAGCAGCTCGGCGCGCACCGTCGATGCCTTGCCCCCCGTCTTGGCAAGCGCGGGATAGACCTCCAGCACGGCGCGATCGGCCTCAGCCTGCTGCTTGGGCACCAGTCGCAAGTCGGCCAACCTCGGCAGCATGGCCAGCGCCAGGGTTGCATTGTTGCCGAGCCTGTCGAAGGTGGCCGAGAGCGGCTTCTTGCCGTATTGCTCATGGAGCCAGCGTTCGCAGTCCCGGTAGGCATAAGGGTTGTCTATTTCGCGCTGGGGCACGGCGCACTCGGTCGCCCTCCCCGCCAGCAGCTCGCCAAAGGCGCGAGGAAACGCCAGCGGCGCGTCTATCCCCAGCGCCAGCTGCGGACAGGCCAGCACCTGCAGCAGGTGGATCTCGTCATGCAGCGCCGGGCGCAGCAAGGCATCCAGATCCGGCGCAACCCTCGAGCTCAGCCGAAACAGGGGCGATACGCCAAACCAGTGCAGCCGCTGCTCACGCGCCTGCCACCCCACCACGGCCACGGCCTGGGCACTGCCCTGCCAGCCTCTTACATCCCAGCCGATGCCGATGGCATCCATGTGTTCCATTGTCATGCCAGTGTCACCTCTGCACGCTATCAATGCAGCACAGGGTAATGGCTGGCGCCCCTAAAGCAAGGCTGGCGGCGCAGCTTAGAAGGATTTCTTGAAATTGATCAGCGGCAAGATGGGGAAAACCCCGTTCTCGGCGTAGTTGGCGAGACCGATCTGCAGACCGTCCAGGTGTTTGGTGGCGTTGATGAAGCCCAGCTGGAAAGTGGTGCGCTCGGCATAGTTGACGAAGCCGACGTTGGCCAGGGCATTGCCCTTGGCGATGTTGACGGCCCCCCAGTTGAGACCCTGTACATTGTTGGTCAGGTTGACGAAGCCAAGGTTGACCCCCTTGTCCTGACCCTCGTGCCAGTTGAGTGCGTTGATCGCCACCCCGCCAAACTGGTGACGTACCCGGCCGGCACCGAAAAAGACGCCAAGCTGCAGACCGGTGAATTGATCCACGTCGGAGAGGGCGAAGACGGGCAGATCGATCCCCTTCACCTGACCGGTGCGACCATAGAGAACAGAGGCTCTGGCCCCCTCGACCTGGTGAGACGCGGGCAGATTGACGCCGGGCAGGGAAAGCTGGACAGGGGTACTGGCGTGGGCAACGCCGCCAAGGGCAACAGACCCCAGGGCAAGTAGCAGGCGGGCAGGTTTCATCGGTGCATTCCTCGAGGCTCAGGGAGTCCATCAGCCTACCAGCCCTGTGGCCCGGTAACGAGGTCGAAGCGAACTGGCTGCGTCACCCCTCGTCTGAATCCGGCCAAGCAGACTGGACAAACCAGAGCCAACATTTCGCCAAAAATTAACATTTATATTATTTACATCAAGCCTCATTTGATAACACAATGCTTAAACGTACGTTTGAACAGAGCAAACGATACGCAACGACTTGAGGATGTAGTCGCACAGTTGTAACCCAACCCGGGCCATAGGCCCTTTTGCAATACCTTCTGCCAACCACGGAGACGCGCGATGAATATGGACGTAATCAAGACCTTTACCGAGCAGATGCAAGGCTTTGCCGCCCCCCTCACCCGTTACAACCAGCTGCTGGCCAGCAACATCGAACAGTTGACCCGGCTGCAGCTGGCCTCCGCCAACGCCTATGCCGAGCTGGGGCTGAATCAGCTGCAGGCCGCCGGCAAGGTGCAGGATGCCCAGAGCCTGGCTGCCCTCGGCACCGTCCAGCTGGAGACCGCCAGCCAGCTCTCCCGCCAGATGCTGGACGACATCCAGAAGCTCAACGCCCTCGGCCAGCAGTTCAAGGACGATCTGGACGCCCTGACTGCCGACGGCATCAAAAAGAGCACGGGCAAGGCCTGATATCCCCCGGGCTGCCCGTTGCGGGCAGCCACATCTCCCCATGCTCCGTCACGACAGGCTCGCCCTGCGCCGGGGATGGGTGAAGGAGAGAACATGAGCCAATCATCTTACGGCCCGCTGTTCGAGGCCCTGGCCCACTACAACGACAAGCTGCTGGACATGGCCAAGGCGCAGACCGAGCGTACCGCCCAGGCCCTGCTGCAAACCAATCTAGACGATCTCGGCCAGGTGCTGGAACAGGGCAGCCAGCAGCCCTGGCAACTGATCAATGCCCAGATGAACTGGTGGCAGGATCAGCTCAAGCTGATGCAACACACCCTGCTCAAGAGCGCAGGCCAGCAGAGCGAGCCGGTCATCGCCCCGGAGCGCAGCGATCGCCGCTTCAAGGCCGATGCCTGGAGCGAGCAGCCCATTTATGACTACCTCAAACAATCCTATCTGCTGACCGCCAGACACTTGCTGGACTCGGTAGATGCCCTCGAAGGGGTGCCCCAAAAGAGCCGGGAGCGGCTGCGTTTCTTTACCCGCCAGTACATCAACGCCATGGCCCCCAGCAACTTTCTGGCCACCAATCCGGAGCTGCTCAAGCTCACCCTGGAGTCCGACGGCCAGAATCTGGTGCGCGGGCTGACCCTGCTGGCCGAAGATCTGGAGCGCAGCGCCGATCACCTCAACATCCGCCTGACCGACGAATCCGCCTTCGAGCTGGGCCGAGATCTCGCACTGACCCCGGGCCGGGTGGTGCAACGCACCGAGCTGTATGAGCTCATCCAGTACAGCCCAACCACGGAGACGGTGACTAGGACGCCGGTGCTGATCGTGCCGCCCTTCATCAACAAGTACTACATAATGGACATGCGGCCCCAGAACTCCCTGGTGGCCTGGCTGGTAGCCCAGGGCCAGACGGTGTTCATGATCTCCTGGCGCAACCCAGGGCCGGCCCAGGCCGACATCGATCTCGACGACTACGTGGTGGACGGCGTCATCGCCGCGCTGGATGGCGTGGAGGCGGCCACCGGCGAGCGGGAAGTGCACGGCATCGGCTACTGCATCGGCGGTACCGCCCTCTCCTTGGCCATGGGCTGGCTGGCCGCTAGGCGCCAGAAGCAGCGGGTTCGCTCCGCCACCCTGTTCACCACCCTGCTCGACTTCTCCCAACCAGGGGAACTTGGCATCTTTATCCACGAGCCCATCATTGCGGCGCTGGAAGCCCAGAACGAGGCCAAGGGCATCATGGACGGGCGCCAGCTGGCGGTCTCCTTCAGCCTGCTGCGGGAGAACAGCCTCTACTGGAATTACTACATCGACAGCTACCTCAAGGGGCAGAGCCCGGTGGCGTTCGATCTGCTGCACTGGAACAGCGACAGCACCAACGTGGCGGGCAAGACCCACAGCAGCCTGCTGCGCCGGCTCTATCTGGAGAACCAGCTGGTGAAGGGGGAGCTCAAGATCCGCCACACCCGCATCGATCTCGCCAAGGTGAAGACCCCGGTGCTGCTGGTCTCTGCCATGGACGATCACATCGCCCTCTGGCAGGGCACCTGGCAGGGCATGAAGCTGTTCGGTGGCGAGCAGCGCTTCATCCTGGCCGAATCGGGCCACATCGCCGGCATCATCAATCCGCCGGATGCCAACAAGTACGGCTTCTGGCAGAACGACGCCGAAGCCGCCAGCCCCGAGGCGTGGCTCACCGGCGCGACCCACACCCCGGGTTCCTGGTGGCCGCAGATGGCAGCCTTCATCCAGAGCCGGGAAGAGGATCCCGCCCCCATCCCCGCCCGCATCCCGAGCGAAGGTCTGGAGGCGGCGCCCGGTGGCTACGTCAAGGTACGGCTCAACCCGGTCTTTGCGCCGACACCCGAGGAGGAGCCCGCATGAGCACGCTCCCCTTCGAGGTGGGCCAAAAGGCCAGTCTGACCAAGCGGTTCGGGGCGGCAGAGGTCGCGGCCTTTGCCGGGCTGTCGGAGGATTTCAATCCGCTGCACCTGGATCCCGCCTTCGCCGCCACCACGCCGTTCGAGCGCCCCATCGTGCACGGCATGCTGCTGGCCAGCCTCTTCTCGGGGCTGCTGGGTCAGCAACTGCCGGGCAAGGGCACCGTCTATCTCGGTCAGAGCCTCGCCTTCAAGCAGCCGGTGTTTGTGGGGGATGAGGTGACGGCAGAGGTGGAGATCATCGCCCTGCGCAGCGACAAGCCCATCATCACCCTGGCCACCCGTATCCTGACGTCAACCGGCGCCATCGCCGTCAGCGGGGAAGCCGTGGTGAAGTTTGGCTAAAAGCGGTTTGCCCCATGATCTCAGTCAGCCCGGCCAGTGCCGGGCTGACTGCTATGGCGTGCGCCCCGAAAATAGTCTTGCAAGCCACTATTGCCCGCAGACAGCGCCCTTGCCCTTTCCTTGACGGCCCGAACTGCCTAGAATAATCGCCCTGCTGTTTCAGCCATTTATCCACGAGAGGATTTTCCATGGAGACGTTTCTGCTCGAAGGGCACCCCTTTATTGCCCTGTGTGACCTTATCAAACATCAGGGGTGGGCTGATTGTGGCGGCGCAGCCAAGGCGCTGATCGCCGACGGCCTGGTCGAGGTCAACGGTCAGGTGGAGACCCGCAAGCGCTGCAAGATAGTGGCCGGCCAGGTAGTCAACTTCAACGGCATGAAGGTCGTAGTGAAAGAGGGCGTCAGCCCGGAGATCCTCTGACCCGCCGCTCTGCCACCCAAGCGCTACCTGGCACAGTGGCCGAGCAGTGGTCAACTTCAACGGCATGAAGATGGTCGTGAAAGAGGGCGTCAGCCCCGAGATCCTCTGAACCTTGCTTGAATAAGGGCGCCGACGCGCCCTTTGGCATTTAGCTGGCCTTGATGGAGAGGGTCAGCACGAAGCGCGCCATCGCCTCATCTCCGTTCAGTGACGGACAAGTGGCCACCACCTGGATGGGGCGGTTGATGCGTTGACCGCTGGCCAGCGACTCGTCGATCATGGCGTCGATCTCCTCCCCGGCCGCGCAGTCAAACTGCACATCCCCCTCGGGCCGCTTCAGAAACTCCCCCTGCACATCCTTGAAGGCGAAGTGCACCTTCTTGCGCCGCTGCCGTCCCTTCTCCATCACCAGCAGACCGCCCACCAGATCGGCGCCGGTGGCCAGCGCACCGAAATACATGCTGCCCAGGTGGTTGCGCGTGCGCCACCCCAGTGGAATGCGAATGCGCAGCGCCTTGGCGCTCATCTCTTCGATGACGGGGGCACAAAAACCGATGACGGGAATGTAGCGCCAGGCAAAGAGCCGCAGCGCCAGGTTGGCCTTCAAACGTTGCAAATCCATATGCGAACTGATCCGATGAGTTGATGTAAACAACATGTTGCCAGCATGGCTGGCGTTCGACAAGGACGCGGATCACGCTGCCGCCATTTCTTCAGCCCAAAAAAAGAGGGAACCGCAATGGTTCCCTCTGCTCGTTTCTGTGGCTGTCAGGCCCGCTTCTCCTCGAGCCAGGCTCCCTGGCTCTGCATCTCGAACAGCTGGGCATAGTGGCCGCCCAGCGCCATCAGCTCGCCATGGGTACCCCGCTCGTTCACCTGACCGCGGGAGAGCAGCAGGATCTCGTCCGCATCGACGATGGTCGAGAGGCGGTGGGCGATGGCGATGGTGGTGCGGCCACGGCGCGCCGCCGCCAACGCCGAAGAGAGGGCCAGCTCGGTCTGGGAGTCCACGCTGGCGGTCGCCTCGTCCAGAATGAGGATGCGCGGATCTCCCACCAGGGCGCGGGCAAAGGAGAGCAGCTGACGCTGGCCGGCGGAGAGGTTCTTGCCCCCCTCCTCCATCAGGGTGTTCAAGCCCTCCGGCAGGCTCAGCACAAACTCGGCCAGCTGCACCTCGGTCAGCGCCTGCCAGAGCTGCGCATCAAGGATGCCGTCGCGGCCGAGGCGCAGGTTTTCGGCCAGGGTGCCGACGAAGATAAAGGGATCCTGCTGGACCAGGCCGATGCTACGGCGCACCGCCGAGAGCGACAGGCTCGCCATCGGGTGATCATCGAAGCGGACGGTGCCCTGATCCAGCGGGTAGAAACCCATCAGCAGGCTGATGATGGTGGACTTGCCGCTGCCGGTGTGGCCCACCAGCGCCAGCATCTGGCCGGGACGGGCAGCAAAGCTCACATCCCGCAGCACCTGCTGCTCGCCATCGTAGGAGAAGCTCACCCGCTCGAAGCTCACCTCTCCCTTGAGCGGGCGCATCTCGCCCGCGGTGCTTTCGCGCGCTTCATCGAGCAGGGCAAAGACCCGCTCCCCCGCCACCATGGCTTGCTGCAACTGGTTGAGCTGGTTGGTCATCTCGATGAGCGGCTCGATCATCCGCCCCAAATAGCTGATGAAGGCGTAGAGCACCCCCACCTGGATGGCGCCCTCCGCACTCAGCCCCTCGCGGGCAAACAGCGCCAACAGGCCGATCAGCACCATCATGTAGAAGAGATCGATGAGCGGGCGCAGCAAAATACCGTTGATCTTGAGGCTCTTGAGGCGCGCCGCCCAGTGCTGCTGGTTCACCTCGGCAAAGGCGTTGGCAAAATGGCGCTCCT
This sequence comes from Aeromonas sp. S8(2024), assembly GCF_041403085.1. NCBI lineage: Bacteria > Pseudomonadati > Pseudomonadota > Gammaproteobacteria > Aeromonadales > Aeromonadaceae > Aeromonas > Aeromonas sp. S8(2024). The sequence goes on along the minus strand of NZ_JBGLRF010000001.1, from coordinate 264,353 downwards.
GCACCATGGCCTGAATGACCGGCATCCCCTGCAGCGACTCGTTGAGACGGCTGTTGATGTCGGAGAGCAGGCTGCGGGTCGCTCGTACCACGGGCACGCTCAGTTTCTGATAGAGCCACATCACCCCGCCCACCGCCGGCAGCAGGCAGGCGCACACCAGCATCAGCCGCAGATCCAGCAGCGCCATGGAGATGAGGATGCCGCACAGCAGCACCACCTTCTGCACCAAGAGCCCGATCACCTGCACATAGAGGTTCATGATCGCCTCGGTGTCGTTGGTGATGCGGGAGATGAGCGAGCCGGAGCGGTGCTGGTCAAAGTAGCGGGCCGGCAGCCGGATGGCGGTGGCAAACACCTGCTCGCGCAGCCGCTGCACCACCGCCTGGGCGATGCGGTTGAAACGCAGGGACTGCAGGTAGAAACCGGCCGCAGACAATACCTGCAGGCCGAGATAACCGGCGGCAATGGCCGCGATGGCGGGCCACACCAGCTGGCGCGGCGCCAGATAGTCGTCGATGAACAGCTTGATGAGCAGGGGGCCGGCCACTTCGGCGCCGGTAGCCAGCAGCAGGCAGATCCCCGCCTGAATGAGCCAGCGCGGGTAACGGGCACAGTACCCGAGCAGTCGTTTGATGGTCGGGTTCACAGGCGCTCCTCCACGTCTTGTTTCAGCAACTGTTGACGAGGCACCGGGCTGGCATACCAGCACTCAGGCTCAGCGCCACACCGAGTGAAGACGCGCTTGATGAGTGGACTCACAGGCTCTCCTCCACGTCTTGCTCGAGACGCTGATAACGGACCATGTCCGCATACCAGCCGTTGTGGGCCATCAGGGTGCCGTGGCGACCCCGCTCACTGACATGGCCCTGCTCCAGCACCAGGATCTCGTCGGCCTGCTCCACCGCCGTCATCCGGTGGCTGACCAGGATCAGGGTCCGTTTGTGGGCCTTGAGGGCGTGCAGGATCTGCTGCTCGGTGTGAGCATCCACCGCCGAGAGCGCATCGTCCAGCACCAGGATCGGCGCCTCCAGAAGCAGGGCGCGGGCGATGGCGAGCCGCTGTTTCTGACCGCCGGAGAGGGTCACCCCCTTCTCCCCCACTTCGGTCTCATAGCCCTTGGGAAAGCGGCTGATGTCATCGTGCACGCAGGCGATGCGTGCCACCCGCTCAATCTCCTCACGGCTCGCATCGGGGCGGCCGAGGGCGATGTTGGCGGCGATGGTGGTGGAGAAGAGGAACGGCTCCTGCGGCACATAGGCAAACTGGCTGCGCAGCTCACCCAGCGCCAGTTGCGAGATGGGCACCTCCCCCATGCGGATCTCCCCCGCGGTGGGGTTGGCCAGTCGCATCAACAGCTTGAGCAGGGAACTCTTGCCCGCCCCGGTGCGCCCGACGATCCCCAGCATGCCGCTGGCTTGCAGGGTGAACTCCACATTGCGCAGCAGGGTGCGCTGCTCGAGCTGGTAGCTGAGTGCCACGGCGCGCAGCGGAAAGGCCGAGGCCAGCGCCACCGGGTGAACCGGCTCTTCGATGTCGCTGCGCTCGGCCAGCAGGCTCTCGATCCGCGAATAGGCGGCGCTGCCGCGCTCTATGATGTTGAACAGCCAGGCGATGGCGAACATGGGCCAGATCAGCTGACCGAGGTACATGGTGAAGCTGGTGAGCTCCCCCAGGGTCAGCTCGTCACGCAGCACCAGAGCGCTGCCGCCGGCCACCGCGAGGAAGTAGGAGCAGCCGATGCACAGGTAAATCACGGGGTCGAACTTGGCATCGATACGGGCCACCGCCATGTTGCAGGCGCCCGCCTCCCGGGTCAGCTCGGCAAAGCCGCGATCTTCGAGCGATTCCACCGCGTAGGACTTGAGCACCCGCACGCCGGAGAGCGCCTCCTGGGTCTTGTTGTTGAGCCGGGAGAAGGCACCCTGCGCCGCCTTGAACTCCTTGTAGATCTGGGAGCCGAAGCGGTTCATGAAGAACGCCATCACCGGCAGCGGCAACAGAGAGAGCAGGGTCAGCTGCCAGGAGTACTGGCTGCACATGATGGAGAGCACCAGGATCCCGACGATCATGGAGTCCACCAGGGTCAGCACCCCTTCCCCGGCGGTCATCTCCACCGCCTGGATGTCGTTGGTGGCGTGGGCCATCAGATCGCCGGTGCGGTGGCGCTGATAAAAGTCCGGGCTCATGCGGGTAAAGTGGCCAAAGAGCCGGTTGCGCAACACATACGCCAGCCGGTAGGAGGCACCAAACAACATGACCCGCCACACGTAGCGCAGCAGATAGATGAGCAGACCCAGGCCGAACAAGCCGGCCAGATAACCGGTCAGGGTGGCGCTGTCCAGCGACCCTTTGGCGATGCCATCCACCACCCAGCCCACCACCTTGGGCGGGATCACGGTCAACAGGGCCACCATCATCAACAGCGAGATGGCGACCAGGTAACGCTGCCACTGCTCCTTGAAGAACCAGCCCAGCCTTGCAAATACGCTCACGTAGATATCCTTTGTCGCGGCAGGCCGAAGCTGCCGCCCGTCATGGAAAGCCCAATGCAATCGCCCCCGGCTGGGGGCGATACGAGGAGGTCATGATAGCCTGAAGCAGAAGGCTTGAGAATTATTGCTATTTCACTTGTTACAACAAACGATCATCGCGCTGTTCAAAGGCACCATACGATGCTTCATGCTGCTCTCCGGTCAGCAGGAAGTGAGACACCTCCTCCCGGGTCAGACTGAAGACCTGCTGCAACTGCTCCAGATCCTGCTCGGTGAGCTCTTCCTGCTGGCGCAGTCGCCACTCCAGCTCGCCGGCGAGGATCTGCAGGCGGGAGGCGGAGATGTTGGCGGAAACCCCCTTGAGGGTATGCAGCAACCGGCAGGCGATGTCGGGCTGCTGGCGACGCAGGGCGGAGCGGATCTCCCACAGGTCATCCTTGTGCTCCGACATGAACAGCTTGAACAGTATCTGCAGCGCCTCCTTGTCCTGCTCCAACCGTCTGAGGGCATCCTCCAGATCCAGCACCCCCATCAGGTCGGGCGGCTTCACCTCCAGCGGCACCAGCCGCTCGCCGCTGGCGCTCTTCACCCACTGCAACAGGTTGTTGTAGAGATCGAGCTTGCTGACCGGCTTGGTGACATAGCCGTTCATCCCCACGCCGAGGCAGCGTTCCCTGTCTCCCGGCATGGCGCTGGCCGTCAAGGCGATGATGGGCACATCGTGCTTGTCCACCATCTTGCGGATCTGGCGGGTAGCATCCAGCCCGTCCAGCACCGGCATCTGCAAGTCCATCAGGATCACGTCGAATGGCTGCTCGGCCACCCGCTCGACCGCCTCCCGGCCGTTGCCCACCACGGTCACCAGGGCATCGACCCGGCGTAGATATTCAATGATGAGCTGCTGGTTGACCCGGTTGTCCTCCGCCAGCAGCACCCGGATGCCTTGCAGCAGCTCGCGAAAATGCTGCTGGTCGCCCTGCACCTCGGCCTGGCGGAACTGCTGATCGTGTGAACTGCCGTTGAGCAGCTCGTCCACCTTGGCCAGCAGGGCATTTTCGGTCATCGGCTTGGGCAGAAAATGGGTCAGCCCCATGCTCTCCATCCGCCCGTGCAACCCCTCCTTGGCCCAGGCACTGGTCATCAGGATGGGCAGCCGGCGCCACTGGCTGTGCTGATACATCTCGAGCGCCAGATCCAGCCCATCCTCCTGCCCCATGCGCCAGTCGAGAATGGCCAGCCGGACGTTCTGCCCCTCTTCCCGCAGCACCTGACGCGCCCGCGAGAGGCTGTTGACCGCCATCACCCTGGCCCCTGCCCGGCCCAGGATATCCTTGGCCAGGTCAAGCACCAGCTCGTTGTCATCCATCACCAGCACCAGCGGCTGATTCTCAAAGAAGACCCGCCGTCCGGAGACGCCATACACCGCCTTGGTCATGGGGATCTCGAACTGAAACACCGAGCCCGCACCCGGTTTGCTCTGCACCGTGATCCGTCCTCCCATCAGCTCCACCAGCCGCTGGGAGATGTTGAGGCCAAGCCCGGAGCCGCCATATTTGCGAGTGTTGCCCGCCTCCAGCTGGGTGAAGGGCTGGAACAGCTGGGCCTGTTTCTCCTCGGCAATGCCGATGCCGGTGTCGCGCACGCTGAAACGCACCTGCATGGGATGGGGGTTGACCAGGGTGATGGACACCTCCACCTCGCCCCGCTCGGTAAACTTGATGGCGTTGTTGACCAAATTGACCAGCACCTGACCGAGGCGCAGCGGGTCGCCGCGCAGAAAGTCGGGCACCGCCGGCGACTTGTTGATGATCACCTCGACATGCTTGCGTTCGGCCAGATCGGCGAACATGCCCGCCAGCGAGTCGATCTGCTCGCTGAGATCGAAATCGATCTCCTCCAGCGTCAGCTTGCCGGACTCCACCTTGGTCAGGTCCAGGATGTCGTTGATGAGCAGCAGCAAGGTATCCGATGAGGATTTGATCTTGCTGAGATAATCGCGCTGCTGTTGATCCAGCTCGGTCTGCAGCGCCAGCGAGCTGAAGCCGATGATGGCGTTCATGGGGGTGCGGATCTCGTGGCTCATGTTGGCCAGAAAGTCGCTCTTGGCCTGGGCCAGCAAACCGGTCTGACGCGACAGCTCGCTCAGCTTCTGATTGCGCCGCCACAGGGTCACCGCCACCAGTCCGAAGCAGAGCATGGCCCCCCCCAGCACCATCAGATAGAAGCGACTCTTGAGAGAGGAGGCCTGCTCCATCTTGCTCTGTTTCCAGCGCGACAGCCCCTCCAGCTCGTGCATGTCGATGACCTGGTTGCGCAGCACGTGATACGCCACGACCTGATGGCTGACATCCTCGCTCAGCTGGGCCAACCCGACTACCTCGGGATAAGCGGGATAGGCTGTCTTGAGACGGCGCTGCAGGGCCTGCAACTGCTGTTGCTCCCCCTTGTCCCAGCTGCGTTTGAGGTAATTGCTGAGCTGGGCCAGCTCGGTCAGATCGATGGCCAGCGGAGCGTCCGCCGGCAGGGTTGCCAGCAAGCCGTTCAGCTGCTTTTGAAAGGGCTGCTCTATGTACTCGATCGCCATCTCCATGGAGTAGAGCTTGGCGAGATCAAGCAGATAGCTGTCGATATCGTGCAACAGCGATTGAGAGTGTGGATTGTCGGCCGAGTCGGGGTCGTTGCGCACCTGGCGTACGAAACTGTCGAGGTTGCTCGACAGCTGATTGAGACGCTGCTGTACATTGCCGTCGTTGGCCTTCTCGCGCCCCAGCAGATAGACGGTATCGGTATTGACCCGGTTGAGGATCAACTCCGCCGCCACGCTGAGCTCCGAGGCTTTCTGCTGCTGGCTGAGCAGTTGCCAGCAATAGCCGGAAAACGCCAGCAGCGATACGATGATCAGGCTAAGTACAACACGATTGACCCGTGTCACATTATTCATCCCGTCTCGATTCTCATGTCATGGCCATGCATCCACCGACATCACGTCGCTACGGGATCATTGGCTGTGAAAGATAATTGACTGCTATGTTACCGTTACTCTGCCCTGACAGTGCAATAAAGATGTTGCAGGGCTTATGTATACAGGAATCAATTATGTCATTTATCACTACCTATTGTAGCCATTGCTTCACCAGGAACCGCCTGCCCGAGGAGAAGCTGGATTCAAACGCGAAGTGTGGTCGCTGCAAGAGCGGACTGTTCGCCACCACCCCGGTCACCGGCCAGGAGCAGCAGTTCGATACCCTGATCCAGTCCGACATCCCGGTCGTGGTCGACTTCTGGGCCAGCTGGTGTGGACCATGCCTTCAATTTTCACCTGTTTTTCAACAAGTTGCCAGTGAACTTGAGCCAAAAATCCGCTTCGTCAAGGTCGATACCGAGCAACAGGCCGCCATCGCGGCCCGCTACGCCGTTCGCAGCATCCCCACCCTGATGGTATTCAAGCAGGGCAAGATGGTGGCTCAGCGCAGCGGCTCACTGCCCCCCAGTCTGTTCAAGGAGTGGCTTGCCTCCTTCCTGAACAGCCACAAATGATACCAACTTGTTTAATTTATGTTTTCTTTATGTTTTAACTTATCTTGACTCTGTGAGTCTCGGCATGCTTTGACCAGATCCCCCTGTTTCAAACGGGGGGATGAATGTAATCTCGGCAACACAACAACAACCATAAATTAACCGAGAGAACGATATGCACACATCTGCAGTACCCTCTACTACCCCATCACGCTGGCTGGACGTCAAATCCGGGATCGTCATCCTGGATGTCCTGCTGCTCTGTGCCATGCTCGCCTGGCTACCGTTTGACCCCAACGTCAACAAGGGGCTGGGGATCCTGGTCTTCATCGCCATTCTCTGGCTGACCGAAGCAGTCAACATCACCATCACGGCCCTCTCCATCCCGGTACTTGCCACCCTGCTCGGGGTGTTTGACATGAGCAAGTCCCTGACGGATTTCGCCAACCCGGTGCTGTTTCTCTTCTTCGGCGGCTTCGCACTGGCTGCAGCCCTCTCCAAACAAGGGCTGGATACCCAGATCGCCGCCAAGGTGATGCAGCTTGCCAAGGGTCACCTCGGCTGGGCCGCCATCGTGCTCTTCACCATCACGGCCGCCCTCTCCATGTGGATCAGCAACACCGCCACCGCCGCCATGATGATGCCGCTGGCCCTCGGCATGCTCAAAGGCATCGACGCCCACAAGGAGCGCCGCACCCTGGTCTTCGTCCTGCTGGGGGTCGCCTACAGCGCCAGCATCGGCGGCATCGGCACCCTGGTGGGCAGCCCGCCCAACGCCATCGCGGCCGCCCAGATGGGGCTGGGTTTCACCGACTGGATGAAGTTTGGCATCCCGGTGGTGCTCATCTTCATGCCGGTGGGCATCGGCCTGCTGTATCTGGTGATGCGCCCCGACCTCTCCCATCAGGTCAGCACCGAGAAGGTGACCATCCAGTGGACCGGTCAACGCAAGATCACCTTGCTCATCTTCCTGACCACGGTACTGCTGTGGATCGGCTCCCAACCCATCGCCAAGGCAATGGGGGGCATTCCCCAGTTCGATACCCTGATCGCCATGGGCGCCATCGTGGCCATTGCCATCAGCCGGGTGGCCAGCTGGGATGACATCAACCAGAACACCGACTGGGGCGTGCTAATGCTGTTCGGCGGTGGTCTCACCTTAAGCGCCATCCTGAAGCAGACCGGCGCCAACGCCTTCCTGGCGGAGCACCTCTCCAACGGTCTGGCCACCATGCCTATCTTCATCATTCTGCTCTGCCTGGCCGCATTCGTGGTGTTCCTGACCGAACTGGTCTCCAACACCGCCACCGCCGCCCTGCTGGTGCCGCTGTTTGCCGGGGTCGCCGAGGCGCTGGGGGTCTCCCCCATCGTCGTTTCCGTGCTGATCGCCGTCGGTGCCTCCTGCGCCTTCATGCTGCCGGTGGCCACCCCGCCCAACGCCATCGTGTTCGCCAGCGGTTACATCAAACAACGTGAGATGATGCGGGCCGGCCTGGTGCTGAACCTGGTCTTCACCGTCATTCTGACCATGCTCGCCTACTTCATGGGCGACATACTGCACTGAGACATATTCACTGATATGCCGAATACCAAGGCCCCTACGGGGCCTTTTTTATTGTCTCTCTCACCTGCCGATTCTTGATGCACACCTTTTTCTCCCATCCTCAGCCCCCCTCATTCGACGTCACACGTCCTCAAATAGCAGAACTGTATGCAGAGGGTGGCAATGGGCAGTCGGGCAGTCGGGCAGTTGGGCAGTTGGGCAGTTGGGCAGTTGGGCCGTTGGCTTTTGTCCCGCATTCACACAACCAACGCCGCCCACGCCCAATAAAAAACCCCCGCATGGCGGGGGTTTGGGTTTGCTCTCTTGTCAGCCGATGCTGCAGGGCTTCAGGTTCCAGATCCGATCCACATAGTCCTGGATGGAGCGATCGGAGTTGAACTTGCCCATGGTGGCCGAGTTGATGATGGCCTTCTTGGCCCACAGTGCCGGATCCCGATACCAGGTATCGATCAGCTTGTGTGCTTCCGAGTAGGAGGCAAAATCGGCCAGCGTCAGGTAAGGATCCCCCCCTTCCAGCAAGGAGCGCTTGATGGAGGAGAGCTCACCCGGACGACCCGGCGTGAAGTAGTCGGTATCAAACCAGTCCAGCACGGCTTTGAGCTCGGAGTTGGCGTAGTAGAAGTCATACGGGTTGTAACCGCGCCCCTTCAGTGCCTTCACCTCGTCCACGTTCAGACCGAAGATGGCGCAGTTCTCGGCCCCCGCCTCTTCGGCGATCTCGATGTTGGCGCCGTCCAGGGTACCGATGGTGATGGCACCGTTCAGGGCCATCTTCATGTTGCCGGTACCGGAGGCTTCATAACCGGCAGTGGAGATCTGCTCGGAGACGTCGGCCGCCGGGATCAGCTTCTCGGCCAGGCTCACCCGGTAGTTCGGCATGAACACCACTTTCAGCTTGCCCTGAATGCGGGTGTCATTGTTGACCCGCTCCGCCAGCTTGTTGATGGCGTAGATGATATCCTTGGCCAGCTTGTAACCGGGCGCCGCCTTGGAGCCGAAGATGAATACCCGCGGATGCATGTCGTAGTCGGGGTTGGCCAGCAGACGACGATAGAGCGCCATGATGTGGATGAGGTTCAGTTGCTGGCGCTTGTACTCGTGCAGACGCTTAATCTGGACGTCGAAGATCGCCTCGGCACTGACCTCGATACCGGTTTCCGCCTTGATGACCTTGACCAGCTTCTCCTTGTTGTGGCGCTTGATGGTCATGAACTGTTTCTGGAAGGCCTTGTCGTCGGCAAACTTGGTGACGCTGCGCAGCTTGTCCAGTTGCAGCGGCCACTCCTTGCCCACCACTTCGTTGTAGAGCTCGGCCAGTTCCGGGTTGCAGGCCAGCAGCCAGCGACGCGGGGTCACACCGTTGGTGACGTTGCACATTTTCTCTGGCCACAGCTCAGCATACTCGGGGAAGAGATCTTCCTTCACCAGCTTGGAGTGGATCTCGGCCACGCCGTTCACCTTGGAGGAGCCGATGACACACAGGTTGCCCATGCGCACCTTGCGCACCGCTCCCTCTTCGATAATGGAGAGCTTGGCCTTGATAGCGTCGTTGCCCGGCCACTTGGGCTCCACCAGTTCGCCTAGGAAACGGGCGTTGATTTCGTAAATGATCTCGAGATGGCGTGGCAGCACCTTCTCAAACAGGCTGACCGACCACTTCTCCAGCGCTTCCGGCAGCAGGGTGTGGTTGGTGTAGGAGAACACCTGGTAGCTGATGGCCCAGGCCGCTTCCCAGGTCAGCCCCTCTTCATCCACCAGCACCCGCATCAGTTCGGGGATGGCGACGGTGGGGTGGGTATCGTTGAGCTGAATGGCGATCTGGGCGGCAAAGTTGCTGAAATCGGCGCCATGCACCCGCTTGTAGCGACGCATGATGTCCTTGATGGAGCAGGCACAGAAGAAGTACTGCTGGATCAGGCGCAGCTCTTTGCCCGCGTCGGTCTCGTCGTTCGGATAGAGCACCTTGGAGATGGTCTCGGCCTGGGCTTTTTCCGCTTGGGAGTCGATATAACCACCAGCGTTGAACACGTCCCAGTCAAAAAACTCGGAGGCGCGAGACTCCCACAGGCGCAGGATGTTGACGGTATGACCGCCAAAACCGACTACCGGGATATCCCAGGGCACCCCTTTGATCTTGCGACCGGCGTGCCACACCTTCTTGAGGCCGCCGTTGTCACCAAACACGGTCTCCACGTAACCGTAGAGCGGGATCTCCTGCACCGATTCCGGGCGGCAGATCTCCCAGGGGTTGCCATATTCACGCCAGGAGTCCGGACGCTCAATCTGACGGCCATCCTGAATTTCCTGACGGAACAGGCCGTGCTCATAGTGGATGCCATAGCCGACCGCCGGGTAGTTCAGGGTCGCCAGCGAATCGATGAAGCAGGCGGCCAGACGGCCCAGGCCACCGTTACCGAGTGCCATGTCGGGCTCTTGTTCACACAGATCGGTCAGTTCCAGACCGAGTTCGCCCAGCGCCTCTTCGCAAATCTTGTACAGGGAGAGGTTGTGCAGGTTGTTGGAAGTCAGGCGCCCCATCAGGAATTCAGCAGAGAGATAGTGAATTGCACGAGTATCTTTCTTGAAGTGGGTCTGCTGAGTGCGGGTCAGGCGCTCGTACACCTGTTCGTTGACGGCGGCTGCGGTTGCTTTCCACCACGCTTCTGGCGAGGCTTTCTGTTCGCTTGTACCCAAGGTAGAACGCAGGTGACGCACGATACTCGCCTTGAGCTGATCTTTATCCAGTTGGAGATCCTGGTCTGTCTTCTTCTTGGTAGCCATAAACCATTTCCTTCGTTACAGAATAATAAATTGTTATCCCATCAGGGACCGGTGCTGTTGTTATCTGAGAATATGTTCCGGCGTGGGCATACTAGCTAAAGCCGCAGCTTGAAAAGTTAACGCAAGTCACACTTTAACGTATAAAAATGACAGTTCAAGTTTGAAAACCCTTTCCTGAAACCTGCAAATACAAACCCATCATTTCCTTTAAAATCAAAACGTTAATCTTATGGCGCAAATATAAACTCATGAATAGGTTTTCAATGATTGCCAAGCGCTGAAAATCCATGAAAATAGCTGAAAATTCAGCGCACATTGAAAACGATTTCAATGTGCGCCATTCATGAAAAAATAAAACAGTGCCATTCGGGGAGTGTTCGCCGCTCAACCGTGAGCCTTGAACTGGTTGCTCATGGGATCGTAGTGGTAGCCAATCTGCAACAGGCGGGTGGCAAGCTGGTCTTCCGTCATGTCGTAATAGGCCAACAATTCCTCCAGCCCATCGCACTCCAGCCGCAGCTTCTCATTGATGATCCCGAGCAGGATATTGGCATCCAGTCGTTGCAAGGTGCTGACGTCCATCCTCATCTCTCCTATGTACAGGACATACTGTATAACCATGGGCGTCCCTGCCCGCTTTGTCCATAGCCTGAAAAACACCCACCTCAAGGTTGAAATTTATATCCTTTAAAATCAGAAGTTTAATTTCATTCATTACCGTTCAGATCACATTTTTGGCCACAAACGGCTTGTCACTGCTGCGAACAACAACTACTGTATGCACATACAGCATGGTTATTCATACAGGAAAGCATATGAGCCAGCCCATGAGCCACACCCTTGTCTCCGTCGCCAGCATGAGCAGCCCCTGGCCCACTCGCCATCAGGGCAAGCAGGACGAATATCGCCACTCTGCGAGCCTCACCCGGGAGCCGCCGCTACTCGATGAGCTGGTGCGCTTGAGCCAGGGTGACACGGGCTGGATCCTGCTCATCGCGCCACCCGGTCTGCCCGTGGCCAAGCAGTTGCAGGCACAGGGGATCAATCCGGCTCGGGTACTGGTGGTACACAGCCCCAAGATCAAGAACTGGCAATCCACGCTGGAGCAGAGTCTGGGCAACGGCCGCTGCGCCGCCGTGCTGACCTGGCTGCCGGAACAGGTCACGCTGGATCGGGCCAAGCTGAGCACCCTGGGGCAACGCTGTGGCGTATTGACCCGTTTCTTCGAGCCAGTCGCCTCCTCTCCCGCTCATGGTGGCTCGCTGGTCTATGGCGGACAGGATGTCTATCTCAATCACTGACCCCCAACCGTGTGAGGAGATGGGTTGTTCAGCTAGATTGATGATGACTTTTTAATTGGGTGATGAATCGTTTGCCAATCACAGAGTAAAAAGAGCCCTTGCCACCAGACAACAGTGGCAAGGGTGAAGAGGCGCCAGCCAACTAGCGGACGTGGGATCCAGCGTTGACAGCCTTGTGCGCCACGCACAGAGAGCGTCAGTTGGCAGTTGGCAGTTGGCAGTTGGCAGTTGGCAGTTGGCAGTTGGCAGTTGGCAGTTGGCAGTTGGCAGTTGGCAGTTGGCAGTTGGCAGTTGGCAGTTGGCAGTTGGCAGTTCAAATTCGCACGACTGACACGCAGACGAAAAGAAAAGGCGACCCTGGGGTCGCCTTCGTTTTGTTTGTTATGGCTGAGGCTGGATGACGGCCACATCCATGGCAGTCGCGCATCGCACCGGTGCATGCACTCAGGGCATAAAGACCCGTCTCCATACCGCAGGTGAACAGCCCTCAGACATCTTCAACTCACGCCAGCTTGCCATCGAGCTCGGCAATCTTGGCAGACCAGTAGGCCGGCCCGGTCTCGTGGATATTGTTGCCCTGGGAGTCGACCGCCACGGTCACCGGCATGTCCTCGACTTCGAACTCATAGATGGCTTCCATCCCCAGATCGGCGAAGGCCACCACCCGCGCCTTCTTGATGGCCTTGGCCACCAGATAGGCGGCACCACCGACGGCCATCAGATAGACGGCCTGGTGCTGCTTGATGCTCTCGACCGTCTTGGGGCCCCGCTCGGACTTGCCAATCATGCCGATGAGACCGGTTTCCCCCAGCATCATGTCGGTAAACTTGTCCATCCGGGTGGAGGTGGTCGGGCCGGCCGGGCCGACCACCTCGTCACGCACGGCATCGACCGGGCCCACGTAATAGATGAAGCGGTTGGTGAAATCGACCCCTTCCGGCAGCCCCTCACCTTTTTTCAGCATGTCGGCTATGCGCTTGTGAGCGGCATCGCGACCGGTGAGGATCTTGCCGGAGAGCAGCACGGTATCCCCGCTCTTCCAGCTGGCGAGCTCTGCCTTGGTGATGCCGTCGACATTGACCCGGCGCACGTTGCCGCCAGCCGAGCGGGTGATCTCCGGCCAATCTTCCAGTTTCGGCGGGGTCAGTTCGGCCGGGCCGGAACCATCCAGCTCGAAGTGGACATGGCGGGTGGCCGCGCAGTTGGGGATCATCACCACCGGCTTGGAGGCGGCATGGGTCGGGGCGGACTTCACCTTCACGTCCAGCACGGTCGTGAGGCCGCCGAGGCCCTGGGCACCGATGCCGAGCTTGTTGACCTTGTCGTAGAGCTCGACCCGCAGCTTTTCCTCTGTGGTCTTTGGACCACGAGCGATCAGCTCCTGAATGTCGATGTGCTCCATCAGGGCCTCTTTGGCCAGCACCGCCGCTTTTTCGGCAGTACCGCCGATGCCGATGCCCAGCATGCCGGGCGGACACCAGCCGGCCCCCATGGTCGGCACTGTCTTGAGCACCCACTCGACGACGTCGTCGGAGGGGTTGAGCATCACCATCTTGGATTTGTTCTCGGAGCCGCCGCCCTTGGCCGCGATGCTCACTTCCACCTTGTTGCCCGGGATCATGTCGATGTGCACCACGGCCGGGGCGTTGTCTTTGGTGTTCTTGCGGCTGCCGGCAGGGTCAGCCAGCACGGAGGCACGCAGCGGGTTGTCCGGATTGGTGTAGGCGCGGCGCGTCCCTTCATCCACCATCTCCTGCACAGTCATGTCGCTGTCCCACTGCACCTGCATGCCGATCTTGACGAAGCAGGTGACGATGCCGGTATCCTGGCAGAGCGGACGATGGCCTTCGGCGGACATGCGGGAGTTGATCAGGATCTGGGCCAGGGCATCCTTGGCGGCCGGGTTGATCTCCCGGTCATAGGCAGCCTTGGCGGCATGCACGAAATCGAGGGGGTGGTAGTAGGAGATGTACTGCAGGGCGTCGGCGATGGAATCGATAAAATCCTGTTTTTTAATGATGCTCATATCATCCTCACTGGTCCTTGTCTCCCGTGTGGGTTGGAGCAAGGGCTTCCATATGAGCCGTGCTTCGGTGGGGTGGTGCCAGGCGGTCTGCCTGTCTGCCCGATAAGACAACGGCGCGTTTTTTCTAAAAATTCCGGCGCCTATGATACGCTTGCCACCCCGTACCGGCTAGGGAGCAGGCTGCAAACTGTTGCCTGTGTAACAAAAAATGAAACCAACGCTGCATATCCACCATTTTGAACACCAGATGGCGCTCCATGCGCTGTTCGCCCGCCTTCACCACCTGCCCTGGGCTATGTTGCTGGGATCCGCCGGCCCGCTGGGTGCGGACAACCGCTTTGACATCATCACCGCCGATCCGCTGGCCACCCTGCAGACCGACGGGGCGCTGACCCGCATCGAGCAGGGAGAGCAACACGAGTCCAGTGAAGATGATCCGCTGACCCTGCTGGCCCGGTGCCAGCGCGACCTGCTGGGAGAGATCACCACTCAAGCGCCCCCCCTGCCCTTCATCGGCGGGGCGCTCGGCCTGTTTGGCTATGATCTGGGCCGCCGCTTCGAGCGTCTGCCGAACCTGGCCACCCGCGACGTCACCATTCCTGACATGGCGGTCGGCATCTATGACTGGGCCCTGCTGCGGGAGGTGGCAACGGGCAAATGGCAGCTGGTGCACTGGGGCGACGAGGCCGGCCTTGCCCGCCGGCTGCAGTGGCTGGAGGCGCAGCACGAGCTTGCCGCAGACCCCTTCGCTCTTGCAGGCGCTTGGCGCAGCAACATGAGCCGCACCGAATATGGCGACAAATTTGCCCGGGTGCAGGCCTATCTGGCGGCAGGGGATTGCTATCAAATCAACCTGACCCAGCGTTTCAGCGCCCCCTATCGAGGTGACGAGTGGCAGGCTTACCAAGCGTTGTCACGGGCCAACCGCGCCCCCTTCTCGGCCTTCCTGCGCTTGCCGCAAGGGGCCATCCTGAGCCTCTCCCCCGAGCGTTTCCTGCTGCTCGACCAGCGCCACATCGAGACCAAGCCCATCAAGGGCACTCGCCCGCGGCTGGCCGACCCTGCGCTGGATCAAGCCAGTGCCCGCGAGCTGGCGGAGGCCGACAAGGACAGATCGGAAAATCTGATGATCGTGGATCTGCTGCGCAACGACATCGGCCGGGTGAGCCGGCCCGGTTCGGTCAGCGTGCCCAGCCTGTTTGCGGTGGAATCCTTTCCGGCGGTGCACCACCTGGTTTCCACCATTCACGGCGAACTGGATGCCCGCTGGCAGGGCGTGGATCTGCTGCGCGCCTGCTTCCCCGGTGGCTCCATCACAGGCGCCCCCAAGATCCGGGCCATGGAGATCATCGAGGAGCTGGAGCCCCAGCGGCGCAACGCCTACTGCGGCAGCATCGGCTACCTCAGCCAGCACGGCCGAATGGACACCAGCATCTGCATCCGCACCCTGATCGCCGCACAGGGCCAGCTCCACTGCTGGGCTGGCGGCGGCGTCATCGCCGACTCCGACGTGGACGACGAATATCAGGAAACCTATGACAAGGTGGCTCGCATCCTGCCGCTGCTGGACGCACTGCGTTGAAAACCTGACAAAATGATCTCAGCGACTTGAAGGAGTGAAGAAGAATCGAGATGGAACGAGCAGAACTGCTGACCCGCTTTTTGTTGCAACGCCCCGCCCCCGCTCACCGGCTGACGGTGGCCGGGCTCAAGCCCGCCGCCGTGCTGCTGCCGCTGGTTGAACGGGCCGACGGCCTGCAATTGCTGCTGACCCGGCGCAGTCCGCACCTGCGCCACCATGCGGGACAGATAAGCTTCCCCGGTGGCAGGCAGGATCCGGACGACCGGGATCTGATCCACACGGCGCTGCGGGAAACCCAGGAAGAGCTCGGCATAGTCCCGGCCCAGATAGAGGTGCTTGGCACCCTCGCGCCCCTCAACACCGTCTCGCAATATGACGTGCTGCCGGTGCTGGGACTGGTGGCGGCCGACTATCAGCTCACCCTGAGCCGGGACGAGGTCGACCAGGCCTTCGAAGTGCCGCTCAACCACCTGCTGGATCCGCGCCACCATATCGCCCTGACCATTCCCAGAGCCGATCACCTGCATACCATCTATTGGATCCCCTGGCAGGACCATTTTATCTGGGGCGCGACCGCCAGCATGATCCGCCAGCTGTCACGGCAACTCTCCAGATAACATATTGCCAACAAATGCCTGTGCAATATTCATGCGCTAACACTAAAATAACGTGGTATTTTATAAAAAATAATTGATTAATTCTTCTTTCGATCACATTTCCATAAAAGAGTGCGGTTTTCAGTCCCATAAAGGTGAATTTGATCAACATTTTTGATTAAAAAACCCGTATCCTTGCGCCGATCCTATAAAAACCACAATTCAGGGGTGAGACACATGTCTAATACTGTCACCGGCGCACAGGATGTTGCGACCTCACAGGAGCAAGGAACCCGCTCAGTCCAATCGCGTGGTTGGACCAAACAAGACACTCGCTGGGTAATCAGCCTGTTCGGTACCGCCGTCGGCGCCGGCATCCTGTTCCTGCCCATCAACGCCGGCATGGGCGGCTTCTGGCCGCTGGTGGTCATGGCGCTGCTGGTCGGCCCCATGACCTATCTGGCACACCGCGGCCTCGCCCGCTTCGTGCTCTCGTCAAGCAAACCCAATGCAGACATCACGGAAGTGGTGGAAGAGCACTTCGGCGTGGGTGCCGGCAAATTAATCACCCTGCTCTACTTCTTCGCCATCTACCCCATCGTGCTGATCTACGGGGTGGGCATCACCAATACCGTGGAAAGCTTCATGGTCAACCAGCTGCAGATGACGGCGCCGCCGCGCTGGATCCTCTCCATCGTGCTGATCATGGGCATGATGTCGGTGATGCTGGCTGGCGAGAAGCTGATGCTCAAAGTGACCGAGTTCCTGGTCTACCCGCTCATCGCCATCCTGGTGGGGATCTCCTTCTACCTGATCCCGGACTGGACCGGTGCCGCCCTCTCCCAGGTACCGTCCGGCAAGGACTTTGCCATCACCCTGTGGCTGACCATCCCGGTGCTGGTGTTCTCCTTCAACCACAGCCCGGCGATCTCCAGCTTCTCCCTGGCCCAGCGCCGCGATCACGGCGAGCAGGCGGTCGAGAAGTCTGACGCCATCCTCAAGCGCACCGCGACCATCCTGCTCGGTTTCGTGATGTTCTTCGTCTTCTCCTGCGTGATGAGCCTGACCCCGGCACAGCTGGCCGAAGCCAAGTCCCAGAACATTGCCGTGCTCTCCTACCTGGCCAACCAGCACTCAAGCCCCATCATCTCCTACTTCGGTCCGCTGGTGGCATTCGTGGCCATCGTCTCCTCCTTCTTCGGCCACTACCTGGGTGCCCGTGAAGGCCTGAAGGGGATGATCGTCCAGAACCTGCGCAAGTCCGGCAAGGAGCCGAACCACAAGAAGGTCGAGATCTTCATCATCGCCTTCTTCATCCTGACCCTGTGGGGCACAGCTGTGATCAACCCCTCCATCCTCGGCATGATCGAGTCGATGGGCGGCCCCATCATCGCCACCATCCTGTTCATCATGCCGATGTACGCCATCAAGCGCGTGCCGGCCATGGCGAAGTATCAGGGCCACATCAGCAACGTCTTCGTGGCCCTGATGGGGATGACTGCCATCTCCGCCATCCTTTACCAGCTGATCGGCTGACGCGGTCAGAGACCAGCAACAATGCCAGCCGGGTAACCGGCTGGCATTTTTTTTATGGTGCAGGGCTGATTGCAGATCTTCGCGAGGCAAAAAGAGAGGCACCCTTGAGAGCGAGTTAGCTGGCAAGCCAGCCACAACAATCCGGCCATGCCTGCTCACGTTTTCGCTCTGACGACCCACCCTGCTCGAGATGGTGTATCGAGCCGCCGTCAAGTCGATCACTCCTGCCGCATCATCCGAGACGGCAAAGCCCTCTCTCTTCCACGCTCGCCCCCCTCCATCCCGACTCAGTGACGGCTACCGGGTTTCTGGTCGTGAAGCCTTCTTCTCTGTTTGCCGGGAGGGGTGCCAGGAGTCACGACAGCTACCCGCCCCATCCGGGCGGCAATAAAAAACGCCCTCGAATGAGGGCGTTGTCGTTGTGATGCGAAGATACGGCTATCAGGCTTCGCTGTTGGGCACCGGCGAGATGTCCAGCAGGGTCTCATCTTCGGCCATGCAGGCCGCGGCGGTGAACAGCACGTCGGTGGAGCTGTTGAGGGCCGTCTCTGCGGAGTCCTGCAGCACGCCGATGATAAAGCCGACCGCCACCACCTGCATGGCGATGTCGTTGCTGATGCCAAACAGGCTGCATGCCAGCGGGATCAGCAGCAGGGAGCCGCCGGCCACACCGGAGGCGCCGCAGGCACTGACGGTCGCAACCACGGACAGCAGAATGGCCGTCGCCGGATCCACGTCCATCCCCAGGGTGTGGACCGCCGCCATGGAGAGCACGGTAATGGTGATGGCCGCACCGGCCATGTTGATGGTGGCGCCCAGCGGGATGGAGACCGCGTAGGTATCCTCCGGCAGACGCAGTTTTTCGCACAGCGTCATGTTGACCGGGATGTTGGCGGCGGAGCTGCGGGTGAAGAAGGCGGTGACGCCGCTCTCTTTCAGGCAGGTCAGCACCAGCGGATAGGGATTGCGGCGGATCTTCCAGAACACGATGAGCGGGTTGACCACGAAGGCGATGAACAGCATGCAGCCGATCAGCACCACCAGCAGTTGGGCATAGCCAAACAGGGCCTCAAAACCGGTTTCCGCCAGGGTGGAGGCTACCAGACCCAGAATGCCGAGCGGCGCGCAGCGGATCACCGCTTTCACAATGGTGGAGACACCGTGGGACAGGTCGGTGATCACCGCCTTGGTCCCCTCGCTGGCGTGGCGCATGGCGATGCCAAGGCCGATGGCCCAGGCCAGAATGCCGATATAGTTGGCGTCCAGCAACGCCTTGACCGGGTTGGTCACCACGTTGAACAGCAGGGTCTGCAGCACCTCGGTGATGCCGCCGGGCGGGGTGATCTCGGCACTGTTGGCCACCAGGTGCAGGTTGGTGGGGAACAGGAAGCTTGCAACCACGGCCACCGCAGCCGCCAGGAAAGTTCCCAGCAGATAGAGCAGCAGGATCGGCTTCATGTTGGTTTTTTGACCCTGCTTGTGGCCGATGATCGCCGCCATCACCAGTACGAAGACCAGCAGCGGCGCCACCGCCTTCAAGGCGCCGACGAACAGGCTGCCGAGCAGACCCGCCGCTTTGGCCCATTCCGGCATGAACATGGCAAGGAGGATACCGAAGACCAGACCGACCAGGATCTGGCTAACCAGGCTGGTGCTGTTGACCAGTCTTATGAGGGGGTGTTGTTGTGTCATCAAATAGTCCCTGAGCACCTAAGTGCGTGAATCATTAGTCCTGTTGGCAACCGCTACACCAGGCGACACCCATGTCACGGGCTGGCGTCGTCTGCCCCGGCAAGCCTTCTGTCGAGCCTGTCCGGAAACACACGGGGTTGCGGACAAGGAATATCCCATCTGCAGCCGCTTTTTTCCACAGAATCACTGAAAAATATCCGCTTCGCCTCACAAAAAATCTACAACACCGAGATAACACAATATCAACAACGCTCAAATGGATGCCATTTTCCCTCCCGATTGGCCGCCAGCCTCCACCCGGCGGTGGTATCATGACGGTTTTGCCGCGGAGCCTTTGCCATGATCTCATCCCTGTTGACCCGTCACTTTGGCTTCGATCGGTTGAGGCCAGGACAGGAAGAGGTGATCAGCCGGCTGCTGGCGGGCAAGAACGCCGCCGCCATCTTCCCCACCGGTTCAGGCAAATCCCTCTGCTATCAGTTGCCGGCACTGGCCCTGCCCCACCTGACCCTGGTGATCTCCCCCCTGATCGCACTGATGCACGATCAGCTCGCCTTTTTGCGCAGCAAGGGGATTGCCGCCGCCACCCTCGACTCCAGCTTGACAGCGGAGGAGAGCCGCCGGGTGATGCAGCAGGCCAACGACGGCCAGCTCAAAATCCTGATGATCTCGGTGGAGCGCCTCAAGAACGAGCGCTTTCGCCGCTTCATCCAGCAGGTGCCGCTGTCAATGCTGGTGGTGGACGAGGCTCACTGCATTTCGGAATGGGGCCACAACTTTCGCCCCGACTACCTCAAGCTGCCTGACTATCGCCGCGAACTGGCCATTCCCCAGGTATTGCTGCTGACCGCCACCGCCACCCCGGCCGTGATGGCCGACATGCAGGCCAAATTCGACATCGAGGATGACGGGCTCATCGTCACCGGCTTTTATCGCGCCAACCTGGACCTGGCCGTCGTCCCCCTGCCCGCCGAGGCGCGCGATGGCTGGCTGCATGGGGAACTGGCGCGCGATCCCGCCGCCCCCACCATCATCTACGTCACCCTGCAACACACTGCCGAAGCCTGTGCCGCCCAGCTGCAGCAGCGCGGGATCAGGGCCCGAGCCTATCATGCCGGGCTCGACGCCACCTTGCGCAGCCAGATCCAGCACGACTTCATGACCGGCAAGCTGGATTGCATCGTGGCCACCATCGCCTTTGGCATGGGCATCGACAAGGCCGATATTCGCCGGGTGATCCATTACGATCTGCCCAAGTCCATCGAAAACTACAGCCAGGAGATAGGCCGTGCCGGCCGCGACGGCCAGCCTTCCCGCTGCATCGTGCTGGCCAATCGCAGCCAGTTGCCGGTGCTGGAGAATTTCGTCTATGGCGACACTCCGGATCGCTTGGCCATCGTCGCGCTGCTCGAGATCCTGCTGCAAAGCGGCAGCGAGTGGGAATTCAGCCTGCTGCGTCTGTCCAATGAGACCAACATCCGCCAACTACCTCTCAAGACCCTGCTGGTCTATCTGGAGATGGCGGGCATCATAGCCCCGGCCTACAGCTACTTTGCCGAGTACCGTTTCAAGTTCGTGCTGGAGAAAGTGGAGATCCTGGCCCGCTTCAACCCCGAACGACGCCTGTTCCTGGAGCAGCTGTTCGCCTGCGCCCCGCAGGCCCGCAGCTGGTGCACCATGGACTTCGAAGCACTCTGGCAAGGCTATCAGGGGGAGCGGCACCGCGCGGCGGCGGCCTTGGACTACCTGCAGCAGCAGGGCTGGATCGAACTGGAAAGCAAGCAGATGACCGAGGTTTACCGGGTGCTGCGCCAGGAGATTGACGTGGCAACCCAGGCCGATGAGCTGCACAACTTGTTTGAAAAGAAAGAACACAGCGAGCTGGCCCGTCTGCAGGCATTGCTGGGTTTCTTTACCTCAAGCAGTTGCCTGAGCCATGAACTGGCACGCTACTTTGCCGATCGGGCTGCGCCCACTCATTGCGGGCACTGCTCTGTCTGTCGGGGCGAGGTGGCAGAGCTCCCCCCCTTGCCCGGCCGGACACTCCCCAATGAACAGGGACTAAGAGCCTGGTGCGATCCCCTGGTGGCCCTGTGTCACACCCGGCATCCGCGCATCCTGACCCGCTTTCTGTGCGGCATCGCCACGCCGCTCACCACCCGGGTCAAGGCGAAAAGCCTGGCCGGATTTGGCCAGCTGGCATCCCACCCCTTCGCCGACGTCCTGGCGGCGGTTTCCCGCATTTATCCGCTCCACCACGATCACTAGCTCACCAGACAGCGTCGATTGCGCTGAAAAAATAAGACCCTCGCATTTGCGAGGGTCAAGCCAACGGAAACGTGCTTAAACAGAGCTTTGTATCGGCAACCAGCCACTCTCTTGCTAAAGCGCTGACTGCCCGACACAGGGCCAATCTAGAGCAGTCGCAATGTAGCGTCAATGTAAAAATTAGAGCTAAAACACCAAACAATTAACTTTACGTGCACGTAAACGTAATGCCATTTCTGCTGCATGGCGCGCTCCCCCTTGCCCTGACTGCGCTTGCGGCAGCCGGCCAGGAACAATGCGGTGCAGTTTCCATTTTTTGACAAACATTTATTTTTTATGTCTTTGACATTTGCCTCACTATCATGGCAAAAATAATTTAACAGTCAGTAACATAGGTGTGTCACTGATTGCGCCTTCCCGCATCGGGTCGGGAAGTACCCTTGCAAATTTAAACCAATAGTTGGTGATGGATTACTGGGGGCTGTTGACTAGGCTTAATGAGGTAAACAGAACAAAAGTAGTGATCCACTCTTTTCAGGGTAAGCGACTATAACGAGGGCAAAGTTATGGGCATCTTCGAGCATTATCAACAGCGATATGAGAAAGCCAGGGAAGAGGAATACAGCATCCAGGAGTTCCTGGATATGTGTAAGCAGGACAAGTCCTGCTACGCCTCCGCCGCCGAACGTCTGCTGACCGCCATCGGTGAGCCTGAGATGGTCGACACCTCTGCCAATCCCAGACTCAGTCGTCTTTTTTCCAACCGCGTCGTGGCACGCTATCCCGCCTTCAAAGACTTCTACGGCATGGAAGAGGCCATCGAACAGATCGTCTCCTATCTCAAACACTCCGCCCAGGGGCTGGAAGAGAAGAAACAGATCCTCTATCTGCTGGGCCCGGTCGGCGGTGGTAAATCCTCGCTGGCAGAAAAACTCAAATCCCTGATGCAGAAGGTGCCTATCTATCGCATCAAGGGGTCACCGGTCAACGATCACCCCTTCTGCCTGTTCGACATTGAAGAAGATGGCGAGCTGCTGGAAAAAGAGTACGGCATCCCGCGCCGCTACCTGCGCCCTATCATGTCCCCCTGGGTCGCCAAGCGGCTGCACGAGTTTGGTGGCGACATCACCAAGTTCAAGGTGGAGAAGGTCAACCCCTCCATCCTCGACCAGATTGCCATTGCCAAGACAGAACCGGGCGATGACAACAACCAGGACATCTCCTCTCTGGTCGGCAAGGTGGACATCCGCATGCTGGAGCACTTCGCCCAGGATGACGCCGACGCTTACTCCTACTCGGGCGCGCTGTGCAAGGCGAACCAGGGGATCATGGAGTTCGTCGAGATGTTCAAGGCGCCCATCAAGGTGCTACACCCGCTGCTGACCGCCACCCAGGAGGGCAACTACAACGGTACCGAGGGGCTCTCCGCCCTCCCCTTCGACGGCATCCTGCTGGCTCACTCCAACGAATCCGAGTGGCAGCAGTTCCGCAACAACAAGAACAACGAGGCGTTCCTCGACCGGGTCTACATCGTCAAGGTGCCTTACTGCCTGCGGGTGTCGGAAGAGGTGAAGATCTACGAGAAGCTGTTGGTCAACAGTGAGCTGACCGATGCCAAGTGCGCCCCGGGAACCCTGGAGCTGCTGGGTCAGTTCTCCGTGCTGTCGCGCCTCAAGGAGCCGGAAAACTCCAGCATCTACTCCAAGATGCGGGTCTATGATGGCGAAAGTCTCAAAGACACCGATCCCAAGGCGAAGAGTTATCAGGAGTACCGCGATTACGCCGGTGTCGACGAGGGGATGAATGGCCTCTCCACCCGCTTTGCGTTCAAGATCCTCTCCCGCGTCTTCAACTTCGACCACGCGGAAGTGGCGGCCAACCCGGTACACCTCTTCTATGTGCTGGAGCAGCAGATCGAGCGCGAACAGTTCCCGCAGGAGCTGCACGACCGCTACCTTGAGTTCATCAAGGGCTATCTGACCT
This sequence comes from Aeromonas sp. S8(2024), assembly GCF_041403085.1. Lineage (NCBI taxonomy): Bacteria > Pseudomonadati > Pseudomonadota > Gammaproteobacteria > Aeromonadales > Aeromonadaceae > Aeromonas > Aeromonas sp. S8(2024). Next base: position 241,016 of record NZ_JBGLRF010000001.1, on the reverse strand, counting down.
CGCGCTACGTGGAGTTCATCGGCAAGGAGATCCAGACCGCCTACCTCGAGTCCTACTCCGAGTACGGTCAGAACATCTTCGATCGCTATGTCACCTACGCCGATTTCTGGATCCAGGATCAGGAGTACCGTGACCCCGAGACCGGCCAGCTGTTTGACCGCGCATCCCTCAACAGCGAGCTGGAGAAAATTGAAAAACCCGCCGGGATCAGCAACCCGAAGGATTTCCGCAACGAAATCGTCAACTTCGTGCTGCGTGCCCGCGCCAACAATGCAGGCCGTAACCCCAACTGGACCAGTTACGAGAAGCTGCGCACCGTGATCGAGAAGAAGATGTTCTCCAACACGGAAGAGCTGCTGCCGGTTATCTCCTTCAACAGCAAAACCTCGGCCGAGGAGCAGAAGAAGCACGATAACTTTGTCGAACGGATGATGGAGAAAGGCTACACCCGCAAACAGGTGCGTCTGCTCTCCGAGTGGTATCTCAGGGTACGCAAGTCATCCTGACCCTGACTGTTCAAGGGGGAGTTATGGCGCATTTTATCGACCGCAGGCTCAACGGCAAAAACAAAAGCGCTGTCAATCGGCAGCGCTTCATTCGCCGCTACAAGAAGCAGATCAAACAAGCGGTCTCTGATGCTGTCTCCAAGCGCAGCATTCAGGACGTGGATACCGGCGAGAGCATCAGCATCCCGACCAAGGACATCGGCGAGCCCCATTTCCATCAGGGGCAAGGCGGTAAACGGGAGATGGTGCACCCCGGCAACGACCAATTCGTCTCCGGCGACAAGATTGACCGCCCCAAGGGAGGAGGTGGCGGTCAAGGATCTGGCGAAGGGCAGGCTTCCAACCAGGGAGAGGGGGCGGACGACTTCGTCTTCCAGATCTCCAAGGATGAGTATCTGGACCTGCTGTTTGAAGATCTGGAACTGCCGAGGCTGCAAAAAACCCAGCTCAATCAGCTGATGGAAGTCAAAACCTACCGGGCGGGTTACACCTCCAACGGGGTGCCCGCCAACATCAACGTGGTGCGTTCACTGCAAAACTCGCTGGCCCGCCGCATGGCGCTGCAGGCAGGCAAGAAACGCCAGCTGCACGAACTGGAGGATCGTCTCGCCCTGTTGGCCGCCGATCCCACCGAACACTTTGCGGAGATGGCCCAGCTCGAAAAAGAGATCCGTGAGCTGAAGAGACGGATCGATGCGGTGCCCTTTATCGACACCTTCGATCTCAAGTTCAACAACTTCGTCAAGCGGCCCGTGCCTTCCAGCCAGGCGGTGATGTTCTGCCTGATGGACGTGTCAGGCTCCATGGATCAGGCCACCAAGGAGATGGCCAAGCGTTTCTATATCCTGCTCTATCTGTTCCTGAGCCGGACCTACAAGAACGTCGAAGTGGTCTACATCCGTCACCACACCCAGGCCAAGGAAGTGGACGAGCACGAATTTTTCTACTCCCAGGAGACGGGCGGCACCATCGTCTCCAGTGCGCTCAAGATGATGAACGACATCATCAACGAACGTTACCCCGCCAACCAGTGGAACATCTACGCGGCACAAGCGTCAGATGGTGACAACTGGGCCGACGACTCGCCGCAGTGCCGGGAGATCCTGGTGCGGGACATCATGCCGCGGGTGCGGTACTACTCCTACATCGAGATCACCACCCGCGCTCACCAGACCCTGTGGCACGAGTATGAGTCGGTAGCCAGCCAGTTCCCCCACTTTGCGATGGAACATATTCGCAAGGTCGAGGATATCTATCCGGTATTCCGGGAGCTGTTCAAGAAGCAAGCGGCTTGAGGGAGGTCATATGGTAGAAACCGCAAGAAAAGTAGCGCCGCTGGACGATGGCCCGGACTGGAACTTCGACCTGCTGGATATTTACCATCAAGAAATAGCCCGGGTCGCCAAATTCTATCGACTGGACACCTACCCCAACCAGATAGAGGTGATCACGGCGGAGCAGATGATGGATGCCTACTCCAGCGTCGGCATGCCCATCGGTTATCAGCACTGGTCATTCGGCAAGCGCTTCATCCACACCGAGCGCAACTACAAGCGTGGCCAGATGGGGCTGGCCTACGAGATCGTCATCAACTCGGATCCCTGCATCGCCTATCTGATGGAGGAGAACACCATGCCGATGCAGGCCCTGGTGATGGCCCACGCCTGCTACGGCCACAACTCCTTCTTCAAGAACAACTACCTGTTCAAGGCCTGGACCGATGCCTCTTCCATCATCGACTATCTGCTGTTTGCCAAGAACTACATCACCGAATGTGAAGAGAAGCACGGCATCGACGCGGTGGAGAAACTGCTCGACTCCTGCCATGCACTGATGAACTTCGGGGTGGATCGTTACAAGCGGCCTCAGAAGATCTCCATGGCCGAAGAGAAACGACGACAGAAGGCACGGGAAGACTATCTGCAAACCCAGGTCAACGAGCTGTGGCGCACCCTGCCCAAACAGCACAAGGCCTCCGGGGTGGAAGACCGGCGCTATCCGGCCGAGCCACAGGAGAACATTCTCTATTTCATCGAGAAGAATGCCCCCCTGCTGGAGCCCTGGCAGCGCGAGATCGTACGTATCGTGCGCAAGATCAGCCAGTACTTCTACCCGCAGAAACAGACCCAGGTGATGAACGAAGGGTGGGCCACCTTCTGGCACTACACCATCCTCAATCACCTCTATGACGAGGGCAAGATAAGCGATCGCTTCATGATCGAGGTGCTGCACAGCCACACCAACGTGGTCTATCAGCCCCCCTACAACAGTCGCTACTACTCGGGGATCAACCCCTACGCCCTCGGCTTTGCCATGTTCACCGATCTGCGCCGCATCTGCGAGCACCCGACCGAGGAGGACAGATACTGGTTCCCCGACTACGCCGGCAGCAACTGGGTGGAGACGCTGCATTTCGCCATGCAGAACTTCAAGGACGAGAGCTTCATCAGCCAGTTCCTGAGTCCCAAGGTGATGCGCGACATGAAGCTGTTTGCCATCGATGACGACGACCTGAAGAACTACCTGAAGGTCTCGGCCATCCACAACGACGAAGGTTATCGTCAGGTGCGCAACACCCTGTCAGCCCAGTACAACCTGAGCAATCTGGAGCCCAACATCCAGGTCTACAACGTGGCGGTGAAGGGGGATCGCTCCCTCACCCTGCGCTATGTGCCACACAACCGGATCCCGCTGGGGGACTCCCGTCACGAGGTGCTCAAGCATCTGCACCAGCTGTGGGGTTTCGACGTGATACTTGAGCAGGACAATGGCGAACTGCCTCCCGACATCATAGGGCGCTGCCCGGAGAAGAAACCGGTCTGATCCCCTCACCTTGCAGCCATAAAAAACGCGCCAATCGGCGCGTTTTTCTTGCATCAGAACAGGCTCAGTTGTCGCACAGGTTGCTCGGCATATCCTGGCGCAGACGAGTCCACAGCTTGCCGGACTCGATGCCGTATTGACGCACCGTCATGAACACGGCCTCGTGATTCTGTGTCTCGGCCAGGTTAAGCAGGGTCTTGTAGTAGGCATCCGCGGTTTCTCGCGCCTGCTTGTCGGAGAAGTAGTAGCGGCCAACCCGGCTGTACAGCCCTTTGAAACCGTTCAGGATCAAGGCGTAGATGGGATTGCCGGAGGCGAACGACAGCTGATGGTGCAACCGGTAGTCGAAGTCCGCATAGGCTTCGGCTGTGTTCTCCACCTCGGCGGCGCCGCGCAGGATCTCGGCGGCCTGCTCCGGGTTGTTGCGGATCGCGCCACGAATGAAGATGGTGCAGATGTTGGTACGCGCCGACAGCAGCTGAGCCACCAGATCCGGCACCTTGTCCTGATCGAGACGAGCCAGGGTCTCCAGAATGTTGAGTCCCGAGGTCTCCCAGAAGTTGTTCACCTTGGTCGGTTTGCCATGCTGGATGGTGAGCCAGCCATCGCGGGCCAGACGCTGCAGCACTTCACGCAAGGTGGTTCGGGTCACGCCAATCAGCTCGGACAGCTCGCGCTCGGCCGGCAAGATGGATCCTGGAGGAAAGCGATTGTTCCAGATGGACTCGATGATGTATTCCTCGGCAAACCCTGCGGGGCTCTGCGCTTTTATGACCATGTAGTGACTCTGTTGTAGTACGTAAAAAAGGCTCACGAATAATAGCAAAGCAGGGAGGGCTGGCAAGCAGAAGGTCAGTCCTCTGCTCACATCGGTGGGTGATTTTGTTAAAAAAATGTATTTCAGCCAGCAATGGGTGCCAGCCAACCCCTGGATTGCCCATAAAACCACCATACTCATGGGCAAGCGCGACTATGTTATTTATAGTTAATGCTCTTTTTGATTAAAATCATGAGGAATCAATCTGATAAGGGACAACATCCGGATGTTCTGGTCGAGCCTGTCTTGACTGCATAGACGCAGATACCAACCACAAAACAGAGACCCATTATTATGCCAATCAGCTTAGGGCAAGCCTTTGCCAGGAACTTTCTGGGCAACGCCCCCCAGTGGTACAAGGCCGCTATTCTTCTATTCCTGCTGATCAACCCGATCGCCTTTTATCTCGATCCCTTCATGGCCGGCTGGCTGCTGGTCGTCGAGTTCATTTTCACCCTGGCCATGGCCCTCAAGTGCTATCCGCTGCAACCCGGCGGCCTGCTGGCCATTGAGGCAGTGCTGATCGGCATGACCTCGGCACAGCAGGTCAAACACGAACTGGTCGCCAATATCGAAGTGCTGCTGTTGCTGGTCTTCATGGTGGCCGGCATCTACTTCATGAAGCAGCTGTTGCTCTACGTGTTCACCAAGCTGCTGATCCGGATCCGCTCCAAAACGATGCTATCCCTGGCGTTTTGTCTGGTCTCCGCCTTCCTGTCTGCCTTCCTCGATGCCCTCACCGTGATTGCCGTGGTGATCAGCGTCGCCACCGGCTTCTACGCCATCTATCACAAGGTCTCCTCCGGCAAGGAGTTTGGCCACTCCCACGATTACACCGATGATGGCACCGTCAACGAGCTCAATCGTCAACACCTGGATGACTTTCGCGCCTTCCTGCGCAGCCTGATGATGCATGCCGCCATCGGTACTGCCCTCGGTGGCGTCTGCACCCTGGTGGGAGAGCCGCAGAACCTGATCATCGGTGAACAGGCCGGCTGGAACTTCGTCGAATTCGCCATTCGCATGTCTCCAGTCACGGTTCCGGTGTTTATCTGCGGTCTGCTGACCTGCGTCCTGGTCGAAAAGTGTCGCTGGTTTGGCTATGGCGCCAAATTACCGGACGCGGTACGCCGCATCATGGAGGATTACAACCGTTATGAAGAGGCCGAGCGCACCGCTCAGGACAAGGCCAAGCTGATCGTGCAGGCGGTGATCGCCCTCTGGCTCATTCTGGGGCTTGCTCTGCACCTGGCGGCAGTGGGCCTCATCGGTCTGTCCGTCATCGTGCTGGCCACCTCCCTCACCGGCATCACCGAAGAGCACTCCCTCGGCAAGGCATTCCAGGAGGCACTGCCCTTTACCGCCCTGCTGGCCGTCTTCTTCAGCGTGGTCGCCGTCATCATCGATCAGCAGCTGTTCAAGCCGGTGATCCAGTGGGTGCTGGCGGCCGAACCCGACGCCCAGCTCGCGCTCTTCTACCTGGCCAATGGCCTGCTCTCCATGGTCAGTGACAACGTCTTCGTCGGCACCGTCTACATCAACGAGGTGAAGACCGCCCTGCTCAACAATGCCATCAGCCGCGAGCAGTTTGAGCTGCTGGCGGTGGCCATCAACACCGGTACCAACCTGCCGTCGGTGGCCACCCCCAACGGCCAGGCCGCCTTCCTGTTCATGCTGACCTCGGCACTGGCGCCGCTGCTGCGCCTCTCCTACGGCCGGATGGTGTGGATGGCGCTGCCCTATACCCTGGTGCTGGGTCTGGTGGGTTTCTTCTCGGTGGAGTTTCTGCTCGGCCCGCTCACCGACTGGTACTATCAGGCCGGCTGGCTGACGCTCGACAACGCCGCACCTGCGGTACTGTCCGCACTCTACTGAGTGCCATGAGGGCCCGCCAGGGCCCTTTCTTTTTGGCCCCTGCTCTGCTCTAATTCAGCCACTGTTTTTTCTGTGAGATCAACCAGATGATAGAGTTTCTGCGACGTATAGCCGCCCATCGCCTGGCATGGGGCCTGCTTGCAGCCTCCGCCCTGTTCCTCGAGTTGAGCGCCCTCTTCTTCCAGCACGTGCTGGGTCTGCATCCCTGCGTCATGTGTATCTATGAGCGGCTTGCCACCCTCGGGGTCCTCATGGCGGCGCTGCTCGGCATGGTGGCTCCGCAGAAATGGTATGTGCGCTGGAGCGCCCTGCTGATGTGGGGCGCCAGTGCCTTCTGGGGCCTGAAACTGGCGCTCAAGCATGTGGATTATCAGGTAAACCCCTCTCCCTTCAATGTCTGCGAAGGGTTTGTCGACTTCCCGAGCTGGGCACCGCTGGATCAGTGGATCCCCTGGATGTTCTTCCCGGATGGCGACTGCAGCGAGGTCAGCTGGCAGTTCCTGAGCTTCTCCATGCCCCAGTGGCTGGTGGCCATCTTCGCCGCCTACCTGCTGGTGTTCGTGGTGGTGGCCATCGGCAACCTGGTCAAGGGGCGCTGCTGCAACTAGGTCGGATCAACATCATCCGTCGCGAAAAGGGAGCCAGTGGCTCCCTTTTTCATGAAGATAGTGGGTGGCACCTTGCCCCCTGATATCGTTCTTCAATGTCTCGCTCCCCTGCCAGCCATCCTGGTGACCGCTTGCTTGCTCGCCTATTAGCCTTTCCTCCAGGCTCATCAGTGAGAAATCAGCAATCAGAACCATGCTCAAACAAAAAAGGGAGCCTGCGGCTCCCTCTCATGACACGGCCAACAAGGCTGACTCAGGAAGCCACCTTGCCGGCGTTGAGCTTGGCTTTCACCATGCCGATCACCATGGGCAGCAGCGAGATGCCGATGATGCCGAAGATGAGCAGGGTAAAGTTCTGCCGCACCACCGGCAGGTTGCCGAAAAAGTGGCCGGCGTAGACAAAGGAGATCACCCACAAGAGCCCCCCCACCAGATTGAACGCCAGGAAGCGCGGATAGGTCATGGCCCCCATGCCCGCCACGAAGGGGGCGAAGGTGCGCACTATGGGCAGGAAGCGGGTGATGATGATGGTCTTGCCGCCGTGTCTGGCGTAGAAGGCGTGGGTCTTGTCCAGATAGTCCCGCCGGAAGATCTTGGAGTCCGGGTTGCGAAACAGCTGCTCGCCGAAGAAGTGGCCTATGGTGTAGTTCACCACGTTGCCGAGCACGGCGGCGATGATCAGCACGGCCGCCAGGGTGTGCACGTCCAGCACGCTGCCCACGGTGAGGGCACCGGCGGCAAACAGCAGGGAGTCACCCGGCAGGAAGGGGGTGACCACCAGTCCGGTCTCGCAGAAGATAATGAGAAACAGGATGGCGTAAACCCAGATACCGTAGTTTTCAAACAGCTCTTTCAGGTGCACGTCAACGTGCAGGATAAAGTCGATTGCAAAGAGGATCAGATCCATTTTTCCATACTCATGATGTGAACGGCGTGGAGTCTACGCCAATGCCAAGCAGGCCACAATCGCTGTGGAGTGCCTCCTGTACTCGCCGCTTGGCGTCGCTCGAATGAAACCGTTTATCCCGCCTCAGCCTTCCCCCGATATCGCAAACCTGTCGTGCCCTGACCGCTCAGGAGACGCTCTCCAGATCCTTGCGCACCGGCGCCGGCAGACAGCGCTCCCAGCCCCACAGGAGGAGCAACAGCAGGGTGGCATCATCGAGCCAGCCGACCAGCGGCACCAGGTCTGGCACCAGATCCACCGGGCTGATGCCGTAAAGCAGCACCAGGATCACCAACCCCCTGGCCCACCAGGGGGTGGCTGGATGGCGAAAGCCCTGATAGAGGCGACGCAGGCGCCGCCAGATGAGCCAGCGTCTGGCGCTCATGACTCGATCAGCTCGCCGCGCAGCCGCTGGATCTGATCCCGCAGCGCCGCCGCCTGCTCGAACTCCAGATCTCGCGCATGCTGGAACATCTGCTCCTCCATTCGTTTGATCTCCTTGGCGATCTCGCTGGCGGAGCGGGCGTGGTACTCCCCTTGCGGCTCAGCGGCCTTGCGACTCCCCTTGCCGGCCTTGCCCGCGGTGCGGCTGCCCCCCATGTCCATCACATCGCCGATGGCCTTGTTGAGCCCCTTCGGCGTGATGCCGTGCTCCAGGTTGTGGGCGTGCTGCAGGGCGCGGCGCCGCTCGGTCTCTTCAATGGCGACCTTCATGGAGTTGGTGATGGTATCCCCGTAGAGGATCACCTTGCCGTTGAGGTTGCGCGCCGCCCGGCCTATGGTCTGGATCAGCGAACGGGTGGAGCGCAGGAAGCCCTCTTTATCTGCATCCAGGATGGCCACTAGGGAGACCTCCGGCATGTCGAGCCCTTCGCGCAGCAGGTTGATGCCCACCAGCACGTCAAACTTGCCCAGACGCAGGTCGCGGATGATCTCCACCCGCTCCACGGTGTCGATGTCCGAGTGCAGATAGCGCACCCGTACCTCGTGATCCGCCAGGTATTCGGTCAAGTCCTCCGCCATCCGCTTGGTGAGCGTCGTGACCAGCACCCGCTCCTCCACCGCTACCCGCTTGCGGATTTCGGAGAGCAGATCGTCCACCTGGGTGCTGACCGGCCGCACTTCCACCTCGGGGTCAAGCAGACCGGTGGGGCGCACCACCTGCTGCACCACGTCGCCGCCGGATTTGTCCAGCTCGTAAGGGCCCGGGGTCGCCGAGACGAACACCGTCTGCGGCATCAGCGCCTCGAACTCGTCGAACTTGAGCGGCCGGTTGTCCAGCGCCGACGGCAGGCGGAAGCCGTACTCCACCAGGGTCTCCTTGCGGGATCTGTCCCCTTTGAACATGGCGCCGATCTGCGGCACGGTAACGTGGGATTCGTCGATGATGAGCAGACCGTCCCCCGGCAGATAGTCGAACAGAGTGGGCGGCGGTTCCCCCGGCGCGCGGCCGGAGAGGTAGCGGCTGTAGTTCTCGATGCCGGAGCAGTAGCCCAGCTCCTGCATCATCTCCATGTCGAACTGGGTGCGCTGGCTGATGCGCTGCTCCTCCACCAGCTTGTTGAGGGACAACAGCTGCTCGCGTCGCCCCTTGAGCTCCTCCTTGATGTGCTCGATGGCCCCCAGGATGGTCTCGCGCGGGGTGGCGTAGTGGGTCTTGGGGTAGATGGTGTAGCGCACCACCGTCTGCTCGATGGCGCCGGTCAGCGGATCGAACAGGGAGAGGCGCTCCACCTCCTCGTCAAACAGCTCCACCCGCAGGGCCAGCTTGTCCGACTCGGCGGGGTAGATGTCCATCACCTCCCCCCGCACCCGGAAGGTGCCGCGCTGGAAGGCCATGTCGTTGCGGGTGTACTGCAGCTCGGCGAGGCGGCGCAATATGTCCCGCTGGTTGATCACATCCCCCACTTTGAGGTGCAGCATCATGCTGAGGTAGGCCTGCGGATCCCCCAGGCCGTAGATGGCCGACACCGAGGCGACGATCACCACGTCGCGCCGCTCCAGCAGCGCCTTGGTGGCCGACAGCCGCATCTGCTCGATGTGATCGTTGATGGAGGCATCCTTCTCGATGAAGGTATCGGTGGTCGGCACATAGGCCTCGGGCTGGTAGTAGTCGTAATAAGAGACGAAATACTCCACCGCGTTGTCGGGGAAGAACTCCTTCATCTCCCCATAGAGCTGGGCCGCCAGGGTCTTGTTGGGAGCCAGGATCATGGTGGGACGATTGAGGGTCGCGATGACGTTGGCCATGGTGAAGGTCTTGCCCGAGCCGGTCACCCCGAGCAGGGTTTGATGGGCGAGGCCAGACTCGATGCCGTCGAGCAGCTGGGCGATGGCCCTCGGCTGATCCCCGGCGGGTTGAAACTGGCTGGCCAGCTTGAATAACTTGCTCATGACGACTCCCGGCAAAAATACGCAAGAGCAGAAGTGTACTCCGAGATGGGGTGGCCTGGGTATCCACTCTGGCAGCAGAAGCAGCTATTGACCTCGAAATGCGACCTCTGTATGATGCTCCTCCTTGCCTGATGTTCCCCCGTAGTTCAGTCGGTAGAACGGCGGACTGTTAATCCGTATGTCACTGGTTCAAGTCCAGTCGGGGGAGCCAACTCCTCACCATCTCGGTGCAAGTTATCCACTTTAGTGCTTTCCTCTACCAATTTTAATGCACAAGCCGCACCCTGCGGTGACCTCTCCCTTTTTCTCCCCCATCCGCCTCGACAGCGTTTTGTTCTGCTGCGCGTAACTATTTGATTTTTATAGAAACAATCTTTATCCGGTATTTTTTGAACAGCCATTGCAGCCCAGTATTGGCGCGGGCTACAGCCTGATCACCAAGTTTCATGAACAGGGTTATCCACAGTTTCTGTGGGTAAGTAGGCCAAAGCCAATGACGGCCTAGGCTGGCAGGCCATTGCCGGCAAGGCCGGCACGTTTGACTCGCCAACCTCATTTTCTGCTGTTTTTGCCGCGCCCCCCGAATGGGTCGCCAATGCCCCCATCAGATGCTTTTTACAGATATCTTTTCGCCATCCCGCCACAGATGGGTCACCCTGCACGGGCGGGTCGCGACCAACCGCCAGACTCATCCCATCCCCATCAGTCAAAAATGCTGCCAGAGAGCCAAATCAGCCGACCAAACAGCAGAGCGTAAAATTTCAAGCGGCCCCCAAAGACGAGGATCACAGATAGCAGGAATCACTAATTGACAGCGGGGCTGGCAGAGGGAAATAGAGGTCATTGCCGCAGGTGCCCCCCAGTTACCCTCATGACCCCGAGGGCGATGGCGGGTTAGTACCGATTAATGCGCCTTTGACGCTTCTTTATTGGTGAGGGATCCGGCACAATGTCGGCCCCACTTTTTTCCTCGGTTTTTCCGGGCATGACCATAGATTTCGTGACACTGCTACATCAAAGCGACTCCCTGCTGCTGTTCGTGGTACTGGCCTTCGGCCTGCTGCTCGGCAAAGTCAGGGTCGGCAACTTCCAGATAGGCAACACCATAGGCGTGTTGTTCACCGCCCTGCTGTTTGGCCAGATGGGCTTCGAATTCAGCACCACCACGGAGAACGTCGGCTTCATGCTGTTCATCTTCTGCGTGGGGATCGAAGCGGGGCCGCACTTCTTCAGCGTCTTCCTGCGCGACGGCATCCACTACATCACCCTGACCCTGGTGATCCTGCTGACCGCCCTCTTCCTTACCGTGGGACTGGCCAAGTTCTTCAACCTGGGGCCGGGCATGGCCGCCGGCATCCTGGCCGGTTCGCTCACCTCGACCCCGGCGCTGGTGGGGGCCCAGGATGCCCTGCGCAGCGGCCTGCTCAACCTCCCCCATCAGACCGACATGCAGTCGGTGCTCGACAACATGGGCATCGGCTATGCCCTGACCTATCTGGTAGGGCTGGTGGGCCTGATGATGGTGGTGCGCTACCTCCCCTCGCTGGCGCGGCTCGACCTCAACACCGAGGCGCAGAAGATCGCCCGCGAGCGCGGTCTCTCCGACAACGAGAGCCGCAAGACCTACCTGCCCATCATCCGCGCCTACCGGGTCGGCCCCGAGCTAGCGGCCTGGATCGGCGGTCGCACCCTGCGCGAGACCGGCATCTATCCTCACACCGGCTGCTACGTGGAGCGGATCCGCCGCAACGGCATCCTGGCGAGTCCGGATGGTGACGCCGTCATCCAGGAAGGGGACGAGATCGCCCTGGTGGGCTACCCCGAGAGTCACGAGAAGCTCGACGTCAACTACCGCAACGGCAAGGAGGTGTTCGACCGCAACCTGCTTGACCTGCAGATCGTCACCGAAGAGATAGTGGTGAAAAACGACGCTGTGGTGGGTCGCCACCTGGTGGAGCTCAACCTCACCGAGAAGGGCTGCTTCCTCAACCGGGTGGTGCGCTCCCAGATCGAGATGCCGTTCGATCGCAACATCATGCTGCAAAAGGGCGACGTGCTGCAGATCAGCGGCGAGAAGCAGCGGGTCAAGCTGCTGGCCAACAAGATCGGCTTCATCAGCATTCACAGCCAGACCACGGATCTGGTGGCCTTCACCACCTTCTTCGTGCTGGGCCTGCTGATTGGCTCCGTCTCCCTAGTGTTCGGCCAGCTGGAGTTTGGCCTCGGCAACGCCGTCGGCCTGCTGCTGGCGGGGATCCTGATGGGCTACCTGCGCGCCAACCACCCCACAGTGGGTTATGTGCCGCCGGGCGCCCTGCGACTGGCCAAGGATCTCGGCCTTGCCGTCTTCATGGTGAGCACCGGCCTCAAAGCCGGTGGCGGCATCCTCGATCACCTGAGCGAAGTGGGGATGGTGGTGCTCTTCTCCGGCATGCTGGTGACCACCTTGCCGGTGCTGGTGGGCTACCTGTTCGGCGTCTGGGTGCTGAAGATGAACCCGGCCCTGCTCCTCGGCGCCATCACCGGGGCACGTACCTGCGCCCCGGCAATGGACGTGGTGAACGAGGCGGCCAACAGCTCCATCCCGGCGCTCGGCTATGCCGGCACCTATGCGGTGGCCAACGTCATGCTGACCCTGGCAGGCTCCTTCATCATCGGCTTCTGGTTCTAACGCCGACCAAGTGTCGTCAAAGGGGAGCCACCGAGGCTCCCCTTTTTATTCTCTGCTCTGTTCACCACTTCCCCCGCTCGCCGGCCCCTTCATCGGATAGGGCCTATGGTGCTATCCACCCCCCACCGAGCAAACCCAATGAGCTAAAGCGCCCGCCCCATGCCGCTTACACTCAATGAAACAGACGAGGGCAGTATCATGACGCGGTTATGGATCCTCCTCCTGTGCGGACTGCTGTGCGGCCCGCTGCAGGCCGCAACGCCAGCGCAGACCGACGCCGAGCCGGCCGCACTGACGTTCAACAGCGACCAGCTGGCCCAGCCCCAGCTTGGCGATCTCGATGCCATGCTGGCACGGCGCTCCATCAGGGTGCTCACCACCTACAACAAGACAGGTTACTTCATCGACAAGGGGATACAGCGGGGCGTCACCTATGACGCCTTCATGTTGCTGGAGAAGCGGCTCAACGAGCAGTTGCGCAAGCAAAAGAACCTCAAGCGCCATCTCAAGCTGCACCTGATCTTCATCCCGGTGGCGCGTGAGGCCCTGCTGGATGCCCTCATCGCGGGCAAGGGTGACATCGCCGCCGCCAACCTCACCATCACGGACAAGCGCAAGGAGCAGGGCGTGGCATTCACCGCTCCCCTGCTCGACAACGTGCGGGAGCTGCTCATCTCCGGCCCCCTCTCCCCCAAGGTGGAAAGTGCCGCCGACCTGGCCGGCCAGCGCATCTACGTGCGCCCCTCCTCCAGCTACTTCGAGAGCCTCATGGCCTACAACCAGGCACGCAAGGCGGCGGGAGAGCCGCTCATCGACATTCAACCGGCCCCCGAGGCACTGGAGGACGAAGATCTGGTGGAGATGGTCAACGCTGGCCTGCTCCCTTTCATCGTCATGGACGAGCACAAGGCGCGCTTCTGGCGGAAAATCTTTCCCGCCATCCGGATCCATGAACAGCCGGTGTTCCGGCAAGGGGGCGTCATCGCCTGGGCGGTGCGCAAGGAGAGCTCGCAACTGCTGGCCATGCTCAACGAACAGATCAAGGCGCTGCGCGGCAAGGCCACCGGGGACGAGCTCCTCGCCCGCTATTTCAAGCAGAACAAGTTCGTCAAAAGCGCCGCCGCCGAGGCCGAGCGCAAGAAGTTTCTGCAGGTGGTGGATCTGTTTCGCGCGTATGGCGAGAAATACGAGGTGGACTGGCTGCTGATGGCTGCCCAGGGTTATCAGGAGTCGGCCCTCAACCATCAGGCGCGCAGCCACGTCGGCGCCATCGGCATCATGCAGATCATGCCCGCCACCGGCAAGGGCCTGAAGGTGGGCGACATCCGCCAGCTTGAGCCCAACATCCACGGCGGCGTCAAATACATGCGCTGGATGATCGACCACTACTATGCGGACGAGCCCATGACCGCCCTCGACAAGGCGCTCTTCTCGTTCGCCTCCTACAATGCCGGCCCCGCCCGGGTGGCACGGCTGCGCACCGAGGCCAAGAAACGAGGACTGGATCCCAACGTCTGGTTTCACAACGTCGAGTACGTGGCGGCGGAGAAGATAGGGCCCGAGACCGTGACCTACGTGGGCAACATCTACAAGTACTACATCGCCTACAAGCTGGTGGTGGAGCAGTTGCAGCGCAAGCAGCAGGCGAGCGAGGCCATCAAGCAGCAGGGTGCCAGCGGCGACCAGGTCTCCGCCGCCCCCGCATCACAGGGATAAGTCAGCTCCCTCTTTCGCGAGGCTCCCCTTCTGACGGGGGAGCCTCGCACCTTTTCAGCCGGCGGCGCAGTGCAGCCTGCCCCCCTTCCTGCCTGCCATGAGCGGGCCGTTCTCCCTGTCGTGACCAGAATGAACAAAATGGCCACAACAGCCTTAATAGCCATTACGGTCAGATTGTTTTCCAGCCAGACATGATTAATTAACCTTCCCGCAACAATCACAAGGAGAGCACCATGTTGCAAGGAACCTTCAAGCGCACCCTGATCGGTAGCCTGCTCGCACTGAGCTTCGGCGCCCACGCCCAGATCAACGAAGTCCACTTCCTGATCCCGGGCGGAGCCGGCGGCGGCTGGGATACCACGGCCCGTGGCACCGGTGAAGTGCTGGCCAAGTCCGGTCTGGTCAAGACCGTCTCCTACCAGAACATGTCCGCCGGTGGCGGCGCCAAGGCCATCGCCCACCTCATCGAGACCTCGGCCCAGTCCGACAAGACTCTGATGGTCAACTCCACCCCCATCATCGTCAAATCCCTCTCCAAGGAACTGCCCCAGTCCTTCCGTGATCTGACCCCGGTAGCCGCCATCATCGCCGACTACCAGGCGCTGGCGGTCAAGGCGGACTCCCCTTATCAGAACTGGGCCCAGCTGCTGGCCGCCTACGAGGAGAACCCGGCCAAGGTGAAGATCGCCGGTGGCTCGGCCCGTGGCAGTCTGGATCACCTGGTCGCCGCCCTGACCTTCAAGAACGCCGGTGCCGACGCCAGCAAGCTGCGCTACGTCGCCTACGATGCTGGCGGCAGCGCCATGGCCGCCGTGCTGGCCGGGGAGACCCAGGCCATCTCCACCGGCTTTGGCGAGGCGATGGAAGCGGTCAAGTCGGGCCAGATGCGGATCCTCGGGGTCACTTCCGACAAGCGCCTGCCGGGGGCGGAGCAGATCCCCACCTTCAGCGAGCAGAACAACCCCACCGTCTTCGCCAACTGGCGCGGTTACTTCGCCTCCCCCACCATCAGCCCGGAGAAATCCGCCGAGTTTGCCGCCCTGCTCAAGCAGATGTACGACAAGCCGGAGTGGGAAGTGGTCCGCAGCCGCAACAGCTGGACCAACCTCTACAAGTCCGGTCCCGAGTTCACCGCCTTCCTCGACGGCCAGGAACAGCAGATCGGCGGCCTGATGCGCGAGCTCGGCTTCATCAAGTAACCCTCGTTGTCACATCGCAGGCGGGCGCAGGCCCGCCGCTCATGTTGGAGTCAAGAGATGAACATCACCAAGGAGCGACTGGGGGGCCTGCTGTTTCTGCTGCTCTCCCTCGCCTATGGCTACTACGCTACCGAGATACCGGGCTACCCCGGCGACGAATACGAACCCTTCACCGCCAGTACCCTGCCCTATGCCCTGGCCGGGATCGGGGCGCTGCTCTCCCTGCTGCTGGTGCTCTTTCCCGGGGGCGAGCCCCTGCGCCGGGAAGAGGGGGATTGGCGCCGGGTCTTCATCCTGCTCGGGCTCATGGTCATTTACGGACTGGGGCTCACCTGGTTTGGCTTCGTGCTCTCGACCATCGCCTTCCTGAGCGTGGGCATTCGGGTACTGGGTGAGCCCAGCCTGCGCTACGGCCTGATGATCAGCGTCCCCTTCTCCATCGGTTTCTGGGCCCTGCTCACCAAGGGGCTCAACGTCTATCTGGAGCCGGGTCGCCTGTTCACCCTGCTCGGTTTCTAAGGAGTCACCATGCTAGACGGAATCTTGCAAGGACTCGGCACCGCACTGCTGCCGGTCAACCTGATGATGGTGGTGCTTGGCTGCTTCATCGGCACCTTTATCGGCATGCTGCCGGGCCTGGGCCCGGTCACCGCCATCGCCCTGATGATCCCCATCACCTATGGCCTGGATCCCTCCTCCGGCATCATCCTGATGGCCGGCGTCTATTACGGCGCCATCTTCGGGGGCTCCACCTCCTCCATCCTGATCAACGCCCCCGGCTGCTCCGCCACCGTGGTCACCGCCTTCGACGGCTACCCCCTGGCCTGCAAGGGACAGGCGGGCAAGGCGCTGGCCATCGCCGCCTACGCCTCCTTCACCGGCGGCACCCTCTCCGCCATCATGCTGATGGTGGCGGCGCCCCTGCTGGCCAAGGTCTCCCTCTCCTTCCAGTCGGCGGACTACTTCGCCCTCATGGTGCTGGGGCTCTCCGCCGTGGCGGCCTTTGCCGGCAAGGGGCAGGTGCTCAAGGCGCTGATCATGGCGCTGTTTGGCATCATGATCTCCACCATCGGCATCGACCGCAGCGTCGGGGTGGACAGGTTCACCTTCGGCCTGCCGGACCTGCGCGACGGCTTCTCCTTCCTGCTGCTGGCCATGGCCACCTTTGCTCTGGCGGAGATCCTGATGGCGGTATTGCGCCCCGGCAAGGACAACAGCGAGGAAGAAGCCAGGCAGATGCAGCAGCTCGGCAGCCTCAAGCTGAGCAAGGAGGAGGTCAGGGAGATCGCCCCTCCCATCGCCCGCTCCTCGGTGCTGGGCTTTCTCATCGGCGTGCTGCCGGGGGCCGGCGCCACCATCGCCGCCTTCATGGCCTACGGCGCCGAGCGCAACATCGCCGGCAAGCAGCGCCAGGAGCAGTTCGGCAAGGGCAGCCTGCGCGGCCTGGCCGCCCCGGAAGCGGCCAACAACGCCGCCTCCACCGGCTCCTTCGTGCCCCTGCTGACCCTGGGGATCCCGGGCTCGGGCACCACGGCCCTCATCCTGGGCGCCCTGGTGGCCTACGGCATCCAGCCCGGCCCGCGCCTCTTCATGGAGCATCCGGACGTCTTCTGGTCGGTGATCATCTCCATGTATCTGGGCAACGTGGTGCTGTTGATCCTGAACCTCCCCCTCATCCCCTATCTGGCCAGGGTGCTGGCGGTGCCTCGCCCCGTGCTGATCCCCATGGTGCTGCTGTTCTCCCTGACCGGGGTCTATCTGGTCTCCTTCAACACCATGGACATCCACGTGATGACCATAGTGGCGCTCATCGCCATCGGCCTGCGCCTGCTCACCTTCCCCATGGCCCCCATGCTGCTCGGCTTTATCCTGGGGGGCATGCTGGAGGACAACCTGCGCCGGGCCCTGGTGATCAACGACGGCAGCCTGAGCTTCCTGTGGGAGCGCCCCATCACCCTGGCCTTCACGGTGATCACCCTGACCATGCTGCTGTTACCGCTGTGGCAGTGGTGGCAGGCGCGCCGCGCACCGGCCGCCACACTGCAATCCGAGCCAAGCTGAGTTGGCGGATCCCACACAGCAAAAGAGCGCCGACAGGCGCTCTTTTTATTGGCAAGAGTGGATGGGGAGTTACGCCAGTCAGGGCTGGCGATAACGCCGCTCCGGCCGGCCAACGGTGCCGTACTCCAGCTCCGGACTCGCCAGTTGCTGGCCCACCAGAAACTCCAGATAGCGGCGCGCCGTGGTGCGGCTCACCCCGACCCGGCCACCGATCTCCTCGGCGCTGGCTCCTTGCTGGGTCAAGGCCGCCAGCACCCGCTGCAGGGTGAGGCCGTCGATCCCCTTGGGCAGGCCACCCGCCGCCACCTGCTGCAACGGCGTGCCAAACAGGGCGTCCACCGCCTGCTGATCGATGTCCGCCAGGGCCGCCAGGGCGGCGCGGCTCTGGCAATATTTGTCGAGGGTGTCGCGCAGCCGCTCGAACACCACGGGTTTCAAGATGAAATCCACCACCCCGAGCCGCATCGCCTCCTGCAGGGCGCCGGCCTCCCGCGCCGCGGTGAGCAGGATGACGTCCAGACAGGCCCCGGCCTGGCGCAGCTCGCGCAACAGGGCAAACCCCTCGCCATCGGGCAGCCAGACATCCAGCAGCACCAGATCGGGCTTGAGGATGGCGATTTGCTCCCTAGCATCAAACAGGGTGAGCGCCACCCCCAATATTTCGAAACCTGCCAGCCGCTGCACGAAGCGGCGGTGGATCTCGGCGATGGCCGGATCGTCCTCGACGATCAGGATCTTGATCACTCACACCTCCTTGGGAATGTAACAGACGACGCAACTTCCCTGCGCCGTGGCTTCGATGGTGATCTGCCCCTGCAGGGCATCCAGGGTCTTGCGCACCAGAGAGAGGCCGATGCCGTGACCGGGCTCCGCCTTGCTGCTCACCCCCCGCTCGAACAGCCGATCCACCAGCGCAGGATCGATGCCGCCGGCCCCGTCTTCTACCTCCAGAATGAGATCCTGGCCGAGATCGCTCAGGGCCACCCGCACCGGCTGGTAGGGGGCGCCGTGACGGCGGGTCGCCTCGAAGGCATTGTCGATAAGGTTGCCCAGCACAGTCACCAGCTGGGAGCCGCTGACGCGAAGGGGGATGTCGTGCAGGCGAGAATCCGGGTCCACCTCCAGCACCAGCCCCAGCTCGTGGGCCCTGTGGTACTTGCCGAGCAGCAGGCCGGCCACCTTGGGCTTGGCGATGGCCATCATCAGGAAGTTGAGCAGGCTCTGCTCGGTGGCCGCCTCCCGTCCGATGAAGGCGAGCGCCTCGCCGGTGGCACCCAGCTCGATGAGCCCGGCGATGGTGCCGAGCTGGTTGTGGTGTTCGTGGGTCTGCACCCGCAGCAGATCGCTGTAGGCCTGCACCTGAGAGAGCTGGGCACTGAGCTCTTCCAGCTCGTCCTTGCGCCGAAAGCTCGACACCGCGCCGATCAGCTTGCCGTCCCGCACCAGCGGCAACCGGTTGACGATGAGGGACTGGCCGTTGAGCACTATCTCCTCGTCAAACTGGGGGCGCGGATCCTGAATGAGGGAGAGCATGCGGCTCTCCGGCAGCAGCCGGGTAACCGGCTGGCCGATGGCGGCCCGGGCGGTAGCCTCGTCCAGACGCAGCAAGCGGATGCCATTGGGGTTGAGGGAGGTGAGCCGCCCCTGCTCGTCGATGGTGAGGATCCCCTCGCGCACGGTGCGCAGGGTGCAGTCGAGTTCGGTGTAGAGACGCCCCATCTGCTCGGGCTCGAAGCCGAGCAGCGCCCGTTTGTAACGGCGGGCCAGCCAGGTGGCGGCCAGGCTGTTGAGCAGCACGATGAGCAAGGTCATGGCGAGACCGAAATGCAGAAAACCCTGCAGATCCGCCTCGATATCCCGCACCAGATAACCCACCGAGACTACCCCGATGACCTGGCCGAGCTCATCGCGGATGGGGCTCTTGCCACGCACCGAAACCCCGAGGGATCCTTGAGCGCGGGAGATGTAGGACTCCCCCTGCAAGGCCCGTTGCGGGTCATCCCCCATCATGGGCTGGCCGATGCGATCCGCATTGGGGTGCACCAGCCGGCGCGCGTCCTTATCGCCGACGACGATGTAGCTGGCGCCGACCTCGGCGCGGATCCGCTCCACCAACACATTGAGGCGGGCGGTGTCGGCCCGTTTCACCCCGGCGATGACGCCGGACTCTCGCGCCACCAGCCGCGCCACGTCGAGGGCCTGATCCCCTACCTCGCGGTAGCGCTGCTCGGACACATAGTAGTAACTGGCCCCGCTCAGCAGCACCAGCTGCAGCAGACTGACCAGACAGAGCATGAGCAGGATGCGTCCTTGCAACCCCAGCCTCATGCCTCCTTGTCGCCTCGCAACAAGTCGAGCAGCAGGCTGCCGTCGCGCAGGGCCTTGTGCACCTGCACCGAGGTGGGCTTGGTGGGATCTTCATAGAAGTGGGTGGACTCGATCTGCAGGCGCACCAGGTACTCGGCCGGCAATTGGCTGGCCAGCGACTGGTGCAGCATGGGGAACAGCAGCCGATCGGCGCGGGTGATCTCCCCCCCCAGCAGCAACTTGCCCGGATTGAGCAGACAGATGAGGTTGGAGAGCACCCGGGAGAGCCGCCCCGCCGCCTGATGGAGAATGTCCTGACAGAGGCTGTTGCCCGCCAGCGCCAGCTCGCACAGCTCGCGAATGGTGACGCTCTCGGGCAGATCGTGCTCCTGCATCCGCTCGCGCAGATCCCGGTATTGCGCCTCCAGCGCCTGATTGGTCACCAGGGTGCAGGCACAGCCGAAGCCGCCGCAGTAGCAGCGCTGACCGTAGGGTTCGAGCTGTAGGTGGCTGAGATCGCCGAGCAGCGCGTTCTCGCTCTCGATAAGCTGGCCATTAACCACCATGCCGACCCCGATGTCGTTGTGCACGAACACCAGCACCGCATCGGCGCAGTTCTTGGCGGCACCCCACTCACGCTCGGCCTGGATCCAGGTGCGCACGTCGCCGCTCACCAGCACCGGCACCGCGAAGGCCTCCTGCAGGGTCGGGCCGAGCGGCCAGTTGCGCAGATCGTAGAAGGGGAAGTGCTTGACCATGCCGGAGTGGCGCTCCACCTGCCCCGGCAGACAGAGGGCGATGCAGGCCAGACGCAGCGCTTTTTTGGGCAAGAAGCCCTCGATGGCCCGCACCAGGCTGGCCAGCAGGTCGGCTCGCTCCCCTTCGCTGAACACATGGCGATGGCGGGCGAGGGAGCGACCGGCCAGATTGAACAGCGCCATGTCCACATAACCGCGCCCCAGGCGCATGGAGAGAAACTGGAAGCGGCGCTCGTTGATGCGCAGCAGGGTCTGGCGGCGACCGCGCCCCACCGAGCTCTCGCCGCAGGTGACCACCAGACCGCCGTCCAGCAGCTCGCGGGTGATCTTGGTGATGCTGGCAGGCGAGAGACCAGTCAGGCGGGAGAGATCGGTACGGGACAGCTCCTTGTGCTCCTCCAGGCTGGCGTAGACCAGGCCATAGTTGAGCTGACGGATCAAATCGATACTGCCTTTCACGATCTCATTCATAGGGTAAGGGGCAACAGCTGACACAGAGGGCGACAATTTTCACACATTATTGATCAATCCCCAAATAAAGTGCGGCCTGAACCGGGGGCCAGGCCGCATCTTGTGAGGGATATCCCCTCTTGTCACCCCATCAGTAGCGGAACTGGGAGACCAGCTTGCGCAGCTTGTCCCCGGTGCTGGCGAGATCGCGGGTGGTGCTGTTGGATTCGACCGCCGCATCGGTCAGCTCGCTGACGATCTGCTGAATGGCCACCAGGTTCTTGTTGATCTCCTCGGAGACAGCATGCTGCTCCTCGGCGGCGGTGGCGATCTGGATGTTCATGTCGTTGATGGTGCTGACCGCCATCACCATGCTGTCGAGGGAGGTGGCGATGTGGCTCGCCTCCTGCACCGTCTCCTGGCTGCGATCCTCGCTGGCCTGCATCACGTCAACCGCCTGTTTCACCCCGCCCTGCAGGCGCTGCAGCATCTCGTTGATCTCCTTGGTGCTCTGCTGGGTGCGACCGGCCAGCGAACGGACTTCATCCGCCACCACCGCAAAGCCGCGCCCCTGCTCGCCGGCCCGGGCCGCCTCGATGGCGGCGTTGAGCGCCAGCAGGTTGGTCTGCTCGGCAATGCCGCGAATGACCTCCACCACGGATCCTATCTTGGCGGTCTCCTGCGCCAGCTGCTCGATGACGCCGGAGGCGGTGTGCACCTCGCCCACCAGCCGGTTGATGCTGTTGATGGCGGTGCCCACCACACCGCGGGCAGCATCGGATTCGCGCGCCGCATCGCTGGTGGCGGTGGCGGCGTTGGAGGCGCTGGCCGCCACTTCCTGGGCGGTGGAGCTCATCTCGGTCACCGCGGTAACCACCTGATCCGTCTCCCGGCTGTGGCCGTGCATCTGATGGTCATAGTGCTCGCTCAGGTGGTGCAGCTTCTCCACCGCGCTGAACAGATGGTTGCTGGTCTCCCCCACCTGGCTCACCACCGACTGGATCCGTGCCACGAAACGGTTGAAGGCGGTGGCCAGCTGACCAATCTCGTCGTGGCTCTGTACCTTGAGGCGCTGGGTCAGATCCCCCTCCCCGTCGGCGATGTCGTTGAGGGCCGATACCGCGTCCGCCAGCGGCCGGGTAATCCGGTTGCCGATCACCACGGTGGCGGCCAGGGTCACCCCCAGAATGACCAGGATGAGCAGCACGCTACTCTGCAGCGAGTCACGCATGTTGCTCTCGCGTACGGTGCGCAGCGCCGCCAGCTCGTTGTCGATGTCGTCGATATAAAAACCGGTGCCGATGATCCACTGGTACTTGTCGAGTACCAGGTTGAAGGAGAGCTTGGGGGCGTCCCGACCGATGGAGGGCTTGGCGGTCCAGTATTCGGAGAAGCCATCCCCCTGACGCGCCGCCTTGACGATCTCCTGGATCAGCAGCTTGCCCTTGGCATCCTTGTCCTGCCAGCGGTTCTTGCCCTCCATCTCGGGACGGGGGGGCAAGAGTATCGCCGTGCCCTGAAAGTCGTAGACGAAGAAGTAGCCGTCGCTGCTGTAGCGCAGCGGACGCAGCATCTCGATCACCTGCTTGCGCACCGCCGGAGTGTCCGGCTGACTGTAGACGGCATCGATGGCCGTCTTGGCCAGCATCAGATAGCTGCTGAGCAGTTCCTTGCGATCCTTGATCGCATTCTCCCGCGCCACCACCAGATCGGCTTCCAGATCACTCTTTGCAATCATGTAGTTGCTGAGATTGACCACCAGGGCCATCAGGAGCACGGGGACGGCTCCCAACAACAGGATTTTCTGCTTTAGCGTCATCTTTTACATCCTTGCAGCTGTTTTTATGAGTGTTCCGTTCCTACCAGACCAGTATAGGATGCTGGTCGACGGGGACCCGCTTTCGCTACAATCCCCGCCCTCTATCTCTATCGACTCAGATGGCCAGTCACATGAACAAATGCCCTTGCGGTTCAACTCTTTCTCTCGATTTGTGCTGTGGATCACTGCACCAGGGGGCCGCCCCCCAGACCCCGGAGCAGCTGATGCGCTCGCGCTACAGCGCCTTTGTGCTGGGATTGGGGGAGTACCTGGTGCACAGCTGGCACCCTGACTATCTGAACGGACTGACCGCGGAGCAGCTCTCCCAGACCGACACCCAATGGGACGGGCTCGAGATCCTCGCCAGCCAGGGCGGCCCCGCTGACACCCTTGGCATGGTGGAGTTCAAGGCCTGGTTCATAGAGGGTGAAGAGCGCCACTGCCTCCATGAGCGATCCCGTTTCGTGCGCCATCAGGGGCGCTGGGTCTATACCGATGGCGAGCAGGATCCGGCGCCGCTGCGGGTGGGGCGCAACGATCCCTGTCCCTGTGGCAGCGGCAAGAAGTTCAAGAAGTGCTGCGGCTGAGTGCCATGTCGACAGAGGGGGCCCCGGTGGCCCCCTCTGCTGTTATGAGAGTGTGACAACAATCACGATTTGCTCATTAACACCCCTACCAATGAGCGTTTGCGAACATTAACTTGGCCCATATCAAACATTTTTGCCCAGAGACAGGCCACACTGACACCATCTGGAAGAGATGAGACGGGCAAGAATGAAAAGAATAACCACACAAGTCGTCATCATAGGGGGTGGCGCCACCGGAGCCGGCATCATGCGCGATTGCGCACTGCGCGGCATCGACTGCATCCTGCTTGAGCGGGACGATATCGCCGCCGGCACCACGGGCCGCAACCATGGCCTGCTTCACTCCGGCGCCCGCTACGCGGTGACGGATCAGGAGTCCGCCCGCGAGTGCATTCAGGAGAACCGCATCCTCAAGCGGATCGCCAGCCACTGCGTCGAGGACACCGGCGGCCTCTTCATCACCCTGCCGGAAGATGACATCCATTTTCAAAATACCTTCATGGACGCCTGCGCCCTGGCGGGCATCGACGCCCGCCAGCTGGATCCCGCCGATGCGCTGCGCCTCGAACCCAACGTCAACCCCGCGCTGATCGGTGCCATCCAGGTGCCGGACGGCACGGTGGACCCCTTCCGCCTGGCCGCCGCCAACGTGCTGGATGCCAAGGAGCACGGCGCCCGCATCTTCACCCACAGCAAGGTGCTGGGGCTGCTGCGCACCCAGGACAGAGTGCACGGCGTCAAGGCCATCAACACCCGCACCGGCGAGGCGTTCGAGGTGGAGTGCCAGGAGGTGATCAACGCCGCCGGCATCTGGGGCCAGCAGATCTGCGAATACGCCGATCTCGGCATCCGCATGTTCCCGGCCAAGGGTTCCCTGCTCATCATGGATTACCGCATCAACCAGCTGGTGCTCAACCGCGCCCGCAAACCGGCGGACGCGGACATCCTGGTGCCGGGCGATACCATCTCCCTCATCGGCACCACGTCGAGTCGCATCGATTACCACAAGATTGACCAGCTCACCGTCGAGCCCGAAGAGGTGGAGGTGCTGCTGCGCGAAGGGATAAAACTGGCCCCCATCATGGCCCGCACCCGTCTGCTGCGCGCCTATGCCGGGGTTCGCCCGCTGGTGGCGGTGGATGGCGACGAGTCGGGCCGCAACATCAGCCGCGGCATCGTCTTGCTGGATCACGCCGAGCGTGACGGCCTGCAGGGATTCAACACCATCACCGGCGGCAAGCTGATGACCTACCGGCTGATGGCCGAATGGGCCACCGATCTGCTGGCCAAGAAGCTTGGCAACAGCAAACCCTGTCGCACCGCCGAGCTGAGCCTGCCCGGCTCGCGGGATCCGGAGAAGGTCTCCGCCCCCGGTCTTTCGGTCCCGGCCGAAGGCTCGGCCCAGTACCGTCACGGCGAGCGGGTCATCGCCTTTTTCCGCGACAATCCCAAGGCCAACGCCCTCATCTGCGAGTGCGAGATGGTGACCGCAGGTGAAATCGAATACGCCCTGCGCGAGCTGGATGTGGACAACCTGGTGGATCTGCGCCGCCGCACTCGTCTGGGCATGGGCCCCTGTCAGGGGGAGCTGTGTGCCTATCGCGCCGCCGGCCTGATGCAGGAATACGGCAAGGCCGACGGCCGCCAGGCCTGCGTCATGCTGCGCCAGTTCCTAGAGGAGCGCTACAAGGGCACCCGGCCGGTGCTGTGGGGCGATGCCCTACGCGAAGCCGAATTTACCTACTGGATCTACGAGGGGCTGTTCGGCCTTGGTGAGTGGACGGCCCCCCACCTGGTGGCCGAGCCCCCCTTCCCGCAAGACGCCAGCACCGCCAATCCCACCAAGGAGCGCAGCCATGAAATTTGACAGCATCGTTATCGGCGGCGGCATGGCGGGCCTCTCCGCGGCCCTGCGCCTGGCCGAGGCCGGCCAGAAAACCCTGCTGATGGCCTCCGGCCAGAGCGCCCTGCACTTCTCCTCCGGCTCGGTGGATCTGCTGGAGAGCGAGGGAGATCCCCGCGCCGCCCTGTCCGCCTTTATGGCCGCCAACCCCGAACACCCCTACAGCAAGGTGGGACTGGCCCATATCGCGGCGAGCCTCGATGATCTGCAACGCCACTGCGCCGCCCAGGGCTTGCCGCTGTTTCGCCAGGAGCGCAACCACCAGCGGCTGACCCCCATCGGCACCCTGAAATCTACCTGGCTCTCCCCCGACACCTGCGCCTGCGTGACCGATGCGCCGGCCCCCGACGCCATCCTGCTGGCCACCCTGGAGGGATTTCGCGACTTTCACCCCGAGCTCGCGGCAGCGAATCTCGCGACCCACGCGCGCTTCGCCCACTGCCGTATCCTGACCGGGGAAATTCGCCTGCCACAGCTGGCCGAGTTCAGCCGCAATCCCCACGAGTTTCGCTCTGCCGACATCGCCCGCCTGTTTGACAAGCAGGGCAATGGCCAGCATGACCTGCTGACAGATCTGGCCCGCGAGATCAGCCGCATGGTGCAGGAGAGCGGCGAGCCGCGATGCCGCCACCTGGTGCTGCCCGCCTGCCTGTCACTGGGGCTGGTCGGCCCGCGCCTGACGGAGCTGGAGCAGCGCACCGGCTGCATCATCAAGGAGGTGGCCACCATGCCGCCGTCACTCATCGGCATGCGGATGCAGGAAGCCCTCAAGCGCCGCTTCATGGCCCTTGGCGGCACCTTCCTCACCAGCGAGCGGGTGCTGGGCGCCCGCTACGACGGCGATCGGGTCATCGGCGTGCACAGCCAGAATGGCGACGATCAACTCTTTGAAGCGGATAACTTTGTACTCGCCTCCGGCAGCTTCTTCAGCCGCGGGCTGGAGTCGCGCCTGCGCGGCATTCGCGAGCCCATCTTCAACGCCGACGTGCTGAGCCTGCCCGAGCGCGACGCCTGGGCCGGCCGCCGCCTGTTCGACCACCACCCCTTCATGGGCTTCGGGGTCAAGACCGACGACAAGCTACGGGTACTGCGCGGCGGTAAACCGCTGGTCAACCTCTATGGGGCCGGCAGCGTGCTGGCGCACTATGACCCCATAAAAGAAGGGTCAGGCTCAGGTGTCGCGGTTGCCACCGGCTGGCAGGCTGCCGGTCACATTTTGAGTTCAGCCCAATGATGATTTCGACCCATATCCCGTGCCTTCACACCCAACGGGAGGAGAACTGACATGCTACTGGATCATGCCAACCAAACCTTCGATCAGTGCATCAAATGCACCGTCTGTACCGCCTACTGCCCGGTGGCCAAGGCCAATCCGGCCTACCCAGGCCCCAAGCAGGCGGGCCCGGATGGTGAGCGGCTGCGCATCAAGAGCCCGGATCTCTTTGACAGCGCCCTCAAGTACTGCACCAACTGCAAGCGCTGCGAGGTGGCCTGCCCGAGCGGAGTGCGCATCGGCGACATCATCGCCAAGGCCAAGCACCAGTACAGCGGCTTCAAACCGGGGATCCGCGAGTTCGTGCTCTCCCACACCGATCTGATGGGCAGCATGTCCACCCTGATGGCCCCGGTGGTCAACTTCACCACCGGCCTCAAGCCGATGAAGCTGGTGCTGGACAAGGCGCTGGGGGTCTCCTCCCATCGCGACCTGCCCAAGTACTCCCAGGGCACTTTCCGCGGCTGGTACAAGAAGCAGAAAGCGAGTCAGGCCCGCTTTGCGCGTCAAATCGCCTACTTCCACGGCTGCTACGTCAACTACAACCACCCGCAGCTTGGCAAGGAGCTGGTGCAGGTGCTCAACGCCATGAACATCGGCGTCCAGCTGCTGGAGCGGGAGAAGTGCTGCGGCGTGCCGTTGATTGCCAACGGCTTCATGGACAAGGCCAAGCAGCAGGCAGCCTTCAACATCCAGCAGCTGGAGAACACCCTGCTCGGCAACGAGATGCCGCTGCTGGCCACCTCCTCCACCTGCGGCTTCACCCTGCGCGACGAATATCCCCACCTGCTGGAGCAGGACAACCACAAGGTGCGCGATCGCATCTCGCTGGTGACCCGCTTCCTGTGGAACGAGTTCTACCAGGGCAACAAGCCGGCGATGAAACCGCTCAATCTGCACATCGCCTACCACACCCCCTGCCACATGGAGAAGATGGGGGGCGTCATCTATACCCTCGAATTGCTGCGCGCCATCCCAGGGGTCAAGGTGACGGTGCTGGACTCCCAGTGCTGCGGCATCGCCGGCACCTACGGCTTCAAGTCGGAGAACTACCAGACCAGTCAGGCCATCGGCGAGGGGCTGTTTGATCAGATAAACCGGCTCAAGCCCGATCTGGTCATCACCGACTGCGAAACCTGCAAATGGCAGATCGAGATGAGCACGGCGTTCCGCTGCGAACACCCCATCCACCTGTTGGCCCGGGCTCTGGCTTGATCCCCTTGCCACGCCCGGCCAGACGGCCCGCTCGGCAAAAAAGCCGACAAGCAAACATCAAATGGAAAAAGAGCCGGCAAGCGCCGGCTCTTTTTATTCACATCCGCCCCATCAAGGGTGCTGGACGATCAGGCTGTGCTGATCCAGCATGCTCTGCAGGATGTCGTGGGACGAGGTGCCGCCAAGCTGCCAGCTGCTCAAGTCCACCCCCTTCAGGGTGATCTGCTGGGTCACCTGGCCATCCCCCGCCGGCGACACAGAGAGGTTCACATCGCTCAGGCCGTTGCTCGCGCTGGTCACCGACGCCTGCAGATGGCCCAGCAGGCCGTCCACGCTACTGTCGGTCACCCCCTTGAGCAGGTCCGCCAGATCGATCCTGTCACCCGCCTGCGGGCTGAAATCGGTGATGGTGTCGATGGCGGGCTGGCCTGCGCTCCCCGCATCCCCCTGCTGCCAGACGAAGAGATCGCTGCCGGCGCCGCCGGTCAGGATGTCATCGCCCTTACCGCCCAGCAGGCGATCATCACCCGTGCTGCCAAACAGCCAATCCCCCTGATCCGACCCCGTCAGCGTATGACCGGCCTGGGTATGGATGGTCACGGTATCGAGGGAGGAGCTGATGGTAGTGCCCCCCAGACTCGACTCTGCGCTCAGTCCCAGCACATGGTCTCCCGCCGTCAGGCCGTCCAGATAAAGCGGCAGCGAGTGGCCACCCGGAATGAGCCAGTCACCGTTGCTATCGGCATGACCGACCTGCTGCCCCAGTTCATCCAGCACCTGGGCCCCCGCCAGACCACTGATGCGCAGCGACAGCTCGCCCGGTGCCGGATTGACCACGCTGGCGGTCAGATTGAGCGGCACCATGGCCCCCTGCAGGGCATGGAGCTCGTGGGGCCCCACCGTCAGGCTCGGCAGATCCGGTTCGGCCGTCACCGTGATGATCACTTGATCGGTGTCGCTCAAGGGCCCGCCCGCACCGCTGTTGCCCTGATCCGAGGTGGTGATGGTGAGGTTGTCCTCACCCCAGAAATCCCTGGCCGGTTCATAGTGCAGGTTGCCGGCCAGCAGCTGGTTGAGATCGGCAAGCGACCCCACCAGGGTCATCTCGTTGCTGCCCGCCCCCTGTACCGAGACCGCGCCCGCCGCTCCCAGCAGGGTCAGCACCCCGTGCTCGACCCGCAGTACCATGGCCATGGGCGCACTGCCGGCATCCACATCCTTCACGCTGATGCCGGATAGCGACAGAGAGCTATCCTCTTTCACCGTCATGCTGCCCGGCAGCTGATTGACCGGCGCATCGTTGACCGCCAGCACCTCGATGGGCACTACGTCGGTGTCGCTCAAGGGGCCGCCGCTGCCGGTGTTGCCGCGATCATCGGTCACCATGGTGAGCCGATCCTGGCCGTTGAAGTCCTGCTCACCCAGATAGGTCACGCCGCCCGCCAACAATGCATTGATGGCATCGAGCGGCCCGCTCAGCACCAGGGTTCCCGTACCGTTGCCGGTCAGGGTCACGCCGCTGCCATCCGCCAGGGTGAGGGTGCCGTGCTCCACCGACAGGCGTACCTCTATGGTGCTGTTGCCCGCATCCACGTCTTTGACCTGCAGACCGTCAATGCGATAGGGCACATCCTCTTCGGCCACCAGCGGCGTCGTGGGCAAAATGTTCTCGGGCGCGTCGTTGACCGCCGCTATGGTGACATCGATGCTGCCATTCACCTCTGGTCCCAGCGCGCCGTTGTCCAGGCTCTGGGCGATCACCTCGAGGCTCAGGGTGCCATTGACGTCGTTGGTCACCAGCAGCAGGCTCGCCAGGTTGCCGCCCACCGTGGTCACCTGCCAGTCGCCGTTCGGCAGTCTGATGGCCTCACCGGCCACCCCGTCAGGCAGGGCGATGGCGGCCCCCTCCGGCACGTTGCGAATGGTCACCCGCACCTGCTCGGCGCCATTTTCATGCACATTGCTCGCACTGCCGCCGGTGGCCTGGGTATCGCGGGTCTCCAGCCCCAGATTGAGCAGGATCCTGTCGCCCTCCACCCCGCTGGCGGTGGGCACCAGATCGCTGATGAGCGCATCCCCCACCGGATTGACGGTCACGGTGAAGCTACCGCTGGTTTCGAGCGGCAAGGTCAACCCCTGGTCGAGGGTAAAGGCGCTCAGGGTGAGATCCACGGTGCCGCTGAAATCAGCCGGCGGGATCAGGATCAGCTTGGCAAAATCGGTGCCTACCGGTACCTGCCAGACACCGCCCCCATTGTTGACCGCCGGGGCCGAGAGGGTGAAACCGTCCGGCACTCCTTTTATCTGCAGCGCCACTATCTGCTCGGAGCCATCGGTGTCGATGAGGGCAGCCCCGAGGCCCGCCAGGCTGATGGCGCCATCCTCGTCGCCCGCCACATCGTGCAGCGTGAGTACGGCCGGATCGTTGACCGGTCGCACCTCAAAGCCGACCTGCCCGCTCCAGCTGCCGCGATCCGTACCCGTGGTGGCGGTGTCGAGAATATCCACCGTCACGTCGAGCGGCACCTGACCGCTGAAGTGCTCTTTGGGCACGAACACCAGATCCTTGAGATCCGCCGGGTCGTTCACCGTGAGGGTGGAGACCGGCTGGCCGTGCTTGTCGAGGAAGTGACCATATTGGGGATCCACGGTCACGACCACCCGTTCCACCGTTTCCAGACCGCCGTTGGCGACCGAGGGGCTGATATCGGCCAGTTTCACCGACAGATCGAGGTGGGTCTCGGTGTCTTCCAGGTTGTCCGGCTGGCCGTCGCCGTTCATATCCTTCACGTTCAGTTGCAGCTCGGGCAGGCCATCCGCCCCGCCATTGATGTCCACCTCCGGGGTGATGGAGAGGGTGATCTCTTTCTCTACCATCCTGGTGTCACCGCTGACAGTGTCGGTGTTGACCAGACGCACCTTGAAGCCCAGGCCGTCGCCGGCGTAATCCTCAGGCAAGGTCAGGGTGAGCCGGTCGAGATCATCGAGGCCACCCGGCAACTTGATCAGGTACTCGCCGTTGACGAAGTCGAAGGTGAGCCCCTGCACATTGACGCCGGCGGGCAGTCCGGTGATGACGATGCTGAGCTCGTCGTCACCGCGGTCTGCCGTGCCCAGGGTCACCATCTGCTTGAGCTGACTGCCGAAATTGACGCTCTGATCCTCCACCCCTGTGATGGGGGCACTGTTGTCGAAATCGACGTCGGCGGCCACCTGGCCCGAGTGGGTCGCGCCATTAAAGTCGGCGCTGGCGGTGAGCTCCCGATAGGCCGGTGCGCTCACATCCCCCTCGTTGTTGTCACCAAGGTCGATCACCCTGGCGCTGACCTTGAAGGTGACGGTGCCGGTGAAGCCATCCGGCGAGCGCAGGGCATAGCTGTCGAGGGCGTCGTGGGGGATGGTCCAGTTGCCCTGACCGTCGTTGATCCCGCCCACCACCACGAAGCCCGGCGGCAGGTCGCTGATCACCAGATAATCGATGGTCTCGACGCTGCTGGGGTCCAGATCCTCGAACACGAAGACGCCGTCCAGCGGGATGTCGTGCCCGTCCGGACTCTCCAGCTGACCGGTCTGCACCAGGTTGCCATCGGGCTCCACCACCGCCTGGATATCCAGATGCAGAGTGCCCTCGATCACCTTCTGGGCGGTGGCGCTGGAGTCCACATCCACCTGTGTCACCGTGACATGGCTATGGAGTGTGGTGTCCTTGTCGCTGTCTTCGGGCCCTTTCACCAGCAGCTGGCCGCCGCCGAGCAGGCTCTGCAGCTCGGCATCGCTCAACTCCACGGCGCCGCCGCTCACGGTCAGCTGGGTCTCGACCCCGCCCGCACGGATCCAGACTTCATACCCGGGCTCGATACCGGAGAGGCCGAGGTGCGTCACCTGCTCGGCGCCGTCGGTCAGGTCAGGCTGCCAGTCGAGGACGATGAACTGATCCTCTAGGCCATGGCTGGTCTTGGCGTAGTCGGTGGCGTCGATGGCCGGCTCCACCTTGATGGTGAGCGGCACCTCGAAGCTCTTGCTGTCGCCGTCGTTCTCGGTCACCACAACATGACCAATGAGGTGCAGATCGGCGGTGCTGTTGGCCGGCGGCTGGATCTGCAGGTTGCCAAGGCTCGACACATCCACCTGATAGAGGGGGTTGCCCTTGCCGTCTAACCCGGCGAAGGTGAGGGTCAGCGCCTTGCCATTGCCGTCGAACACCTTGGCCCCTGCCGGCAGCCCTTCCAGCACCAGGTTCAAGGTTTCCGAGTGATCCAGCGGGGTGTCGGTCCACTCCCCGGAGGTGAGCTTGAAGTCCAGCGGTGCCCGACCATCCTCCTGGATGGTGATGGTGTAGCCGTTGCCATCCTGGCTCCAGCCGGAGGTATTGAGGTCGAAATGGGGCTCGTCCACCACCCCCACCAGATCCACATGAATGGTCTGGGAGCCGGTCTCTTTCTCGTTCACCACGATGTGGGGCTGGCCATTGGCATCGGTCAGGGTGGCCGTGTCCTTCACTACCCCCTTGATGGTGAGATCGAAGTCGACGTTGCTGTTTTTTGGCGGCAGCAGCTTGAGGTCATTGATGCGATCGAAGGGCACCTCGTAGTAACCGTTGGCATCCAGGGTGACCGCCACCCCGCCGAGCCACAGGGTCGCCCCGGCAGGCAGGCCGCCGATGCGCACGAACAGCTGCTCGGAGCCATCTGTGGTGTCCCCCAGGTGGGCCAGGCCAATCTTGCTGCCCAGATCGATCAGGGTGTCCTCCTTGCCCTGAATGTCGCGCACGGTCAGCTTGGCATCATCCGCCAGCGGATTGACATTGATCACCAGCTCGATGGCATCCCCAAACGCCTTGTTCTGGCCGCTGGCGACCGGCGCCT
The DNA here is from genome assembly GCF_041403085.1 of Aeromonas sp. S8(2024). NCBI lineage: Bacteria > Pseudomonadati > Pseudomonadota > Gammaproteobacteria > Aeromonadales > Aeromonadaceae > Aeromonas > Aeromonas sp. S8(2024). The sequence continues at coordinate 208,223 of NZ_JBGLRF010000001.1, read as the reverse complement.
TCTCGGTACTGACCGGGGTGATGGAGAGCTTGATGTCGCCGCTGAAATCCTTGGCAGGGACCACGCTCACCTTGTTGATGTTGCCGGCCGAGACGCTGTAGAGGCCGCTGGCGTTTGGCTTGAGCTCGGCCCCGTTGAGCATCAGGGAGCCCTGACCTGCCTCCCACCGGATCTGGTAGCTCAGGGTCTCTGAGCCATCCGTATCGGTGAGCCCCGCCTGCACATTGAGCCTGATGCCGCTGCTGTCTTCATGGGTGTCGTAGTGCTGGCTGGTATGGCCGGTATCCCACAGCGGCTTGTCGGCCACGCCGCGTACCGTGATGGCGAGATCGCCGGTGACTGGCGCAGGGGCATCCCCCTCGGTCACCCCCACCTGCAACTGCACCTGGAAGTGGAGCGGCTGGCCCTGGTTGCTCCAGCTGGACCAGTCGGCCGCTGGCACAAAGGTCACTCCCTGGGCGCTGTAGTGCACGTTATCGCTGGTGACCATGGCCTCGGGCGGCACGATAAACCACTTGCCATCGGCCGTGGTGGTGAGCGCCACTCCGTTGTAATAGAAGCTGCCGTGGGCATTGGCGGGCGCCTGAACAAGGAGCTGCTCCACATGCTCGCCCCGGTCGAAATCGCCGATGTCGAGCTGCATCTGGATGGGGATACCGGCGCTCGGATCCTGCGCTCCCTGATCTTCGTTGCCCAGGGCCGCAGTGACGGTGAAGCTCACCGGCTCATCCTGCAGATGAAGGGTCAGGGTGCTGTCGGCCCTGTCACCGTCGCCATCCACCAGATGGGCGGTGATGACCTGGCTCAGCTGTGCATTGTCGTGATCAAACCCGGCCGCCGGGGTGAAACGGTAGCTGCCATCGGCCGAAATGGTGAGAGAGCCCATCACCTGCTTGCCATCCGGGCTCATCACCTCCTGAGTGAGGGTGTCATTGACGGCATAGGTCTGGCCGTTGATGGTGATCGACTCGACCCGGGCACCATCGGCGCCTTCGTTGGCGGCCGGCAGCAGGTCGCCGCTGACGGGGGAACTCCCCTCGTTCAGGGTATGCGCCAGCACGGTACCGATGGGCATGTCATCCTCTACCGTCACGGTCACGCTGACATTGGGGCTGCGATCGCCATCGTGATCGGTGACAAAGAGCGGCACCTCGATGGCAAGATCATCTTTACCCTGCACGCCGTGATCGAACTGACCCACCAGATAGACGCTGTAGCTGCCGGTGACGTCGAGGTGAACCCAGAAGACCGGTTTGCCACCCTCTGCCGTGGCCAGATACCAGCCCGGGCTGTGGGCCGCCAGGGTTACCTCCTTGCCACCCGAGGTGAGGTGGTTTGCCTGATTGAAGGCCGCCACGTCAAGCTCGAGGGAGGCGACCCGATCCGAGCCAGCGCTGATGGTCACCTTGCCGCTGGCCACCTCGCCCTGATCCGCCGGCGTGGTGCCCGGATGCTGGCTGGCGGAACCATCGAGGGCAGACTCCTTCACCGCGACCGCGTCGATGGCCGAGATGAGGGGATCCACGCCGTCCGTCACTCTGATGGTGGCAGACCCCTGGCTCTGGCTGCCGTCGCTGTCGGTGACCTGCACCGGCAGTGTCAGCTCAAGCTGGTCATCGGCGCCGTGATCCAGGTTGGTATGCACCGTCACCTGATAGTCGAGGGTCGCAGTGGTGTGAGCGCCGATAGTCGCCGGCACCTGCACCAGGGTCACCGTCATCACCACCAGTCCGCCGGCCGTGACAGCCTGGAAGCTGTGGCCATCGCTGCCCACCGGCTGCCAGGTCAAGGCTTCGCCATTATGGGTGATGGGGTTGCCATTGGCATCCACTACCTGGCCCACCAAGGTCAGACGCACATCGACCACGGGGTCGGAGTCGGCGGTGATGGTGATCTTGCCGGTGGCCTGCTGATCGTCCGCACTCTGGTTATTGGCGGCGCTATCGAAGCGCCCTTCACCGAGAGTCACGCCGGTCAGCGTCAGCGTCGGTTTCTCCCCCTCGCCAATCCGGATGGTGAGGGTGCCACTGGTGCTGTCATTGTTGCCGCCCGCCTTGTCGTAGTCGTTGACGATCACCTTGATGGGCAGCTCGGTCACGGCGTTGGCGCCCTGATGGAGCCCCTGATAGAGGGTCACCTGATAGTCAAAGCCGTTCTTGTCCGCCTGATCCAGCGTGCCGACCAGCCGCACCTCAAACACCTCGACCCGCTGGCCATCCACCATCACGAAGCCCTTGAGCAGCTGGCTGCCCGGGATCTTCGGATCCCCATCCACCAGCTGATATTGCACCGGCTGACCGAGCGCGGTGAGCGCCGGCTGCTGGCCGGCATCGGCAAAGGCCACTTCGACTACCCGATCCGACCCTGCCTGCACATCGAAATGGCCGGTCTGGCTCAGGTTGTTGTTGCCGGTGAGCTCCCCTTCATTCAGGGTGACGCCGCTGCCTGCCACAAAGGTGGGGGCGCGGCCATCGTGAATGGTGAGCGGCAGCGTGGTGCCGATCTCGTCGCCATCCTGGTCGGCCAGTGTCACCGCCAGCGGCAGCGAGAGGGCATCGCTCCCCAGATGATCCAGCTCACCCGCGAGGGTGACCCTGGCGCTCACGCTCCAGTTGCCGCTTTGCTCGACCAGGCTCAACTCGGCGCGCAGGATCTCGCGTCCATCCGCCGTGATGCCCACCAGCTGGCCATCGGCCGCGAGGGAGAAGCTTACCGGACTACCCTGGCTGGTGAGCCCGGTCAGGGTGCGCTGGATGGTGGCAATGTCAAAACCGAGGGAGGCAGGATCGAGTGCATCACTGCCGTGGGTCACCACGAAACTCATGGTGCTGACCGCTGCCGCCTCCCCTTGCGCCATCTCGGTGATGGCGGTGCCGGTGGCGGCGGAGATGGTCGGATTAGCACCATCGCCTACCGCCACCCTGATGGTTGTGGCCACCTTGTCACCGTCGCTGTCGGTCAGGGTCAGCACCGCCGTCAGCAGTGCATCCGCACTGCCCTGATCCAGCGGCTGATGGAGGGTAAAGCTGTACTTGCCGTCGTTCCCCAGAGTCAGGGTAAAGACCAGCTGGCCATCGGGAGTACGCCCCTCAATGAGGTGATCGGCCACCGTCACCGTCACGCTCTGCTGGCCCGAGCTGAACCCCTGCAGGCCCGGCTGATTGGCATCAAACGCGATGCTCACCAGCGGGTCGCTGCCCGCCGTGATGGCAAGCTCGCCGCCAAGGGTCTGACCTTGCTGCCAGTCGCTGTCCTCGGTGAGGGTCAGGGAAACAGGGTCAACTTGCGGCAAGGCGCCGTCGGTGATGGTGATGTTGAGGGTGCCGAGGTTGCTCCGATCGCCGTCAAAGTCGCGGCCCACCACCTGCAGCCCCAGATTGACGCTGTCGGTGGCCACCGGCTGATCCAGCACGCCGTCGAGTTCAAGATGGTACTTGCCATCGAGATCCAGGGTAACGGTCAGAATGCGCTGGCCGTCTGCGTCCAGCAGGGTGATGAGGTTGCCGTTCACCTGATAGCTGGTCGGCTTGCCACCGCTGGTGAGGCCCGCCAGAGCCGGCTGGCTCGCCTCAAAGCTGAGGGAGACCAGGCGATCGCTGCCCACCGTGACCGGCAGCTGACCATCGATGCTCTGCTGGCCCCCCTCTTGCAGCGAGATCCCCTTGTCCAGACCGAGGGCAGGATCGCGGCCGTCGTCGATGGTCAGGGTCAGGTTGGCACTGGTGGTGTCACCATCAATCTCGCTGGAGCTCACCTGCAACCCCAGCGAGAGGCTGTCGCTGCTCTGATGATCGAGCGGACCTGTGAGGGTGACCACCACCCGGCCGCCCACATCGCTCCCCTGCTGGTCGGCCAGCAGTTGGGCACGCAATACTTCAACCCGTTGACCATTGCTGCCCGGGTAGTAACCCAGCAGGGTACGATCATCGGCAAATTCGAAGGCAAGCGGATGACCATCGCTGGCAAGGCCTGCACTGTTGAGACTGGCCAGGGTGTCACTCTGGTTGCTGAACACCAGCGAGTCAGCCAGCAGGGGATCGGCGGTGTGGCCAACCACGAAACGGCTCTCCCCGACTACGGCGGCGCCATTGGTGAAATCATCCTCGGTGAGGGTAATGGCCGGGATCTCGAAGCTCGGCGGGTTGCTGTCCAGCAGAGTGATCACCAGCGGCGCTTTGACCAGATCACCGTCACCGTCTCGGTATTCGAGGTTGAACGGCAGACGCAGAGCATCATCCTGAGTGTGATCCAGACTCTGGTGCCAGACGATGCGATAGCTGCCGTCATTGCCAAGGGTCAGGCTAAAGACGGTGACGCCAGCGGCGCTGGCGGTCAGGGTCTGGCCACCCCAGACATAATCCAGTGCCACACCCTGACTGGCGAGCCCCAGCCCCTCCAATGCACTCTGATCGGCGGCAAAGGTGACCTGCAGATCGCCATCGATGCCGGCACCGGTATTGAGGCTGCCGGTCGCGCCGATCGGGCCATCGGCCAGTCCGGCTTCGGAGAGCGTGAGCGTCTCGCTCTGGCCGATCAGCGGCGCCCCGTCCAAGGCCGAGTTGCCCGCCAGATCGGTGACACTGGCGCGCACCTCAAAAGGTTGCGTGATGCCAGAGAGATCAAGATCTGATACCTGCCAGCGGCCATCGGCCCCCACCAGTGCGGAGGTTGTGAGCAGCGCCTGCCCGTTGCTGCCAACCAGGGTGATGGTCACGCTCTGGCCTGTTTCCACGTTGGCGGTGGTGCCGCTCAGGGTGGCATTGTTGTTGCCAAAGAGGGTGGCGGCGTCGAGATCATCGATATCGATGGCGGCCTGGGTATCGACCTCGATGGTGAGGGTATCGCTGGCCCGGTTGCCGGCGATATCCACCGAATCGACCCGAAAATCATGCGCCCCGTCTGCCAGTGTATCGGGCAGCTGATATTGCCAGTTGCCGTTGCCATCGACGGTGAGAGTGGTGAGCACCTTGCCGCCAAGGGACAGGGTGACGGTGGCGCCGGGCTCCCCCTTGCCCTGCAGCAGCGGGGTATTGTCGCGGGTCAGGTCATCGGTTTGGCTGGCGCCGGTGTCGCTCTCATCGGCGAGATCCAGGGTGATGGTGGTGATGGTGTCGAGCAGGGTCTGGCCCAGATCGCTGGCGCGGTTGCCGGCGGCATCCTGGGTATCGGCCTGAATGATGAGGGGGCCATCCACCAGCTTGCCGGTAAGGTTGCCAAAATTGGCCTCCCAGACCAGGCCGGGCAATACCACAGTAGTGACGGTGAGCCGGTTGCCATCCTGATCCAGCAGGGTAACGGTGACCGGCTGGCCAACCTCCACATCCTCCACGGTGCCGCGGATGATGACGCCGGTCGCCTCGTCGGCATTGATGATGTTGTCGTCGGTCTGCGGCTCGGTGATGGTGATGGCGGCAAAGAGATCCCGCTCCCCCTCCAGCAACGGCTCGTCGGCCCGGGGCAAGTCAGCGTGATCCGTATCGAAACCGGCCTCGGCCAGGGTGGCGTCATTGGTGCGATCGACCACCACGAAGCCCCCCGAACTGGAGCCGGCCACGCCGCCTATGGTGCCGCCCGCCGCCGGGTTGCCGGCGGCGCTCGCCTCGAACTGGGCGGTGGGGTCGGTGCCTGCGCGGATCGCCGCCTGCAGGGCGGCCAGCTCGCCGTCAGCCGCTGCTGTGGTATCGGCGGGCGGCGCAGCCTCACCAACCGCAGCTTCCTCCTGATGGGAGAGCTCGATGGCGTCGGTCAGCTGGTAGCTGCCTTCACCACTGAGGATCCGGTCGCCCGGTTGCAACAAGACGCCGGCCCTGGCGCGCACCACGGTGCCATCGTCATGAATGACGAAGACGGTTCCCTCCAATTGGGTCATGACGGTGGGTTTTTCGATACGCAGCTCTGCCATACAACCTCCAGCAAATAGTGAGCGGGCCCCGGATGCCAATTCGAGTCAAATTTTGAGCGCTTATTTTATAAGCATGTCACTTGCGGATCTCCCCATAATTTCGATAGAAAATGCGCTCACGTAGCGGATCCATCCGCTTTTTTGCACGTAAAACGTTTCAATATCGAAACAAGATCCCAATTGAAGACCACTAGGCAGGATCTGCCTCTCTCCTGCCGGATCCAGTATGGCAAAGGCTGACGCATCTTCCCCCACACCCCCTGATTGAATCGGACTGCCAACGGGAACCTTGACGCCCTCTTCCGCGCCGCTCATACAGCATATTTATTCATATTGATTTTATTATCCCCAAATGGATAGAAAACCGGCCGCGTTGAAGACGTCCCCTTGCCTGACGCGGGCTGGCGGGCAACTGAGCCCACTGTCGCCAGACAGCAGCGTTAACAATGGTGCAATAAGTTGAGTTTCCTCATAATTTAACCGGGATCTCATTTCCGCTTGTTGCCTGCTCCGCCAATTGATCTAGCGCAATCCCGCCCCCGATAAATCATCATTCGTTTTACCCATTTGGTAATATCCAGCTCGAGCAATCGCATAAATACATGGGTTTTATTCACTAATAACAATTAATCGGCCTGCCTGCTCCTGCCTTGTGCGGGGGCTGATGCCCAGCTCCAGGATGGAACGGTCAGGCTTGGCAATGAGATCGATTTGGGAGTGATGATCGTGAGTTCACACAACAGACAGACCAGGCTGGGCCTCGCCGCCTTGCTGCTTACCACCTGCCTTGGCACCAGCGGCTGGGCACAGGCGGCCGACGAGGCACAAATCAAGGGCAAAGTAGAGGCGCGCAGCGAGCTGTTCGCCAAGGCTCACGCCGATCAGTTCAGCAGCTGGAAGGCGACCGGCGAGAGCCGCGAGCGCACCGATGCCCTGGCCGAGGACCCCAACATGGTGGTGCTCTGGGCCGGCTACGCCTTCGCCAAGGATTACAACAAGCCGCGCGGCCACTTCTATGCGCTGACCGACGTGCGGGAGACCCTGCGCACCGGCGCCCCCAAGAGCGCCGAAGACGGTCCGCTGCCCATGGCCTGCTGGAGCTGCAAGGGCCCGGACGTGGCCCGCGTCATCGACGAGAAGGGTGAGGATGGCTACTTCAAGGGGATGTGGGCAAAAGGCGGGCCGGAAATCGTCAACACCATCGGCTGCGCCGACTGCCACGACACCGCCTCGAAAGAGTTCAAGGAGGGCAAACCCGCCCTGCACCTCTCCCGTCCCTATGCCGATCGCGCCATGACCGCCATTGGCAAGCCGTTCAAGGCGCAGGGGCGCTTCGATCAGCAGTCCCAGGTGTGTGGCCAGTGCCACGTGGAGTACTACTTCACCGGCCCCACCAAGGCGGTGAAATTCCCCTGGGACAAGGGCACCACAGTGGAGCAGATGGAGCAGTACTACGACGAGATAGGCTTCGCCGACTGGACCCATGCCCTCTCCAAGACCCCCATGCTCAAAGCCCAGCACCCCGAGTACGAGACCTGGCGCGCCGGCATTCACGGCCAGAACAACGTCGCCTGCGTCGACTGCCACATGCCCAAGGTGCAGAACGAACAGGGCAAGGTCTACACGGATCACAAGGTGGGCAACCCCTTCGATCGCTTCGACCAGACCTGCCGAAACTGCCACACCCAGAGCAAGGAGATGCTGCAAGGGGTGGTCAAGCAGCGCAAGGATGCCATTCACGATCTCAAGCTCAGAGTCGAGAAGCAGCTGGTGCACGCCCACTTTGAAGCCAAGGCCGCCTGGGATGCCGGCGCCACCGAGGCCGAGATGAAGGACATTCTGCAGGACATCCGTCACGCCCAATGGCGCTGGGATTTCTCCATCGCCTCCCACGGGGTGCAGATGCACGCCCCGGAAGTGGCGCTACGCATGCTGGGGACCGCCCTGGACAAGGCCGCCGATGCCCGCACAAAGCTGGCACGCCTGCTGGCCGCCAAGGGGCTCAGCCAGGAGATCGCCATTCCTGACATCTCCAGCAAAGAGAAGGCCCAGGCCGCTCTTGGCATGGACATGCAGCAGATGAACAGCGACAAGGCCCAGTTCCTCAAGACCACAGTCCCCGCCTGGGATGCCGAGGCCAAAGCGGCCGGACGGCTCGCACAATGACGAGGCAGGCGGGCCCGCAGTGTCGGGCCTGCCGCCGGAAGGAGGCTTCCTATGGGTGATTTAACGATGGATTTCTTACGACTGATGCTGATGGCAGCCATGCTGCTGACCAGCCTGCAGGGCCAGGCCGCCGATGCGGCAACCGCCCCGGCACCGACTACACATGAAGTGGAATTTCTGCGCAGTGCCGACAAGGCCTGTACCGACTGCCACAAGGAGCAGGAGTACGGCATGCACGGCAAGCATGGCCAGGCGACCAACCCCAACAACCTGGCGCCGGTCACCTGCACCAACTGCCATGGTCAGCCCTCCCCCAAACACAGGGAAGGGGTCAAGGACGTGATGCGCTTTAGCGACAGCTTCAACAACAAACAGAGCACCGAGAGCTACCCCATCGCCGAGCAGAACGGGGTCTGCATGAGCTGTCACGAGCCCAAAGTGCTGCGCGAGGCGCTCTGGGCCCACGACGTGCACGCCACCAAGCTCACCTGCACCAGCTGCCACCAGCTGCACCCGGCCAAGGAGCCCATGGTGGCAATTCCGGAGAAGTCCCGCATCAAGCTCTGCGTCGACTGCCACAGCAAGCAGCATGAGGCCGTCAAGGCGGCCAAGGCGGCCAAGGCGAACACCACCTCGGGCAAGGAGGCACCATGAGCTGCTCTCGCCGTCACTTCATGGCGGGGATGAGCGCGGGGGCCCTCATCATGATGACGGGGGCTGCTCGTGCCACCACCCTCGCCCACAGCCAGACCATCGACGGGGTCCGCTTTGGCATGATCCACGACGAGACGGCCTGCATCGGCTGTACCGCCTGCATGGATGCCTGCCGGGAGGTGAATCAGGTGCCAGAGGGGGTCTCGCGCCTCGAGATCATCCGCTCCGGCCCCATCGGTGAATTTCCCGATGCCGAGTACCACTTCTTTCGCAAGTCCTGCCAGCACTGCGACAACGCCCCCTGCGTGCACGTCTGCCCCACCGGTGCCTCCCATATCCGCAAGGAGGATGGCATCGTCGACGTCAACCCGGATCTCTGCGTTGGCTGCATGTACTGTCTGGCTGCCTGCCCCTATCAGGTGCGCTTTATCAACCCTGTGACCAAGGTTGCCGACAAGTGCGACTTTTGCCGCAAGACCAACCTGGCGGCGGGCAAGGAGCCGGCCTGCGTGGAATCCTGCCCCACCAAGGCACTGGTGTTCGGCAATCTGGATGACCCGGACAGCCCCATCGCCAAACGGCTGGTGAAGGAGACCACCTATCGCTACAAGCAGGTACTCGGCACTTCGCCCAAGATGTACCGCGTGCCCAAAGGGGAGATAAAGTCATGACCATGCAAGAGGCATTTCACTTCCCCTCCCTGGTGTGGGGATTTGCCCCATCGCCATCTACCACGGCAATAACCGATGGAGGGAATGACCATGTGGCATGACGCATTTCACTTCTCCTCGCTGGTGTGGGACTGGCCCATAGCCATCTATCTCTTTCTGCTCGGCATCTCCGCCGGGGCCACCACCCTCTCGGTGCTGCTGCGCCGCAAGGGGGCCGGCAGCGAGAGCGGCATCATCAAGGCGACCGCCATTCTGGCGCCGGTGAGCGTAGTGCTGGGGTTACTGATCCTCATCTTCCATCTGGCCCGCCCCTGGACCTTCTGGAAGTTGATGTTCCACTACCAGTTCGACTCCGTGATGTCGATGGGGGTCATGTTGTTTCAGATCTACATGGCGGTGCTGTTCGCCTGGCTGGCGGTGGTGTTTCGGGCCGAGATCGAGACCTTGCGCAGGCACCTGCTGCAAGAGAAGTTCGCCTTTGTGGATGATCTCATCGCTTGGCTCGCCCGCTTCGAGCAGCTGCTGGCGCCGCTCTTGCTGCTGCTTGCCGTGCTGTTGGGGGCCTACACCGGCTTTCTGCTGTCGGCGCTCAAGACCTATCCGCTGTTGAACAACCCGGTACTGCCGGTGCTGTTCCTCATCTCCGGCGTCAGCTCTGGCATCGCCTCCACCATCTTGCTGGCGGTCACCCTGTTCAAGGAGAACCATCACAGCCAGGGGGTGAGCTTTGTTCACCGCTTCGAGCGGCCGGTGCTGGCGGTGGAGGTGTTGCTGCTGGTCTGCTTCTTTACCGGCCTCTACTTCGGTGGTGGCCAGAAGGAGGCTGCCATGTGGGCCGCCATCGGCAGCGGCTTCTGGGCTCAGGTGTTCTGGCTCGGGGTGGTGGGCATCGGCATGCTGCTGCCCCAGTTGCTGACCCTGCTGGCCCCCGCGCCGCTGCGGGCCAAAAACGGCTATCTGGTGCTGGTCTGCAGCCTGACTCTGGTAGGGATCCTGCTGCTGCGCTACTTCGTGCTTTATGCCGGTCAAATGACTGTCGTATAACGGTATGATCACCAGCGCCAGCCACCCTCGGGTGACTGGCGCTTATTTGTTGCGATGAGTTGTTGCGATTGATTGTTGCCAGAAATGTGGATGTTATCCCCCAGCGCCGGTACGGTGCAGACGCTGCGGCATAACATAGACGAATGATTGACTGGAGGTTGTGTGCTGGCGGAGCTCGGCTATCTCTCACTGTTGCTGGCGACCGGGCTCGCCCTGCTGCAAGGGCTGCTGCCCTGGCTGGGGCTGGGGCTGCGGCTCGCCTCACGCCCGCTGCTCGGCTGCGCAACACCGCTGGCCCTCCTGGTCGCGCTCCTGCTCGGGGCCGCCCTGCTGCTGCTCGCCGGCTGTTTTGGCCAGGATGATTTCACCCTGGTCTATGTGGCCCAGCACGCCAACAGCGCCCTGCCCCTTGGCTTCAAACTGGCGGCCGTGTGGGGCGGTCACGAGGGCTCCATGCTGTTCTTCGTCTTTGCGCTGGGGCTGTGGGGTGCGCTGGTGGCCCTTTGCTCCAGGCGGGTCGATCCGCTGATCACAACCCGGGTACTGGCCATCATGGGGCTGATCGTCGGGTTGTTCGGCCTCTATACCCTGATCTTCTCCAGCCCGTTTGACCGCCAGTTCCCGGGGCCGCTGGAGGGGCGCGATCTCAACCCCATGCTGCAGGACATCGGCCTCATCATCCACCCGCCCCTGCTCTATCTCGGTTATGTCGGCTTTGCGGTCAACTTCGCCTTCGCCATGGCGGCGCTGCACTCGGGTCGGCTCGATGGCGCCGTGGCCCACTGGAGCCGACCCTGGGCGCTCGGCTCCTGGGTGTTTCTCACCGCCGGCATAGTGCTCGGCTCCTGGTGGGCTTATTACGAGCTCGGCTGGGGCGGCTGGTGGTTCTGGGATCCGGTGGAAAATGCCTCTCTCTTGCCCTGGCTGCTCGGCACCGCCCTGCTGCACGCCCTGGTGGTGTGCGAGAAGCGCGGCGCTTACGGCCACGCCGTACTGCTGCTCTCCATCTTTACCTTTGCCTTAAGCCTGCTTGGCACCTTCGTGGTGCGCTCCGGGGTGCTCACCTCGGTGCACGCCTTTGCGGTCGACCCCAGCCGCGGCCTCACCCTCTTGTTGCTGCTCGGCTTGCTATTGACCTGCGCCCTCACCCTGTTTGCCCTGCGGGCGGACATTCGCGCCCCCTATGCCCGCTTTGGCTTGCTGTCAAAAGAGGGGCTGCTCGGCGCCGCCATCCTGCTGCTCTGCGTGGCCTGCGCCAGCGTGCTGCTCGGCACCTTCTACCCCATGGTGTTCCAATCGCTCCATCTGGGCTCGCTCTCGGTGGGCGCCCCCTATTTCAATACCATCTTCGTGCCGCTGGCCCTCTGCCTGATGGCGCTGATGACCCAGCTGCCGCGCCTGCGCTGGCAGCATCTGGCGGCCCAGCGCCGCATCAAGGTGCTGCTCCCATGCCTGTTCGGCCTGCTGGGGGGCGCCTTGCTGAGCCTCGCCTATCCCGAGCCGCTGCGGGCAAGCTGGCTGGGGCTCGCGGCCAACGTGCTGAGCCTCTGGCTGATGGCCAGCCTGCTGCTCCCGCTCTTGCAGCCGGTCGCCCTGCGCGAGCTCACCCTCAATCGGTTCGGCAGCCTGCTGGCCCACCTCGGGGTGGCGGTGTGCGCCCTCGGCATCGCGCAGGTGAGTCACCACAGCCAGGAGGGGGGCGCCGTACTCGCCGCCGACAAGCCCTATCGGCTCGGCGCCTTCGAATTTCGCTATGAGGGGAGCGAGCCGATCATCGGCCCCAACTACACCGCCGAGCGCATCACGCTTAGCGTGCATAAGGACGGTAAAGAGGTGGCCAGGCTCACCCCAGAGCGACGTCACTACAGTGTGCGCACCATGAACATGAACGAACCCGGCATCGCGTGGGGAATGCTTGGCGATCTCTACGTGGTGCTTGGCGAGAAGATGGGACCCGGCGCCTATGCCATGCGGCTGCACTACAAGCCGCTGGTGCGCTGGATCTGGCTCGGTGGCCTGTTGATGATGGCGGGCGGTGCCCTGCGCCTGCTTGCCCGCCGGCCGCTGCTGGCTAACCATCCTGCGCCAGCTGCCGCCCCCTATCCCCAGCTTGAACAGGAGACCTTATGAACGCCCGTCTGCGCCTGTTCGTGCCACTCCTGCTCACCCTGGGGCTCGGTGCCCTGCTCTGGCTCGGCCTTGGCAACAACCCCTACAGCCAGGATGAGGCCGTCGCAGGGCGCACCCTGCCTGCCTGGCAGAGTGACGATCTGTTTGGTGGCGCCCCCATCCACACCGCGGCGCTCAAGGGCGAACCCTTCGTGCTCAACGTCTGGGCCAGCTGGTGCCCCAACTGCCGCGCCGAGCATCCGCTGCTGGGTGAGCTTGCGGGCTCCGTGCCCCTTTACGGCCTCAACTACCGGGACAAGGGAGACGCTGCTCGCGCCTGGCTCACCGAGGCGGGCAACCCCTATCGCGCCGTGCTGGCCGACCCCGACGGCCGACTCGCACTGGAGCTCGGCGTCTACGGCACGCCGGAGACCTATCTCTTCGCCGGCGACGGCACCCTGCTGACCCGCCACACGGGTGAGCTCACCCGGGAAGTCTGGCAACACCAGTTTACCCCCCTGCTGGCAAAGGCCCGCAGCAACACCGCCAGCCAGCCCGAAGCGGAAAGAGAAGTGGAGAGACAAGTGCAGGAGAGCAAGCCATGAGCAGTCTCGGCCACGTCTTGATCGCGCCACTCTTGCTGGCATTGAGCCTCGGGGCCCTTGCCAGCGGGGTCGACACCTATGAGTTTCGCCACCCAGAGCGGCAGGCCCGCGCTCAGGAGCTGGCCCGCGCCCTGCGCTGCCCCCAGTGCCAGAACCAGAACCTGGTGGAGTCCAACTCCCCCATCGCCCGGGATCTGCGGCTCGAGGTCTACCGCTGGGTGGACGAGGGGCAGTCTGATGAGCAGGTGATCGCCCGCATGACGGAGCGCTTCGGCGATTTCGTGCGCTACGATCCCCCCTTCAAAGCCAGCACGGCGCTGCTGTGGGGCGGCCCCGCCCTCTTGCTGTTACTGGCGCTCAGTCGCCTGCGCAGGAGCCTGTATCGCCGGCAACCGGCGTGGGTGCCGCTTGTCGGCGACAGAGCCGAGGGGACCCGTCTCCACGACCCCAGGGCCGAGCTGAACCGGCTGATCATGGCCGAACAGCAGGCGGGGCTTGCCCCCCACAGCCGCCTCTACCGGGAGCTGGAGCTGGCTCGCCTCGCCAACGCCACCCCCACCGCCGAGCAGGCCCTGCGCGACCGGCTGATAAGAGATAGCACCGCCCATCCGCAGCTTAGGTTTCGGCCATGGATACTAGTTGGGACCCTGCTGCTGGCGCTGATGGCCGGCATTTATGCCGGCACCGGCCGCTATCAGGCGTGGCAGGCTTATCAGTCGCGCCCCGATCCGCTGGCGGGATTGAGCCCGCGGGATCTACAGGACAAGGAGCTGGGCGCCCTGCACCAGCGCCTGCAAACCAACCCCGCCGATCTCGACGGCTGGGCGGCGCTCGGTCAGCTCTATCTCTACCGGGACGAGTACGACAACGCCCTGCTCGCCTACCAGCGCCTCGCCCTGCAAGAAGGGGGCGCCAGCGCCGCGACCCAGGCCGCGCAAGCCACCGTGCTCTACTACCAGGCGGGCCAGCAACTCACCCCGGAGGCGCAACACCTGCTGGGTAGCGCGCTCAAGCAGGACAAGGGCGAGGTGAGCGCCCTGATGCTGCTCGCCTCCGATCACTTCCTGCACGGCCGCTACTCCCAGGCCATCGCCCTCTGGCAACAATTGCTCGATGAAGAGCGACCCCGCATCAACCGCGCAGCGCTGATCGAAGCGATCCAGACCGCCCGTATGATGGGAGGCTGACCGCACGCGTGACAGGGGCTGAATGCCCCTGTCACGTTGGGCCCGCACAAACGCCGCCGGCAGGGAAATCACTTGCCAACCTCCCGTCGGCGGCCGAACAATAGGCGTCCATTGAACCTGTTATTGGAGCCTATCCCATGATCCCCATTCGCTGTAAAACCGTCTCCGGTGTCGCCCTCTCAACGATTGATGGTGAAACAAAGCTGCTGGTGATGAAACGCGTAAAGGGTGGTTTCTGGTGCCATGTGGCGGGCACGGTCGAGGCGGGGGAAACTGGCTGGCAGACCATTATTCGCGAGTTTGGCGAAGAGACGGGTATCAGGGTTTGCGAATTATACACAGCCCATTATCTGGAACAATTTTACGAAAGCGCTTCAAATACGGTGGAGGTAGTGCCGGTCTTTGTGGTCTATTGCCCGCCCAATCAGGTGGTCACCCTCAATGATGAGCATACCGAATATCGCTGGTGCACCTTGGCCGAGGCCAAGGCACTGGTGAGTTTCCCCGGCCAGCAGGCACTCTATGATCATCTCTGGCACTACTTTGTCGAAAACAGCCCCTCGGCGCTGATGCGGGTAGCCATGACGCCATAGCGCGTGAATGCCAGGAGCCCTCTCGTTATCTTCTTGATCCTGCGGTGATCCGCTGCCGGCCATGGCCGCCATCAGCACATGTTGCCGCCCCTGATCAGGCCGTTTTCAACAGAGATGATCACCAGGAATGAGTGAAGATAGGGACGCAGGCAATAGAGACGGCTAAAAGATCGATCATCTGACGGCAAGAGGGCGCCACCAGCCGCACACTGCAGCCATGTTTCTCACGCCGACCAGCCCCATTATTACTCGTATGAAGCCGCTCATAGCGCCCATTACCGTTATTTCAAGGTGCGCCATCCCATAAAATTGAAATATCGGGCCATTAGACGTTGTGAAGCGTCAATTACCGTCATATAACTTAGCCAAATATCCCTGTCAGCCGTACGGTAGCGTCAAATCATGATTACTCGCCCTTTTCTTACCCTGTTGCTCGGTGCCTTCCTCGTTCCCGTCAGCATGGAGAGCGCCCAGGCCAATCCGTTTTCAGCCCAGTCCCACTCCCCCAACAGCTTTCTGGAGCAGCGCAACGATCTGGCGCTGAGCTCCGCCGCCTTCGTGGTGGCCAACCCGCGCACCGGTGAAGTGCTGTCGGAGCGCAACGCCAACCGGGTGATGCCGATAGCCTCCATCACCAAGCTGATGACGGCACTGGTGGTGCTCGATGCCAACCAGCGTCTCTCCGAGATGCTGACCGTTACCATGGCCGACGTGGACAGACTCAAGGGCACCGGGTCGCGGCTGGCGGTGGGCTCGCGCCTGAGCCGGGCCGACATGCTGCACATCGCCCTGATGTCGTCGGAAAACCGCGCCGCCTCGGCCCTGGCTAGAAACTACCCGGGTGGCCAGCGCGCCTTCATCGAGGCGATGAATGCCAAGGCCCGCATGCTCGGCATGTGGAGCACCCAGTTCTCCGACAGTACCGGGCTCACCCCTCGCAACGTCTCCAGCGCCCACGATCTCGCCAAACTGGTGGCGGCGGCCTCCACTTATCCGCTCATTCGCCAATACTCCTCCACCGAGGAGCGCATGGTGCGCAACGGCAAGCGCCAGCTGCACTACCTCAACTCCAACCGGCTGGTGCGCGAAGGGAGCTGGCCCATCTCCCTCTCCAAGACCGGTTACATCCGCGAGGCGGGGCGCTGCCTGGTGATGGCCACCCAGATCAACCGCGAGCCGGTGATCATGGTGCTGCTCAACGCCGACACTCCCAACGCCCGGGTGGCCGATGCCAAGCGGATCAAATCCTGGCTGGAGACCTCCGGTCGCATGAGCCTGACCGCCCAGTCCAGCCCACAGACCAAGCTGTTCAGCAGCCAGTAAGGCTCCCGGCGATCATCGCCAAAAAAGCCCCCGCACCAAGGTGCGGGGGCTTTTATTATTGAGCCTTGTGGTCAAGCCTGCTGGCTACGGCGCCGAAGTGCTGGCGATCAGAGCGGCTTGAGCCGCGCGGTGAAGTGGCGCAGCAGCGGCGGCTCGTAGTCGAAGGTGAGCCCGCGAATGTCGCTGGCCCGCACCTTGACCGCGATCAGGCAGTCGGCCACATAGTCCATGTGATCCCGGGTGTAGACCCGGCGCGGAATGGTGAGCCGCAACAGCTCAAAGTCCGCCGCCTCCTGCTTGCCGGTGACGGGATCGCGCCCCAGCAGCAGGGAGCCTATCTCCACCCCGCGCACACCCCCTTCCAGATAGAGCTCGCAGGCGAGCGCATGGGCCGGGAACTGCCCGGCCGGAATATGGGGCAGCAGCTTCTTGGCGTCCACAAACACCGCATGACCGCCGGTGGGAGTCTGGATGGGGATGCCTGCCTCGGCCAGTCGTTCGCCCAGATAAGCCACCTGACTGATGCGATAGGTCAGATACTCCTCATCCATCCCCTCGCGCAGGCCGATGGCGAGCGCCGCCATGTCCCGCCCGGCAAGGCCGCCATAGGTGACAAACCCCTCCATCGCCACGCAGCGCACCTGCACCGCGCGAAACAGCTCGAGATCTTCTTTGAAACAGCAGAGCCCGCCGATATTGACCAACCCGTCCTTCTTGGCCGACATGGTGAAGATGTCCCCCAGCGCAAACATCTGGCGCACTATCTCCTTGATGCTGCACTTGGCATAGGCCGGGTCCCGCGCCTTGATAAACCAGGCGTTCTCGGCAAAGCGGGCGGCATCGATCACCACCGGGATATGGTGGCGATGGGCCAACTCGGAGACCGCCTCCATATTGGCCATGGAGACCGGCTGGCCGCCTGCGCTGTTGCAGGTCACCGTGATGATGATGCCGGCCACGTTGGCGGCCCCCAGGGTGTCGATGGTGTCACTCAGGCGAGGGAGATCAAAATCCCCCTTCCAGGGGTAAGGGGCCGTGGTGTCGAGAGCTTTCGGGGTGAGCAGGTTGATGGCCCGCGCGCCGGCCAACTCCACGTGGGCCTTGGTGGTGTCGAAGTGGTAGTTGGAGATGAAGACCGGCGCCTTGCCCTGGCAGCGCTTGACCAGCTCGGGGAAGAGGATCTGCTCGGCCCCGCGCCCCTGGTGGGTGGGCATCACATGCTGGTAGCCAAAGATCTCGCGCACCGTGCGCTCCAGCTCGACGAAGTTGCGGCTGCCCGCATAGGCCTCGTCCCCCATCATGATGCCGGCCCACTGACGGTCGGACATGGCACCTGTGCCGCTGTCGGTCAGCAGATCGATATAGACATCCTCGGCCAGCAGCAGGAAGGGGTTCCAGCCAGCGGCCTCGAGGGCGGTGCGGCGCTCGGCGCCAGTGGTCTGTTTGATGGGCTCGACCATCTTGATACGAAACGGCTCGGGTATACGACGCATATAAGACTCCTCACCGGCGCAAGGCCAGTGTGTTTGAAATTGGAATTGGCAAAGAGGCCGGGGCGATCAGGGTCGTCCGGCTGACAAATTCAAACGGCGGGTGCCGCCAATCAGCGGTGAGGAAAGTCGAGGGTCAGAATGGGATCCCGGGTGTACCAGTGGGCGAGCAGGCAGGCTGCCCGGGGCGTAGCTGTCACGATTGGCATCACTCCCCTCCATGTCGGTTGTAACCAGTCGGTGGCCAATAAGATCCATTGATGGGTGCTGCCAGCAGGCAGCCTCGCCAAGTTAACAACTGGTTGCCATGCAAACAATCCGAGTATCGACGGGTTGTGCGTCTGCTCACAAAGCGCCCATTCAGCTGACTCGATACAGGCGACAGTGATCCCCCCAGCACCCAGCTTCGTTAAGCTGTTATCCCGGTGACTTGACCCTGTTCACGCCGCCCCTTGCCAACCATCGGAAGTCCCATGCATCGCAAAGCCCATCTGCCCGAGAAGATCTGCCCCGTCTGCCAGCGCCCCTTTAGCTGGCGGCACAAGTGGGCGCGCAGCTGGGAGGCTGTGCGCTACTGCAGCGAGCGCTGTCGCTACGCTCGCCACAACAACCGTCAACATAATGGGGAACCAGCCTGATGGAGCTACGCCTTGTGCTCGGCGATCAGCTCAACGCCGCTCACAGCTGGTTTCGCACGCCGGATCCGGCGGTCTGCTACCTGATGGCGGAGCTGCGCCAGGAGACCGACTACTGCCGCCACCACCGCCAGAAGGTGCTGGCCTTCTTTGCCGCCATGCGCGCCTTCGCGGCGGCCCTCGGCAAGGCGGGCCATCACGTCTGTTACCTGACCCTCGATGAGAGCGCCCGCTGGCCCGACTTGCCCAGCTTGCTGGAGGCCCAGCTCGAAGCGCATCAGGCCGACAGCTTCGCCTGGCAGAGCCCGGACGAGTGGCGCCTCGCCAGCCAGTTGAAAAGCTGGGCGGCGGGCCTCGCCATCCCTGCCACTGAGGTGGAGAGCGAACATTTTCTCACCCCCCGCGATGGCTGGCAGCGCTATCCCCACAGCCGGATGGAGTTCTTCTACCGCGCCCTGCGCAAGCAATACAGGGTGTTGCTCGATGAGCGCGGCCAGCCCCTTGGTGGGCGCTGGAACTTTGATGACGAGAACCGCGCCAAACTGCCGGCGAGCCAGCCCATCCCGGCGCCCCTCACCTTTGCCAACCAGGTGAGCGAGATTGACGCCATGCTGACCCGCCACGGGGTCAGCACCATCGGTAAGGCGGATGCCAGCAAACTGCCGTGGCCCATCACCCGGCGTCAGAGCCGCGAGCTGCTGGCCCATTTTCTGGCCCACTGCCTGCCCCACTTTGGCCGCTATCAGGATGCCCTGAGCGAGCGGAGCTGGAGCCTGTTTCATAGCCGCCTGTCGTTTTCCCTCAACAGCAAGATGCTCCACCCGCTTGAGGTGATCCGCGCAGCCGAAGCCCACTGGCAGGCCAATCAGGCCACCATCACCCTAGCGCAAGTGGAGGGCTTTATTCGCCAGATCCTCGGCTGGCGCGAGTTCGTGCGCGCCCTCTACTGGGAGAAGATGCCCGACTATCAGCGCACCAATTTTCTCGGGGCCGAGCGGCCGCTGCCCGGTTTTTTCTGGAGCGGCGAAACAAACATGGCCTGCGTGCGTCACGCCATTCGCCAGTCTCTGGATCACGCCTACGCCCACCATATCCAGCGGCTGATGGTGACCGGCAACTTTGCCCTACTGGCGGGGATCCATCCTGACGAGGTGGATGCCTGGTATCTCGGTATCTATGTGGATGCCATCGAGTGGGTCGAGCTGCCCAACACCCGCGGCATGAGCCAGTTTGCCGATGGCGGCCTGATGGGCAGCAAGCCCTACGCCAGCAGCGGCGCCTATCTCGAGCGGATGGGCCACTACTGCAAGGGGTGCCACTATCAGGTGAAGGCCCGCAGCGGCGACGGGAGTTGCCCCTTCAACAGCCTCTACTGGCATTTTTTATGGCGCAACCGGGACAAACTTGGCAGCAATCCTCGCCTCGCCCTGCCCTATGCCAACTGGGATGGCCAGGCCGCCGAACAGCAGCACGCCATCCTGGCGACGGCGGAGCAGTACCTGATCCAGCTGGAGCAGCTCTGACTGCCACATCTAATGCCAGCAAGTCCACAAATTTCAACATTGAAAACCAGTTAAATAATTGTAAATAGATATATATCCCAATTATATCTACACCAGTTGAATATCCTGTGGCGGCTGATTAATGTGAGGGCCCCAGTCAAGGAGAGACAAGATGGACATAGTGGTACTCGGTGGTGGCGTGGTCGGCGTGACCAGCGCCTGGTATCTGGCCAAGGCGGGTCACAAGGTGACCCTGCTGGAGCGGCGTGACGGGGTGGCCCTTGAAACCAGCCACGCCAATGCCGGCCAGATCTCCCCCGGTTACGCGGCCCCCTGGGCGGCCCCCGGCATTCCCCTCAAGGCCGCCAAGTGGCTGCTGCAAAAACATGCCCCCTTCACGGTGCGGCCGACCTCGGATCCCTTCCAGCTGCGCTGGATGCTGAAGATGTTTGCCAACTGCACCCCGGCAGCCTATGCGGTCAACAAGGGGCGCATGGTGCGGCTGGCCGAATACAGCCGCGACTGCATGAAGCTGCTGCGCGACGAGCTGGCGCTGGACTACGAGGGGCGCCAGCTCGGCACCCTGCAGCTGTTCCGCAGTCAGGCCCAGCTCGATGCCAGCAAACGCGACATCGAGGTGCTGGAAGAGTACGGCGTGCCCTATCAGTCCCTCGATGCCGCTGGGTGTGAAGGGGCAGAGCCGGCGCTGGCCCGGGTACGCGGCAAGATAGTGGGCGGTCTGCGCCTGCCGGGGGACGAGACCGGCGACTGCTTCCGCTTCACCAAGGCAATGGCTGCGGAAGCGCAGCGACTGGGGGTCAAATTCGTGTTCAACTGCGCTATCGACGAGATCGAGCTGGCACAGGGACGCGCCGTGGCGGTGCGGGCCGGCGAGCAGCGCTTCAAGGCCGATGCCATCGTCTGTGCCCTCGGCAGTTATGCCACCGGCTTCCTGCGCCCGCTCGGGCTCGATCTGCCGGTCTACCCGGTCAAGGGCTACTCCCTCACCCTGCCGATGATCAACGCCGAGGCCGCGCCGCGCAGCACCGTACTGGACGAAACCTACAAGGTAGCCATCACCCGTTTCGATGAGCGGATCCGGGTCGGCGGCATGGCGGAGCTGTCGGGCTACAACCTGGCCCTCAACCCGAAACGGCACGACACCCTGGCCATGGTGGTCGGTGATCTCTTCCCCGAGGGGGGCGACATCAGCCGCGCCGACTTCTGGACCGGGCTACGTCCCATGACGCCGGACGGCACCCCGCTGGTGGGTCCGAGCCCCATCCCCGGCCTCTGGCTCAACACCGGCCATGGCACCCTGGGCTGGACCATGGCGGCGGGCTCGGGTCAGCTGCTGTGCGATCTCATCAGCGGCAGCGACACCGCCATCAGCGACGAAGGGCTCACCCTGGCCCGCTACGGCTGAGCCTTGTCCTCCGTCTCTCTTATCCCAACGAGGGAGTGCCTGGCACTCCCTCTTGTTTTGACCTTGTTCGGTTTGTTCAGCCATGCAGTGCCAAGGCACAGACAACAAAAAGGCCCCGCGAGGGGCCTTTCTTATGTACTGACCGGTGCACCGGTTTCACCCTGCGCCGGGTGCAGCGCCAGGTTGA
Source organism: Aeromonas sp. S8(2024) (assembly GCF_041403085.1). Classification (NCBI taxonomy): domain Bacteria; kingdom Pseudomonadati; phylum Pseudomonadota; class Gammaproteobacteria; order Aeromonadales; family Aeromonadaceae; genus Aeromonas; species Aeromonas sp. S8(2024). The sequence goes on along the minus strand of NZ_JBGLRF010000001.1, from coordinate 186,729 downwards.
ACAGCGCAGCGACCATGTCTGACTGGGTCAGGATCCCCACCAGCTGCTCGCCATCCACCACCGGCATGTGGTGCAGGCCGCCATCAGAGAAGGCACCCACCAGATCGTAGAGCGGCTGATCGTGGCGGGCGGTCGACACGTTGCGGGTCATCAGGTCTGCGACCCGCAGCTCAGCCAGATCCGCGGCGCCCCGCGGCTGTTGTAGTGCCCGGTCGATCATCAGGTCGTGCAGGGTGATGATGCCGGTCAGCCGACCGGCCTCGTCCACCACCGGCAGCGCCTTGACCTGATGGTGGGAGAGCAGTTGCCAGGCCGCCATGGCCGGCTGCTGCGCCGCTATCAGGATCAGATCCCGCGACATCACCTCCTGCACCCGCACCGTGCCCACCCTGGCCCGCAGGGCGTGCAGCTGGGCCTCCTGCAGCAGCGCTTGCAGATCCTGACGGCTGATGTCGAGCAGCTCGCCGTGCTTCTCCAGCGCAAAATCGATGTCCGCCGCCTGGGTCGCCACCCGCTCGCTCGGCTGGGGATCGGCGGTCTGATGGCGGTTGGGTCGGGCCTGACCGCTGTTGGGATAACGCCGCCCCAGCAGCCGGTTGTAGCAGAGCGCCAGTAGCAGCAACAACAGCGAATTGAGCAACACCGGCAGCAACACATAACCGCCCCCGAGCTGGCGGATCCCCTCGCCGCCGATGACCGCGGTCAGGGCCACGGCGCCGCCGGGGGGATGCAGGCTGCGGGTGAGAAACATGGCGGCGATGGCCAGCATCACGGCGAGGGCGGCGGCCTGCGCCGGATCCGCCACCAGGCTGGCACTCAGCACCCCCATCAGCGCCGAGACCCCGTTGCCCACCAGGATGGACCAGGGCTGGGCCAACGGGCTGGCTGGCGCCGCAAACAGCAGCACAGCGGAGGCCCCCATGGGGGCGATCAGCCAATGGGCCTCAAGCCCCAGCCCCCAGCGGCACAAGAGGGCGGTGCCCAACAGCCCGACGAAGGCGCCAAGGGCGCCGTAACAACTCTCTTTGAGACTGGTATTGGTGGATACCGGAAAGAAATCCCTGAACTGCATGGGGCTCCTGCGAGGATAACATTCATTTCAAATGCGCGATTTTAACGACATACCGCCGCCAAATGCCACCAGGAGATGCGATCTACTCCGCTCAGCCATCCCGCCCCAGAAAAACAGGAATCATACGGAAACACCCCTGTTCCATCCGAGCACTCTGAAACTGTGACTCAGCAACAAATTCTTACAAAAAATGGCGCCCCCCCCTCATTTTTCTCTTTTCTTAACCTCGGCTTAAGAAATGTCGTGTCACCTTGAGGCCATATTCATGCACGGAGCCACTACTTATGAGCACTATCAGAGATGCCCTGCGCCGCTTCGACAGTCAGCGCCGCTGCTGGACCGCCGGGCTGGAGCGGGCCGCCCTCGCCTGGCTCGCGCGTCAAGGCCGACTGCCGGCCGGCAGCCAGCCTCCCCAGCGGATCCTGGTCATTCGCAGCACCTGCCGCATCGGCAACAACCTGTTTCTGCTGCCCTTCTTGCAAAAGGTACGCAGTGCCCACCCCCATGCCGAGATAGAGCTGGTGTGCATCGGCGGCCAGCTGCTCCCCTTCCTGGCCGATCTGCAACTGCAGCGCATTCACCCGGTCAGATTGCAGGGCAAGCGGCTGCTGGCCTCCCTGTCGGTGCTGTGGCGACTGCGCCGTCAGCATTACGATCGGGTCTATGTGCCCTTTGCCTCCAGCACCGATCACCTCATCGCCGGCTGGGTAAAGGCCCGCGAGAAGCTGGGCTTTGACGATGCCAAGGGGGATGCCCTGTTCCCCCAGCCCCTCACTCCCAACGATCACTGCCACTACGCCCACCAGCCGCTGCAACTGCTCGGCATGCACGGTCATCTCGCCGATCAGATTGAGCTCGGCAGCTTGCTGCACAGCGCCAGCCCGCGGCTGCTGGCACTCAGGCAGGACTACCCGGAGCGGCCGCTCATCGGCTTTTTCACCGGCGCCCGCAAGGGCAAGGGGCTCTCCCTGCCCCAGTGGCAGCGGCTGCTCGGGGATCTGCGCCGCCACTATCCCGCCGCCCTGCTGATCCAGCTCGAGGATCCCGCCGATCCCCAGCCCCAGCTCGGCGACGTGCAGGTTGCCCTCAGCAGCCTGAGCGAGCTGGCCCGCTTTGCCGGCGGCCTCTCCCTCTTCGTCAGCGGTGACACCGGGCCATTGCACCTGGCCGCCGCCAGCGGCGTGCCCTGCCTCGGCCTCTTTACCCAGACCGATCCCGCCCGCTACGGCTGCCTCGGTGCCCAGCACCTCAATCTGGTGATCGGCGATCGCAATGCCATCCCCCTCGATCATCACTGGCTGGCCGGGGTCATGGCACGCCCCCCGCTCAATCAGGAGAGGTTACCTGCGCCAACTCCGGCCCCTTGCTTGCCAGGTGCGCCCTTGCCGCTCCCTGCTGCGGGCTGATCCAGCCAGCGCCCACACCGGCAGGGCGATTCAGCTCGTCCTGCCGGTCCACTCCTCTTCTCATCATCAGCTTCAACGATAGCGAGCCTCCATCCTGGCCAGCTCACCACTTTGCCGCAATCGCGCCAAGATGCGAGTCAACTCGTCCACCCTGGCGGCGAAGGGGGATGAGTTGGCAATACAGAGGTGGAGCGGCGTCAGCTCCAGTTGTAGGGGGACTTCCGTGATCGTCCCAGCCAATCCCAGTTGAGCCAGCTTGAAGCGCGCCACCAGAGGATCCGTGATCATCAGATCCCCCCGACCGGCCGCCAGCAACTTGAAGACATTGTCCACATTGCTGGTGAGATGCACCTTGAAACCGACCAGATTCTCCTTGCCCCAGCCATTGCCGATATAGTCGAGAATGGTGAACGCCTTGAGATCGCTCAAGGCGCGGGCCTGGTTGAGACGGGCCAGGGCCGGATGGCCGGTTTGCGTGAACAGGGTCAAGGGTGAGAAGGCCACCGGGGCCTCGACCACCCGGGTATAGACTCGCCGCTCCCGGGTCGGCACGGTGACGAAGCCGTCGGCTTGACCGGCACGAACCAGTTTCTGCGCCCGCAACCAGGGATATCCCTCATGATGCACCTGAACCCCAAGCTCGAGCCCGACCCTGTCCATCACATCCACCATGAGGCCGCGCATCTTGCCCTCCTCGTCACGCCATGAGTAGGGGGCAAAATCATCGAAATAGACCATGTTGAGCGAAGAGACGGCAACCGCCTGGGGAGATGCCGCCAACAGCAGCCCCCATAAACACCAAAACCAGAGACCCGCTTTCATCATGTCAGCCCCGCCGTCATCACCCTGCCCTGAGCCTAGCGCAAGCGCATCGAATGCAAAAATGGGCGAGGCCTCGCCGGCGCAGGCTGGGTGATATCGTCAAGCAGCCACGCTTGCTGGCCTAGGATCCAGCCTTGCAAAACAGGGGGAACATGGCGGGGGTTATGGGGGGGGGCGTCCAGTGTTCGGGGACCGACGTGCCACCCGGCCTGCCCGCGCCGTCATTGCTACAGCCCCTCCCCCAGGCCAACATCAACGGCTGATCCGGCATAAAAAGAGAGAGGGAAGGCTTGCGCCTCCCCTCGTTCGTTATGCCCGTACTCTCTTGTTGTTTGCAGATGTTCTTCAGGCCAGCTCGGCACGCAGCGCCTTGGTGGCATCGACCATCACCTTGAGGGCGGCCTCGGTCTCTTCCCAGCCGCGGGTCTTGAGGCCGCAATCCGGGTTGACCCACAGCCGCTCTGCCGGGATCTGCTTGGCGGCCTTGCGGATCAGATCCTCAATCCAGCCCTGGCTCGGCACGTTCGGCGAGTGGATGTCATAGACGCCCGGGCCGATTTCGTTGGGGTAGTTGAAGCGCTCGAACGCACCCAGCAGCTGCATCTGGCTACGGCTGGTCTCGATGGTGATCACGTCCGCATCGAGCGCCGCCACCGCCTCGATAATGAGGTTGAAGTCGCTGTAGCACATGTGGGTGTGGATCTGGGTGCTGTCCACTACCGGGCTTGCGCTCAGGCGGAAGGCGCGCACCGCCCAGTCGAGGTAGGCCTGGTGATCCTGCTTGCGCAGCGGCAGCCCTTCACGGATCGCCGGTTCGTCGATCTGGATGATCTTGATGCCGGCGGCTTCCAGGTCTGCCACCTCGTCGCGAATGGCCAGGCCAATTTGCAGGGCGGACTGTTCGCGGCTCACATCTTCCCGCGGGAAGGACCAGCAGAGGATGGTCACAGGGCCAGTCAGCATACCCTTGACCGGCTTGTCGGTCAGGCTCTGGGCAAACTTCGTCCACGCCAGGGTCATGGGGGTCGGCCGGTCGATGTCGCGGGTGATCACCGGCGGCTTGACGCAGCGGGAGCCATAGCTCTGTACCCAGCCGAAGCGGGTGATGGCAAAGCCATCCAGCAGCTCACCGAAATACTCCACCATGTCGTTGCGCTCGGCTTCGCCGTGCACCAACACATCCAGCCCGATGGCCTCCTGACGCTCGATGGCATCCTTGATCTGGGCCTGAATGCCCGCCTCGTAGGCGCCATCGTCGATGCGACCGGCTCGCCAATCCTGGCGCAGCACCCGAATTTCCGAGGTCTGCGGGAAGGAGCCGATAGTGGTGGTCGGCAGCAGCGGCAACTTGAGATCCGCGCGCTGTGCCTCGGCCCGCACCGGATAGGCGCTGTGGCGTTCGAAATCGCTGTTGGTGAGGCTGGCGAGGCGTGACTGCACCGCCTTCTTGTGCACCCGGCTGTCAGACTCCCGATCCACGATGGGCTGGCTGTAGGCAGTGATCTTGTCCAGCTCCCCGCCATTGAGATGGTCGGCCAGCAGCCCCAGCTCGTAGCATTTTTGCAGGGCAAAGGCGAACCAGCTGCGGGTCTGGGGATCCAGCTCGTGCTCCAGGGTCAAGTCCACCGGGCTGTGCAGCAAGGAGCAGGAAGAACCGACCCAGAGCCGCTCGCCAAGCTTGGCTTTCAGTGCTTTCAGGGTCGGTACCAGCTTGGCCAGATTGGCACGCCAGACGTTGCGACCGTTGATGACCCCGGCCGAGATGACCCACTGGGCCGGCAGGTGCGGGACCAGGGTCTCCAGCTGCTCGGGGGCCGCCACCAGGTCCAGGTGCAGGCCATCCACCTTCAGGCTAGTGATGATGTCGCGCTGATGAGCCACCGAACCGAAGTAGGTGGTGAGCAGCAGTTTGCAGGGACCGGCCAGACGCTCATAGGCGTTGAGGTAGGCGAGGCGCCACTCGTCCGGCAGGTCCAGCGCCAGCGCCGGCTCGTCGATCTGCACCCACTCCACCCCCTGGGCGGCCAGTTTTGCCAGGATCTCCTGGTAGACGATGAGCAGGCGGTCGAGCAGCTCGAGACGGGAGAAGCCGCTCTCTTTCTCCTTGCCAAGCCAGAGGTAGGAGACGGGGCCCAGCAGCACCGCCTTGATCGGCAGCCCCAGCGCCTTGGCCTCTTCCACTTCGTCAAACAGCTGGCTCCAGCCCAGTTTGAAACGCTGGTCGCGGCTGAACTCGGGCACCAGGTAGTGATAGTTGGTGTTGAACCACTTGGTCATCTCGGCGGCGGCGGCGGCCGGGCCGCTCGGCGCACGGCCACGGGCGACCCGGAACAGGGTATCGAGGTCGGTGTCGCCATGACGGTGGCGGGCGGGGATGGCATCCACCAGCAGGCTGGTGCCAAGCACCTGATCGTACCAGGCGAAGTCACCCACCGGCAGCAGGGTCACACCAGCCTGCTGCTGGGCCTGCCAGTGACGCTCACGCAGGCTCTTGCCGGTGGCGATGAGTTCGGCCTGGCTGGTCTCGCCGCGCCAGTAGGATTCGAGGGCAAATTTCAGCTCGCGCTTGGCGCCGATACGGGGAAAGCCCAGGGTGTGTGCGCAGGTCATAGGTTCCATTCCTTATGCTCATTCATCTGATGGTGAACTGGATGATTTAGCCATCCAGATGTTTACACATCCAAAATGACAAGATAAGGTGACGTTGGCTATTGAATCCTTTTCAACTGGCTCTCAAGAAATTCTCAAGGCGGGCAACAAGCCGCCGCCCAGGCACAACAAGGAGGGATACCATGGCGGTGTCAAACAACCCGGGGATCGACATCAAGCACCTGAAAACGGTGAGCGCGCTGGCCGAGCAGGGCTCGCTGGCCGGGGCGGCGCTGACCCTCAACCTCACCCAGTCCGCCCTCTCCCACCAGCTCAAGGAGCTGGAGACCCGCCTCAATCTGGAGCTCTATCTGCGCAAGAGCCGGCCGCTGGTGCTGACCGCGGCCGGCAACCAGCTGCTGGGGCTGGCCCGCCAGGTGCTGCCGGCGCTGGCGCAGACCGAGAAACAGCTGCAGGCCCTGCACAGCGGCGACGCCGGTCGCCTTCACCTGGCGCTCGATTGCCACAGCTGCATCCAGTGGCTGCTGCCGCTGTTGCCCGATTTTCGCCGCCAGTGGCCGGGGGTGGATCTGGAAGTGGAGTCGGTGCCGGGCTTTGATGCCATCAGCGCCCTGCTTGGCGGCCAGCTCGACCTGCTGCTCACCTCGGACGTGCAGGCGCGCGGCGATCTCCACTTCGAGCCGCTGTTCGCCTTCGAGCTGGTGCTGGTGATGGCGCCGGACCACCCCCTCTGTGGCCAGCAAACCATCAAGCCTGAGGATCTGCGCCCCGAGGTGCTGCTGGTCTACCCGGTGGAGCGTGCACGGATGGACGTGTTCAGCCGCTTCCTGCAGCCGGCCGGCATCGAGCCCGCCCGCTGCAAGCCGGTGGACAACACCTCAGTGATGCTGCAGATGGCCGCCGCCGGCCTTGGCGTCGCCGCCCTGCCGCGCTGGGCCTGCGAGGAGTTTGTCCGCCAGGGGCTGCTCGAGGCGCGCCCGCTCGCCGAGGGGGTGCGCCGCCACATGTATGGCGCGGTGCGCGCCGCCGACCGGGATCAAGCCTGCCTGCAGAGCCTGTTTGAACGTATTTGCACCAAGATGGGCGATGTAAAAACGCAGTAACTTGCAAGAGAAGGGCGCTACGCCGACCAGGATCATCTGAACCTGCAAACGGCAGAGCCTGTTCGAGCGCATTCGCAGCAAGATGGGCGACGTAAAAGCGCAGTAACTTGCAAGAGAAGGGACGCGGCGCCGACCAGGATCAGCTGTAGCTTCAGACGGCAGATCCTGTTCGAGCTCATTCGTATCAAGATAGGCGACGTAAAAGCGCAGTCATCCATACGGCGAGGCGCAGTAAAAAGCCGCCTGTGGGCGGCTTGTCATCACGCGGGGCTTCTTATTCAAACACCCTCTTCACAGCTCGCCGCCCCCTGCCGCCGCGGGCAGTTGGCACACAGCTCGCCATCGCGGCGCTTGTAGTGCAGGCAGCAGCGCTGGCGCACATAACCGACCAAGCCGGCCGCCGGCTGCCAGCCCGCCAGATGCTCGGCCGGCAGGCCGCAGGCGGCAAGCCAGTGCGGCGCATGGGCCGCCACCTCGGCGGGGCTTATCTCGTCAAAGAACGCGGGCACCCGCACCAGCGCCGCCAGCAGATCGTCCGCCAAGAGCGGTCGCACGAAACCGGGCCGCAGTCGCTGCACCTGCCCGAGCTGTGCGAACAGCGCCTGCCAATGGGCCTGCAGCCGCTCGCCCGCCGCCTTGATCAACACCTCCTGCTTCCCCTTGATCATGGGTTCGGCCGGCAAAGTAAAACCCGATACCAGCCCATCCTGATAGCCCTGCCCCAGCCTCTCCAGCGCCGGCACGGCCCGCAGCCGATAGACGGCCACCATGGCCAGATAGATGGACTGCCAGCAGAGCATGCCCCAGCTGCGGGTGAGCCAGTAGGCGGGACCCGCCTCCGGATGGGCCAGCCGCCAATACTCGTGCAATGCGGCAGCCACCTCGGCCGGCGTGGCCTGCTTGGTCGCCATCAACAGCGCCGCGGCCGAACCGGTCGCCACCAGCCTCCCCTTGAGGGATGGGATAAGCCCGGCGGCGGCCGCGAACAGGGCGCCGTGATCCGCCAGTGCCTGCAGATCCGGCTCGCGCCGCGTCCCCGGGCTGCGGGCACGACGGCCGGCGCCTGTCATGGGGTGAGAGAGTCCCGGGCGCGGCCCGGGACGCAGGGTCAGAATACGTATTTGAGTCGCGCCTCCACGCTGCGCTCTGCGCCGAACCAGCAGTTGTTCTGGTCGTAGCAGGAGTAGTAGGTCTTGTTGAACAGGTTGCTGGCGCTGAGTGACACCGCCACCCCTTGCAGGCGCTGGCTGAGCCGGGCCAGATCGTAGGAGGCGGCCATGTCCATCAGCAGGTAATCCGGCACCGTATCGGTGTTGGCGGCATCCAGCTGGGCCTCCCCCACGTAGCGCAAGCCAGCCCCCAGGCGCGCCCCTGCCAGCGGGCCGGCCGGCAGGTAGTTGCTCCACAGCGAAGCCATTTGCTTGGGTACCCAGACCGGGGTCTTGCCCTGCAGGCTGGTGGTGTCGCGGGTGATCTCCATCTCCTGACGGGTATAGCTCAGCGCCAGATCCCAGCGGCTGGTGAGATCGAGTCGCCCCTCCAGCTCGACCCCCTTGGAGACCATCTCGCCGGTCTGCAACTTGGGCCCGTAGACGTTGTCCGGATCCGTCACCAGGGCATTTTGCTTGGTGATGTGGAACGCCGAGAGAGTGGCGGTCTTGCTCATGTCTTCGGAGAGGAACTTGAGCCCCCCCTCCCACTGCCGGCCGGTGGCCGGTTTGAACGCCTGGCCTTGCTTGTCCGCCCCCGCCACCGGCTCGAAACTCTCGGCATAACTCACATAGGGCGAGAGGCCGTGATCCAACTCGTAGAGGGCGCCGAGGCGCAGCGAGAGGTTGTCCTGATCAATCTGGGCCAGGCTGTTGCTCGCCGCCCCCTGATAGAGGGTCCGGCTGTCGGTGTCCATCCGGTAGCGGTCGTAGCGGGCGCCGCCGATGGCTACCAGCCGATCGAAGCGCACCTGATCCTGCAGGTAGAGGCCGCTCTGATACTGGCGGATGGTTCGGTTGTCCTGATAGTTGAAGACCAGGTCTGCCGGCACAATCTGCTGATGGTTCGGGTTGAAGATGTCGATGGCGGGGGCAGAGTAGTCGAGGGTATCCCGGTAGAGAATGCGCGCATCCAGATACTGGTAATCCACCCCCAGCAGCAGGTTGTGCTGGGCCTTGCCGGTCTGCACCTGGCCCGCCAGCTGGTTGTCGATGACAAAGCCGCGAGACTCTTCATCGGTCAGGTAGGCGTTGCGGGCCAGGGTGCGGTGGTCGGCCGCCAGCGCCGCGTTGTAGGTGTTCTGCTGGTTGGCCGAGGCATCCATGTAGCGGGCGTTTTGCAGCAGTTGCCAGTTGGCGTTGAAGTCGTGGCTCAGCTTGTAGCCGAGCAGGGTCACCTCCCGGCTGTAGTGGTTCCAGTGTTCATCGCCAAGGAAGGTATCGCTGCCCAGCTGGCCCAGCGGGTTGGATTTGACCGAGCCGCTGGCCGGCACAGTGGTGTAGATGCCGGCTTGCGGGTCTTTCTGGTAATAGAGGTTGAGGTTCAGCAGGGTGCGGTCACTCAACTGCCAGTCGAGAGAGGGCGCCAGCACGTAGCGCTCCTCCTCTGAGGTCACCGCCTGGCCGTCTTTCTGGCGAGCCAGCCCCACCAGCCGATAGGCAAACTGATCGTTGAGGGCGCCGGTGCTGTCGAGGGTCAGCTCCTTGAAGGTGCCCGTCCCGCTCGCCACGCTGACGCTGTGCCTAGCTTCCCGCTGGGGGCGCTTGGCGATGAGGTTCACCATGCCGCCGGGGGGCATGCTGCCGTAAAGCACGGAGGTGGGCCCCTTGAACACCTCCAGCTGCTCGATGGCCACCGGATCGATCTGGGGCTGCAGGTTCCAGTCGTTGTACTGCAGCAGCAGACCGTCGTAAAAGTTCTGGTAGTTGTCAAAGCCGCGGATGTTAAACAGATCCAGCCGGTTGACCGCCCCGCCCCGCAGCTCGGTGTTGACGCCGGGCACGTAGCGTAGCGCCTCGCTCACCGAGCTGACGCCGCGCTGCTCCAGGGTGTCACCCTCCACCACCGAGATGGCCTGGGGCGTCTCCAGGGGGTCGAGCCGGGTCTTGGTCGCGGTGTTGCGATAGGTCTCGCCGAGCACGGTCAGGGTCTCGTCTGCCCGGGTCTGTGTCGGGCGCTCGGCAGCGGCTGCCTGCACAGGGCCAGCCAACAGAGCGGAGAGGGTCGCGGCGACCAGGGTCAAAGGGGGGTGAGTGGCGTACATCTGATCCTCGAATGCAATGAGTGAATAGTAACAAATCTCATTTGCATTTTATTGGGTCATTTTGCCCTTGAATTAACAATTTGGGGCATGTTGGCGCGAAAGAGGGAGAAAATGCGGCCACTCTGGCCCCATCCGGCAACCTCAACTGACGGCAGACACGCAGGCGATGTCGAATGGATAGCAAAGCCTGGCGCACTAAAAAGGGAAAGAGGGATAGCAGCACCCGGCATCCGCCGGGCAAGGGAATAGCCCTGTCAGAGAGGGACGACGGGCAGCCAGTACTCCATGCGGGCATCCGGCTGGTTGCCGTCAAAATCGGGGGCGTAACGCTCCAGCTCGAAGCCGTCCACCCCGCGATAACCGGAGCTCGGCAACCAGTGCAGGATGAACCAGTTGAGGGTCTGCCCCAGCTGACTGACGGGGCCCACGTGACTCAGCACCGCGTAGGTCTGGGCCGGCACCGGGAGGCGTGCCAGACCGTCTGGCAGGCTGCCCCCCTCCTCCATCACGCTACCCGCCCAGTAGGGGAGCGACTCGCCGGCACCAGAAACATCCACCACCCCCACCCGCTCCTGCCCGGGTGGCAAACCACCCGCCGCGCGCAGGGCGCGCCAGATAGCGGGCACCGTCTGCTGAAAGTCGGGGGCAGCGGCAAACAGCCCGTGGATCAGCCCCTTCACCCCGTGCAGGATAAAGCCCGACTGGCTCTCGATCCGCACCTGTACCAGCCTGGCAGGCATGGGCTGCGGCAGGGTAGCCCGCACCAGAGGGGTACGCAGTCCCAGCCGCAGGCCCCGCTTGCGATAGGCCAGCGGCGAGCAACCGAACTGCTGCTTGAAGGCGCGGCTGAAACTCACCTCGGAGCCGAAACCGTAACAGAGCGCCAGATCCAGCACCCGTTGGCGACCAGAAAGCAGCGCCTCTGCCGCCTGGCTCAGCTTGAGCTCGCGCACATAGTGGGCCACCGTCAGCCCCGTCTCATGGAGGAACACCCGCTGCAACTGCCAGCGCGACCAGCAGCTCTGCTCCGCCAGCTCGGCCAGCGCCAGCGGCTGATCCAGGTTGGCATGGATGTAGTCGAGCACCCGCTCGATGCGGGTCAGCTGGCTGTGCGGCTGAGGCACGGCGTCAGGGATGGTGGACAAGATGGTCATGACGAGATCGGATCTGGCTATCGGCAAGGCGCTGCGCGCAAGGGCCCCATTAAACATGGCCGCCACCTTGGCGGCAAGGGCTGGCGATATGGTCACGTCCGCCCTCTTGCCAGGTGGCTCGAGTGCTGGTCCGTCAAGCCAGCTTGGCAGGCTGTCACAAAAGTGACGCGTTTCCCTGTCAGATTGTTTGAAAACAAATATATCAATTACCTCAAAAAGCCCATAAAGTCCTCGTTCGAATCTTTTATGCAGGGAGAGCCTAGATGAAGAAAGTTGCCTTGATCACCGGAGCCCGTGGCGGCATCGGATCCGCCATCACCACCGCCTTGCTGGCCCAGGGGTATCGCATCATCGCCACCCACTCCAGCGCCAACGGGGGGGCGGCGCACGACTGGTATGCAGAGCAGGGTTTTCGGCCGGATCAGGTGCGGCTGCTGGCGCTGGACGTAGCAGACACCGCCATGTGCCGCGAGGCCCTGGGCCGCCTGCTGCAGGATGAAGGGCGGGTGGACGTGCTGGTCAACAATGCCGGCATCACCCGGGACGGGGCCTTCAAGCGGATGACCCCGGAGCAGTGGTTCGAGGTGATCCACACCAACCTGTGCAGCCTCTACAACGTCACCCAGCCGCTGTTCGACGCCATGTGCGAGCAGCGCGATGCTCGCATCATCAACATCTCCTCGGTCAACGGCCAGAAGGGGCAGTTCGGCCAGGTCAACTACTCGGCCGCCAAGGCGGGCATGCTGGGCTTCACCAAGGCGCTGGCGGCGGAAGGAGCCCGCTTCGGGGTGACGGTCAACGCCATCGCCCCCGGCTACACCGCCACCCCCATGGTGGAGGCGATCCGCACCGACATCCTCGACAGCATCAAGGCCGACATCCCCATGCGCCGGCTGGCCAAGCCGGAAGAGATCGCCGCCGCCGTGGTGTTTCTTGCCAGCGAGGCGGGTGCCTATATCACCGGCGAGACCCTGGCCATCAACGGCGGCCTCTACATGAAGTGAGGCCGGGCCTGTTTTCACCGGCATTACATCGACAGAGGGCAGCCCGCGGGCTGCCCTCTTTTTTGATCCGGCCAACCGGAACGGCCTTCTTCCTTGCCCGGACTACGGACGTGTCGCCGCGGCCCCCACCGGCTCGGCGAAGTGGCTGCGCAGGGCGGCGATCACCCGGCGCACCTTCTCCGGGATCTCCCGCTGCGGGGTGATGGCGTGGATCTCCATGGGCGGCACCCGAAAGCCCGGCAGCAATTCCAGCAGGCGACCCGAGGCGAGATCTTCGGCAATCTCCCCCTCCGGCTGCAGCGACACCCCCTGCCCCGCCAGGGTGAACTGGCGCAGCGGCAGCACGTTGTTGCACACCACCCGCGGCTTGGGCTTGACCCTGTGCCCCTGCCCCTTCTCGTCGAAGAAGGTCAGGCCGCCGCTCAGCATGTCGGCGGCCAGCCAGTCATGATCCAGCAGTGCCTCCGGGCTGCGCGGGGTGCCCTTGCGCGCCAGATAGGCGGGCGAGGCGCACAGCAGCATCCGGGTCTGGCCCAGCTTGCGCGCCACCAGGGTGGAGTCCGAGAGCGTGCCGACCCGCAGCGCCACGTCGATGCGCTCGGCAATGAGATCCCGCTTCTCGTCGTCGGCGATGATCTGGATGCACAGGCCGGGGTGGGCCTGCAGCAACGGCGAGAGCGCCCGTGCCAGCGGCTGGCCGGCCATCCCCACCGGGGCGGTGATCCGCACCTCCCCCAGCAGGCTGTCGCGCACCTCCGAGAGGCGCAGCTCGGTCTGGTTGAGGGTCTGCTGCAGAGACTGGCACCCCTGCCACACCACCTCCCCCGCCTCGGTCAGGTTGAGGCGGCGGGTGGAGCGGTGCAGCAGGGTGAGGCCGAGCAGGCTCTCCAGCTGGCTGATATGCTGACTGACGGCGGAGGGTGTCATGCCGAGGGCCTTGGCGGCGCCGGTCATGCTGCCCGCCTCGACCACGGCGGCGAAGATGGCGTAACGCTTGAGCTGTTCCATTATTAAATCCAGCTTATAAGTGAATGCAATTTACAACGGATTATTAAATCACATTCGGGGGCGTAGGATAGCCTCATTCCAACAGTGAAGGAGAATCTCCCATGAAAATTGCCCTGATCGGTGCCAGCGGTTTTGTCGGTACAGCCATCCTCAATGAAGCCGTCAGCCGCGGCCATCACGTCACCGCCATCGTGCGTGACGTGAACAAGGTCGCCGCTCACCCGCAAGTCACCGCCGTGGCGGTGGATGCCCAGGACAGCCAGGCGCTGGCCAAGGTGCTCAAGGGGCACGATCGGGTGATCAGCGCCTACAACCCGGGCTGGACCACCCCGGACATCTACGACCAGTACCTCAAGGGGGCCAGCGCCATCGTGGCTGCCGCCGTCGCGGCCAACAGCTGGCTGCTGGTGGTCGGCGGCGCCGGCAGTCTGGAAATTGCCCCTGGCGTGCAACTGGTGGATACCCCGGAATTCCCGGCCGAGTGGAAACAGGGGGCCCTGGCCGCCCGCGACGGCCTCACCGCCCTGCGCCGTGAAACCACCCTCGACTGGCGTTTCGTCTCCCCGCCCGTGTTCCTGGAACCCGGCGAGAAGCGTGGCGGCTACCGGCTCGGTGCCGATCAGGTGCTGTTCAGCGGTGAACAACCGGCCGGGATCACGGTCGGCGACCTGGCCGATGGCGTGCTCAACGAAGCGGAAAAACCGGCCCACCTGCGCCAGCGTTTCACCCTGGGTTACTGAACCTGAGCCAGGCACAATACCGGGCCGCAGCGCCCGTCACAAAAAGGGAGGCATCAGCCTCCCTTTTTGCATCTCTGTATTTGCGCATCTCTGTGCTGCCAGCGATGCTCGCCTCTTTTTGGCTCAAGTCGCGCTCACATTGCACACAAGCCGGTGCATGTCGGGTCAGGCCAACATGGGTGCCAAGTGCGCCGGTATATTGCCATTATCGCCGCTCAATCCGCAGCCACCCGGATGGGTGGCGAATTCTATTTCGATTTTTGTATATAACTAAGAATAATTTGTTGTTTCCGTCTTATAACTCCGAACAGTAGCATCTCCCTCAATCCAAATGGCGCCATCCCTGGCAACAGGGACGCGGCCGGTTTATCGGTCAGGGCGTCGTCGTTTTCATGTCAGGTGTGCGGGTAACATCCCGCCCCTGGTCAGTGAGGAGGTGCACATGGAACATTCACCACTGCCGATCATCGATCTCGCCGCCCTCGATGGCGCCCCCGAGACCCGTCGCCAGATGCTGGCCACCCTTGGCCGGGCGGCCCGCGAGGTGGGCTTTTTCTATCTGGTCGGCCATGGCCTGAGCGAGCAAGAGCAGCAGGAAACCCTGGCGCTGGCGGCCCGCTTCTTCGCCCTGCCGCAGCAGGAGAAGCTGGCGGTGCAGATGGTGCACTCCCCCCACTTTCGCGGCTACAACCAGGTGGGGGCCGAGCTCACCCGGGCGCGGCCGGATCTGCGCGAGCAGTTCGATATCATGAACGAGGCGCAGGCCCTGCCTTCAGCGCAGATCCGTGAACCCTGGCAGCGGCTGATCGGCCCCAATCAGTGGCCTGCCGCCCTGCCCGACATGCAGGCGCAGCTGCTGGCGTGGCAGGAGAAGTTGAGCGCCATCAGCCTCACCCTGCTGGCCGCCTTCGCCGAGGTGCTGGAACAACCGGCCGGGGTGTTTGACGACAGTATTCGCGGCGCCCCCTATCAGCACATGAAACTCATTCACTACCCGGGGCAAGCCGAGGGTGGCAGCGGTCAGGGGGTGGGTGCCCACAAGGATCCCGGCTACCTGACCCTGGTGATGCAGGATCATCACTCCGGACTCGAGGTGGAGACAGCGAATGGCTGGATCTCGGCGCCGCCCCTGCCGGGCGCCTTGGTGGTCAATATCGGCGAGCTGCTGGAGCTCGCCTCCAACGGCTACCTCAAGGCCACCCTGCACCGGGTGGCAAGCCCGCCGCCCGGCGTCTCGCGCCTCTCCTGCGCCTTCTTCATGGCGGCGCGGCTGGATGCCACCGTGCCGCTGCTCAGCCTCTCCCCCGCGCTGGCAGCCCAGGCGCTGGGGCCCGAGAGCGACCCGACCAACCCGCTCTTTTATCAGGTGGGGGAGAACGTACTCAAAGGGAGGCTGCGCTCCCACCCGGATGTGGCGGTCCGCCACTATGGCGTCGCCCCGCCGTCGGCCAACCCGCAGATGACGAACGGGCAAACTACAAAGCGCGAACGGCGCGAGCCACAACTCGCCTGACGCTGCCATACCTAATAGACGGGGGGCGCCGCGGCGCCCCCTTCAAACGACACAAGCAGATGACACAAGCAGTTGGGCCACAGCCTGGCAATGACGGAGCAATACAATGAAATTCAAAACCATGAGCGTGCACAGCGGCCAGCGGATCGATCCCCAGACCGGTGCCCTCACCACCCCGCTCTACCAGAGCAGCACCTTCAGCTACTTCAACGCCCAGGCGGGCAAGGAGCGCTTCGCAGGTCAAGCCCCCGGCTTCATCTACAGCCGCTTTGGCAACCCCACCACCGCCGAACTGGAGCAGAAGCTGGCGGCGCTGGAAGGGGCCGACGAAGCGCTGGTGGTGGCGAGCGGCATGGCGGCGGTGAGCGCCATCATGTATGCCCTGGCCGACAGCGGCGATGAAGTTGCCTATATCGGCCCCCTCTACGGCGGTACCGATGCCTTCCTCAAGCAGACCTTCAGCCGCGCCGGCATCAAGGTCACCGCCTACGAGAGCGATCAGGATCTGCTGGCCAACATCCGCCCCGCCACCAAGGTGGTACTGTTCGAAACCCTGACCAACCCCACCCTCAAGGTGGTGGATCCGCGGGTGGTGGTGGAAGCGGCCCGCAAGGTGGGCGCCATTACTGTGTGTGACAACACCTTCCTTACCCCCTACCTGCTGCGCCCGCTCGAGCTTGGCATCGACATCGTCATGCACAGCGGCACCAAGTACCTGGGCGGTCACGGCGACATCATCGCCGGGGTGGTGGCGGGCTCTCACGCACTGATGAAGTCGATCCGTACCGTGGCCCTCAAGCACATCGGCTCCCCCATAGGCCCTCAGGAGGCCTACCTGCTGCAGCGCGGGGTCAAGACCCTGCCCCTGCGCATGGATGCCCACCTGCACAACGCCCAGCAGGTGGCCGACTTCCTGGCCGCCCACCCGGCGGTGAAGAAGGTGATCTACCCGGGGCTTGCCAACCATCCGGGCCACGATGCCCTCGGCGCCTTCGCCAGCGGTTTTGGCGGCATGGTGAGCATCGAGCTGGAAGGCGGCTTTGCCCGTTGCGCCACCCTGCTCGACAACCTGCAGCTGTTCGTGCAGGCGGTGAGCCTGGGGGATCTCGAGAGCCTGGCCTGCCATCCAGCCAGCACCACCCACGCCGCCATGGACGAGGCGAGCCGCCTCGCCGCCGGGGTCAATGACGATCTCATCCGCTTCAGCATCGGGGTGGAGGACGCCGACGATCTGATCGCCGATCTGGCCGCCGCCCTGGCCCTGATCTGACTGTCAGCCGCTTTTGAACGCAAAAAAACAGCCCGCCCCCTGCCAGGGGGCGGGCTGTTTTGCTTGCGGCCGTCGCCCGATAGGGGCAACCCGCTAGGGTGTGACGGAGAGGCGCTGCACCGGCCAGCCCAACCCGGCCAGCTCAGGGGCCAGCGTCTTGGCATCCCCCACCACCAGGATCACCATGTCGTCGGGATCGAGCCAGCGGCGGGCCAGCTCGCGCAGGGTAAAGGGGGAAAGCTGGCTCACCTGCTGCACCTGCTGCTCCACATAATCCTGCGGCCACCCTTTGAGCAGGATGGGTTGCATGTAGGCCACCTCCTGCGGCAGCGTCTCGTAGTCGAGCGCCTGGCCATTGAGCACCCGATCCCGCAGGGTACGCACCTCCAGCCGGGTCGGCCCCAGCCGCTGATACTTGTCGAGCTCCTGCAGGATCTGCCGCAGCGCCGCCCCGGTCACTGCGCTGCGCACGCTGCTTTGCAGCAGGAAATAACCCGCATCGACGTTGCCCTCGAAGGTGGCGCCGATAAAGTAGGTGTAACCCAGCTCCTCACGCAGCCGGATGTTCAACCGCTCGGCGAGGGAGACATTCATCAGCCGGGTCAGGTACTGCTCGCCGAAGGCATCCTCCGCCATGGCGCGCCGCCCCACCCGGATCTGGCTAAGCGCAGCCCCGGGATTGTCCAGCAGATAGATGGCCCGTTTGGCCTGCTGCCCACGCCACTCCAGAGAGCGCAGGGCCGCCGGCTGACCCGCTGGCTCGACCAGAAAGCCGAGGGCTTTCATCACCCGCTCCTGGGCCAGATCCCCGCTCACCACCACCTGGGCTTCCCCGCTGCGATGGACCGACTGATAAAAGTTGCGCACATCGTCCAGGGTCAGCGCCCGCAGGCTGGCCACGGGATCCAGCGGCTTGTTCCCCTTGAGCAGGGCGCCGAACTGCCAGTCCGCCTGCCACTGGGGATCGCGAGCCAGCTGTTGCAGCCACTGGCTGTAGTCAAACTGGCTGCGCTCGAAATCGGCGCTGCGCATGGCGGGCTGCAGCACCAATTCCCGTACCAGCGCCAGCACCTCCTCGAAATGGGAGGTGAGCCCCTGGACCTCGATGGAGCTGCGCTCCTCACCATGTTCGAATCTGATGCTGGCTCCCAGCTGGCGCGCCCGCTCCTCGATGCTCGCCTCCTGCAGCTGTTCGCTGCCAAGGGAGAGCATGGCGTCAGTCAGGGTGGCGACCCCGCCCTTGCCCTCCGGCTCGGCCCGCTCACCGCCCGGCCAGTTGATGCTCATGGCAAAGGCCGGCACTTCGTCGCTGTAGTGACCGAGCAGAGAGACCCGCTCACCCAGCTTGGCATGCCACAGGGTCGGCATGGGCACCGGCAAGGCACCGCCACTGGCCGGCTCCTGGCGTCGATCCAGGGTCTCCTCGATCTGTCTGGGAGCCAGCGTCTGCTGCGGCCGGGCCAGCGGCAAGGGGGGCGGCTCGACGAAGTTGGGGTTGCCCGCCTGCCACTCGGGATGCTCGGCCGGCACCACGCTCAGCACCACCCTGGGCTTGTTCAACACATAGCGCGTCAATGCCCGCTGCAGATCGGCCGGCGTCACCCGGGCAAGGCGCTTGAGGTTGCGGTACTGGAAGTTGGGATCCTGAAACAGGGTATAACCTGTGCCCAGCTGCTCCACCTTGCCGGCCACGCTGTCCAGCGGCCAAATCCGTTTGGCGCGCAGGGCATTGACCGAGTGGGCCAGCTGCTCGCGGGTGACCCCGTCGCTGGCGAGCTGGCCGATGACCCGATCGATCTCCGCCTTGATGGGGCCAAGCTCGGCCCCTTTGGCCAGATTAGGAATGGCATGGATCATCAACTTGCATGCCAGCACATTGCATTCATGGCTGGCAAAGACGGAGACCAGCCTGCCGCTTTGCTGCAGCTCTCGCTGCAGAAGGCCGCTGGCCGAGCCCCCCAGCTGATCCGCCAGCAGATCGAGAGCCTCGACCCCGGGATCACTGGCAGAGACGGTCGGATAGGCCAGCACCAGCAGGGGTTCGGCCACCCGATCGGTCAGGGTGCGATAGCGGCTCTTCTTCAGCGTCACCGGACGCACCAGCGGCCGAGTCTGGGCCGGTGTGGCGGGCAAGGCCCCGAAATAGCGCTCGACCCAGGCCAGGGTCTGGGCCGGTTGAATGTCACCGCCGATCACCAAGGTGGCGTTGTTGGGCCCATACCAGCGCAGGAAGAATTGGCGCACATCCTCCAGGGTGAGGCGATCCAGATCCGCTGCCCGGCCAAACGGCGTGTTGAAGTAGGGATGATTGGGCGGGTAAAGCGTGCGATTAAGCGCCTCATAGAAGCGCCCATAGGGTTGATCTTCGACCAGGTTGGCGCGCTCGTTCTTGATGATGTCGCGCTGCACGTCCAGCTTCTGCTGATAGAGGGTATCGAGCAGAAACCCCATGCGATCCGCCTCCAGCCAGAGCACCTTCTCCAGCTGATTGGCCGGCAGCGTCTGGAAATAGCGGGTCTGATCCTCCTGGGTCCAGCCGTTCACATCCTTTGATCCCATCTGTTGCAGCAGGCGGTTATGGCCCTCCTCCCCCGCGTGAGCCGAGCCCTGAAACATCATGTGCTCGAACAGGTGGGCCAGCCCGGACTGGCCCGGCGCCTCTTCTTCCAGCCCCACCCGGTAGTGGACCGCCACGTGCACCAGGGGATCGGAGTGATCCTGGGTCAGGATCACCGTCAGGCCATTGTCGAGCCGATATTGCTGATAGGGCACGATCAAGGGATCGGCCACTTTTTTCTGCTCCTTGACCAGCACGGGGCCGGCCACGGCCAAGACACTGAAGAAATAGAGCAAACTCCACACGACTCTCATGTAATTTCCCAATTCTCGAACCTGAACATTATTATGGGTCACCGTTGCTGCCCTTCATTGGTCTCGCAGCAAGGGGAAAACGGCGACGGCACGCCATGGGCGTAACGCGCACTATTGAGCATATAAATATTATTTTCGCCCCCCACGGGGCTGCCGCGAGCCGGCCGCCACGCCGCGTCGGATCACCTGGCGCCACGGCCTCGTGGTATCGGCCTGGCCAGGCGGTCAGTGTAATCAATCGGGCTCGCAGTGGATATCTTGAATGGATATTCATTTGTAACAAGGCATATATCCCGCCCATCCCGCGAGCCCACCGCCCCCTATTTTGTGGTACAGATGGAATAGAACGAGTCGGCTACCAGGGCGGCGGCGGGAATATATTTCCGGCACTGATTGATCAGTCAGGAAATAATCGATGCGCCACAGTTAATATCTATTTAGTTAATAACAGTGCCACTGCATTACAAAACCAAGACCCCATGCCTTGCAGCGTCAATGGCGTCTAGCCTGCCCTGTTCCTGCCAAAAAAACAGGGGGCCTGAGCCCCCTGTCGTCGTTCCCGATTGCCATCACCCGCGGTCCAGCAGGATGTTGAGCATGCGGCGCAGCGGCTCGGCGGCGCCCCACAGCAGCTGATCGCCCACGGTAAAGGCGGCCAGGTACTCCGGACCCATGTTGAGCTTGCGCAGACGACCGACCGGGATGCTGAGGGTGCCGGTGACGGCGGCCGGGGTCAGCTCGCGGGCGGTGATGTCGCGATCGTTGGGGATCACCTTGACCCAGTCGTTGTGGGCGGCCAGCAGGGCTTCGATCTCGGCCAGCGGCACATCCTTTTTCAGCTTGATGGTGAAGGCCTGGCTGTGGCAGCGCAGGGCGCCGATGCGCACGCACAGACCATCCACCGGAATGGCGGAGTTCTCGATGCCCAGGATCTTGTTGGTCTCGGCCTGGCCCTTCCACTCTTCGCGGCTCTGGCCGTTGTCGAGCTTGGTGTCGATCCAGGGGATGAGGCCACCGGCCAGCGGTACGCCGAAGTTGTCCACCGGCAGGGTGCCGGAGCGGGTCTTCTCGGTGATCTTGCGCTCGATGTCGAGGATGGCGGAGGCGGGATCCGCCAGCTCCACCGCCACTTCATCACGCAGCAGCCCCATCTGGGTAACCAGCTCACGCATGTGGCGCGCACCGCCACCGGAGGCGGCCTGATAGGTGGCCACGCTGACCCACTCCACCAGATCGGCCTTGAACAGGCCACCCAGGGCCAGCAGCATCAGGCTGACGGTGCAGTTGCCGCCGACGAAAGTCTTGATGCCGTCGTTCAGGGCATGTTCGATGACGTCGCCGTTGACCGGATCCAGGATGATGACCGCGTCTTTCTCCATGCGCAGGGAGGAGGCGGCATCAATCCAGT
The DNA here is from genome assembly GCF_041403085.1 of Aeromonas sp. S8(2024). Classification (NCBI taxonomy): domain Bacteria; kingdom Pseudomonadati; phylum Pseudomonadota; class Gammaproteobacteria; order Aeromonadales; family Aeromonadaceae; genus Aeromonas; species Aeromonas sp. S8(2024). The sequence goes on along the minus strand of NZ_JBGLRF010000001.1, from coordinate 165,495 downwards.
AACCCTGCCAGCCGGCGGCTTTCAGGCGCGGATAGACATCCTTGGTGTAGTCGCCGCCCTGGGCGGTGATGATGACGTCCTGTGCGGCCAGCGCCGCGATGTCGAAGGCATCCTGCAGGGTGCCGGCATCGACGCCGAAATTGGGGGCGGCCTCACCGGCCTGGGAGGTGGTGAAGAAGGTGGGCTGAATGCGGGCAAAATCCTTCTCTTCCTGCATCCGGCTCATCAACACCGAACCCACCATGCCACGCCAACCGACCAAACCTACTTTTTTCATAATGTCCTACCCTGGATAGCTGCTTATAGAAACCGAGTGTGATAACCGTGATCCCTTGTCCGGCGCGGGCCGTTTACAAGCGGTTCACAAAATATGGGTTGCGAAAAATGCGTCTGTCCACATTACGGATTGTGACGGCGGGCGCAAGTCGAATTGCGCAATATTCTGTGCCGTTCGCTGCAATATCCGTCAGCCTGGCCGACCTGCGGCCAGCCGGTTGGCATCCCGCCACGACTTGGGGCATCATTGAGACCGACCGGCAGCCCCGCTGCCCCTCGGGGACGACCCCGAGGCCTCCTGATGCGCAGGGACGACCCTGCTTCCTGCGGAATCTGCCTTATGTCCTGGTTGCTCCTGCTGCTGGCCGGCCTGTTCGAGGTCGCCTGGGCCATCGGCCTCAAATACACCGACGGTTTCAGCCGTCCCCTGCCCACCCTGCTGACTCTCTCTGCCATGGGGGTGAGCGTGCTGCTGCTCGCCATGGCGGTCAAACAGCTGCCCCTTGGCACCGCCTACGCGGTCTGGACCGGCATCGGCGCGGTCGGCACCGTGCTGATGGGGATCTGGCTGTTCAACGAACCGGCCACCCTCGCCCGGGTGCTCTGCCTGCTGCTGATCATCGGCGGGATCCTGGGTCTGAAATTCATCGGATGAGCCGTGACCCTAGGCGGTTGAAAGGAGAGCAAAACGGGGCATGGGCCCCGTTTTTTGCCTGCCAAACGCGCCGACCCCTGCTATTATCTGCGGCCAAACATGAGCCAATAAAAATCAGGATATCGTGATGACCGACCACACTTTTATTCCCGGCAAGGACGCGGCGCTGGAAGACTCCATCGAACGCTTCCAGACCAAGCTGCAAGCCCTGGGGTTTGATATCGAAGAGGCCTCCTGGCTCAACCCCGTGCCCAACGTCTGGTCCGTGCACATCCGGGACAAGGAGTGCTCCCTCTGTTTCACCAACGGCAAGGGGGCCAGCAAGAAGGCGGCGCTCGCCTCCGCCCTTGGCGAATATTTCGAGCGTCTCTCCACCAACTACTTCTTCGCCGACTTCTATCTGGGCGAGCAGGTTGCCAATGGCGACTTCGTGCACTACCCGAACGAGAAGTGGTTCCCCATCGAGGGGGATCAGCTGCCCGCCGGTCTGCTCGACAGCTTCACCCGCAAGTTCTACAACCCGGACGGTGAAGTGACCGCCGACATGCTGGTGGACCTGCAATCCGGCAACGAGGAGCGCGGCATCGTCGCCTTGCCCTTCGAGCGCCAGTCTGATCACCAGACCGTCTACATCCCGATGAACATCATCGGCAACCTCTATGTCTCCAACGGCATGAGCGCCGGCAACACCAAGACCGAGGCCCGCACCCAGGGCTTGTCCGAGGTGTTCGAGCGCCACGTCAAAAACAAGATCATCGCAGAAGCTCTGAGCCTGCCGGAGATCCCGGCCGAGGTCATTGCCCGTTACCCCGGCATCAAGGCCTCCATCGAGGCGCTGGAAGCCGAAGGCTTCCCCATCTACAGCTTCGATGCGTCGCTCGGCGGTCGCTACCCGGTCATCTGCGTGGTGCTGCTCAACCCGAGCAACGGTACCTGCTTTGCCTCCTTCGGCGCCCACCCGCGCTTCGAAGTGGCGTTCGAGCGTACCGTCACCGAGCTGCTGCAAGGCCGCAGCCTCAAGGATCTGGATGTGTTCGTACCGCCCTCGTTTGACAACGAGCAGGTGGCGGATCACCACAACCTGGAGACCCACTTCATCGACTCATCAGGCCTCATCAGCTGGGACCTGTTCAAGCAGGATGCGGACTTCGAGTTTGCAGACTGGGACTTCCGCGGCACCTCCCAGGAGGAGTTCGACCACCTGATCGGCATCTTCCACGAGCTGGAGCAGCCGGTCTACATCGCCGACTACGAGCACCTGGGCGTCTACGCCTGCCGCATCCTGGTGCCCGGCATGTCCGACATCTATCCGGCCGAAGATCTGCTGCTGGCCAACAACACCATGGGTGCCCACCTGCGGGAAACCATACTGGCACTGCCGGCGCTGGAGTGGGACGCGGAGCAGTACATGGCGCTGTTCGACCAGCTGGATGAAGAGGGTCACGACGAGCGTACCCGGGTACGCGAGCTGCTCGGCATCGCCGCCGCCAAGGGCTCCGCCCTGCACACCCTGCGGGTGGGCGAGCTCAAAGCCATGCTGGCACTGGCCGCCGGCGAACTCGACACGGCGCTCGATCTCATCGACTGGACCATGGAGTTCAACCAGTCGGTGTTCCCGGCCGATCGCGCCAACTTCTATCGCGCCCTGCGCGCCTGTGTCGAGCTGTTCCTGGACGAGGATCGTGACCCCGAGCAGTACCGCGCCGTGTTTGCCCGCATGTATGGCGAAGAGACGCTGGCACAGGCCTGGGCCCACGCCAGCGGTGAAGCGCGCTTCCACGGACTGACTGCCGCCGATCTCTCCCTCAGCCAGTTCCCGCTGCATCAGAAGCTGCTGGCTGCCTACGAGAAGCTGCAGAAGGCCAAACGAGCCCATTCATGGGGTTGATGTGGTAACATTCCGAAGGGGCCCTGATGGCCCCTTCTCTTTTATGGTCAGCCAAACGGCCATTTGTTATTCAAAGATGAAATAAAAAACAAAAAATACCTCTTAGGGGGTTGCCAACAAGGAGTAGCGAGTGCTGGGGAGACGCAAAGATGCCTTGCCGGCACACTTTTTCAGGGATGAAAAATAAATTGTTTAAAATCATGACATTAAAAAAACCACATTTCTGTTTCAGCTGAAACCTGGTGTAAAGAATCGCTGCCGGGGGACTCAAATATTTGTAGTAAAATTACATTCACAATCTGCAATTCTTGATCGGAGTCAATTTTGACGATCTGGCCCTTTGTTATGATTTCCACAGGCAAAACATCAGGTACATGAGAATTGAAAGCAGAATCTCCCTTTGATTGTCTCAAGCCAGAAGCCATCGCTGCACTGGCAGAAGATATAACCTATGCCAAGGCCACCAAGCCCGCATACAAGGTCATCCCCCTGGCCATCACAGCTGGCGCCTTCATCGCCATCGCTTTCGTCTTCTACATCACAGTCACCACGGGTGCCGGCAATGTGGCCTGGGGCCTCAGCAAGCTGGTCGGCGGTCTCTGTTTCGCTCTTGGCCTGATCCTCTGCGTGCTGCTCGGCGCCGAGCTGTTCACCTCCACCACCCTCACCCTGGTGGCCAAGGCAGCCAACCGCATCACTTGGGCCCAGCTGTTCAAGAACTGGGGACTGGTCTACTTCGGCAACCTCATCGGCGGTCTCATCATCGTCGGGCTCATCATCATGTCGGCCGAATACATGGCGGCAGATGGTCAGTGGGGCCTCAACGCCCTCAAGGTGGCCCAGCACAAGATCCACCACACCTTCTTCGAAGCCGTGGCGCTTGGCATCCTCTGCAACCTCATGGTGTGTCTCGCCGTGTGGATGGCGTTCGGCGCCCGCAGTGCCACCGACAAGGTGATGGTCATGCTGCTCCCCGTCGCCATGTTCGTGGCCTCCGGTTTTGAGCACAGCATCGCAAACATGTTTATGATCCCGGTCGGCATCGCCATTCACAGCGTCGCAGGCCCGGAATTCTGGCAGGCCATCGGCCAGGACCCGGCGACCTTTGCCGACCTGACCGTATCCAACTTCGTCCTGCACAACCTCATTCCTGTCACCATAGGTAATATCATTGGTGGTGGCGTCATGGTTGGGCTGACTTACTGGTTTATCTTCCGTCGCCATCATTAAGGATGGCGGCAGACACATAAATACCTTGAGAGGTAATGAAAATGGCAGAACTTAACGAACAGTTCCAAAAAGCATGGGAAGGCTTCGCGGCCGGTGAATGGCAGACCTCTGTCAACACCCGTGACTTCATCCAGAAGAACTACACCCCGTATGAAGGTGACGAGTCCTTCCTGGCTGGCGCGACCGAAGCTACCACCAAGCTGTGGGACAAGGTCATGGAAGGCATCAAGATCGAGAATCGCACCCACGCGCCGGTCGATTTTGATACCGACCTGCCCTCCACCATTACCGCTCACGATGCCGGCTATATCGATCAGAGCCTGGAGCAAATCGTTGGTCTGCAGACCGACAAGCCGCTCAAGCGCGCCATCATCGCCAACGGCGGCATCAAGATGGTCAAGACCTCTTGCGAAGTGTACGGTCGTCAGCTGGACCCCATGGTCGAGAAGATCTTCACCGAGTACCGCAAGACTCACAACCAGGGCGTGTTTGACGTCTACACCAAAGACATCCTGAACTGCCGCAAGTCCGGCGTCATCACCGGTCTGCCGGATGCCTACGGCCGTGGCCGTATCATCGGTGACTACCGTCGTGTTGCCCTGTACGGTATCGACTTCCTGATGGCCGACAAACTGGCCCAGTTCAAGTCCCTGCAGGCTGACCTGGAAAACGGTGTCAACCTGGAAGCCACCATCCGTCTGCGCGAAGAGATCTCCGAGCAGCACCGTGCCCTGGCCCAGATGAAGGTGATGGCTGCCAAATATGGTTGCGACATCTCCGTTCCGGCCAAGACCGCCAAAGAAGCCGTACAGTGGACCTACTTCGCCTACCTGGCGGCCGTCAAGTCCCAGAACGGCGCGGCCATGTCCTTCGGTCGTACCTCCAGCTTCCTGGACATCTACATCGAGCGTGACCTGCAAAAAGGCCTGATCACCGAGCAAGAAGCCCAGGAGCTGATGGACCACATGGTCATGAAGCTGCGTATGGTTCGCTTCCTGCGTACCCCGGAATACGATTCACTGTTCTCCGGCGACCCGATGTGGGCTACCGAGACCCTGGCTGGTATGGGCGTTGACGGCCGTACCCTGGTCACCAAGAACAGCTTCCGTATGCTGAACACCCTGTACACCATGGGCCCGTCCCCTGAGCCGAACCTGACCATCCTGTGGTCCGAGAAGCTGCCGGTCGGTTTCAAGAAGTACTGTGCCAAGGTATCCATCGAGACCTCTTCCGTTCAGTACGAGAACGATGACCTGATGCGTCCGGACTTCAACAACGATGACTACGCCATCGCTTGCTGTGTGTCCCCGATGATCGTCGGCAAACAGATGCAGTTCTTCGGTGCTCGTGCCAACCTGGCCAAGACCATGCTGTACGCCATCAACGGCGGTATGGACGAGAAGATGAAGCTGCAGGTGGGTCCGAAGACCGACATGATCACCTCCGAGTACCTCGAGTACAACGACGTCATGGATCGTCTGGATCACTTCATGGACTGGCTGGCCAAGCAGTACGTTGCCGCGCTGAACATCATCCACTACATGCACGACAAGTACAGCTACGAAGCCTCTCTGATGGCGCTGCACGACCGTGACGTCTATCGCACCATGGCTTGCGGCATCGCCGGTCTGTCCGTTGCGGCTGACTCCCTGTCTGCCATCAAGTACGCCAAGGTCAAGCCGGTTCGTGACGAAGATGGCGTGGCCATCGACTTCGAAATCGAAGGCGAGTACCCGCAGTTCGGTAACAACGACGCTCGCGTCGATGACATCGCCTGTGACCTGGTCGAGCGCTTCATGAAGAAAATTCAGAAGCTGAACACCTACCGTGGTGCCGTGGCTACCCAGTCCGTGCTGACCATCACCTCCAACGTGGTGTACGGCAAGAAGACCGGTAACACCCCGGATGGCCGTCGCGCCGGTGCGCCGTTTGGCCCGGGTGCCAACCCGATGCACGGTCGTGACCAGAAGGGTGCCGTTGCTTCCCTGACTTCCGTCGCCAAGCTGCCGTTCGCTTACGCCAAAGATGGTATCTCCTATACCTTCTCCATCGTGCCGAACGCGCTGGGTAAAGACATGGAAGCCCAGAAAGCCAACCTGGCCGGTCTGATGGATGGTTACTTCCACCACGAGTCCAACCTGGAAGGTGGTCAGCACCTGAACGTCAACGTGATGAACCGTGAAATGCTGCTGGACGCCATGGAAAACCCGGAAAAATATCCGCAGTTGACCATCCGCGTATCCGGTTATGCCGTTCGCTTCAACTCTTTGACCAAGGAGCAACAGCAAGACGTCATCACCCGTACCTTCACCGCCTCTCTGTAATAGAGTCTCGGTGAACAAAAACCGGCGCCCAGGCGCCGGTTTTTTTATGCCTGATAGTCAGGGAATATAGGCCTGAAAATCTGCCGGCAAGGCCGGCACTCCCCTTCTCTCACCCCGCCTTGTTCAGGGTCGCTCCCCTGCCGCCAGACGGCGGTTGATATCGGCAATGACCGGGGCGATATCCGCCAGGGTGTCGATGACATAGTGGGCCCCCGCCGCCCGCAGTTTGGCCTCGGCCGGTGCGCGCCTAGTGGCGATCTCCGCCTCGCTCATGGCGACGAACTCCTCCCAAGTGGCGCCGAACTCGTTGCCGGAAACCGACAATCCCACGGTCCACATGCCCGCGTTCAACCCTTCGCTGATGCCCGGCACCGCATCATCCACCTTGATGCAGCGATGCACGGCGCTTATTCCCAGCTCAATCACATTGGCCAGCGCCATCCAGGGACCGGGACGGCCACCCGCCTTGAGGTCATCGGTGGCAACCCAGTGATCCGGGCGATAGCCGTGATCGGCCGCCGCCGGCACCAGCGCCTCCATCACCGGACGGGGGTAACCGGAGCAGGAGCCGATGCTCAGCCCCTGCTCCCGCAAGGCGTCCAGCACCGGCAGCACACCTGGGATGGGGACGGCGAAGCGGGTCACGGCGGCAATCTGCAGCGGCATAAAGGTGTGATAGAGGTGGTCCACCTCGGCGTGACTCATGGGGTGGCCAAAGCGGGTCTGCCAGCGGGCATCCACCGAGGGCTGCCGGCCGAGCGCCGCGATATGATCCCACTTGCCCAGCCCCATGGGCTGGCTCGCCTCATCCAGGGTCACGGGGAAGTCATAGGCGCGAGCAAAGGCCTCGACGAAGATGGAGGTGGGGGCAAAGGAGCCGAAATCGACCACGGTACCGGCCCAGTCGAGGATCAGCGCCTCCACGTCTGTGGTCGGGTGGATGGCAGTCTGCAAGTCAGTCATGGTGATGTTCCTGTTTCGGTGAAGACGCGATCTCGCCGAGGGCGCGATCGAGAATGGTGATGGCGCGCACCAGCTCGGCGCGGGCAATGTTGAGCGGGGGCGAGAGCTGGATGACGTTGCCCTGAGAGACCTTGAAGCTGAGCCCAAGCTCCAGACAGCGGTAGAGCAGCTGCTCGGCGGCATGGCTGTTTCGAGCTCGACTCTGGTGATCGACCACCAGATCGAGCGCCCAGAGCAAACCGATACCGCGCACCTGCCCGATCAGCGGGTGACGATCAGCCAACTTGCCGAGCTCGCACGCCATAAAGCGGCCATCCTCCTGCACCTTGGCCAGCAGCCCCTCTTCACGGATGGTACTGATGGTGGCGAGGGCCGCCGCGCAACCGATGGGGCTCTTTTCGTGGGTGTAGTGACCGAGCGAGATGGCCGCCGCCTGATTGAAACGATCCCGGGTGATGAGCGCGGCAAACGGTACCACCCCGCCCCCCAGCCCCTTGCCCAGGCAGATGATGTCGGGCTCGATGCCAAACTCCTCGAAGCTGAACCAGTGGCCGGTGCGCCCCAGGGCATTGGGGATCTCGTCGACGATCAGCAGCACCTTGTGGCGATCGCAGATCTCCCGTACCCGCTGCCAGTAGGCCCTTGAGGGCACCTGCACGTCGGTGTTGCGAATGGGCTCGGCGATAAAGGCGCCTATTCCCCCCTCCTTCTCGATGACGTACTCCAGATAATCGGCGTAGTGCAGGTCATCCCCCTCCCCGCGATACCAGACGCCGCGATAACGGGTGGGGGGCGGGATGCGCTCCACCCCGGCCATCAGCGGGCCCATACCGGTGCGAAAACAGGCCTCGCCGCCGACCGAGATGGCATCGAGGGAGGCGCCGTGAAAGGCATCCCACAGGGACACCACCTTGCTGTTGCCGGTAATGAAGCGGGCAAGCTTCAAGGCAATGCCCACCACCTCGCTGCCGCCGGGGGCGAACAGCACCCGGTTGAGATCGCCGGGGGCCAGCTCGGCCAGAGTGCGGGCGCAGTCGATGGCAACCCGGTGGGTGTAGCGGCGGGGCGCGAACGGCAAGTCGGCGAGTTGCTGCTGCACCGCGGCCACCACCTTGGGGTGACCGTGGCCCAACTGATGGACGCTGTTGCCGTGAAAATCGAGGTAACGCACACCAGATACGCTGGTCAACCAGCTCCCCTGCGCTCCCTCAAGCAGATCGAGACAGGGGGTGGAGAGCGCCTGATGGAGAAAGTAGCGGCTATCTTCTGCCAATCCGGCCTGTACATCTTCGCTCTGAGCCGCCCACCAGCGTGAGCGCCCCTCGCCGAGGTTGATATCCCCTTCACTGTCGGCGCGGCCGCTACCGTGCAGCTTATTGTCCTGTAAATCGTGGCCACGCAGATCGCGACCGTGAAGCGCTTGGCTCGTCATCGCACATCCCCCTGCCAGTAGCAGGCGCTGGCCATGGCGGCGAGCAAGCAGCGCACTCGCGCCGAGGTCACGTCGCCGATATTGCCGATGCGAAAGCAATCGGCTTGCGAGACCTTGCCCGGATAGATGACAAAACCCTGCCCCTTGAGCCGCTGGTAGAAGTCGGCGAAGCGGTAGCCCGGGTGGGCCGGGGAGTAGAAGGCGGTGATGATGGGGGATTGCCATTTCTCTGGCAGCAGCGGTTCAAAGCCAAACGCCGCCATGCCCGCTACCAGGGTGCGCTGATTGTCGCGGTAGCGCTGATGGCGGGCGGCGATGCCCCCCTCTTCATCCAGCTCGCGCAGTGCCTGGGCAAAGGCGAGCACGGTGTGGGTGGGCGAAGTAAAGCGCCACTTGCCACCCTGCTGCTCCATGGTCTGCCACTGGGCATGCAGGTCGAGGGAGACCGAGCGGGCGCGACCGGCACAGGCCATCAGCGCGGCGCGGCGGGCGATGACGAAACCAAAGCCCGGCACCCCCTGGATGCACTTGTTGGCGGAGCTGATGAGAAATTCGATGCCAAGGCGGCCCATGTCGATGGGGATGCCGCCAAAGCTGCTCATGGCATCGACGATCAGGCGAATGCCGTGGCACAGGCAGAGCTCAGCCACTTCCTCCAACGGGTTGAGCATGCCGGTGGTGGTCTCGCAGTGCACCATGGCCAGATGGGTGATCTCGGGGTGGCGCGCCAGCATCGCCTCGATGGCGGCGGATTCGGGGCGGGTTGTCTCGCCGCAGTCGAGCTCATGGTGGCGCAGGCCAAGACAGCGGGCCATCTCCCCCATGCGGGCACCGTAGGCACCGTTGTTGATGATCAGCAGACACTCGTCGGCGCCGATGGCCGAGCCCAGCACGCTCTCCACCACATAGCTGCCGCTCCCCTGCAGCAATACGGCGCTGTAGTCGCTTTGATATTCCGGGCCGGTGGCGAGGCGCACCAGCTCGCGGCGGATGGGCTCCACCACGCCCTGGTTGTAGTCCGCATCCCAGGTGCAGCTGTCTTGCAGCATGGCGGCGCGCACAGTGGCAGTGGTCGAGAGGGGGCCCGGGGTCAGCAGCAGGTAATCGACGGCGGCAGGGGCCGCAGGAATATGGGTCATGACTTCGCTCCTTTTGGTATATACCAGAATGAGCGCATTGTGGGTAACTGCCCCACCAAGGTCAAAGGGGTGGCACCATGTGCAATAAAAAATTCATTTACGGCGCCTGGATCGCGATAATCTAGGAAGCCTGAACAACAGGGGGCAAACTGGTATCTACCAACATATGTTGATGCCGCCGTTTAACGACCGGGCAGATAACCTGCCCATTGCCCAGCCCATTGCCCAACTCATTGCACAACCAGGGATTTTCATGAGCAAACCCCAATACCTGCAGATCAAGGATGCCCTCGCCAACCAGATCCTGGCGGGGGGCCTGGCCCCCAACGACAAGCTTCCCTCCGAGCGGTTGCTGGGGGAACTCTACGCCACTACCCGGGTCACCATCCGCGAGGCCCTGGTGCAGCTGGAGGCCAATGGCCTTATCTATCGGGAGGATCGCCGCGGCTGGTTCGTCACCCCGCCGCGCTTTCGCTTGAACCCCAGACGCACCTCCAACTTTCACCAGATAGTGCGGGAGCAAGGGGGGGAGCCGCGCACCGAGCTGCTGGAGAAAAGCCGCCAGGCGGTGCCACCCGCGTTGATGGCGCAGTTGCAGCTCAAGCCGTTCGACAGCCTGTTTCTGCTCAAGCGGCTGCGCTACGCCAACGGGCGCGCCATCTGCTATTGCGAGAACCACTGCCTGCCAGAGCGGGTACCCGGCCTGCTGGAGCTGGATCTCAACGGCAGCCTGACCGAGATCTATCAGGCCCATTACGATCTTCACTACGCCCGCATGCAGGTGCGCTTCTTCCCCACCGCCCTGCCGGACGAGGTGGCCAAGGCACTGGGGGCCACCGCCGGTCTGCCCGCCCTGCGCCTCGAGCGACTCAACTTCGATCAGCACGGCCGGGTGCTTGACTTCGATCTGGAGTACTGGCGCCACGACAGTCTGGAGATCGAGGTGGATACCCAGGATTGATTGCCGCAACTTGTGCGCGGCAAAACGTCACGGGGCTGTCACGGTCACGTCATAAAAATCCCCTAGCCTCTCTCTCGACCAATCTGGTTTATACCAAACCAATTCATATGGAGAAGAGGATGAAACAGGGAACCCATTTGCTGGCCGCCGCCGTGCTGGCTGCCACGACAGCCCCGGCACTGGCCGCGACCGATCTCACCGTCTACACCGCCTTCGAACCGGAACAGCTCAGCGAGCTGAAAACCGCGTTCGAGCGCCAGCATCCGGACATCAACATCAAGTGGGTGCGCGACTCCACCGGCGTGGTCACCGCCCGCTTGCTGGCGGAAAAAGCCCAGCCCAAGGCAGATGTGGTGTGGGGGCTGGCGGCCACCAGCCTGATGCAGCTCGATCAGCAGCAGATGCTCAATGCCTATGCGCCCAAGGGGCTGGAGAAGCTCGACAGCCGCTTTCGCGACAGCAAGGCCGAGCCGCACTGGATCGGTCTGGACGCCTTCTTCAGCGCCATCTGCTTCAACAAGGTAGAGGCGGAGAAACAGGGGATCCCGGCGCCGACCAGCTGGGCCGACCTCACCAAGCCCGTCTACAAGGGCAAGGTGATCATGCCCAACCCCAGCTCCTCCGGCACCGGTTATCTGAGCGTCGCCGGCTGGCTGCAGACCATGGGTGAGCAACAGGGCTGGCAATTTATGAACGGCCTGCACCAGAACATCGACCGTTACACCCACTCGGGCTCCGCCCCCTGCAAGCTGGCCGCCAGCGGCGAGACGGTGATCGGCATCTCCTTCGACTTCCCGGCCACCAGCCTCAAGGCCAAGGGGGCCCCCATCGAGGTGGTGTTCCCGAAAGAGGGATCAGGCTGGGACATGGAAGCTGCCGCCATCATCAAGGGCACCCCCAAGCTGGAGGCCGCCAAACAGCTGCTCGACTTTGCCGCCACCGAACAGGCCAACGCCCTCTACAACAAGTCGTTCGCCGTGGTTGCCATTCCGGATGTGGCCAAGCCCAGAGCCGGCTATCCCGCCAACATCAAGGGCCAGATGATCGACAACGACTTTGGCTGGGCTGCCCGCGAGCGCAACACCATCCTGGCCCAGTGGAGCGCCAGCTTCGACGGCAAAACCGAAGCCAAGCAGTAGTCCCGCTGAGGGCTGCTTTGTACGATGGCAACACGTCGCCATCGACCAATTCATTGCCGAAGGTCAACCCAGGTTGGCCTTCGCTTTTTTGGCATCGCCTCCCCTGTTTGTGTCGCCTTCAATGGGTGGCACCTAGCCCACCCACAAGCGGCCAAGCCACCTGCTGGCGCCCCCTCGTCATCTGACTGTCATCAAGCCGTCATCCCTCGATCACCTGACCGTCACACTTCACCCGCAAACTGGTATATACCAAATCAGTAGCGAGTCGAACCATGACCCAGCCCTATCTGGACATTCAACATCTCAACAAGCAGTTCGGTGCTTTTCAGGCCCTCAAGGGGATCTCTCTGACCATTGAGCCGGGGGAGTTTATCTGCTTTCTCGGCCCCTCCGGCTGCGGCAAAACAACCTTGCTCAGAGCCATCGCCGGGCTGGAGCTGGAACTGCCGGACAGCGGCGAGATCTGGCAAGGGGGGCGCAATATCTCCCAGCTGCCGCCCCAGCAGCGCGACTTTGGCATCGTGTTTCAATCCTACGCCCTCTTCCCCAACCTGACGGTGGCCCAGAACATCGCCTTCGGCCTTGAGAATCAGGGGCTGGCGCGGGATCTCATCAAGGAGCGGGTCGATCACTGGCTGGGGCTGGTGGATCTCACGGCCCAGTCCCACAAATACCCGAGCCAGATCTCCGGCGGCCAGCAGCAGCGAGTGGCGCTGGCCCGGGCCCTGGCTCTCTCCCCCGGCCTATTGCTGCTGGACGAACCGCTCAGCGCGCTGGATGCACTGGTACGCACCCACCTTCGCAGCGAGATCCGCGCCCTGCAGCAGCGCCTTGGCATCACCACCATCATGGTGACCCACGATCAGGAAGAGGCGCTGACCATGGCCGATCGCATCGTGGTGATGGAGGGCGGCCGTATCGTGCAGGTGGGCACCCCGCAGGCGATCTACCACCAGCCTGCCAGCCGTTTCGTGGCAAGCTTTGTCGGCACCATGAACTTCCTCGACACCCTGGTGCTCGGCCCCACTCAGGTGCGCCTTAACGAGCAGCCACTGACACTGGCCAACCGGGCCGCAGCCGGCAGCAAATTGCAGGTGGCGATCCGCCCCGAGGCGATCACCCTGAGTGCGCCGAGCGAGCTGTCTCTTGGGCAGCACGGCATCGACGCGCAGATCGATCAGGTGGAGTTTCTCGGCGCCGCCCAGCGCCTTATCTGCACCGCAGACACCTATCTGGGCCCGCAGCAGATCCTGGTGGAGCGCCCGACCCACGAGCTGCCCCGCCACGAACAGGGTGGCTGGCGCAGCGGCATGCGCTGCTCACTGCACTGGCCCGCCGGGGCGATGCAGCTGTTTGAAGGAGAGCGCCCATGACAGCCCCCCTTGCGACCTCCTCCCTGTTGCCGCCCGCGACAGCCCGGCAAGACGGCCGCTGGCAGCGGCTCTGTCGCGGCTGGAGCCGGGATCAGCTGCTGCAACTGATCCTGCTTCTGCTTGGCATCGCCCTGCTCACCGGCGGTCTGCTGCTGCCGCTGCTCACCATGCTGCAAAAGAGCCTGCAGGATGAAAACGGCCTCTGGGTGGGCCTTGCCAACTTCAGCGCCTACTTCGACTCCCCTCATCTGGGGCGCACCATCGGCAACACCCTCTGGCTCGGGGTGCTGATCACCGCGCTGGTGGTGACCATCGCCTTTGGCTACGCCTATGCCCTCACCCGCACCTGCATGCCGGGCAAGGGGCTGTTTCGCCTCATCGGCCTTATCCCGCTCTTGATGCCCTCCCTGCTGCCCGCCATCAGTCTGGTCTACTGGTTTGGCAATCAGGGGATCGCCAAGGGGCTGCTCGGCGGCGAGAGCATCTACGGCCCCATCGGTATCGTCATTGGCCTTGGCTTCTGGTGCTTTCCCCACGCCCTGATGATCCTCATCACGGCGCTCGGTCAGAGCGATGCCCGCCTCTATGAAGCCTCCCGGGTGCTCGGCAGCAGCGGCTGGCGCACCTTTGTCACCGTCACTCTGCCTACCGCCCGCTATGGCCTTTTGAGCGCCGCCATAGCGGTCTTCACCCTCACCATCTGCGACTTCGGGGTGGCCAAGGTGATTGGCGGCCAGTACAGCGTGCTGGCTACCGACATCTACCGGCAGGTGATCGGGATGCAGAACTTCTCGCTGGGCGCTGTTGCCAGCGTCACCCTGCTGCTGCCGGCACTCTTGAGCTTTGCACTGGAACACAGGGTGCGTAGCAAGATGCAGGAGCAGAGCAGCACCAAGGCGGTGCCCTATCAGCCCAAACCCCATCGGCTACGGGATCTGCTGGCGCTCGGCTGGTGCACCCTCTGGGCCCTGCTGTTTCTGGCGCTGGTCGGGATGGCGGTTTATGGCTCCCTGGTGCAGTTCTGGCCCTATAACCTCGGGCTGACGCTGGATCACTACGCCTTTGACAGCAACAGCGTCTACGGCTGGCAGCCCTTTACCAATACCTTGCAGTTGGGTCTTTTTACCGCCCTTGTGGGCACAGTGCTGGTGATGGTGCTGGCCTGGGCGCAGGAGAAGGGGCGCCACTTTGCATGGCTACGCCAGTTGCTGCATCTGCTTGCCATGCTGTCGCTGGCGGTGCCCGGCATGGTGCTGGGGCTGGGTTACATCTTCTTTTTCAACGGCAATCCGCTCTTTGGCAGCCTCTATGGCACTCTGCCGCTGATGGTGCTCTCCTGCGTCATCCACTACTACACCGTGGGTCATATGACTGCGCTGACCAGCCTCAAGCAACTGCCCAAAGAGCTGGAGCTGGTGGCCATCTCATTGCGCATTCCGCTCTGGAAGGCGTTCTGGCGCGTCACCCTACCCGCCTCCCTGCCAGCGCTCTTGGAAATCTTTATCTATCTGTTCGTCAACGCCATGACCACCACCTCGGCGGTGATCTTCCTCTACTCGAGCGACAGCGTGCTCGCCTCCATCGCCGTGCTGAATATGGAGGATTCCGGCGATACCGCCGCGGCCGCCGCCATGGCCACCCTGATCCTGCTGGCCGCCGCCACCGTCAAGCTGCTCCAGCTCTTTTTGAGCCGCACCCTGCTGGATCGCACCCAGCGCTGGCGCCACCCATAACCTTATCGAGGAGTCATCATGCCCACTCTCCCCTTCTGGCTGGCCGAAGCGCTCGCCGCCGAACAACCCGCGCCACCCACGCCCCTCGTCGGCCACCACGAGGCCGATGTCTGCATCGTCGGCGGCGGCTTTACCGGGCTGTGGAGCGCCATCGCCCTTAAACAGGCCGAGCCACACTTGCGCATCATGGTGCTGGAAAAAGATCGCTGCGGCAGCGGCGCCTCGGGGCGCAACGGCGGCTGCCTGCTCACCTGGTCGGCCAAATACCTGACGTTAAAGCGCCTGTTTGGCGAGCAGCAGGCCGCCTGGCTGGTGCAAAAATCCGAGCAGGCGGTGCACGAGATTGCCCGCTTCTGCGAAAAGCACCAGATAGAGGCAGAGCTGAGGGTCGAGGGCACCTGCTACACCGCCACCAGCGAGGCGCAGCGCGGCCTGATGGAGCCGGTATTACGTGAGCTACAGCGAGCCGACCTTAATCAGTGGCAGGCGATTGCGGAGGGTGAACTGGCGAGCCAGAGCGGCTCCCACGTTCATCTGGAAGGGCTCTACAGCCCCCACGCCGGTTCGGTGCAACCAGCGCTCTTGGTTCGTGGCCTGCTGCGGGTGGCGCGGGAGCTGGGGGTCGAGGTCTATGAGCACTCTCCCATGCAGCGCCTTGAGGCGGGCCAGCCAGCGCGGGTGCAAACGCCGCAGGGTGAGGTGCGTGCCCGCAAGGTGGTGCTGGCCCTCAGCAGCGCCATGGTGCAGCACTTTCGCGAGTTTCGCCGCAGTATCGTGCTGGTCTCCTCCGATATGGTGATAACCGACCCCGCGCCGGATGCACTGGCCGCCCAGCAGCTTGCGCACGGCCGCACCGTGGTGGATGGCCGCACCTTTGTCCATTACTACCGCTCGACCCCGCAAGGGCGGCTGATGCTGGGCAAGGGGGGCAACACCTTCGCCTTTGCCAACCGCCATCTGGCCGAGTTCGACGAACCGAGCCGCTATCTTGCCCCCCTCACCCGCACCCTGCACCGCTTCTTTCCGGCGCTCAAAGAGGTGCCCATCGCCGCCAGCTGGTGTGGCGCATCCGACCGCTCGGTAGATGGCCTCCCCTTCTTCGGCCACTGGCGAGGGCAGCCCAACGTTGTCTATGGCCTCGGCTATTCCGGCAACGGGGTGGCACAGAGCTGGATGGGTGGCCAGATCCTGGCAGCGTTGGTGAGAGATGAGGTACGGGAAGAAGACAAGCCGTGGCGCGACTGCGCGCTGGTCAGCGGCCCGCGCGGCTATTTTCCGCCAGAGCCGTTTCGCTGGCTGGGCGCCATGGTGGTGCGCAACGCCATCCGGCGCAAGGAGCGAGCAGAAGATGAAAATCGCCCGGTGGCCTGGTATGACAAACAGCTGGCCAAACTGGCCGATGCGGCGGGCAAGGCGGACAAATAGACGCCTTCGCATCGCTTCGGAAGAAGCCAGAAAGCCGAAGGGGCAGGAGAGTGATGGCTCCCCTGCCCCTTCGCAGTTGGTACGGCTCGCGGCTGGCCCGATAGGCGGGCCTGGCGTTAGCTGGCCCAGGTAATGATGTGATCGATCCAGTCGCCGGCATCCACCTCGTGCACCACCTTGCCGCGCACCGACTGGCCGGCCTGGTGCATGGCGCTGCGGCTGCCGGTGATAAGCGGATGCCACTCTGGCAGGCTCTGCCCCTCCGCCAGCAGGCGGTAGGCGCAAGTCGACGGCAGCCAGTCATATTCGGCAATCTTGTCGTGGGTGATCTGCAGGCAGTCCGGCTCTTTCTTAAAGCGGTTGCCGTAGTCGGAGCACTGGCAGGTCTTGGTATTGAGCAGGTTGCAGGCCACGTTGGTGAACACCAGCTCCTCGGTGTCCTCGTCGATCAGCTTGTTCAGGCAGCACTTGCCGCAGCCGTCGCACAGAGACTCCCACTCCGTCATGGTCATCTGCTGCAGGCTCTTCGCCTGCCAAAAGGGGGCGTTCTGCACGGGTTCTGTTTGCTGCGCGTTTTGCTGCATGAAGATAGGCTCACTCAATACACTGACAAGCGCGTGGTTATACGCGCTATGGAACGATTTTTCAAGGTTGGCAGCTTTGACATCACGACCAAATAGATACAGCTAACAGGAGAAGAGGTACAGGAGGTATCTCGGTGTAACAGAGGATGATTCAAGGTCGCCGCTATTAAAATACAAGGACCTTACATCTATTAAAAATCAACTAAATCTCAATTGCCACCTATTTTATAAACTCACAGTTGACTTAAGAATAATAGATTTACAGCCATACCTATCAAGATAACACTGCAAGAACGGTTTAATCCAATCTGAACAGCAGGTTTAGACTGTATCCAAGGAGATAACACTCCAGCCAAGTAACCTATTGGTAATTTTACTAAAAAGGTAAGGAACGCAAATGATGCCCCTAAAAACAATAATTCTTGTGTCGATGACGCACTATCAACACTGACAAACTGAGGTAGATAGGCAAAATAAAATACTGCTATTTTTGGATTGCTTATGTTAGAGATCATTCCTTTAAAGAAGAAGGAACTCATACTCCCATCGACGTCTCCCACATTATCAAAGCCAATAGCTGACGCTTTAAATAATTTTACTCCAAGATAAAAAAGGTAAGCCGCACCAACATACTTCATTATATCAAAGGCTAACTCTGATGCTTGTAACAAGGCACCTAAGCCTAAAGCTACCAGAAATGTATGACCCAACAATCCAGTCGCGACCCCAGACGCTGTAATCACTCCAGCTTTCGGGCCTCTTGCTATAGAACTGGATAGTACTAACACCATATCTTGCCCTGGAGCCAAGACGATCAACAATGATGTAGTGATGAAAATAAAGAGTGTCGAGTCAATCACGGACAATTACCTTTGGTTATTTATCTTGTCCCTGAAAGTTACCATTAAACTCTCACTTACAGTTTGTTCAAAAGCCGATTTAGTATTGCCAAAAGCTGATTCGTGCATTATCTCGCTCGTAGCTTTCTAGGTTGATAGCCGTAGTAATGACTAAATCTAGAGCTGAATGCAGATGAATCCTGATACCCGACCTCGCCCGCTATGACGTTGACAGGGTAGTCAGTATTGACCAGCAATGCCCTTGCTTTTTCCATCCTTAAATGCAGCAGATATTGTCCTGGTGTTTTCCCTGTCTCATTTTTAAACAGTGTTTTGAATTGACTTATGCTCAGGCAAGCGACAGAGGCTAATTCATCCAGTGAAGGCGACATTCGGATATCATTTTCCAAGTGTTCTATTGCTCGGGAGATCCTCTTATCTGTATTCAGCAAAAATGGTTGTTCGCTCAGAAGCTGAAAAAACCAATTCCCCATACTACTTTCCAGTGTCGGACTGGTTCGGTACTCAAGTTGCTTTTGAACAAAGAAGCAGAAAGCTTGAACAGGCTCGGAGATTTTCACAAAAGACTCTTGTAACTTCTCTATATTTGCAGGAAGTTCACTTAAATCTGCAACCAGAAAATATGACCCTTTTTCTGGTGCAAATGTGTGCTCATCCCCAGCAAGAGTTATGATACATTGTCCAGGAACCCCTCTTCCTGCATGCCGGCCTGTATGCATGTCAACCGCACCGATTAAAGGAAACACCAATTGGTGATGGTCATGTGCGTGGGTATGTGACACAAAAGTATATGAGCGAATCGATAATTTAGCCGTCATATGTTCCCCAAAGCTGTGTGCATCCACTCTTCAACAGGTTTGTCTTGGCTGATGTGCATTGAAAAAATGGCTAATGTATATGGCCTGCAACACTAACACCAACCCTTTTAGAATATCAAGAATGGCCATCTTACCCATAGCTTCGCTTGTTATGAACTATGTATCCATTTGTTGAGGGGGATGAATAGATTAGAACTCCAGACAGTTTTCCTGCCCTGCCTACTTATAGTAGTTTGGTTCAGCATAATTTGTTGCATGATTAATTACAGGGCAACAAGAGAAGTCAATGATAATAATGCTCAGCACTGAAATCTGAAAGGACAGCCCGGCTCTTTTTAAAGCGGTTGCCTTAGTCGGAGCACTGGTGTCCTCGTCGACCTGCTTGTTCAGGCAGCACTTGCCGCAGCCGTCGCACAGGGACTCCCACTCGGTCGTGGTCATCTGTTGCAGACTTTTTTGCCAGCCAGAAGGGGGCGCTCTGCACGGGGTCTGTTTTCTGCGCGTTTTGCTGCATGAAGACAGGCTCACTCAATACACTGACAAGATTGTTATACAGGCGCGTGCCATACCATGATGGTCGTTTCCCAGTGACCGTGGGTTGATTTATGTATTGCGTTGAAGCCTTGCTGACGATAGAAGTCAACGTTATGTGTTTCACACTGCAAGTATAGTGTCGCAACACCACGGGAAACGGCCATATCCTTGGCGACATTAATCATTTTTTTGGCGATGCCTTTTCTGCGGTGCGGCGCTGGAACATAGATACCACCAATCCAGAACTCATATTCAGGGTAGTTTTTATTTTCTTGGATTTTCAGTTCCAATGTTCCAACCAGTTCGCTATCGTCATGCGCGACCAAGCTAAATGGGATATTTCTATTCAAGGCTTTTACATCAACCTTTTTACGTACCATCTCTTTCGTAACGCCGGGCACCTGAGAGGCCCACTCATCGAAATACCAGCCAACTATCGTCGATACATCATGCGGATGATCCGCAAGCAATGAAATTTCCATATATCCCCTGTGACAAGATACAAAATATCTTTAGATTCGCGAGAATGAATAATGATGTCAAATCATTAGAAATAAAAATGCCGCCCCAAAGGGCGGCATTTTGCTATCTGAGATAACAGGCTAACTTACCAGCCGGTCACTTCACGCAGTGCCTTGCCGATATCGGCCAGGGAGCGCACGGTTTTCACGCCAGCATCTTCCAGGGCGGCAAATTTCTCTGCCGCGGTGCCTTTACCACCGGCGATGATGGCGCCCGCATGACCCATGCGCTTGCCAGCCGGAGCGGTGACGCCCGCGATGTAGGAGACCACCGGCTTGGTGACGTGGGCCTTGATGTAGGCCGCCGCGTCTTCCTCGGCGTTGCCGCCGATCTCGCCGATCATCACGATGGCTTCGGTCTGCGGATCGTTCTGGAACATCTCGAGGATGTCGATGAAATTGGAACCCGGGATGGGGTCACCACCGATACCGACGCAGGTGGACTGGCCGAAGCCCTCGTCCGTGGTCTGCTTGACCGCTTCATAGGTCAGGGTGCCGGAGCGGGAGACGATGCCCACCTTGCCCGGCTTGTGGATGTGGCCGGGCATGATGCCGATCTTGCACTCACCCGGGGTGATGACGCCCGGGCAGTTGGGGCCGATCATCCGCACGCCGGTTTCCTGCAGCTTCACCTTGACGTCCAGCATGTCCAGGGTCGGGATGCCTTCGGTGATGGTGACGATGAGCTTGATGCCGGCATCGATCGCTTCCAGGATCGCGTCCTTGCAGAACGGGGCCGGTACATAGATGACGGAGGCGGTGGCGCCGGTGGCTTCCACGGCGTCACGGACGGTGTTGAACACCGGCAGGCCCAGGTGGGTGGTGCCGCCCTTGCCCGGCGACACGCCGCCGACCATTTGGGTACCGTAGGCAATGGCCTGTTCGGAGTGGAAAGTGCCCTGACCGCCGGTAAAGCCCTGGCAGATCACCTTGGTGTCTTTGTTGATCAGAACGCTCATTATTTGGCCTCCGCTGCTTTTACCACTTGCTGAGCTGCGTCAGTCAGACTCGTTGCGGCGATGATATTGAGGCCGCTGTCGGCCAGTTTACGGGCACCCAGTTCGGCGTTGTTGCCTTCCAGACGCACCACCACGGGCACTTTCACCCCGACTTCCTTCACGGCACCGATGATGCCTTCCGCGATCATGTCGCAGCGCACGATGCCGCCGAAGATGTTGACCAGCACGGCTTGTACCTTGCTGTCGGAGAGGATGATCTTGAACGCCTCGGTCACCCGCTCCTTGGTGGCGCCGCCGCCGACGTCCAGGAAGTTGGCCGGTGAACCGCCGTGCAGGTTGACGATGTCCATGGTACCCATGGCCAGGCCCGCGCCGTTGACCATGCAGCCGATGTTGCCATCGAGGGCCACGTAGTTCAGCTCCCACTGGGCGGCGTGCGCTTCACGGGGGTCATCCTGGGACGGGTCGTGCATCTCGCGCAGCTTGGGCTGGCGGTACAGGGCGTTGGCGTCGATGTTGATCTTGCCATCCAGGCAGTGCAGGTTGCCCTTGTCGGTGATGACCAGCGGGTTGATTTCCAGCAGGGCGAAGTCGCAGTCCAGGAACATCTGGCCCAGACCCATGAAGATCTTGGTGAACTGCTTGATCTGATCGCCGACCAGACCCAGTTTGAAGGCCAGCTCGCGGGCTTGATAAGGCTGCGGGCCTACCAGCGGATCGATGGCGGCTTTGTGAATGAGTTCCGGGGTTTCGTGGGCGACTTTTTCGATCTCCACGCCACCTTCGGTAGAGGCCATGAAGACCACGCGACGGCTGCCACGGTCAACCACGGCGCCCAGGTAGAGCTCCTTGGCGATGTCGGTGCAAGATTCCACCAGGATCTTGGTGACCGGCTGACCGTTGGCGTCAGTCTGGTAGGTCACCAGATTCTTGCCGAGCCAGTTCTGGGCGAAGGCACGGATCTCGTCCTTGCTCTTGGCCAGCTTGACGCCGCCCGCTTTACCGCGGCCGCCGGCGTGGACCTGGCACTTGACGACCCAGGTGTTGCCGCCAATTTTGTCGGCCGCTTCGGCCGCTTCCTGCGGGGTGGCACAGGCATAACCTTCGGAGACCGGCAGGCCATACTCGGCAAACAGCTGTTTTGCCTGATATTCATGCAGATTCATAGATGCTCTATCCGTGTTGTAGGTATTTCCGTCCGGGGCTCGTGTTTCTCAATCCCCTGTGAAAGAGGCCAGGGTGGCCCCTCGTTATCTTTCTAATTTCACTTTCACTCAGACGTTCCGTCAGGGCCGCGAGGGCCCCCGCTTGCCGCCGGGTGACAGACCCGGCGGCAAGCTTGTGGCGCGGCTTGGCAGGCCCACAGGCTTGCCACTCCTGCCGATTTCTTTAGACGTCCAGCAGCAGACGGGTCGGATCTTCCAGCAGCTCCTTGATGGAGACTAGGAAGCCCACCGACTCGCGGCCGTCGATGATGCGGTGATCGTAGGAGAGCGCCAGGTACATCATCGGCAAGATCTCGACCTTGCCGTCGACGGCCATGGGGCGGTCCTGGATCTTGTGCATGCCCAGAATGGCGCTCTGGGGCGGGTTGATGATCGGGGTGGACATCAGGGAGCCGAACACGCCACCGTTGGTGATGGTGAAGTTGCCGCCGGTCAGTTCGTCCACGGTTAGCTTGCCGTCACGGCCCTTGCCGGCCAGATCCTTGATGGCCTTCTCGATGTCGGCCAGGCTCATGCTGTCGCAGTCACGCAGCACCGGAGTCACCAGACCACGGGGGGTGGAGACGGCAATGCTGACGTCGAAGTAGTTGTGGTAGACGATGTCGTCACCGTCCAGCGCCGCGTTCACTTCCGGGTAGCGCTTGAGGGATTCCACTACCGCCTTCACGTAGAAGGACATGAAACCGAGCTTGATACCGTGCTTCTTCTCGAAGATCTCGCCGTACTGCTTGCGCAGCTTCATGATGGGCGCCATGTTGATCTCGTTGAAGGTGGTCAGCATGGCGGTGGTGTTCTTGGCCTCCAGCAGACGCTCGGCGATACGCTTGCGCAGACGGGTCATGGGCACGCGTTTTTCAGTGCGACCGGCCAGCGGGGCGACCGGTGCAGCAGGGGCTGCAGCGGCAACCGGCGTGGCGGCAGGCTTGTTGCCACCCTTGATGAAGGCTTCCACGTCTTCCTTGGTGACGCGACCGCCCTTGCCGGTACCGGTCAGCTTGGCAACGTCGATGTCATGCTCGGCCACCAGGCGGCGCACGGAGGGGCTCAGGCCATCGGCGGCGTCATCGGCTACCGCTTCCACCGGCTTCTCCTTGGTCTCTTCACCGGCCACCGGGGCCGGTTTGAGCATGGCGATCAGCTGGCGGGAGAGCACGGTGGCCCCTTCGCTTTGCAGGATGTCCCCCAGCACGCCAGCTTCCGGCGCCGGCACTTCCAGCACGACCTTGTCGGTCTCGATGTCAACCAGCACTTCGTCACGGGCAACCAGATCACCCGGCTTCTTGTGCCAGGTCGCGATGGTGGCATCCGCCACTGATTCCGGCAGGTCCGGTACTTTGATCTCGATAGTCATCTAATCAGTTCCTTGTTTACTTCTTGGCCAGCGGGCTTGTTCTTGGTCGAAGAGGACGCTCCCGGGGAGCGCCCTCTCCTTCACAACTCGTTATTCCAGGGTAAGTGCGTCTTCCACCAGGGCTTTTTGCTGCTTGGCGTGGACGGACATGTAACCGACGGCCGGCGAGGCCGAGGCCGGACGACCGGCATAACGCAGACGGGCATGGCTTGGCAGCACGCTGTCGTAGTGATGACGGGTGCAGTACCAGGCGCCCTGGTTCTGCGGCTCTTCCTGACACCAGACAAAATCGGTGACATGGCTGTAGTCGGCCAGGATGGCGCGCACTTCCTCTTCCGGGAAGGGGTAGAGCTGCTCGATCCGCACCAGCGCCACATCTTGCTGCTCGGCCTTGCGACGGGCATCGAGCAGGTCGTAGTAGACCTTGCCGGAGCAGAACACCACGCGCTTGACGCCCTTCGGATCCAACGCATCGATCTCGCCGATGGCGTTCTGGAAGGTGCCTTCGGCCAGCTCTTCGAGCTTGCTTACCGCCAGCGGGTGGCGCAGCAGGGATTTGGGCGTCATCACGATGAGCGGACGGCGCATCGGACGTACCACCTGACGGCGCAGCATGTGGAACACCTGGGCCGGGTTGGACGGCACGCACACCTGCATGTTGTGCTGGGCGCACATCTGCAGATAGCGCTCCAGACGGGCGGAGGAGTGCTCCGGGCCCTGCCCTTCGTAGCCGTGCGGCAGCAGCATGGTCAGGCCGCACATCCGGCCCCACTTCTGCTCGCCGGAGGAGAGGAACTGGTCTACCACTACCTGGGCGCAGTTGGCGAAGTCGCCGAACTGGGCTTCCCAGATGGTGAGGCCGGCCGGCTCGGCACTGGCGTAGCCATATTCAAACGCCAGTACCGCGTTCTCGGTCAGCACCGAGTCGTAGACTTCAAACGGACCTTGCTCGTCGTGCAGGTTGCACAGCGGGGTGTAGGTGCTGGCATCGGTCTGGTTGTGCAGGACGGCGTGGCGGTGGAAGAAGGTGCCGCGGCCGGAGTCTTCCCCGGTGAAGCGGATGCGGGAACCCTTGTCCACCAGGGTGGCGTAGGCCAGGGTCTCGGCAAAGCCCCAGTCCACCAGCTTCTCGCCGGCGGCCATCAGGCGGCGGTCTTCGTAGATCTTCTCGACCTGGCGCTGCAGCACGTGGGTGGCCGGATACTGGCTCACCCGCTCGCCCAGGGCCTTCAGGTGATCCATGGGCACAGTGCTGTCATAGGCCATGGCCCAGTCGTGGCCCAGGTAGGGGGTCCAGTCGACGGAGTGCAGCTCCATCGGACGCCACTCCTTGCTCACCCGCTCACCGCGATCCAGGGTGTCGCGATACTCGTTGACCAGGGAGGTAGCCAGCTCCTGGCTGATGACGCCATCCGCCACCAGCTGATCGGCGTAGATCTTGCGCGGGGTCGGGTGCTGCTTGATCTTCTGGTACATCAAGGGCTGGGTGGCACTCGGCTCGTCGGCCTCGTTGTGACCGTGACGACGGTAGCAGACCAGCTCGATCACCACGTCGCGCTTGAAGGTGTTGCGATAATCCAGGGCAATCTGGGTCACCAGCACCACGGCTTCCGGATCGTCACCGTTGACGTGCAGCACGGGGGCCTGCACCGCCTTGGCGATGTCGGTGCAATATTCGGTGGAGCGCAGGTCACGAATATAGGAGGTGGTGAAGCCCACCTGGTTGTTGATGACGATGCGCACCGTCCCGCCGACGCCATAGGCTCGGGTCTGGGACATGTTGAAGGTCTCGGCCACCACGCCCTGACCGGCCATGGCGGAGTCACCGTGGATGGTGATGGGCAGTACGGTCGAGCCGTCCTTGTCACCGCGGCGGTCCATGCGGGCACGCACCGAGCCGATGACCACGGGGTTGACGATCTCGAGGTGAGACGGGTTGAAGGCGAGCGCCAGATGGACGTTGCCGCCCGGGGTGGCGAAGTCGGACGAGAAGCCCATGTGGTACTTCACGTCACCCGTGCCCCAAGATTCGCCGTGCTTGCCGGCAAACTCGTCGAACAGGTCCTGGGCGCGCTTGCCCAACACGTTGATCAGCACGTTGAGGCGACCGCGGTGAGCCATGCCGATGACAGCCTCTTTGCAGCCCTGCTCACCGGCGCGACGGATCAATTCTTTGAGCATGGGTACCATGGCATCGCCCCCTTCCAGGGAGAAACGCTTGGCCCCCGGGAACTTGGCGCCCAGGTATTTTTCCAGCCCTTCGGCGGCGGTCAGGCTCTCGAGGAAGCGGGTCTTCTCTTCGAGGGTATAGCTCCCCTTCCCTTCGATGGATTCGAGCCTGTCTTGCAGCCAGCGCTTCTCCTCGGTGGAGGTGAGGTGCATGTAGTCGGCGCCGATGCTGCCGCAGTAGGTCTTCTTCAGCGAGGCATAGAGATCGGAGAGCACCATGGTCTCGCGACCGATGGCGTAGGAGCCCACGTTGAAGGTGGCCTCCATGTCCGCGCCTTGCAGGTTGTGAAACGCAGGGTCCAGTTCGGCAACGGTTTCACGCGCCCACAGGCCGAGCGGATCCAGATTGGCGTTTTGATGGCCGCGGAAGCGGAAGGCGTTGATCAGCTGCAGTACCCGCACCTGCTTGGCATCCACTTGCGGATCGGAGACGGGGGCACTGTAACGGGAGGGCTCCTTGGCCAGGCGACGGAAATAATCGCGGACCCGGGAATGGGGTTGTTCTATCGCATGGCCATTAACCTGGGGCAGCGAGCTAAACAGGCTGCGCCACTCTTCGGCTACGGATTCGGGGTCTTCCAGGAAGGATTCGTACAAATCCTCGATATAGCTTGCATTCGCACCAGCCAGGTGAGATGACTCCAACCAGGCCTTCATCACGCCGTTATGCATTTCTATCCCTTGTACATCTTGTTCACTGCAGCGCAGCTTGTAGGGGTCAAATAGCCATCCAGGCTGGATGGCTATCCAGAGGTCGGGCCTGGCGCGTGACGCCCTGGCCCTGATATCAAACAGCCCGGTTGAGCAGCATCGACTTGATGTGGCCGATGGCCTTGGTCGGGTTCAATCCCTTGGGACAGACGTTCACGCAGTTCATGATGCCGTGGCAACGGAACACACTGAAGGCGTCATCCAGATTACCCAGTCGCTCGGTCGCGGCGGTGTCGCGGCTATCCGCCAACCAGCGGTAGGCGGCGAGCAGCCCGGCCGGGCCGATGAACTTGTCCGGGTTCCACCAGAAGGAGGGGCAAGAGGTGGAGCAGCAGGCACAGAGTATGCACTCGTACAGGCCATCCAGCTTGGCGCGCTCTTCGGGGGATTGCAGGTGCTCACGCACGGGCGGCAATTTTTCGTCGTTGATGAGGAAGGGTTTGACCTTCTCCCACTGGGTGTAGAACTGGGTCATGTCGATCACCAGATCGCGGATCACCGGCAGGCCTGGCAAGGGGCGGATAACGACGTTATTGCCCTTCTTCAGCAGATCGGAGAGCGGGGTGATGCAGGCAAGACCGTTCTTGCCATTCATGTTGAGACCGTCTGATCCACAGACCCCTTCGCGGCAGGAGCGGCGGAAGGCGAGCGTGGGATCCAGCTCTTTGAGCTGGATCAGTGCGTCGAGCACCATCATGTCGGAACCTTCAGGAATATCAAGACGATATTCCTTCATATGGGGGACGTTATCAACATCCGGATTGTATCTGTAGACAGAGAATGTGACGTTCATTGTGCTTGGCTCCGCAATCAGTAAGTCCGGACCTTGGGCGGGAACGCCTCACGGGTCTTGGGTGACATGTTGACAGCGCGACGGGTCATGGACTCGGTGTCCGGATGATAAAGGCTGTGGCACAGCCAGCTCTCATCGTCACGCTCCGGGAAATCGAAGCGGCTGTGGGCGCCCCGGCTCTCGGTACGGAAGTTGGCGGCCACCGCGGTGGCATAGGCGGTCTCCATCAGGTTGTCCAGCTCCAGGCACTCGATGCGCTGGGTGTTGAACTCCCTGGAGGTGTCGTCCAGACGGGCGTTCTTGAGGCGCTCGCGGATGAGTTTCAGCTCGGCCAGCCCTTCCGCCATGGCATCCCCTTCGCGGAACACGGAGAAGTTGTTCTGCATGCAGCGCTGCAGATCCTTGCGGATCTGGGCCGGGTCTTCACCGTTACGGTTGCTTTCCCAGCGGTTGAGGCGCTCGAGCGCCTTGGCGATGTCGGCTTCGGTGGCTTCCACGCCGTGCTCCATCGAGCCCAGGGTCTCCACCAGGTGCATGCCGGCGGCACGACCAAACACCACCAGATCCAGCAGGGAGTTGCCGCCCAGACGGTTGGCGCCGTGCACGGAGACGCAGGCGATCTCGCCCACCGCGAACAGACCGACCACCGGCACGTCGTTGCCATCCTTGTCTTGGGTCAGGCACTGGCCGTTCACGCTGGTCGGCACGCCGCCCATCATGTAGTGGCAGGTCGGGATGATGGGGATGGGTTCCTTGACCGGATCCACGTGGGCGAAGGTGCGAGAGAGCTCGCAGATGCCCGGCAGACGGGATTCCAGTACCTCTTTGCCGAGGTGATCCAGCTTGAGCTTGATGTGCGGGCCCCAGGGACCGTCGCAGCCACGGCCTTCGCGGATCTCGATCATGATGGAACGGGCCACCACGTCGCGACCGGCCAGGTCCTTGGCGTTCGGCGCATAACGCTCCATGAAGCGCTCGCCGTCTTTGTTCAGCAGGTAGCCGCCTTCACCGCGGCAACCTTCGGTGACCAGTACCCCTGCCCCGGCGATGCCGGTGGGGTGGAACTGCCAGAACTCCATGTCCTGCACGCCGACCCCGGCACGCAGCGCCATGCCGACACCGTCACCGGTGTTGATGTGGGCGTTGGTGGTGGACTGGTAGATGCGACCGGCGCCGCCAGTGGCGAGTACGGTGGCCTTGGCCTTGAAGTAGACGACTTCACCGCTCTCCATGTCGATGGCGGTACAGCCGACGATGTGGCCGTCCTGGTTCTTCACCAGATCCAGCGCATACCACTCGGAGAAGACGGTGGTCTTGTTCTTGACGTTTTGCTGATACAGGGTGTGCAGCAGGGCGTGGCCGGTACGGTCGGCAGCCGCCGCGGTACGGGCAGCCTGCTCGCCACCAAAGTTCTTGGACTGACCGCCAAACGGACGCTGATAGACACGGCCGTTGTCGAAGCGGGAGAAGGGCAGACCCATGTTCTCCAGCTCATAGACGGCCTCGGGGCCTGTCTTGCACATGTACTCGATGGCTTCCTGATCACCGATGTAATCGGAGCCTTTCACGGTGTCATACATGTGCCACTGCCAGTTGTCGTCGTGGGCGTTGCCCAGCGCAACCGTGATGCCGCCCTGGGCGGAAACCGTGTGGGAACGAGTCGGGAAAACCTTGGAAAGCAGTGCGCAGCTCTTGCCGGATTGGGCAATCTGCAGCGCGGCGCGCATGCCGGCACCGCCGGCGCCGATCACGACCGCATCAAATTCACGAGTTGGAATAGTCACCTTACACACCCCACAGCACGACGAAACCCGTCATCAGATAGACAAACAGCACCACCACCAGTGCAAACTGCAGCGCACCGCGCAGCCCGACCGGCTTGATATAGTCGGTCAGCACCTGCCACAGACCGATCCAGGCATGGATCAGCACACACAGCAGCGCCAACAGGGTGAACACCTTGGTGAAGGTTTTCGCGAAGAAACCGGTCCACACCTCGTAGCTGATGTCGTTGCACGCAACGAAACCCACCAGATAGAGGAC
Source organism: Aeromonas sp. S8(2024) (assembly GCF_041403085.1). NCBI lineage: Bacteria > Pseudomonadati > Pseudomonadota > Gammaproteobacteria > Aeromonadales > Aeromonadaceae > Aeromonas > Aeromonas sp. S8(2024). The sequence continues at coordinate 136,328 of NZ_JBGLRF010000001.1, read as the reverse complement.
ATAACAGGTCATGATGAGGGCGGTGGCGCGGATCAGGATGTAATCGTGAACACCGCTGCGCCCGAATGTTGCAGAATTGGTTACCATACCAGAACCCCCGCCAATACCGCCAAAATCGCAGTGATCACGAAGGCCACACGGGCACTTTGATTACCGGATTCCAGCTCTTCCCAATAGCCCATGTCCATGACCAGGTGACGCAGCCCGCCCACAATGTGGTAAGCCAGCGCGGTCAGGATCCCCCACAGCACGAATTTGACCAGGAAGTTGTCCATGATGGACACCACGGTCTCAAATCCTTCGGGAGAGGCGAGTGAAGTACCAAGCATCCACAGCAAGATTGAGAGCGCCACAAAGGTGATGACCCCTGAGACACGATGCAAGATGGAAGCGATGGCGGTGACAGGAAAGCTGATCGTCTGTAGGTCGAGGTTTACAGGTCTCTGTTTATTTTTCACGGCTTTGCCCACTCAGCTCCATTGAGCACGTTAGTTATTGTTTTTTCACGCTTATGAGGGCATGGAGTGGCATTTGTTAGGTTTTTGTTACCAAAACAACTCGGGAAAGCCAAAAACGACATTTTCAATATCACATCTGGCTTTGCGAAAGCGTTTCAAACACCGACAGCCATCACCCACGAGGCGCAGTATATCGGCGGGCTTAACCAATGACAATCAATTAGCTACAAAGAAAACCCAAAACCGTAAACCAGATCTCACAACTGATTTAACAAAACATTAATGATCATCCAGCAAAATTGACAACAGGCCTGAACTCTGTTTCAAATAAGGCGCTCCAGCCGCCCTGGTACGGGTCAGAACCTTTGCCAGCGTCATCAAACTCGTAATAAAGTAGAGCTGGAATCAAATTATAAAAGAGCAAAGGAGACGTGCTATGGCTGATAAGATAGCCACCCTACATCTGCCCGGCAAAGACCCGGTAGAACTCCCGATCCTGTCAGGAACTGTCGGACCTGACGTGATCGATGTCAGAAAGCTGGGCGCGCAAGGGTACTTCACCTTCGACCCCGGTTTCATGGCCACCGGTTCTTGCAAATCATCCATCACTTACATAGATGGCGATCAGGGTGTCTTGCTGCACCGTGGTTACCCCATCGCCCAGTTGGCCACCCAGGCCAGCTACCTCGAAGTCTGCTATATCCTGCTGTACGGCGAGGCGCCCACCAAGGCGCAATACACGGAATTCGAACGTCTGGTCACCCGCCACACCATGGTGCATGAGCAGATCGCCTTCTTCTTCCGCGGCTTCCGCCGCGACGCTCACCCCATGGCCGTCATGTGCGGCGTGGTCAGCGCGCTTTCCGCCTTCTATCACGACGCCCTCGACATCAACAACGAAGAGCACCGCGAGATCTGCGCCTTCCGTCTGCTCTCCAAGATGCCGACCCTGGCCGCCATGTGCTACAAGTACTCCATCGGCCAGCCGTTCATGCAGCCGCGCAACGCCCTCTCCTATGCCGGCAACTTCCTGCACATGATGTTTGGCGTGCCGACCGAAGAGTACAAGGTCAACCCCATCGTCGAACGCGCCATGGACCGCATCTTTACCCTGCATGCGGACCACGAGCAGAATGCCTCCACCTCCACCGTGCGTCTGGCGGGCTCCTCCGGTGCCAACCCGTTCGCCTGTATCGCCGCGGGGATCGCCTCCCTGTGGGGTCCAGCCCACGGCGGTGCCAACGAAGCCTGCCTCAAGATGCTCGAGGAGATCGGCTCAGTGGATCGCATCCCCGAGTACATCGCCAAGGCCAAGGACAAGAACGATCCGTTCCGTCTGATGGGCTTCGGTCACCGGGTCTACAAGAACCACGACCCCCGTGCCACCGTGATGCGCGAAACCTGTCACGAAGTACTGACCGAGCTGCAGATCAAGGATCCGCTGCTGGACGTGGCCATGGAGCTGGAGCGCATCGCGCTGTCCGACCCCTACTTCATCGAGAAGAAGCTCTACCCGAACGTGGACTTCTACTCCGGCATCATCATGAAGGCCATCGGCATCCCCATGTCCATGTTCACCGTGATCTTCGCCATCTCCCGTACCATCGGCTGGATTGCCCACTGGAACGAAATGCACTCGGATCCGGATCAGAAGATTGGCCGTCCGCGCCAGCTCTACACCGGTCAGCCGCAGCGCGAGTTCACTCCGCTCGACCAGCGTTGAGTCGCAGGTTTCAGATATTTTGTTACAAAGGCGGTCATTGACCGCCTTTTCATTTGCCGCTCTAATGCCCCCCTTTTAGCCAAGGAGTCCATCATGAGACCATTATTCATCAGCGCCGGCGCCGCCCTGCTGCTCAGCGCCTGCCAGAGCGCCCCTGCCCCGACCGCCGGCGAGACTCTCTACGTCAACAGTCAGCTGGTGCACTGCGTCGGTGTCGGCCCCATGCAGTGCATGCAGGTGCGCAGCGACGAGCAGCAGCCCTGGACCCTGTTTTATCAGCAGATTGAAGGCTTCCAGTTTGAACCCGGCTACCGCTACCAGCTGAGCGTCAGCAAGGAGCCGCTCACCGATGTGCCGGCAGATGCCCCTTCCCTGCGCTACCAGCTCATCAAGGTCGTCAGCAAACAGGCGGCGCGCTGATCAAAAAAGGCATCATTTGAAGATGCCTGTTCAGTTGGTGACCCGCTTCTGGTAGGCTGGCTGACGCATTCACTATTTAATCAGCGTTTTCGGGCAGCCATGCCCTGTCATTATGATCAGGATCCGCACGACCCGGGCCAACGACTGGCCCGCCATCATGGCCATTCAGGACGAGTGTTATCACCAGCTGGATCCTGAACCCATCGACGTCATGAGCAACAAGGCCGAACTGGCGCCCGACTGCTGCTGGGTCGCCGAATATCAGGGCCAGGTGCTGGGTTACCTGCTCTGCCACCCCTGGCGCGCCCACCAGCCACCGCCCCTCTCCGTGTCCGTGCAACGCCTGGCCGGCAACGACGAGTTCTATCTGCACGATCTCGCCGTCTCCAGACAGGCTCGCGGCAAGGGGATCGGCCAGCGGCTGCTCGCCACCGCCCTCGCGTTTGCCACCGACGAAGGGTTCGAGCACGCCGGTCTGGTGGCGGTGCAGGATGCGCCGGCCTTCTGGCGCAAGCAGGGATTCAAGCCTGCCAGCACCCAGAAGTCCCTGGCTGAATACGGCGAGGGCGCCACCTACATGCGACTGCCACTGCAGGCGCGGGCCTGACGAACACCCAATAAAAAAGGCGCCTTGCGGCGCCTTTTTTGCAACTCATGACGGGCTCATCAAGCCTTGAACTTGCTGAACACCAGGGAGGCGTTGGTACCGCCAAAGCCGAAGCTGTTGGACATGACGGTGTTGAGCTCGGCCTCTTCGTACTCGCGCACGATGGGCAGACCTTCAGCCTTCTCGTCCAGGGTCTCGATGTTGATGCTGGGGGCGATGAAGCCGTGTTCCATCATCAGCAGGGAGTAGACAGCCTCGTGCACGCCGGCGGCGCCCAGCGCATGGCCGGTCATCGCCTTGGTGGCAGAGATCTTGGGACCGTTGGCACCAAACAGGGTCTGGATAGCTTCCAGCTCTTTGGTATCACCGACCGGGGTGGAGGTGCCGTGGGTGTTGATGTAGTCAACCTTGCCAACACCTTGCATCGCCATCTTCATGCAGCGCACCGCGCCTTCACCGCTCGGGGCGACCATGTCGTAACCGTCGGAAGTGGCGCCGTAGCCGGTCAGCTCGGCATAGATGTGAGCACCACGAGCCAGCGCGTGCTCCAGCTCTTCGATCACCAGGATGCCGCCGCCACCGGAGATGACGAAACCATCGCGGTTCGCATCATAGGTACGGGACGCCTTTTCCGGCGTGTCATTGTATTTGGTAGACAGCGCGCCCATGGCATCAAACTGGATGGTAGAGGACCAGTCCAGCTCTTCACCGCCACCGGCGAAGACCACATCCTGTTTGCCAAGCTGGATCAGCTCCATGGCGTGACCGATGCAGTGAGCGGAGGTCGCGCAGGCGGAGCTGATGGAGTAGTTCACGCCCTTGATCTGGAACGGGGTAGCCAGGCAGGCAGAGGTGGTGGAGGACATGGTGCGCGGCACCATGTAGGGACCCACACGCTTGACCCCTTTCTCGCGAGCGATGTCCACAGACTCGGAGGTGTTCTTGCCGGAAGCACCACCCGAACCGACCACCAGGCCGGTACGCTCGTTGGAGACCTGGTCTTCCGCCAGGCCGGCATCTTCAATGGCCTGCTGCATGGAGAGGTAGGCGTAGGCCGCAGCGTCACCCATGAAACGCATGACTTTACGGTCGATCAGTTCAGACGGATCGAGTTTGATGTTACCCCAGACACGGCTGCGCAGGTTGTGCTGCTCGAACTGCTCGGAATAGGTGATGCCAGATTTGCCTGCTTTCAGGGAGGCCAGCACTTCTTCCTTGTTGTTGCCGATACTGGAGATGACGCCGATACCGGTGATCACTGCTCTTCTCATTAATTCATCTCGTCTGGAAAAACTGGCACCGAGTCTACCCGCTTTCGGCTGCCAAACTGGTCTGCTTTCACGTAGAATGCCCGCGATTTTGTGACGCGAGCCGAGGAAAACGTGAGTCAAACATCCTTACATCATGCCCGATTGGACTGGAATGAAGCGGGAACTCCAGTCTCCAGTGAGTTCGGGGATGTGTACTTTTCCAATGATAACGGTCTAAGTGAAACCCGCTACGTCTTTTTGCAGCAAAATCGGCTGCCAGCGCGATTTTCGCACCACGATAGTGACATTTTCGTGATAGGTGAGACAGGTTTCGGCACAGGTCTTAACTTTCTGGCGACAATGGCCGCCTTTCTGGAACAGGCGCCCCAAACCGGCAACGGTTCCCGGCTGCACTTCATCAGTTTCGAAAAGTACCCGCTCACCCAGGCCGATCTGCGCAAGGCGCTGGCGGCCTGGCCCGAGCTTGCCCACCTGAGCCAGGATCTGATTGCCCAGTGGCCGCTGCCGGTCTGCGGCTGTCATCGCCTCATCTTTGCCGGCGGCCGCATCCGGCTCGATCTCTGGCTTGGCGACATCAAGGAGATGCTGCCCCAGGTGCCCCACCCGGCAACAGGGCTGGTGGATGCCTGGTATCTGGATGGCTTCTCGCCGGCCAAGAACCCCGAGATGTGGACCCAGGATCTGTTCGACGGGCTGGCCCGTCTCGCCCGCCCCCAGGCGACCATCGCCACCTTTACCTGCGCCGGCTTCGTGCGCCGCGGCCTGATTGCCGCCGGCTTTGCCATGCAGAAAGTGAAGGGCCACGGCAGCAAGCGGGAGATGCTGGCAGGCGAGCGCGCAGACAAACTGCCGCAGCAGACCATAGCCCCCTGCTATGCCAGACCCGCCGGCCGTGAGGGGGAGGTGCTGATCATCGGCGGCGGCATCTCCTCGGCCATGACGGCGCTCTCGCTGGTGGAGCGAGGCCGCAAGGTCACCCTCTTGTGCCAGGATGACGAGCCGGCCGGCGGCGCCTCCGGCAATCGCCAGGGGGCGCTCTATCCGCTGCTCAACGGTGAGCACGATGCCCTGTCACGCTTCTATTCGCTGGCCTTCGGCTTTGCCAGAAGCCGACTGCTGGCCCTGGCCGAGCGCCACCCCGTCGCCTTTTCCCTGTGCGGCGTCACCCAGCTCGGTTATGACGACAAGTCCGCCGCCAAGCTGACCAAGATGGCGCAAGGCCCCTTCCCGCCCGAGCTGATGCAGGTGCTTTCCGAGCCAGAGGTTGAGCAGGTGGTCGGCCTGCCTTGCGGCCACGGCGGCGTCAGCTATCCGCTGGGGGGCTGGCTCTGCCCGGCCGATCTCACCCGCGCCGCCATCAAGGAGGCGCAGGCCAGCGGGCTGCTTGAGGTGCTCTTAAATACCCAGGTCGCTACCGTGACCGAACAGGCGGATGGCTGGCAAGTCGAAAGCTGTGAAGGTCGCCGCTGGCAGAGCCCCACCCTAGTGGTGGCCGCCGGACACCAGTTGCCGGCACTCATCCCCTTTGCCGAGTTGCCGCTCTATCCGGTGCGCGGCCAGGTGAGCCATGTGCCCACCTCCGCCAGCCTGAGCCGGCTCAATACCGTGCTCTGTTATGACGGCTACCTCACCCCAGCCAACGAAGGCCAACACTGCATCGGCGCCAGCTATGGCCGCAACCAGACCGAGCTCGCGTTTCGCGCCGAGGAGCAGGCCCAGAACCAGGCGCGCCTGCAGGCCTGCCTGCCGCAGCAGCGCTGGCCTGCCGAGGTGGACGTGAGCGGCAACCAGGCCCGGGTCGGCGTGCGCAGTGCCAGCCGGGATCATCTGCCGGTGGCGGGGCCGGTCGTCAGATTGGCGGCGCTGGCGGATTACAATATGAAGGCACCCGTTGATCAGCAGAGTCCATTGCCCCTCTACCCCGGCCTCTATGTGCTGGGAGCGCTCGGCTCACGGGGTCTGTGCTCGGCCCCCCTTTGCAGCGAGCTGCTCGCCAGCGAGATCTGCGGCGATCCGCTGCCGCTGGCCGCCGATCTGCTGGAGGCGCTCCATCCGGCCCGCTACTGGGTACGCAAGCTGCTCAAGGGCAAGCCGTTGCAGTAAGCCTCAGATGCTCAGCTGAAGGCTCGGCAAGGCACAACAACAAAACGGGCTCCCTTGGGGAGCCCGTTTTTCATGGATGGTATGTGGTGTCAGATGCCCTTAGGCCAGTTGAGCCCCAGCTTGCGGCCATGGTCAGTCTGCTGCTGCAACTGGGCAAAACGCTCGCGCAAGCTGGCTAGTCCCCCCTGCCCACGCTGCCAGGCCTGATACTGCAGGGCGGCGCAGTCACGCTCCACCGGCAGCTGGGCCAGCTGGATGCCGAGCTGGCTCACGCTCTCCAGCAAGATGTCCTTGTGGCGGCTCTCGTAATCGAACATGGCGGCCACCAGCTTGTCCCACTTCTGGCGCTCGGCGGCGGAGGCCTTGGCCTTGTCCATCCAGTTCGGCACCATCACCTTGATGCGGGTGGTGACCTTGACCTGCTCCAGCTCACAGCGCTGCGCCCCGGGGCTAGTCTGCAACTGCCAGGAGAGTTGATAGCTGGCCATGCCGATGTGGCCATTGGCCCGGGCTGTGCCCGCATTGGTCATCTGGCGGGCCAGGCTCGCCACATCCGGCCCGGAAACCCGATAAAACTGGAAGTCTACCTTGATGTCAGGCACCGCCTTGATGCCGGTGTAATGGGAACTCTCGGCCCCTGCGGTGGCGGCGAACAACATCAGTGCCACCATGAAAAGTTTGCTGACCATTCCCATCTCTGCTGCCTTGACCTCGTTGCTGGCGGGGTTGTTATTTTAATTAATAATCAACGCATTAATATTCAAAGCAGGAGATTAACCGCGATCCCAGCGACTGTCACCTACTCCCGTCACAAAGCCTAAGTGTCAGCTTGACAAGTCGCAACCCCGCGCCCGTATTGATTTGCAAGCGAGATCACAAGTGATGCGCTACATCATGGTGGGTTACCCCTTATTGGATAATAATCGCCGAGTTTTATGTCGATGCATTTCGGGATTGGCCAGATTAACCTCCAAGTTGACGCCAATAATGCATCCACTCCCATTCGTACTCAGGAACTCACTCTATGATGGAACTCCTTATCGGTACCCTGGTCACCCTTGCCGTGGGCCGCTACATCTTCAAGGGCTACTCGGCCACCGGGGTGCTGCTCAGCGGCGGCCTGCTGCTGCTGGCGATCACCGCCCTGATGGGCAAGGCGGTGCTGCCCGCCAGCGTCACCTCCACCGGCCACGTGGCCACCGACGTGTTCGAATACGTGCGCTTCCTGCTGGTGGACCGGGGCGGTGGCCTTGGCATGCTGATCATGGTGCTGTGCGGCTTCGCCGGCTACATGAGCCACATCGGGGCCAACACCATTCTGGTGAAGCTCGCGAGCAAGCCGCTCGGCGTCATCAAGTCCCCCTACATCCTGCTGGTGGCCGCCTACCTGGTGGCCTGCGCCATGTCGCTGGCGGTGAGCTCAGCCACCGGTCTGGGCGTGCTCTTGATGGCTACCCTGTTCCCGCTGATGGTCAACATGGGGATCTCCCGCGGCGCCGCGGCAGCGGTGTGCGCCTCACCGGCCGCCATTATCCTGGCCCCCACCTCGGGGGACGTGGTGATGGCCGCCCAGGCCGCCAACATGGAGCTCATCGAGTTTGCCTTCAAGCTGACCCTGCCCATCTCGCTGGTGGCCATCGCCGCCATGGCGGTGACCCACTTCTTCTGGCAGCGCTATCTGGATCAGAAAGCCGGTGAGCACAACGCCGCCGTCGCCCCGAGCGATCTCATCACCGACGCGCCCGGCTTCTACGCCATCCTGCCCTTCACCCCCATCATCGGGGTGCTGCTGTTTGACGGCAAACTGGGTCCCAAGCTCGACATCGTCACCATCATCGTCATCTGCCTGGTGCTGGCCGCCCTGCTGGAGCTGGTACGCAAGCGCAACGGCAAAGAGCTGCTGGACGGGTTGCAGGTGTGCTGGCGCAGCATGGCCGATGCCTTCGCCGGCGTGGTAATGCTGCTGGTGGGGGCCGGGGTGTTTGCCCAGGGCCTGATGGGGCTCGGCTTCATCGCCAACCTCCTGGATCTGGCCCAGAGCTTTGGCACCGGCGGCATCGTCATCATGCTGGTGCTGGTGGTCATCACCACCCTGGCCGCCTTTACCACGGGCTCCGGCAACGCCCCCTTCTACGCCTTCGTGGAGCTCATTCCCCATCTGGCTACCAGCCTCGGCGTCAACCCGGCCTACCTGGTGATCCCCATGCTGCAGGCCTCCAACCTGGGCCGCACCATTTCACCGGTCTCCGGGGTGGTGGTCGCCTGTGCGGGGATGGGCAATCTCTCTCCGTTCGAGGTGGTCAAGCGTACCTCGCTGCCGGTGGCCGTCGGCCTGCTGGTGGTGATCCTCGCCACCCAGATCATGGTGCCCGCCTGACGTGGTCGGGGCTCCCTGAGCGGATGCCCCGCCTCTCCCCGCTCTACCAGCCCGGCCTGCCGCCGGGCTGGTATCTCCCCCCGCCATTGGAGTAGACTCGGTGCTCTTTTTTCTCGAAGGAGGACCGAGATGAGTATTACGGTTCAACTTGCCCATTTCAGTGACTGCCACTCCCATTTCGACGGCGCCCCCATGCGCTTCGCCCCCGCAGGCGAGTCCGAGTGGCGCACCCAGTGCGGAGGCTATGCCCGTATCCTGACCCGGCTCAACGCCCTGCGTCGGCAGGCGGACGAGGCGGGCCAGTCCTGCCTGTTTCTGCACGGTGGCGACACCTTCCAGGGCTCGCTCTATTTCAACCGCTTCAAGGGGCGGGCCAACGCCGATCTGCTGAGCCTGTTGCGACCGGACGCCATGGTGATCGGCAATCACGAATTCGATCTGGGCAACGGTCCTCTGGTGGAGTTTTTGCGCCAGCTCGATTTTCCGGTGCTGGCCGCCAACCTCGACAGCAGCCAGGAGCCGGCCGATACCCCACTCCCCTTGCGCGGCCTGCCCAATCTGCACGATGCCAGCCGTCCCTGGCAGCGGCGCCTGCTCGGCGGCGTGCCCTTCGCCCTGCTTGGCATCACCTTGCCGCAGATGGCCGCCATCGCCAACCCGGATGGCCACACCCACTTCCACGGCATCGAGCAGACCCTGCAAGCCGCGCTGGCAGAGATCAAGGCCGCCGGCATTCAGCACATCATCCTGCTCAGCCACCTGGGGCTCGAGCAGGACAAACGGCTGGCCGAGCGTTTCCCCGAGCTCAGCCTCATCATCGGCGGCCACACCCACAGCCTGCTGGGGGAGCTGGCGCCGCTCGGGCTCGACAGCGAAGGCAGCTACCCGCTGATGGTGAACGGGGTGGCTGTCCTGCACGCCGCCCACAGCGCCCTCTGCCTCGGGGTGTGCGAGCTGACCTTTGACCAGCGCGGCCGGGTAGCGCGCAGCCGCGGCCAGCTGGAGTGGCTGCCCTGGCAGCCCTGGCCCTTTGCCGGCAATCCGCCGGCCGGGCTCACCTTCTGCGACCCCGATCCCGAACTGGAACAGCATCTGGCCAGGCGCTACCGGCCCGAGCTGGAGACCATGACCCAGCGCATCGTGACCCGCCTTGACGAGCCGCTGCACCACCAGCGGCTGCCCGATGCCAACCTGCCGGCCGGCAGCCAGGTCGCCCCCCTGGTGGCGAGCGCCATGCTGGCCAGCGCCCGCGAGCAGGTCGGTCAGGTGGACTTCGCCCTGCACAACGCCGGCGGGGTGCGCTGCTCCCTCGAACCCGGGCCGCTCAGCGAAGCAGATATCGCCGGCCGCCTGCTGCCCTTCGCCATCCCGCTCACCCTCTATCGGGTGCACGGTCACGAATTGGCCGAGGCGCTGGAGGGGGCCATCGACAACGCCACCAACAACGGGGTGACGGGCAATGGCAGCGGCAGCTTCCCCTACACCGCCGGAGTGCGCTTCTGTTATCAGGCGGATCAGCCCAAGGGGCGCCGGATCACCCGGCTGGAGTGGGAGCGTGCGCCTGATGAGTGGCAAGCGGTCGACGCCGACGCCATCTATCGGGGGGTCTCCAGCGCCTACACCGCCTCCGGCAAGGAGGGCTACACAGCGCTGGCCCGCACCCTGACCCAGCACAATCAGGAGCTCGGCATCACTCTGGCGGATGCCTTCATTCGTTGGGCCCGCTATCTGCCGGCGCTCACCGCCATGCCGGCGCGGGTGGAATATCAGGGGCCGACCGCCGGCTGATCCCTCGCCAGCCGGGGCGAAAGCCGGACTCGGCTTCGCCCTTTGTCCCCGTACGCCATAAAACGTGCCGCTTTCTTGTCGTAAAGCGGCACTTTTGCAAATTATTTCAAGCACATTCCCCTGGCCCATTGCATCGTGTGGTCAGGCTCGGCAAGATAGGCCCGCTTTCGAGACTTCCCAGCAGGAACAGGTCACCCATGAATCATGCCATCCGTTTTACTCCTCCTCGCGTCAATCCGGGCCTGCGGCCGCTGGTGATCCTGCTCACCGGTTTGCTGGCCTTGCTGTTCTGCCTGCGCAACCCGCTGTTCCACGGCATGGCGCCGGGCTTCGACGCCTCGCTGTTTGCCGTGATGGGCAAGATGTGGAGCGAGGGGGGCGTGCTCTATCGGGACATGATCGACATCAAGGGCCCCATGATCTTCGCCCTCGATGCCTTCGGCTACGGCCTCGGCGGCTTCTTCGGGATCTGGTTGCTGGAATGGGCGCTCTGCTGGCTGGGACTGATGGCCAGCTGGCAGGCCTTCGGTCAGCTCGGCCTCTCATTGCGGGCCCGACTCGGCAGCATGTTGGCGGTGCTGGCGCTCTATGGCACCCGCTACTACTACGGCAACATGACCGAGGACTGGACGTTCCATCTGGCTTTCATCGCCCAGTGGGCCTTCATCACCATGTTGCTGGACAAGCGCTGCAGCTGGGGACCGGCGCTGGTGGCCGCGCTCACCTTTGCCATCGTCGCCTGGATGCGCACCAACAACGGCGCCTTCTGGGGGGCCTGGTATCTGGTGCTGTTCTGCCACTGGTGCCTGCGCGAGCAGTGGCGCTGCGCCCTCTCCCTGCTCTGCTCCAGCCTGCTGGGGCTGGCGCTCGTCGGCGGTCCACTGCTGGCCTACTTCCAGCACCACAACCTGCTGGCCGAGTTCAAGTACTACGCCTTCGACATCTTCTTCGAGGGGAGCTACGGCAACGGCTTCTCGCCGGATGTGGGCAGCGTCGGCCTGCTGCGTACCGGCCTCATCATGCTGCTGCCCGCCTTCATCGTGCTGATGATGAGCCGTCGTCAGGAGTGGTACCTGCCGGTGCTGTGCGCCACCCTGTTTGGGGTCATCTTCACCCTGATCGCCAACTCGGTCTCCGGCCACGTGTTCGATCACTACGACGTGCTCTATCTGCAGCTGGCCCTGCTGCCGCTGGCCTGCCTGCTGGATCGCAGCGAACAGCAAGCCGATGCCCTCGGTCTGCTCTGCATCTCGCTGGTGGTGCTGACCGCCAGCTGGCTGCTGGCCCAGCAGCTCGGCTACGGCTGGAGCACCAAGGAGTGGTCACTGGAACGGGTACGTGAAGTGCTCGGCAACAGCCTGCTGTGGGCCCTGCCGGTGCTCATTCTGGTACCCCTGTGGCGCGCCTGGGACGTGCGCAGCACCACCCCCTGGCTCGCCTCGCTGGCCATGTTGGCCCTGATGCTCAACAACGCCTGGGAAGGCAGCCAGAAAGGCAGGCCCTTCAACCCGCCGGCCCAGGTACGGGTCGACCGGATCCTGGCCGAAAGCACCCCCGCCGACAAGATCTGGGTAGATGGCATCCAGCCCCAATATTACCTCTGGACCGATCGCCAGCCGGCCTCCGCCTACCTCTTCTTCGCCAACGTCAACCCGCCCTATGACGTGCGTGAGCGGGTGCTGGCCGACCTCAAGCGCCAGAGTCCCAAGTTCATCATCGCCAAGCCGGATCGGGTTGCCGATGAGCTCAAGAAGCCCAGCTCCCCCTCCAGTCTCGCCTTCTATCAATATCTGGTGAGCCAGTATGAAGAGGTGGAGCCGGGTCTCTATCGCAGACGCTGAGCCCCCTTGAGCGAACAGGGCCGTCATCCCGCGATGACGGCCTTTTCATTGCGGTGAGGCAGGCCCGGCCCGAAACGGTAGGCAAGCGGCGACGCGCTGACTACAATGGCGCTCTTTTGATGTATTGAGTAATGCAGACATGGCGGAACTGACCTATCTCGGTGGCTACCCCGAGCCCCTCAAGGCCCAGGTGCAACAGCTGATCGCGGCGGGCAAGCTCGGGGAGGTGCTGGCCAGGCGCTATCCTGAGACCCACCTCATCCAGAGCGACAAGGCGCTGCTCGCCTACACCATGGAGCTGAAGAACCGCTATCTCAAGAGCTCGGCGCCGCTTTCCAAGGTGATCTTCGACGGCAAGATCAACGTGATCAAGGATGCCCTCGGCCTGCACACCTATGTGAGCCGGGTGCAAGGTAGCAAGCTCAAGGCAAAGAACGAGATCCGCATCGCCGCCCTGTTCAAGGAGGCCCACCCGGCCTTCCTGAAGATGATCGTGGTGCACGAGCTGGCCCACCTGAAAGAGAAGGATCACAACAAGAGCTTCTATCAGCTCTGTCAGCATATGGAGCCGGACTATCATCAACTGGAGTTTGACCTGAGGCTCTGGCTCACCTGGCGCGATCTCGAGCGTGCCACACGCTGATCCATCGCAGGTTTCAAGGAGGAGAGATGATCCCGTTGCGCCGACCACTTGCCCGCTGGTTGATGGCGGCACTCTTGCTGAGCCCTTCCCTCTCGGCAGCTGAACGCTGGCAGAGCGATGCCTATCTCACCGCAAGCTTCTTTGAGATCGCCATGAAGCGGGAGTATGGCCACGAACAGAACGTGCGCTTCTCCCGCTGGGAGCAGCCCATCCGGCTCAAGCTGGTCAACGAGTTTGGCGACAAGGCGCTGCAAAGCGAGGTGGTCAGGGTGCAGAGCCAGCATCTGGCCGGCATCATAGGCCGCCCCATTACGCTGGTAGACGAGCGGCCCAACATCACCCTGATCATGACCGAGCGCGCCAAGATGGCGAGCTGGGCCAAGCGCACCATGGGGCAGGATGCCTCCGTCAAGACGGCGCTCAAGGAGGGACTCTGCATGGCCAACTTCACCACCAATACCCGCCGCGAGATGGCCCGCGCCACCATCATCATTCCGGTGGATTACAGCCGGGCCAAGGGGCGCTTTCTCGACTGCGTGGTGGAGGAGCTCACCCAGGTGATGGGACTGCCCAACGATTCGGACAAGGTGTTTCCCTCTATCTTCAACGACAACAGCATCGACAGCTTCCCGACCGGGCTCGATTACGTGCTGCTCAAGCTCGCCTATCACCCGGCCCTGCAGGCCGGCATGACGGCCAGCGAAGTGCGCGCCGTTCTGCCCATCGCCCTCAAGGCGCTGCGGGCCAGCGGTGACATTGCCCAGGCCGATCAGCGGGTACAGGTCAACAGCCTCAAACGCTGGGCCGGGCTCTAACACTTGCTGCCAGTTCTGAGTTTTGAGGATTAAGGGCAGAGAGCACGACAAGCACGGGCTCCATCCCGCGAAAACAAAAAACGCAGCCATGGCCGCGTTTTTTCTGTCTATCCAATTTTCATATGCTCGACGCCCGCCCCGCCTGGCTCAGGAGGCTGCACTCTCCGGCATCCAGCTGTCGGCGTTCTCCCACACCTCCTGCACCATGGCTTCCGCCAGCTCCTTCTCTTCCTTGCTGGCCCGGCTGACGGTCAACGCCATGGCACTGCCGGGGGCGACGCGAACATGCAGGTCGGGGAATTTCTCGCCCAACTGCTTGAGCAGCTCCTGGCGCAGCGCCTCCATGGTCGAGGTGGGCACCTGATGTTTCTTGTCGATGATGATTTCCAGACGCATAGGATACTTCTCCATGATTTTTACTGTATTTTTATACAGTAAAAATCAAAAGTAAAGAGGGCGCCAGCGGCTGACCAAAAACTCTTTCCTGCCAGACCTTCTCCTCTGATGCAATTGGCTGCCTAATCAAGCGGTCAACCGAGCAAACGACGCAACGCGGCAACTTCATTCTCCTCGCTCAACCCTGATGCCGTGCAAAAAGTTGTTGATATTGATTCTCAACGGAGGCATGATTTTATTGTTATAACATAACACCAAATCATACAGAGCGAACCATCATGCGTCCAGACATTCACCCCGAGTACCGTCAGGTTCTGTTCCACGACCTGACCGCCAACACCTATTTTCTGGTGGGTTCCACCCTCAAGACCGATCGCACCAAGCTGTGGGAAGACGGCAACACCTACCCCTATGTGACGCTGGATGTCTCCAGTGCGTCACACCCCTTCTATACCGGCAAGCAGAAGCAGGTCAGCAAGGAAGGTCAGGTCGCCCGCTTCGGCCAGCGTTTCGGTCAGTTCTTCAACAAAGGAAAAGCGCAGTCATGAAAGTCCTCTCTTCCCTCAAATCAGCCAAGTCGCGCCACCCCGATTGCCAGATTGTCCGCCGCCGCGGCAAACTGTTCGTGATCTGCAAGAGCAACCCCAGGTTCAAGGCCCGTCAGCGCTGATCCACAGCATCATAAAAACAAGGCCCTCATACGAGGGCCTTGTCCATTTATCACTCCGGCATCACGCCGAATCTGCCGCTGTTGAAGTCATCGATGGCCTGCACTATCTCCTCATGGCTGTTCATCACGAAGGGGCCGTGCCCCACGATGGGCTCCTCGATGGGCTCACCGCTCAGCAGCAACACAGTGGCGTCACTGTTTGCCTCGATCAGCACCTGCTGCCCCGCTCTCTCTAACACCACCATCTGTGCCTCCCGGGCGATGGCACTGCCGTTGACCTGCACCGAACCCTTCAACACGATGAGCGCGCCGGTCCAGCCTTCGGGCAACTCGAGTGTGCTGAGGCTGCCCTGCACCAGCCGTAGATCCCAGACATGCAGCGGACTGAAGGTATGGGCCGGACCACGGACCCCCTCAAACTCGCCGGCGATGACCCGTACCGACCCCGCGTCGCTGGCCAGTGCCACCGTCGGAATGTCGCGTGCCAGGATGGGCTGGTAACCGGGCGGCGTCATCTTGTGGCTGCTCGGCAGATTCACCCACAGCTGCACCATCTCGAGTTCACCGCCCGACGCGCTGAAGGCCGGGGCATGGAACTCCTCGTGCAAGATACCCGCGCCGGCGGTCATCCACTGCACGTCGCCCGGGCCTATCACGCCGCCCCGACCGGTCGAATCCCGGTGCGCCACTTCGCCCTTGTAGACGATGGTCACCGTCTCGAAACCGCGATGGGGATGTTCACCCACCCCGCGCGGCCGGCTGGTCGGCGTGAAGTTGGCCAGGCCGGCATAGTCGAGCAGCAGAAACGGGCTCAACTGCTTGCCGTGGCTGCTGTAGGAGAAGAGGGAGCGTACGGGAAAGCCGTCGCCTACCCAGTGAGGACGGGGGGCGCTGTAAACACCGAGGATCTTTTTCATCTGTCGCTCCTGACATATCCGGTGGAATTGAACACTGGAGACAGCATAGTTTCGAGACGAACAGGTGGGTAGACTGCTAAATTAAGCATCAGCGTCCTATTTTTGGAACGATGAGAGCACCCTAATGCAGGATCTGAATGATCTCTACTACTTCGTCCAGGTGGTGGATCACGGCGGTTTTGCCCCCGCCGGCCGCGCCATCGGCATGCCCAAATCTCGCCTCAGCCGCCGGATAGCACAACTTGAAGAGCGGCTCGGCGTGCGGCTGATCCAGCGCTCGACCCGCCAGTTTGCGGTGACCGAGCTGGGCCGTACCTATTACGAACACTGCAAGGGGATGCTGGTGGAGGCCGAGGCGGCGCAGGCTGCCATCGAGATGACCCGAACCGAGCCCTGTGGTCTCATCCGCATGAGCTGCCCCATCGCCCTGCTGCACACCCATATCGGCCCCATGCTGGCGGATTTCATGGCACGTCACCCGCAGATCAGAGTCGAGCTGGAGGGGACCAATCGGCGGGTCGACCCCATCGCCGAAGGCGTCGATGTGGCGATCCGGGTCAGACCGCCACCGCTGCAGGACAGCGAACTGGTGATCCGGACACTGGCGCAGCGTCGCCAGTGCCTGGTGGCCAGCCCGGCACTGATAGCACAACGGGGCTTGCCCGCCGCGCCGGCGGATCTGCACGGCTGGCCCAGCATGGGGCTGGGAGCGCCACGGCAGCACTATGTCTGGTCGCTGTTCGGGCCGCAGGGGGCCCATGTCGAGCTCGCCCACCAACCCCGTTTCGTCACCACCGACATGGTGGCCCTGCGCAGTGCCGCGCTGGCCGGTATCGGCGTGGTGCAGTTGCCGCTGTTGATGGTGCGGGAGCAGCTCGATGCCGCCACCCTGATCAAGGTGGTGCCCGCCTGGGAGCCAAAGCCCGAACTCATCCACGCCGTGTTCCCCTCCCGGCGCGGCCTGCTCCCCTCTGTGCGGGCGCTGATCGACTATCTGGTGGCTCGATTCGCCGCCATCGATGAGGAGTAACCTGCCATGCCCGGCCGGGATCGCCAGGCCGGGCATCCATCCTCGATGTCCGGCACACTGGCGGGCGCGGCCAGAGAAGCCGTTGAGCCATGCCTTTGTCTTAGAAGATCATGGCGTTGCTCATCTCACCTGGCTGGCCAACCTGCCGCGGCCAATAAACCGCCAACCACGACGACTGCCCTTCGCTCTGCCTGCGCTATGGTTTACCATGCAGGCAACCGAGGTGCATGGCACCCCCACCCAGGCGCCAGACGCCGCCGTCATCGGATATCCCTCTCGAGCAACATGAGTAAAACAGCACACGCCGGCAGCGAGCCGACCTTCTACTTCCACGATTACGAGACTTTCGGCATCAGCCCGGCCAAGGACAGACCGGCGCAGTTTGCCGGCATTCGTACCGACGGGGATTTCAACCTCATCGGTGAGCCGCTGGTCATCTATTGCAAGCCGCCCGCTGACTATCTGCCGGAGCCGGAGGCGTGCCTCATCACCGGCATCACGCCACAAAAAGCGATGAAGGACGGCCTGTGCGAGGCGGATTTCATCCGTCAGATCCACGAGCAGTTCGCCACCCCGGGCACCTGCGTACTTGGCTACAACAGCATCCGCTTCGATGACGAGGTGACCCGCTACACCCTCTATCGCAACTTCTATGACCCCTATGCCTACAGCTGGCAGAACGGCAACTCCCGCTGGGACATCCTCGACATGCTGCGGGCCTGCTACGCCCTGCGCCCTGAGGGGATCGAGTGGGCGTTTGACGAAGAGGGCAAGCCGAGCTTCAAGCTGGAGAAGCTCACCGTCGCCAACAGCGTGGCCCACGCCAACGCCCACGATGCGCTCTCCGACGTGCTGGCCACCATCGAGATGGCCAGGCTGGTGAAAAAGGCTCAACCCAAGCTGTTCGATTATCTCTTTGATCTTCGCAGCAAGAACAAGGTGAAGGCCCTCATCGACGTGGTGACCATGAAACCCCTGGTGCACGTCTCCGGCATGTTCTCCCCCTGGCAGGGATGTGCAAGCTGGGTGTCGCCGCTCGCCTGGCACCCGACCAACCAGAACGCGGTGATCATGGTGGATCTCACCCGCGACCCCACCCCGCTCATCGAACTCACCAGCGAGGAGATACGCGAGCGCCTCTACACCAAGAAAGAGGAGCTGGGGGACCTGGCCGGCATTCCGGTGAAGCTGGTGCACATCAACAAGTGCCCGGTGCTGGCGCCGGCTGCCACCCTGACGCCGGAGCGCGCCGACCAGCTTGGCATCGACCGGGCTCAGTGCCGCAAGAGCCTGGATCTGCTGCGCGCCCACCCCGAAGTGCGGGAAAAACTGGTGGAGGTATTCAATCAGGAGTTTGCCGGCAACAATGACGGCGATCCGGATACCCAGCTCTACGCCGGCTTCTTCGGTCACGGCGACAAGTCCACCATGGATCTGGTGCGCGCCACCCCGGCGGATCTGCTGGGCGAGCGGGAGTTTGCCTTCACGGATCCCCGTCTGCCGGAGATGCTGTTCCGCTACCGCGCTCGCAACTGGCCGCACACCTTGAGCGAAACGGAGCAGAAGCGCTGGCGCCTGCACTGCAGCGACTACTTCAGCCGTCGTCTGCCCGACTATGTGCCACGCCTGGAAGCGCTGGCCGAGCAGAATCAGGGGAACGAACGGAACTTTGCCATCCTCAAGAGCCTCTATCACTATCTCGAAGATCTGTAAGATGTGACCCGCCTCACGGTTAAATGACTGTACGCTCCCCCGCCCCGCGACATAATGGGAAGGGGAGCAAAGACTCCTGATGTTTCAATTATTTGTGCGCTAACATTGCACTAACGGCCGGTAGGCCTATCGACCCTTGGGGATGCCTCATCCGATGCGTTCAGGATTATCCGGTTTTGGTTTGCTCATCTGCGCCCTGCTGCCATCGACCAGCATGGCGGGCGTGCGCTTTGATATCCCCGACTACCTGCTGCAGTTGCCGCAGCAGACCTATGAGCTGATCGAGAGCAACTTCAGTCGCCTCTATCGGCAGACCGATTTCACCCCCCAGATCACCAACAGCTATTTCAACCGCTCCGATCTCTACAACTTCGTCGGCGTGCCGTTGGCCATCACCCCCCAGGCCGGTTTTCAGCTGGAGGTATTCGGCCAGCTCTACAACCGCGCCTCCCAGAGCTATGTGCACATGAGCCAGGACATGTCGCTCTATCGGATGATCCGGGCCGACATGATGGGCAACACCAACGACGAGGTGGCCCTCGGCATGGGGCTCGGCATTCCGCTCACGGCGCAGCTCACCTTCAAGGCCCTGCTCTCCAGCAACGAGATCCCGGGCTATGGCGCCGCCAACTACGCCATCGGCTTCGAGTGGCGTTACTGACTCCGCTATAGCAGCGCCTTTCACAATAAATTCAGGCTCCCGTGGGAGCCTGAATCATGACTGCCAGACCGCTCAGCGGTAGCGGATCACCCGCCCCTCGCCCCCCTGCAGGGTGAGCGCGGTACCGACGGCCCCCTCTTCCCAAAAATCCTCGCCACCCGCTGGCAGCAAAAACTCCTGAGGCTGCGCCTCCCAGTTGAAGAGACAGAGCAGGGTACCGCCCTCGGGCAGGCTCACCTCGCCGCAGGCAAAGTCCATCGACTCGAAACGGGCGCAAGGGGCCCGCGCCGCACAGAGCTCGAGCAGCTTGCGCAGTTGCGCCGCCTGTTCCTCGTCGAGATCCTGCAGCCTGTCCCCGGCCAGCATCATGCCGCCGCTTGCCACCAGCGCCGCCAGATGAAAACGGTACTCGGCAGGGCTCGCCTGCTGGCTCGGCAGATCCCGCAAACAGATGCAGTCAGGATCGAGGGCCCACAGCCGGTCGCTCTGCCAGGCGCGGCAGAAAGCCTCGCGAGCGATCTGGCGATAGCGCTGGCCATTGCGCTCCACGTCATCGCTCACCCGCATACCGTGCACCAGGCCAAGGCTTGGCCAGATGGGCGCATTGCAACCGAGCAGGAAGGCCCCCTCGCCCGCCCCGCGCAGGATGGCGGCCATGCCGCGCCGGTAGGCCTCGACCCGGGTGGCAGCCGGGTCGTGGAAGCAACCGCCGTGGATGGCCCCCCAGAAGTTGGCGTCAAGCTTGAAGTAGTGGATGCCCCACTGCTCGCGCAGGGTGCGGAACACCCGCTCGAGGTGAGCCTGCACCTCGGGGTGGGTGCCATCCAGCACGTACCAGGGGGTACAGCGCCAGCCGCCGTAGGTAACCCGCTCTGAGGGCAGCGGCAGCCCGTCCTCCCCCTTCACGAACCAGTCGGGGTGATCCTGAAACACCTGGGAGCCGGGCTCGGCGATAAAGGGGGCCACCCAGAGCGCCGGCTCGCAGCCAGCGTCTTTGATCTCGGTGGCCAGGGATGCCACCCCCTGCTCGAACTTGGCCGACGGGGTGAGCCAGTCACCCATCTTGGCCTGATAACCGTCGTCAAGCTGCACGTAGCGCAGCGCCGGGAAACGCTCGGCACGCACCTGCAGGTTCTCGCGAATGTCGGCGGCGCTCACGTCCGCATAGTAGTGATACCAGGAGCACCAGCCGCTGGGGCGCTCGCCGACCTGACCGATCAGCGAGCCATGCTCGGCCTCGATCCGCTGCGCCAGTTCGGCCAGCAGCGCCTCCCGATCTTTTCCCTCGAGGCAGAGCAGCGCCTCGCTCTGCCAGAACTGGCCGGCAGGGAGTGCACGCCCCTCGCCGTTCATCAGGATCTGCAACCGGCCATCGGGGTAGAGCCGAAACTCCCCGCCAAAGCGCTGGCAGCTGGCAAAGGCGAGCAGCAACCAGCCCCTGTCATGCTCCACCAGCAGCAGGTTGTGCACCGTGTGATAGCCCTGATCGTCGGTGATGCGATAGACGCCGGCATCGGGGCAGCGACCGACCGGCTGCGGCGCTTGCCAGCTGCCCATGGTCTGGGCCAGCATCTGGAAGCCTTCGCCGTAGATGGCGCTCGCAGGCGAGAGGCCGAGCTTGCCGTCAAACAGCGTCCAGTGCCCGACCCGGGCCTCACCGCTGCCGGTGTTGTCGAGCCGCACCCGGCACAGGGGGCCTTCCCACTGGCGGGTTTGCAGCAACGAAGGGGGGAGATGGTGGTCGTCCGCCAGCTGACGCAGGCGGGACAAGAGAGATGTCATGGCGACTCCTTGTGGTTCGAAAAGGGTTCTATCTGAAAATCTTCAATGAAATCAGCCTCAAACGAACTGATTTCAGCTGTTATTGTTTTAATGCCGCGACCCTGTCTCTCTGGTAGACTGGCGTATTCCTTACTTCACCGTTACCAAGATGGGGCTCCTGTGATCGCGCAACGTGCCTTGCTGTACCTTCGTGACTTTCTGGTCATCGTCGCCTGCCTGCTGGCGGGCAAAACCCTGGCAGCCATCCTGCCGTTCACCTTTCCCGGCAGCATCATCGGCATGCTGCTGCTGTTCGTGCTGCTCTCCCTGCAACTGGTGAAACTGCACTGGGTCGAGCAGGGCGCCGGCCTGCTGCTGCGCCACATGGGGGTCTTGTTCGTGCCGGTGGCGGTCGGGCTGGTGGCCTGGCTGGAGCCGCTGCGCCAATCCTTCGGTCTCATCATGCTCTGCATCGTGCTCGGGATCGTGCTGATCCTCGGCACCGTCGGCCGTCTCTACCAGAGGATGAACAGATGATCTTCTGGCTGGCCATTCCCTTGACCCTGGCGCTCTACTTCGCCACCCGGGCCCTCTATCGCAAGCTGCCCTGGCCCATCATCAACCCGGTGCTGGTGCCCACCGCCGTCATCATCGGCCTGCTGCTCTGGTTCGATCTGCCGCTAGAGCAGTACGAGAGCGGCACCCGCCCCATCACGGCGCTGCTGGAGCCGGCGGTGGTGGCGCTGGCGCTGCCCCTCTATCAGCAGGCCCGCCAGATCCAGGCCAGGCTCAAACCCATCCTGATCTGCACCCTGAGCTCGGTCCTGATCTCGGTCTGCACTACCCTGGCAGTCGGTCATTTCATGGGCGCCGATCCGGCACTGCTGGCCTCGCTCGCCACCAAATCCATCACCACCCCGCTCGCCATGAGCGTCAGCCAGTCCCTCGGCGGCATTCCTGCCATCGCCGCCGCCGTGGTGGTGGTAGTCGGGATCGTCGGCGCCCTGGTGGGCTTCCCCCTGCTCAGGCTGATGCGGGTCACCGACCCCGAAGCACAGGGGCTGGCCATGGGGGCCTGCGCCCACGCCATCGGCACCGCCACCTCCGCCGAGCAGGGCATCACCCAGGGTGCCTTTGCCTCGCTGGCCATGGTGGTGTGCGGCATCCTCACCGCCGCCGTGGCGCCCCTGCTGTTTGCCATTTACCACTGGTTGAGCTGAAGCGCACCCTTTTCCGCTGCGGCGGGCCTGCGGGCCCGCCGATGTGCGACCTGCCGCACAATTTGCACAAGACAAACGTTTCCATTAACATCCCCCTCCGTTTGCCCGTCAGGGCGTGAGCACGCTCACACATTTAGCCGAGCTTGCTCCCTACAATGGCCCCCCAATTGGCCTTTGAGGACACACTATGCATCCCCGTTTTGCCAAGCCACTCGATACCCTGTCCGCTCCGCTCAAGGCAGCCCTGCTGCCCATGCTGGGTGATGATTTCCAGGCCCGCTTCACCGCTGATCAGGTCGCGACCCTGAAAGCCGCTACCGGTCTTGACGATCGCGCCCTGCGCCTGGCCCTGCTGCCGCTGGCCGCCGCCTGCTCGGTGGCGCCCATCTCCAAGTTCTTCGTCGGCGCCATCGCCTGCGGCCTGAGCGGCAACTGGTATTTCGGCGCCAACATGGAGTTCGCCGGCCAGGGACTGTTCCACTCGGTGCATGCCGAGCAGTCCGCCATCTCCAACGCCTGGCTGGGCGGCGAGACCGGCATCTCCGAGATCACCGTCAACTACACCCCCTGCGGTCACTGCCGCCAGTTCATGAACGAGCTGAGCACCGCCAAGACCCTCAAGGTCTCCCTGCCGGACGACTTGAGCGCGCTGCAATCCTTCCTGCCCCACTCGTTCGGCCCGGCGGATCTGGACATCACGGACGCCCTGATGAGCCCGCAGTCCCACGACGAGCTCCAGCTTGAGAGCGAGGATCCGCTGTGGCAGGCCGCGCTGGCCGCCGCCCGCCAGAGCTACGCCCCCTACAGCCAGGGTTATGCCGCAGTGGCACTGCAGTTCGCCGACGGGCGCATCTTCTGCGGCCGCTACGCCGAAAACGCCGCCTTCAACCCCAGCCTGCCACCGATGCAGATGGCCTGTGCCCATGCGGTGCTGGGCGGCGAGGATCTCGCCACCATCCGCCGCGCCGTGCTGCTGGAGAGCAAGGATGGCCAGATCAGCCAGCAGGACTCCGCCCGCGCCACCCTCAAGGCGCTCGGTTCGGTCGAACTGGAGTATCAGGCGGTCTGATCGGCCATGGCCTGAAACAACAAGGGGAGCCAGTGGCTCCCCTTGTTGTTTTGTGGTGATCAGCTGATCCCCTGTCATGACTCCCAGACGATGCTCTGGGAGGAGGACCAGGCATCACCCAAGTTCGCGTACTTCTGCTCCAGCAGGTGGCGGCGGATCTTCATGGTGGGCGTCAGCACCCCGTTCTCGATGTTCCAGGGGGTCTTCACCACCAGGATGCCGCGAATTCTGGCATGGGACTCCAGCTGCTCGTTGACCCGGTTGCGGGCCGCCTCCAGCTGGGCATTGACCTGATTGCGATCCCCCTTCATGGCGCTCTCCGCCAGCTGTACCAGCGCCACCGGCTGCGGCATGCCGTAGCCGATCACGCACAGCTGCTCGATGATGGGCTCCTGGCCCAGCAGCCCTTCGATGGGCACCGGCGCCACATACTTGCCCTTGGCGGTCTTGAACACGTCCTTCATGCGGCCGGTGATGGTGAGGTAACCCTCCCGATCCAGCTTGCCCATATCGCCGGTGTGCAGCCAGCCCTCTTCATCGATGGCCTCGCGGCTGTGCTCGGGATCCTTGTAGTAGCCCAGCATCATGCCCTCGCAGCGACAGAGGATCTCCCCCTCGTCTGAGATCTTGATGTTGACCCCGATCCCCGCCTTGCCGACCGTGCCTATCTTGTCGGCCCTGAACGGGTAGTTGATGGTGGAGTAAGCGTGGTTTTCGGTCATGCCCCAGGCTTCGGTCACCTGAAGGCCGATGCTCAGGTACCACTCAAGCAGGGCCGGCGACACCGGCGCCGAGCCGCAGCCCAGCACCCGCGCCTGATCCAGCCCCAACCCCTTTTGCAGCTTGCGCTTGATGAGGCCCGAGACTAAGGGGATCTTGAGCAGCAGCGCCAGCTTCTGCTGGGGCAGCTTCTCGAGGATCTTGATACGGAACATGGCCCACAGCCGCGGCACCGAGATGAACACGGTGGGACGGCAGCGTTTGACGTCCTCGATGAAGGTATCGAGGGACTCGGGGAAGGCGATGGTGGCGCCGCCGTAGAGGCTGCCGCCGTAGATGTAGACCCGCTCTGTGATGTGGGCAAGCGGCAGATAGGAGAAACCGCGGTCGGACTGGGTCAGGCCCACCGTCTCCACCAGCTTCTCGCACGACCAGGCGTAACGTTCGACGCTCAGCATGGCCCCTTTCGGCTTGCCGGTGCTGCCGGAGGTGTAGACCAGGCTCAGCAGGGCGTCCGGCGCCTGCACCGGGCTGTCCGGGATCGGCTCGTGGCGATCCAGCAGTTCGTCCCACTGGTGGGCCGCCGGCATGGTGTCATAGGGAAAGGCGATGCGCAGCAGATCGGCAGGCACCCCCGCCTCCTGGCTCTTCCAGTCATCGAGCTTGCCGACGAAAATGGCCTTGGCCTCGCTGTGGCGCAGCACGTATTCGATGGTGTCGACGTTGGCGGTGGGGTAGATGGGGACGCTCACGTACTGCCCCATCTGCATGGCGAGATCGGCGATGAACCACTGGGCGCAGTTCTTGGAGAGCAGCGCCACCTTGTCGCCGGCCACCAGCCCCAGTTGACGCAGTGCCGTCACCATGCGGCGGGCCTCATCGGCCACTTCGCCCCAGGTGAAGTCCACGTATTCTCGGTTGATGGTTTGACGCAGATAGACTCTGTCAGGAGACTGCCGCTCCCAGTGATAGAGCATTTCGAGCGGCAGTTTATTGGCAATACGCGAGGAGGAAGCCATAGTTTAATCCCTGAAACAAAAGGCGAAACTTATTATTAACCTTTCACTAACCTCAGGGAAGAATAAACTTAAACTTCTGTTTGAACTGTGTAACCGATCAAGCTTCTGCCTGTTGTTGCAAACGAATCCACATCGCCTGCACCAGCTTCTCATCCTCTTCCGAGAGTTCACCCTGCAAAATGGCCTCGTTCAGGCTGCGCAGCACATAGCTCTTTACATCCCGCACCAGGGTCTTGCCTTCCAGCTCGGCCCGCGCCACCGCCAGCGAGATGTGGCCGCGCAGGTAGCCCCCGGCAAACAGCTCGTCATCGGTCGCCGTGGCCACCATGCTGTCTATCAGTCCCAACAACTTGTGCTCAAATTCATGAATCGTCATTTAACGCAGCCTCATTTTCCGGGATTGCCGGCAAAATAATTCGGGGGAGTGGAACCGCGATCCGGTTGATCGCGGCTCTCTGGCGCCAGGCCAGCCGCATCCTTGATGTCCTATTCCGGGTTGGCCACCGGGTAGATGACCTGATCCTTGTATCCCGTGGTGATCCGCAGATAACCACTTAACGACCGGTTCAGCGCCGGATCATCGGTATCCACCAGCAGCGGACGGCCAGCGAGGGCTGCCAGCTTGGCTTTGGTGGCCAGGACCTGGATCTGGTCCCGCCCGACGGCCCGGATCACCTCTGGACTCAGTTGCTGATTTCCGCGCCCGAACAGATGTCCCTGACCGCCGATCAGGGTGATGATCAGCCGGCAGCGACGACCGCGGATCCGGGTCAGGATCTCGGCGGCGCAGAGATCCTGCCCGATAAGCTGGCCATTTTCCACCAGATCCACACCGAGCAGGGTATTTTCCAGACCCAGCTCTGTCATGCAGGCCGCCACCGTGCTGCCGGAGCCCATCAGATAGAGGGTATCGGGCTCCATCTGCTCGACCACACCGGCGGCGATGTCCGCCAGCACCAGCTCTTCGGACTCCCGTCCCCCCTGCTTGACCGCCTGCACGTAGCGCAGATCGCCGGGCACCTGCAGCTGGCCATAGTGGCGGGCACGCACCTTGCCGGCGCGAAACGCCTCCTCGTCGATGTCCATCACCTCGGCATCCACCAGGCTCAGCAGTTCGCCTGCGATCATTCTGGCCGCCACCCGGCCGCTGGCGGCGGGGGTCACCCCGTACACCCCTGAGTGGATCTTGCAGCCGGCCGGGATCCCCAGCACATGGCACGACTCCCCCACCGCCGCACAGATGTCGCGCGCCGTGCCGTCACCGCCGGCAAACAGCAGCAGATCGACGCCGGCCTCGCGCAGCGCCAGCGCCGCCGCGCGGGTATCGGCCGCCGTGGTGGGCACAGTGGCGGGCTGGTAGACGATGCGACAGGGCAGACCGAGCTCGCCGGCAAGCCCGGCCCCCATCTCCCCCGCCACCGTCAGCAGCTCGAAGCGCTCCGCCAGTTCACACAGTGGCAGCAGCGCCTGACGAGCCCGCTCGCAAGCCTTGGGCACGGCGCCACGGGCCAGCGCCTCGGCCACCATGCCGTCACTGCCCTTGAGACCGACCGAGCCGCCGATGCCGGCGACCGGATTGATGATGAGTCCTAAACGAAACATATGTCCCTCCCGTTGGATGGTCGCCATTTTTATCTTTTCCAGCCACTGGGACAAGCCATAACCCCCTGCTAGAATGCGCGGTTTCAACCCTCAACCAAAGTTCAACCAAGGTTTCATCATGCTGGAATGGATTGCAGACCCCTCCGCCTGGGTCGCGCTCGCCACCCTGACCCTGCTCGAGATCGTGCTCGGCATCGACAACATCATCTTCATCTCCATCCTGGTCGGCCGTCTGCCGGAAGCCCAGCGCCAGAAGGCGCGGATCCTGGGGCTGGCGCTTGCCATGGGCACCCGCATCCTGCTGCTGCTCTCCTTGGCCTGGGTGATGCGCCTCACCGAGCCGCTGTTCACCGTGCTGGGCGAGGCCATCTCGGGCCGCGATCTCATCCTGTTGCTGGGGGGCCTGTTCCTCATCGGCAAGAGTGCCCACGAGATCCACGCTACCCTGGAGGGGGCCGCCGAGCCCGAGAGCGTGAGCACGGCCGCTTCCGGTTTCATCAGCACCCTGATCCAGATCGCCATCCTCGACATCGTCTTCAGCCTGGACTCGGTCATCACGGCGGTGGGCATGGCGGATCACGTGCCGGTCATGGTGCTGGCCATCATGATCGCCGTCTTCATCATGATGTTCGCCGCCAAGGCCATCGGCGACTTCGTCGACAACCACCCCACCATCAAGATGCTGGCCCTCTCCTTCCTCACCCTGGTGGGCTTTGCACTGATGGCCGAGGGGATGGATCTGCACATTCCGAAGGGCTACATCTACTTCGCCATGGCCTTCTCGCTGACGGTGGAGATGATCAACATCCGCCTGCGCAGTCATCACGACCGCGAGAAGCTCAAGCAGCAATAACGGCGAGCCACAAAAAAGAGCGCCTGATGGCGCTCTTTTTGTATCTACACAACCGTGTCATTCATTGCTGATGACAATCGCCACGCGGCGGTTCTCGGCCCGACCGGCAGCCGTCTTGTTGTCGGCTATCGGATCGCGCTCGCCACGGCCCCGGATGTCCAGGTTGGCCTGCGGCATGCCGACCGAAACCAGCACGTCGGCCACCGACTGCGCCCGCTTGTAGGAGAGCTGATCGTTGTAGTCCGCCGCCCCGTTGGAGTCGGTATGACCATCGATCCGCGCCCGGTTCAAGCCCACTTCCAGCAGCGTCGTCCCCAGTTTTTCCACCACGACGCGCGTCTTGGGGGTCAGGGCATCCGCGTTGTTGGCAAACAGCACACGGTTGGAGAAGTCCAGAGTCCAACCCTCGTCGGTCAGGCGAAAGCCTTGTTCCTTGAGTACGGCGATCTGCTCTGCCGTGAGGCCGTGGGGAGCACTCTGGCAACCCATCAGCACGCTCAACAGCAGACCGATCAAGCCGGTTTTCATCAGGACATGGATCTTCATTGTTATTTTTCCTCAGCAGAGACATCAAATTCCAGCTGCTCATGGAGTGCAAGCTCCCGACGCAGCCGTTTGGCTTGGTACATGGCATGGTCCGCCTGCTGCAGCAGATCGGCGGCACTCTGCCCCTGATCCGGATACAGCGCGACGCCAATGCTGACGGCCGCCACCAGCTGGCTGCCGTCCCCCAGTACCACGGGGTCCGCCATGGCCTGCTGGATGCGGGCAACCACATCCTCTGCCTCCTCCACCAGGGAGAGGGGGGTGAGCAGGATGGCAAACTCGTCGCCCCCCAGACGGCATACCAGATCCATCGGCCGCAGCTGATGTTGTACCCGTCTGGCCAGCGCGATCAGCACGTCATCCCCGGCGGCATGGCCCAGGGTGTCGTTGATCTGCTTGAAGCGATCACAATCGAGGTAGAGCAGCGCGAAGCGCTCGTCATGCAGCCGGCCCGTAATGACCGCCTGATCCAGACGAGCCTCAAACAGAGCACGATTGGGCAAGCCGGTCAAGGCATCGTGGGTGGCCTGGTGCAGCAGGCTGGCATTCTCCCGCCGCTGGTGGGCCTGCCAGGCCTCCAGCTCGTCGAGCAGGGAGTTGAAATCCTGACCCAGCTCGTGCAGCTCGGCGATGTTGGCCTCCGGCACCCGCATGGCGAGGATCCGCTGGCGGCTCACGCTGTGGGCCACCTGGGCCAGCTCCTTGAGTGGCGCCGTGAGGGAGTGTTGCATCCGGTGCGCCACATAGAGGGCCCCCAGGGTGCTGAGCACCAGGCAGAGCAGCATGGCCAGCAGGGTTTGCAGCAGGAACAACAACAGATACTGGCCGTGCCCCACCAGGTGGATGTGGGCGATCTCCATGCCCCCCCGCATCATGGGCTGATCCACCGGCCCCGGCAGTATGATCCGCGCCAGATACTGCTCAAGGCCGGACCAGGGGGTGCTCATGGCCCGGCTCCAGCTCGCCAGCAGCTGGCCGCTCGGCAGATAGATGCTGGCCTGCGCCACGTCTTCGTGCGTGAGGATGGCCTCCAGCGCCTCCCGGGCCGCCTCCTCGTCGTGGAACACCACGGCCGCTTCGCTGGTATAGCCGATGGCGCGGGCGACCAGCTCCAGGTTGTGATCCGCATAGAGCCGCAGCGCCAGCAGGGCGATGCCGGTCAGCAGCAGACCGGCCATGCAGACCGCGGTCAGGGACGTCACCAAGTGGGTGCGTCCCAGACTCTGTCGCAAGGTGAGGCGCTGGGAGGGGGGGCGGAACAGACCTATCATGACCCCCCCTCATCGGCCTTGGCCAGTTTGAGCACCGCCGGATGCACCCGCACTCCGCTCCTGGCCAGGGCATCCAGATTGACCCTGAACCGGATCCGCTCCTTGCCGATCTGCAGGCAGAAGACGGCGTCGGCCACGCACTCGGAGCTGGATTCGCTGATGCTGAGGATGGGGTAGCCACGCAGCCGTTCAAACAACGGCAAGCGCCGCTCGGAGGAGAGCACCCCCAGATAGAGCACGTCGCACTGGGGGCCGATCGCCTCGTCATCGATTTCGTAGCGATGGACGCTGACCGGTCGGCCGTTGGCCTGCTGCTTGATGGAAAAGAGCGCGGTGGCGTATTCCGTCGGCGCCGCCACGCACAGGCGCAGCTCGCTCGGTTCATTCGGCCAGCGGGTATAGCTGAGAATGTCGAGCACGGTCTGGCGTACCTGCTCGGACCGCAGCTCGGCCGCGGTGAGCGGGGGCGACTCGCCGGAGAGGGCCAGCGAGCAAAACAGGGGCGCCAGCCAGACAAGGATCCTGAACAGTGAAAAAGAGTGCATCATGCCTGCGCTTATACCCGCCTCAGCAACCACACAGGGCACAGACCCGAAGGGGGTGAGCCGGCAGGAGATAGTATGGAACTTGTCAGCAGCATGACAAGGCGCAGCCCGCAGAGCAAGGGGTTGGCCGGGCTGGTGTCACAATAATGAAAAGGGCCCACCCCGGCGTGAGCCCTGCGATAAGTTACATTCATGGGGTTACTTCTTGCTGATCCCGTATTCCCGCAGTTTGTTGGCGATGGCGGTGTGCGACACCCCCAGCCGTTTGGCCAGCTGACGGGTGGAGGGGAACGCCGGGTAGAGCCGCTCCAGCAGCCTGCTCTCGAAGCGTTTCACCGCCTCGTCCAACCCCCCTTCGAACCACTCGTCGATGAGCGGCATGGCGTCGGCCGCCACCGGCAAGTCCACGTGCTCAGGGCCAATCTCGTCCCCTTCCAGCAAGGTCATGGCGCGATAGAGGCAGTTGCGCAGCTGGCGCACGTTGCCCGGCCAGCGATAGGCGGTCAGGTACTCGGCCATGTTGCGGGTAAAGCGCGGGCGCGGACGCTGCAGTTCGCTGGCAAAGCGGGAGACGAACTGTTGGGCCAGCGCCATGATGTCCGCCTTGCGCTCGCGCAGCGGCGGCAGCGCCAGACTCAGCACGTTGAGGCGGTAGTAGAGATCTTCCCGGAACTTGCCCTCGTGCACCAGATCCAGCAGCTGCTTCTGGGTGGTGCAGATGAAGCGCACGTTGACCTTCACTTCCTGCTCGTCACCGACCCGGCGGAACACGCCATCCTGCAGCACCCGCAGGAACTTGGTCTGCAGATGGGGGGACATGTCGCCGATCTCGTCCAGCATCAGGGTGCCGCCGCTGGCCAGCTCCAGTACCCCACGCTTGCCCTCGGTGTTGTTGCCAAAGGCGCCGGGGGCGTAACCGAACAGCTCGCTCTCGGCCACGTTGTCTGGCATGGCCGCACAGTTGAGCGCCATGAAGGGGTGGCTGGAGCGCAGGCTGGCACCGTGGCAGGCGCGGGCCAGCAGCTCCTTGCCGGTGCCGGTCTCGCCGACGATCAGCAGCGGCGCATCCTGCATCGCCAGTTTGCTCGCCTGGGCCAGCACCTGTTTCATCTTCTGGCTCTCGGCCTGCAGGTGTTCAAAGCCCCCCACTTCCACCGCGTGCAGCGCGCTGAAGTGCATGCCAACCCGGCGGGCGGACTTGAGCACCACCACGGCGCCGGCCAGGGCCTGCTTGCCCTTCTCCTCGGCAACGAACAGCGGCATCAGATCCGCCAGATACTCCTCGCCGCCGATGCTGAGCTTGCAGGTCTGCGGGCGGATCTCGCTCGCCTCCAGCCAGCGGCTGAAGGAGAAGCCCTTGACCAGGGAGCCGAGCGCCGCGCCGCGCACCTCCTCCACCGGCAGGGCCAGGGTGGTGAGGGCGGACTGGTTGGCCTGGGTCACCTTGCCCTTGGCATCGAGGGAAAAGACCAGATCCGGCAGCGCCTTGAGCAGCGCCTCAATCTCGTGGTGCTCCCGCTCGGAGGGCATGTAGGGGATGGTCTTGACGTCATAGACGCCGGGAATGCGGCGGATCTCCGGCATCAGGTGCTGGAAATCACGAAACTCCAGCTCGGGAAAGTTGAGATAGATGATGCCTGAGGTATCGATTTCGATGCCGCGCAGATCGATGTTGTGCTCCACCAGGCGGTCGAGCAGTTCCCGGGTCAGGCCCAGGCGGTCTTCACAGCTGACTTCAAGACGCATTCGGGACACACTTCCTAGCTAACTCTATGAATGACCGGATAATACAGACTCGATCCCGCCAGTGCGAGCGCCAGCCCATAAAAATGCGGGCCCGCCCCGTTTTCACCGGGCAGGCCCGCGTCATCTACAGGCGTTTATTTGAACGACTTGTCGGTGAGTGATGGCCTCTTCACTTCAGCAGCTCATCCGTGCGCGCCGCCATGATGAAGTTGTTGCGATGCAAGCCACCTATCTTGCGGGGCCACCAGCTGGCGGTCACCATCTCGCCCACTCGGTGAGTGAGGGCGTCTTCACTTCAGCAGCTCATCCGTACGCGCCGCCATGATGAAGTCGTTGCGGTGTAATCCGCCAATTTTGTGGGTCCACCAGCTGACGGTCACCTTCCCCCACTCGGTGAGAATGGCGGGATGATGAAACTCCGCCTCCGCCAGCTCGCCCAGGCGGTTGGTGAAGGCGAGCGCCTCCTTGAAGTTGCGGAAGGTGAATTCGCGCCGCAGCTGCAGCTCACCTTTTACCACCAGCGGCTGCCAGTCGGGGATGAGGCGCATCAGTTCGCTCAGCTCCTGTTCGCTCACCTTGGGGGCATCGGCGCGGCACGCTTCACACTGCTGGCTGGCCAGTTCGGACATGGGATTCTCCTTGTGTATCGATGAAAGGGGTGATCAACACCGGCGGGCGACTCAGCTCGCCTGCTTGCCGCCGGCCGGTGCAAAACGGGGGGGACGCAGCCCCAGACGGCGCGCCTCGGCCACCATGGCCATGATGTCCTGCTCCGCCAGACGATAGAGCTCGTCAAGCTCGGGCAGCACGAAATAGGTGGGCTGCATGATGTCGATGCGATACGGGGTGCGCAGCACCTCGATGGGATCAAAGGGTTGCAACACAGGTTGGCTGCCGAGGGCATAGGCGGTCTCGCCGATGGAGGAGAGAATGCCGCCACCGTAGATGCGAAGCCCCTCCGGCGTGGCCAGGAGGCCAAACTCCACCGTGAACCAGTAGAGCCGCGCCAGAAAGACCCGATCCTCCTTGCCGGCCCGCTGGCCGAGCTGGCCATAAACATGGGTGAAGTGGGCGAAGGCGGGGTTGGTCAGCATGGCGCAATGGCCGAAGATCTCGTGAAAGATGTCGGGCTCCTGCAGGTAGTCGAGCTCGTCCCGGCGGCGAATGAAGGTGGCCACCGGAAACTGGCGGTTGGCCAGCAGGGCAAAGAAGTGGTCAAAGGAGATGAGGGCCGGCACCGCCGCCACCGACCAGCCGGTGGCCGGTTGCAGCACGGCGTTGACCTGGGCCAGCTGGGGGATCCGATCCCGGGGCAGGTCGAGCCGCGCCAGCCCGGCCTGGTACTCGTCACAGGCCTTGCCTTCGAGCGCCGCCAACTGGCGTGCGATCAGGATCTGCCAGGTGCCGTGCTCCTCGTCCGAGTAGTGGATCGTGCCCGCTTCGTCCGGCTGGTGGGCGGTGTAGAGACTTGCCATGGGTGACTCCATCCTCTGGGTTGCAACCCGCCATCCGGGCGGTGTGGCGCCATTGCGCGATGAGATCACTGTAACGGTTTGCCTCCCAAAAAAGCAGCCGACCCAGGGGTCGGCTGCCGTGGACAATTGTAAATAATTTGTGACAACCACAATCGAGCCCCTGGCCTGGTGCTCACCCCTTGTTGAGGTAGCCCGCCAGCTGACCGATCAGCCGCTTGCGCAGCTCGCCGAGCCTGGGTTTCTCGTCCGCACACCAGGGCAGCGGGCGGCACGCCTCTATGGTGCGCAGGCCGAGGCGGGCAGTGAGCAGCCCGGCCCCCACCCCTTGCGCGGCGCGGGCGGAGAGCTTGGCGGTGAGCTCGGCCCCCAGCAAATCCATCCCCACCTCGGTCACCAGCTCGGTGGCGCCGGCGTAGAGCATGTTGCGAAACACCTGACGGATGAGGCGAATGCGGCTCCAGTAGCCGAGCTCGATGGCGTAGACGTCGGCGATGTCCTCGATCATCCGCAGGTTGCGCCACAGCATCAGCATCATGTCGACGGTGGCGAGCGGGCTCAGGGCCACCAGCACGGCAGCCTCTCCCGACCATTTGGCCACCCGCGCCTGGGCCAGCTTGTCGCGCTCACCGAGCACCAGCTGGCTGTAGAGGGTCAACACCTCCCGATCGTTGTGGCTCTCGTCGAGCTGGGCCAGCCAGGTTTGATATCCCTCGCGCCCCTTGTCGCCGCTGCGCTCGGCCAGCCCTTCGCAAAACCCCTGCCCCTGACCGACCCCCTGATGGGCCAGCAGATCCTCGGCCCGCGAGCGCACATCCTGGCGCCGCTTGAGGGTGCGCAGGCGCAGCCACTCGCGCCCCACCACCCCGGCGGTGCCCGCCGCCACCAGTGCCGAGGCCGCCAACCAGGCACCACCCCAGAGCGGGGTGGTGAGAAACTGCTCGTAGAGAAAGGCGCCGTACTGGCCCAGAGAGAGCAGGCCGACCGCCCCCAGCCCCCAGGCCAGCAGCCGATGACGGCGGCGCGGCTTGATGACGAGGGAGCTCTCCACCTCGGTGAGCTCTTCCAGCTCATCGAGGCGCTCGAAGCTCGCCTCCTCCAGCCGTTGGGCGGGTGCCGGCGCTCGCTGGTCGTCAGCTGTCGTCAAGGTGGGCTCCAGGATCACCTTGCCTTGCAGCGGCGGCTGCGCTTTTGTCTGATCGTTCATCGCTTCTCCTGAAAACCGTCTTCTGGGTGCGGCACAGGCAACAAACCTGTGCCGCACACCCTTATTCGAGGTGATCCCTGAGCAGAAACTCCAGCGCCGCATCGAGCCGGATATGGGGCAGCGCCTGATGGGCGCTCATGGGCAGCGGGCGAAAGGCCTGAAAATCAAAGCCCTGCTTGTTCCACCACTGCGCTGGCGGAATATGGGAGGGCACCTCACCCGGAAACAGCAACAGCGGCTCACCCGAGAGGCTGGTGCCACGGATGGCGGGGAACTCGCGGCCATCGGCCACCCCCTTGCCCACCTCGGTCGCCTTGATGGCGGCCAGCGCCAGACACTCGGTGGCAATCCCTTCAAAACGGGCCTGG
The DNA here is from genome assembly GCF_041403085.1 of Aeromonas sp. S8(2024). Lineage (NCBI taxonomy): Bacteria > Pseudomonadati > Pseudomonadota > Gammaproteobacteria > Aeromonadales > Aeromonadaceae > Aeromonas > Aeromonas sp. S8(2024). The sequence goes on along the minus strand of NZ_JBGLRF010000001.1, from coordinate 101,496 downwards.
CCGCGGCCGCTGCGCACCAGGTGCTGCAGCAGGGAGACCATGGAGCCATGCTGCTCCGGGGTGACGTGATCGGCCTTGCTCGCCACGAACAGCAGCTTGTCGATGCGCGGTGAGAAGAGCCGCCGCCACCAGTTGCTCTTGCCGTAGGCAAAGCTCTCCATGATGCGGGCGATGGCCTGCTGCATGTCGCCAAAGCTGGCCGCCCCGGCGTTGAGGGGCTGCAGACAGTCCACCAGCACGATTTGGCGATCGAAACCGGCGAAGTGCTGCTCATAAAACCCCTGCACCAGATGCTGCTTGTACTGCTCGAAGCGCTGTTTGAGGGTGGCGTAGAGAGTCCCCTCGGCGGGCTCGCCGGCAGGTTTGTCCCACACCCAGGGCACGAACTGCAGCATGGGGGCGCCGACATACTCCCCCGGCAGCACGAAGCGGCCGGGCTGGATCAGGTGCAACCCCAGCTCCCGCTTGCAAGCGTGCAGGTAATCGGTATAGCGCTCGGCGAGCTGGGCCACCGGCCGCTCCTCGAAACCCTGATCCGCCTGCCACTCGGGTGCCAGCCAGCCGGCGGCCAGGGTCTGCAGCTCGGGGCGGCGCAGCTGCTCGCGCACCTGCTCGCTCCACTGCTCGTAGCTCATCTCCAGCAGCGGCAAGTCGAGCAGCCACTCCCCGGGGTAGTCCACCAGATCCACGTAGAGGGTGGAGATCTCCCCCAGGTGCTTGCGCAGCGGATGACGGGTGCGATAGCGGATTTCCAGGCGCACCTCGGCCACCCCGCGGGTCGGCTCCGGCCAGGCCGGCGGATCGCCAAACAGAGAGTCGAGGCCGCGCTCGTAGGGGAAGGTGGGAATGTGGGCATTTTGCTGGGGTACCCGGCGAGCACCGAGGATGCGCCCCTGGCGCAGGGCATCCCACAGGGGCAGCCTGCCATCGATGGCCGCGTGTTCCAGCTGGTTGACCAGCGCCGTGATGAAGGCGGTCTTGCCGCTGCGAGAGAGGCCGGTCACTGCCAGCCGGATGTGGCGATCCCGGACCCGGTTCACCACGTCGCTTGCCTTGTGCTGCAGGCGATTGAATTGCTGTTCCAGTTTATTGAGTATCAAGGCTTGTTCTGTTCTCCCGTAGCTGCCCTGCGAAGCGGGTGGCAGGCAGCACCACCCTCGTCATGATCCCCGCCCGCCTCCCCTGCCATCAGAGGCAAGTCCAGGCCGGCGGGGCCATCGTACCGCTCAGGCTTTACAAGTTGCGAAACTCACGCTGCAGGGTGAACTCCTTGGAGGTCACCAGCTTCTCGATGCGCTGCACCCTGGGCTCCAGCGCATCCAGCTCCTGGCCGATGCGGGCAAGGGCCTGATGAGGCGTGACACCTGCCTGCCAGCTGCGAGCCTTCATCCGCACCTCGGCAAAGTCGGCATCCTCCTGGGCGTAGAGGGTGACCGGCTTCTTGTCGAGCAGAAACCAGGCGGCGACGTAGGCGGTGAAGGTGATGAAACCGGCGAAGATGAGGCCGCTGATGGCCAGCAGTCGCACGATCCAGGTCTCCACCCCGAAGTACTCTGCCAGACCGGCACAGACCCCGGCTATCTTGCCGCGCTGTGGATCCCGGTACAGATTGCGACCTTCACGACTGATGCTGCTCATACCTTGTTCCTCCAACCCGGGACTTCCGCATCCAGAATCGACTCCAGGGCGCCGACCCGCTCCTGCATCTTCTCGGCACGCACCAGCAGGCCCTGCAGCTGTTCACGCTCGCCATCGGCAAGACCGGCGCCAATGCGCCCCTTGGCGCGGTAGTGCAGCACCAGCCAGATGGGGGCCACCACTACCATGAAGACCACCATGGGAACCATCAACACACCCAGCAGATCTTCCATCTGTTACTCTCCCTGTTTCGGCGTGGTGTCGCTCTGGCCCAGCTTCTGGCGCATGGCTTCCAGCTCTTTGCTTATCTGATCGTCGGCTTCCAGCTCGGCAAACTGCTGGGCCAGCGCCTTGTCGGACTGCCCCAGATCGGCGCGGGCCTCCATCTCGTCGATGCGGCGCTCCATGCGCTCGAACTTGCTCACCACCGCCTGGCTGTCGCCACGGGCAACCTGGCTCTGCACGTTGAGACGGCTGCTGGCCGCTTCGGTGCGAATGGCCATCGCTTTCTGGCGGGCACGGGCATCTTCCAGCTTGGCTTCCAGCTGACGGATCTCCTCCCCCAGCTTCTCGATGCCGCTGTCCACCGCCTGCTGCTCACGCAACAGGGAGTCGGCCAGCTCGGCCTGCTTCTTCTTCTCGATGAGCGCCGCGCGGGCCAGGTCTTCCCGCTCCTTGCTCAGGGCCAGCTCGGCCTTGCCCTGCCACTCGGCGACCCGCTCCTGATGGCGGGCGACCTGGCGGCCGATCTCTTTCTGGTTGGCGAGGAAGCGGGCCAAGTTGGAGCGCTCCTTCACCAGTTCATCTTCCATCTCCTGGATGATCAGGCGCACCATCTTCTGGGGATCTTCTGCCTTGTCGAGCAGGGCCGTCAGGTTGGAATTGATGATGTCGGCCAGGCGGGAAAAAATACTCATGATTGTACTCCTGTGGTTGGCATACGTTGTTTCTCCATTGACAATGGCAACTTGTGTGCCAATCTGGAACAGAATTTAACTTGTTGATTTATATGGGGCTGCTCGATCGCATTTCAAGAGGCGCCACACAAGTAATGATTAGAATCACCAATTTTTGGTAAGATTGACCAGCTTTCACCGACTCACGGGGATGACTATGACCACGGCCACGGAAAGCCTGTTGGGGGAATCCAACGCATTTCTCGAGATCATTGAGCAGGCCTCCCGCCTGGCGCCGCTGCGCAAGCCCGTGCTGATCATCGGCGAACGGGGTACCGGCAAGGAGCTGATCGCCCACCGCCTACATTATCTCTCGGCGCGCTGGGATCAAAGCTTTGTCACCGTCAACTGCGCCACCCTGAGCGAGAGCCTGCTGGAGACCGAGCTGTTCGGCCACGAGGCGGGCTCCTTCACCGGTGCCGCCAAACGTCACCAGGGTCGCTTCGAGCGGGCCGATGGCGGCACGCTCTTCCTTGACGAGCTGGCCACCACCAGCGCCCGGGTGCAGGAGAAACTGCTGCGGGTCATCGAATACGGGGAGTTTGAACGGGTGGGCGGCGCCAAGGCACTCAAGGTGGATGTGCGGCTGGTGTGCGCCACCAACGAGGATCTGCCGGCGCTGGCCGACAAGGGGCAATTTCGCCACGACCTGCTCGACCGGCTCGCTTTCGACGTCATCACCCTGCCCCCCCTGCGGGAGCGGCGCGACGATATTCTGATGCTGGCGGAGCACTTCGCTCACGGCATGACCCGGGAGCTCGGCTATCCGCTGTTTGCCGGCTTCTCGCGCAAGGCGACCCAGCTGCTGCTGGACTACCCCTGGCCCGGCAACGTGCGGGAGCTGAAAAACGTGGTGGAGCGCAGCATCTACCGCCAGGGCAACCCCCAGTTGCCGCTGGCCGAGCTGGTGCTCAATCCGTTCGATTCCCCCTGGCGTCCCTTGGCTCGCACCGACACCGCCGCGGCGCTGCCGAGCGAGGCGCAACCGGCGCCCGTCGCGGCCACTGCCACCCTGCCGCTGGACCTCAAACAGGCGGTGGCGGGCTACGAGATTAATTTACTCAAGCAAGCACTGCAGCAATCCCAGTATAATCAGCGCAAAGCCGCCCAACTGCTGGCCCTGAGCTATCACCAGTTCCGCGGCATGCTGCGCAAATACCAGCTGCTGGACAGTGACAACGATGCGGATTAATAACCCGGGCAGCCCGTGCCAGAGCGGCTCCCACCCCTTGCCGGCCCCGTCGCCGGCAACTTCGTATAAAAACATGGTTCGACAATGAGAATGCTCAAACCCCTGCTGCTTGGTGTGCTGGTGCTGCTCACCGGTTGTCACAAACAGGATGACGCGTCCAGAACGGGACTCATCTATTGTGCGGAAGGCTCGCCCCAGACCTTCAATCCCCAGGTCTCCAACTCGGGGGTGACCCTGGATGCCAGCTCGCGCCCCCTCTATGACCGCCTGCTGGAGGTGAACCCCAATACCCTGGCGCTGGAGGGCGGGCTCGCCACCCGCTGGCAGGTGAGCGAGGATGGCCTCTCCTATACCCTGACCCTGCGCCAGGGGGTGACCTTTCACCACACGCCCTGGTTCAACCCCTCCCGCCCCCTCAACGCCGACGACGTGGTGTTCACCTGGCAGCGGCTGCTCAACAAGCTGCACCCCTATCACGAGGTGTCCGGCGGCGAATACCCCTACTTCTACAGCCTGGGGCTGGATCAGCTGATCAAGCGGGTCTACCGGAAGGGAGCCGATAAAGTCGTGTTCGAGCTCAACCGGCCGGATGCTTCCTTCCTCGCCACCCTGGCCAGCGACTACGCCATCGTGCTCTCCGCCGAGTATGCCGAGCAGTTGCAAAAGGCCGGTACCCCGGGGCTCATCGACAGCCGCCCGGTGGGCACAGGGCCGTTCAGCTTCAAGGAGTATCGCCACAACGAATACGTGCGCTACCTGCGCCACCCCGGTTACTGGGGCGGCGAGGCCAAGATTGAGCAGCTCATCTACGACATCACTCCCAAGTCCTCCAAGCGGCTGGCCAAGCTGCTGACCGGCGAGTGCGACGTGATGAGCACCCCCTCCGCCAGCCAGCTGTCGGTGATCGACAAGGATCCTGACCTCAGCCTGGCGGTACAGTCCGGCATGAACGTCGCCTTCCTCGCCCTCAACACCCGCAAGGCACCGTTCAACAAGGTGCAAGTGCGCCAGGCCATCGCCAGCGCCATCAACATCGACAACCTGCTGCAGGCGGTCTATTTCGAGACGGGTCAGCCCGCCAACAGCCTGCTGCCGCCGCTCTCCTGGGGTTACAACCCCTCCCTGCCGATGCGCCAGCCGGATCTCAAGCGGGCGCGCCAGCTGCTCAAGGAGGCGGGACTGGCGCAAGGCTTCGAAATGCAGGTGCTGGTGCAGCCGGGCTCGCGCGCCTACAACCCGGATGCCCTCAAGACCGCCCAGCTGATGCGAAGCGATCTGGCCAAGATCGGCATCAAGCTCAAGATCGTGCAGCAGGAGTGGCCGGTCATCGAGGCCCGCCTCGCCCAGGGTCAGTACGACAGTCTGCTCAGCGGCTGGATTGCCGACAACGCAGACCCGGACAACTTCTTTCGCCAGCTGCTGAGCTGCGCCGCCGTCGAGCGCGGCAACAACTACAGCCGCTGGTGCAGCCCGGCATTTGATCAGCTGCTGGACGACGCGGTGACCACGCCCCAGCTGGCGTTCCGGCTGCGCAACTACTATTACGCCCAGACCCTGCTCAACGAGCAGATGCCGCTCATTCCGCTGGCCCATGCCCTGCGTACCCAGGTCAGCCGCAGCGACATCGAGGGGCTCTCCCTGATGCCCTTTGGCGGCACCGTCTTCAACCAGGCCTATCGGGAGTAAGCATGTTTCTCTATATCCTGCGTCGCATCAATCTGCTGCTCATCACCCTGCTGGCGCTGACCTTCGTCGCCTACCTGCTGGACGTGCGCCTCATCGGCCAGCAGGCCAGCTTCTGGAGCGGTTACCCCGACTTCCTGCACCGCATTCTGGACGGGGATCTGGGGCTCTCCAGCGTCTCCGGCCTGCCGGTGCTGGACGAGATCCGTCACTACTTCCCCGCCACCCTGATCCTCTGCGGGGCGGCCTTCGCCATCTCGCTGCTGGTGGGCATTCCGCTCGGCACCCTGGCGGCCCTCTCCCAGGGCAAGCCGCTCGATCTCACCATCATGACCGCCGGCCTCATCGGTTACGCGGTGCCAGTGTTCTGGCTGGCGCTGCTGGTGGTGATGTTCTTCTCGCTGGAGCTGGGCTGGCTGCCCGCCTCCGGCCAGATCAGCCTGCTCTATGACGTGCCCTCCATCACCGGCATCGCCCTCATCGACGTCTTGATGAGCCACGAGCCCTGGCGCCAGGCCGCCCTGCACGACGCCCTGCGCCACCTGATCCTGCCCTCGCTGGTGCTGGCGGTGGTGCCCACTACCGAGGTGATCCGCCACGTGCGCAGCTCCCTCATCGACGTGATGAAGCAGAACTACATCAAGGCGGCGGCCAGCCGCGGTCTCTCCCGCCGCCAGATCGTCTGGCGCCACGGTCTCAAGAATGCCCTGCCGCCGGTGCTGCCGCTGCTGGGCCTGCAGCTGGGCAGCGTGCTCACCTCCGCCATGATCACCGAGGTGGTGTTCGAGTGGCACGGCATCGGCCGCTGGCTCATCAACAGCATCGCCCTGCAGGACTACGCCGCCATCCGCGGCGCCACCCTGGTGGTGGCCAGCTTCGTCATCTTCATCAGCGTCAGCACCGAGCTGCTCACCACCATCATCTACCCGGCGCGGCGCAAAGAACTCTATGCAAAACAAGACTGAACGTGCTCATGGCATGACCCGGAGCCAGGAATCCTATGCAAGACAAGACTAGCCTCTACCCCGAGCTCAAGATCCTCTCGCCGCTGGAGCAGACCTGGGCCTCCTATCGCCGCAATCCGCTGGCGATGGCAGGGCTCTGGTGCTTCGTGATCCTGCTGCTGATCACCCTGCTCGGCCCGCTGGTGGTGCCCTACGGCATCGACGAGCAGCACAGCTCCCGCCTGCTGCTGGCCCCCTCCTGGGCCAACAGTGGCAACATCGACTACTTCCTCGGCACCGACGATCTGGGCCGCGACATCCTCTCCCGGCTGGTGGTGGGCGCCAGGCTCACCTTTGGCAACGCCCTGCTGGTGGTGGTGATCGCCATGGTGGTGGGCACCGCCATCGGCATCCTCGGCGGCATGAGCAAGGGGCTCAAGTCGAGCGTGCTGCACCACCTGCTCGATACCCTGCTCTCCATCCCCTCCCTGCTGCTGGCCATCATCATGGTCGCCATCCTGGGGCCGGGTCTGTTCAACACCCTGATCGCCATCACCCTGGCGCTGATCCCTCCCTTCATCCGGGCCACCTACAACGCAGTCCATACCGAGATGCAGAAGGAGTACATCATCGCCAGCCGGCTCGACGGCTCGCCCCCCTTGCGGATCATGCGCCTCGCCATTTTGCCGAACATCGTCGAAACCCTGGTGGCCCAGACTACCCGCACCCTGTCGGCGGCCATCCTCGACATCTCGGCGGTGGGCTTTCTCGGCCTCGGCGCCCAGTCACCGCAACCGGAATGGGGCGCCATGCTGGCGGACTCCAGCGATCTCATCTATCTCGCCCCCTGGACCGTGACCCTGCCGGGCATGGCCATCCTGTTCAGCGTGCTGGTGACCAACCTGGTTGGTGAAGGCATTCGCGAAGCACTCAAAGAAGGGAATGACTGATGCAATGCTCTGTGCCCAAGATAGGCATGCTCACCCTTGTCCCCCGCCAATTCCTGTACGGCGTGCAGGTCAACCCATCGCTGGTTGGCGAAGGCATTCGCGAAGCGCTCAAAGAGGGGAATGACTGATGCCGCTGCTCGACATACGCAACCTCACCATCGAGATCGACACCCCGCAGGGCAAGGTCAAGGCGGTGGACAAGGTGAGCCTGACCCTGGCCGAGGGGGAGATCCGCGGCCTGGTGGGGGAATCCGGCTCCGGCAAGAGCCTGGTGGCCAAGGTGATCGTCGGCATCCAGAAGGACAACTGGACGGTGCGCGCCGACCGGATGCGCTTCAACGACATGGACCTGCTGACCATGGCCCCCCGCGAGCGGCGCCGCATCATGGGCCGCGAGATCGCCATGATCTTCCAGGACCCCATCAGCTGTCTCGACCCCTCCGAGGAGATCGGCACCCAGCTGGAAGAGGCGATCCCGACCGACTCCTTCGAGGGGCAGTTCTGGCAGCGCTTCCAGTGGCGCAAGAAGAAGGCCATCGCCTTGCTGCACCGGGTCGGCGTCAAGGATCACCGCAAGGTGATGCGGGCCTACCCTCACGAGCTGTCGGACGGCATGTGCCAGAAGGTGATGATCGCCATGGCCATCGCCAACCAGCCGCGCCTGCTGGTGGCGGACGAGCCCACCAGCGCCATGGAGTCCACCACCCATTCCCAGATCCTGCGGCTGCTGGACAAGATGAACAAGCTGGGCAACACCACCATCCTCATCATCAGCAACGACATAGCCGCCATCGCCAACCTGACCGACACCATCAACGTGATGTATTGCGGCCAGATGGTGGAGGTGGGCACCCGGGAGCAGATCCTGGAGACCCCGCACCACCCCTATACCGATGCGCTGCTCAAGTCGATCCCCGACTTTGACAAGCTGGTGCGCCACAAGTCGCGCCTCGAGACCCTGCCCGGCGTCATTCCGCCGCTGCAGCACCTGCCCATCGGTTGCCGGCTCGGCCCCCGCTGCCCCTACGCCCAGAAGCAGTGCGTGCAGACGCCGCTGATGAGCAAGATCAAGGGGCACCAGTTCAGCTGCCACTTCCCGTTGAACATGGAAGAGCCCAAGAAGTGACGTCAATTTCGTATCAGTGCGTGACAGCGAGCCCTGTCACCAAGGAGTCAGGACAGTGATCGAACCCTCTCTGCTGCAGGTCAGGGGCCTGTGCAAGACCTATCAGAACCGCACCGGCCTGTTTCGACGCCGGGCGGTGGAAGCCATCAAGCCGCTCTCCTTTGATCTCGAGGTGGGCCAGACCCTGGCCATCGTCGGCGAGGCCGGCTCCGGCAAGAGCACCCTGGCCCGCATTCTGGCGGGCATGATAGAGCCGAGCGGTGGCGAGATCGCCATCGAGGGGCAGCCGATGATCCACGGCGACTATCAGACCCGCTGCAAGCTGCTGCGGATGATCTTCCAGGACCCCAACTCCTCCCTCAATCGCAAGATCCGGGTCGGCCAGATCCTGGAGACGCCGCTGCGCCTCAACACCGAGATGACCGAGGAGGAGCGCCGCGACAAGGTGATACAGACCCTGCGCATGGTGGGCATGCTGGCGGATCACGCCCTCTTCTACCCGCAGATGCTCTCCGCCGGCCAGCAGCAACGGGTGGCGCTGGCGCGGGCGCTGATCCTCAACCCCAAGATAGTGGTGGCCGACGAGGCGCTCTCTACCCTGGATATCTCGGTGCGCTCCCAGATCATCAACCTGCTGCTGGAGATGCAGGAGACCATGGGGCTCAGCTATGTGCTGGTGGCCAACGATCTGGGGGTGGTGAGCCACATCAGCGACGAGGTGCTGGTGATGCACGAAGGGCGGGTGGTGGAGCGCGGCAAGACCCTCAAGGTGTTCGCCGATCCCCAGCACGAGGTGACCCGCCGCCTCATCCAGAACTACGACAACGAATACCGCCGCTGAGCCCTGCCCGGCGGCCTGCCGCCGGCTCTTTCCCGCCGCCCCGAAAATGAGACAAAAAAATCCCGGCTCAGGGGCCGGGAATTGCGCTCAAAAGTAAATGCGTCGCTCGTAGTAGGAACGCTGCAATGGTAGGCAGCCCCCTTCGCGTCAACAACTGTCAGATCTGACAGGAAGACCGCTATGGAACCTGAACTGCGGATCCGGCGAGCGGATCAGCTCCGCCTCCACCTGGCCGAAGAAGGCCACCCGCTCGCTGATGTCCTCCCCCGCATATTGCTCGGCCAGCGCCAGATAATCCTGATAGTGGCGCGCCTCTGAGCGCAGCAGGGAGACGTAAAAGCGACCCAGCTCCTCGTCCAGATGGGGTGCCAGCTTGGCAAAACGCTCGCAGGAGCGCGCCTCGATATAGGCGCCGATGATCAGCTTGTCGACTATGGTGGCGGGCTCGTGGGTGCGCACGTGCTGCATCAGGTTGCGCGCGTAGCGGGAGGCGGTCACCGGGCCGTAGGGGATGTCGCGGGCGGCCATCAGCTCCAGCACCTGCTCGAAGTGGTGCAGCTCCTCCTGAATGAGGCGCACCATGGGAAACAGCAGCGGATTGCGAGAGAGCTCCTCGAACACGGTGCGATCGGTCTCTCCCATGGTCCGCTTGCCCAAGATCTCGGCCTTCTCCGGAATGGCGTCCAGCTCCCGATAGAACTCCAGCTTGGGCAACAGATGTCGCTTGCCCTTGGGCAGGCAGTAGCGGCGCACCAGGCTGTGGGCGGTGAGCGCAGCCTTGTTCTCACAGTTGGCGTGATCGATGAGCAGGGTCGGCAGCTGGGCGGGATCCCGCGCCATCTCGATCCACGCATCCGGGGTCTCGCAGTGCAAAAACTGGCGCACGGGGGCTAGCAGGTCATCCATCTGAACTCTCGTCTGGTCGGGTTGATACGGCGGCGGCCCATGCTAGCGGATCCCGCCGCCACTGCCCATAGCTGCGGGGACAAACGCTGTTTTTTCAAGCAGATGCAGGGCCCTTTTCGGCAAGCGGAAACAACAATGGGGGCCTTGGCCCCCATCTCGTTGCAACACCTCAACGTGGAAAACGTTTAACTGCCTTCGTTAAAAATTTCCAGGTTGCTGGTGCCTTCCTGCCACTCGCGCACCGCCTTGTTGTCATCGCTGCGCATGGCGTTGAGGTGGTCGAGGTAGGACTGATCCACGTCGGAAGTGACGTAGTGGCCGTTGAACACCGAAGTCTCGAAGTGACGCAGCTCGGGGTTGATCTCCCGCACCGCCGCTTCCAGATCTTCCAGATCCTGGAAGATGAGGCCGTCGGCGCCAATCAGCTTGCATACCTCTTCCACTTCCCGGCCGTGGGCGATCAGCTCGTTGGCGGTGGGCATGTCGATGCCGTAGACGTTGGGGAAGCGAATTTCCGGTGCCGCCGAGGCGAAGTAAACCTTGGCCGCCCCCGCTTCACGGGCCATCTGGATGATCTGCTCGGAGGTGGTACCGCGCACTATGCTGTCGTCCACCAGCAACACCTTCTTGCCCTTGAACTCGGAGCTGATGGCGTTGAGCTTGCGACGCACCGACTTCTTGCGCTGGGTCTGGCCCGGCATGATGAAGGTACGGCCGATGTAGCGGTTCTTCACGAAGCCCTGACGGTACGGCAGATCCAGGGTGTGGGCGATCTCCAGCGCCACATCGCAGGAGGTCTCGGGGATGGGGATGACCACGTCCACGTCGAGTTCTTCCCATTCGCGGGCGATCTTCTGACCCAGCTTGCGACCCATGTTGAGGCGGGCGGCATAGACCGACACCTTGTCGATGCACGAATCAGGGCGAGCGAAGTAGACGTACTCGAAGATGCAGGAGCTCATCTGCGGGTTCTCCGCACACTGCTCGGAGAAGAGCTGGCCCTGCTCGGTGATGTAGATGGCCTCGCCCGGGGCGATGTCGCGCACCGTCTCGAAACCGATGGCATCGAGCGCCACGCTCTCGGAGGCGAGCATGTACTCCACCTGCCCCTGCTCGTCGACCCGGCGACCCAGGATCAGCGGGCGAATGCCGTTGGGGTCGCGAAAACCGATGAGGCCGTGGCCGATCACCAGGGAGACCACCGCATAGGCGCCGCGGATCTGCTGATGCACCTTGCGCACCGCAGCGAAGATATCCTCCGGTTGCAGGGCCATCTTGTCGCAGCGATCCAGCTCGTGGGCCAGCACGTTCAGCAGCACTTCGGAATCCGAGGTGGTGTTGATGTGGCGACGGGCCACCTTGAACTGCTGCTCCTTGAGCTCCTTGGCGTTGGTGAGGTTGCCGTTGTGGGCCAGCACCATGCCGTAGGGAGAGTTCACGTAAAAAGGCTGGGCTTCAGCGGCACTGGAGCTGCCTGCGGTGGGATATCTGACATGTCCTATGCCGATATGCCCTTTCAGGCGCTGCATGTGACGCACTTCAAACACGTCCTTCACCAGGCCGTTGGCCTTGCGTTGCCGGAAGTTTCCACTGTCAATGGTCACGATCCCGGCGGCATCCTGTCCCCTGTGCTGCAACACCGTCAAGGCGTCGTAGAGGGCCTGATTGACGGGGGTGGTGCCAACTATACCGACAATACCACACATGTCTTTGCTACCTCGAAGTCACTATACCTGTTTAAGAAAACTCGATGAGTTCAGCATGAACCCGAAGAACCACTGGATGACCGGCTTGAACTCGGGCACCAGCTTGGATGCCACCCACCAGTCGCTCTGGGAGAGGCTGGTGAAGGTATCCATGAAAAAAAGCAGGGCACTGACGATCAGTACCCCGCGAATTGCGCCAAAACAGATGCCGAGCACCCGGTCGGTGCCGGACAGCCCCGTCTTGTCCACCAGCAGGCCCACCACGTAGTTGACCACGCTGCCCAGGATCAGGGTCGCCACGAACAAGGCGGCGATGGCCAGGCCATTGCGCACCAAGGGATCGCTGAACGAGGTGAAATAGACGGCGAGATCGGGATAGAAATGACTGGCGATGAAGAAGGCGACGAACCAGGTGACGAGAGACATGGCCTCCTTGACGAAGCCGCGCACCAGGCTGATGAGAGCAGAGAAACCGACGATGCCGATGATGGCGTAATCAATCCAGACCATAGAAAAAGATGTCCTGCGAAATTGCGGCGCAGTCTAACAAAAACGATTGCGCAATGCTTGATAAAATTGTGTTACATGTTCAAAGAGACGCCGGCAACGCAGATTTATTCACGATAAAAACGGTTGACCGGCGCCAGAATGCACAACGCCATGGCATGCCATGGCGTTGTCGTCTGCAATGAGCGCTTACCCGATGTGGGTCAGGCCGCCCATGTAGGATTGCAGCGCAGTCGGGATGGCGATGCGGCCATCTTCCTGCTGGTAGTTCTCCAGCACCGCCACCAGGGTGCGACCCACCGCCAGGCCAGAGCCGTTCAGGGTGTGCAGCAGCTGCGGCTTGCCATCGATGCGCACGCGAGCCTGCATGCGGCGCGCCTGGAAGTCGGTGCAGTTGGAGACGGAGGAGATCTCGCGATAGGTGTTCTGGGCCGGCAGCCACACTTCCAGATCGTAGGTCTTGGCAGCGCAGAAGCCCATGTCACCGGTGGAGAGTGCCATCACACGATACGGCAGCTCCAGCAGTTGCAGTACCTTCTCGGCGTGACCCACCATCTCTTCCAGCGCGTCCCAGGATTTTTCCGGGTGCACCAGCTGTACCATCTCGACCTTGTCGAACTGGTGCATGCGGATGAGACCGCGGGTGTCACGGCCGTAGGAGCCCGCTTCGGAGCGGAAGCAGGGGCTGTGGGCGGTCATCTTGATGGGCAGTTCCTGCTCGTCGAAGATCTCGTCGCGGGCCATGTTGGTGAGCGGCACTTCGGAGGTCGGGATCAGGGAGAACTTGCGTACCTTGCCCTCTTCTTCCCCTTCCCCTTCGATGCCGGTATTGAAGAGATCCTGAGAGAACTTGGGCAGCTGACCAGTGCCGTACAGGCTGTCCGGGTTGACCAGGTAGGGCACGTAGCACTCGGTGTAACCGTGCTGCAGGGTGTGCAGGTCCAGCATGAACTGGGCCAGGGCGCGGTGCAGGCGGGCGATCTGGCCCTTCATCACCACGAAACGGGAACCGGAGAGCTTGACGCCGTTCTTGAAGTCAACGCCCTTGGCCGCTTCACCCAGATCGATGTGATCGCGCACCTGGAAACTGAACTCGCGCGGGGTACCCCAGCGACGCACTTCCACGTTGTCGTTCTCGTCACGACCGACCGGAGTGGTGTCGCTCGGCAGGTTGGGGATGGCGTCGGCGATGGTCTTCAGCTCGGCCAGCAGGGCATCCAGCTCGACCTTGCTGGTCTCGAGCTCTTCGTTGATCTTGGTTACTTCAGCCTTGAGCGGGGCAACATCTTCGCCGCGACGGGCAGCCTCACCGATGGATTTGGAGCGGGCGTTGCGCTCGGCCTGCAGCTCCTGGGTACGGGACTGCAGATCCTTGCGTTTCTCTTCCAGAGCATTGACAGCCGCTACGTCCAGAGCGTAGCCACGTGTCGCCAGACGAGCGGCGGCATCGTCGATGTCGCTGCGCAGATATTTGGGATCCAGCATGGTTTACCTACTTTTTTAAAATGGGATCTGGGCCTGAGTCATCATGACGGGCTGGGAAACAGATCCGGAAGTTAACATCGGTTGGCACACCCCTGTCGTCTTTTTGCATCGGGCCAACAAGAGCAAGCCTTCGAAATCAAGAAGATGGCACCAGGCCAAGACAAGCGGGGTCAGAGGGGCAGTGTATCAGACCGCCCCCCCGCCCGAACAGGGACTATTGCGCCCGTTTTGCCCTGTTTTCCGGGGGATGGCGACCTGGATCAAATCGGCTGACCAATTAACGTGCAATCGGCCCGAATTGGTCAGGCAGAGGCGCGGCCACTCCCCTGCCCCGGCCGGTTATTTCTCACGCTGGCGCGGGCTCTGCTTGTCCAGTTCGTGCAGGTAGTCGAGCTTCTGGCCGATCTGCTTCTCAAGGCCGCGATCGGTGGGCTGATAGTACTGCTTGCCAGCCAGCTCAGGTGGGAAGTACTGCTCGCCGGCGGCATAGGCGCCCGGCTCGTCGTGGGCATAGCGATACTCGGCGCCATAGCCCAGCTCGCTCATCAGCCTGGTCGGTGCGTTGCGCAGGTGCGGCGGCACCTCGAAGTCAGGCAGGTTCTTGGCATCATGAAGCGCCGCCTTCCAGGCGGTGTAGACCGCATTGCTCTTGGGGGCGCAGGCGAGATAGACGATCGCCTGGGCGATGGCCCGCTCCCCTTCCGCCGGTCCGATGCGATGGAAGCAATCCCAAGCCGACAGGGCGACCTGCATGGCACGCGGGTCGGCATTGCCCACATCCTCGGAGGCAATCGCCAGCAGCCGGCGCGCAATATAGAGCGGATCGCAACCGGCGCTCACCATGCGGGCATACCAGTAGAGCGCCGCATCCGGCGCCGAGCCGCGAATGGATTTGTGCACCGCCGAGATGAGGTCATAGAAGTGATCGCCACCCTTGTCGAAACGGGCCACGTGTTCCCCCACCACGGCGGCGAGCAATGTGCTGTCGATCACCCGCGCCCCGGCACTGTCGATTTCGGCCATGTCGGCCAACAGCTCCAGATAGTTGAGGGACTTGCGCCCATCCCCGTCCACGGCTTTCGCCAGCGCCTCCTTCACCCCGGGGGCGAAGGCAAGGCTCGGGTCATTGAGGCCACGGGGGTCCTGCATCGCCTGATCGATCATGGCGAGGATATCCAGCTCCTCCAGCCGTTTGAGCAGATAGACCCGGGCCCGGGAGAGCAGAGCGTTGTTGAGTTCGAACGAGGGGTTCTCGGTGGTGGCGCCGATGAAGGTGATGGTGCCGTCTTCGATGTGGGGCAGGAACACATCCTGCTGGCTCTTGTTGAAGCGGTGCACCTCGTCCACGAAGAGGATGGTGCGCACCCCGCGCCAGCTGTTCTCCTTGGCCTTGTCGATGGCGGCGCGGATCTCCTTGATGCCGGAGGTCACCGCCGAGAGCCGCTCCACCTCGGCATGGCAGTAGTGAGCAACCAGTTCTGCCAGCGTGGTCTTGCCGGTGCCAGGAGGGCCCCACAGGATCATGGAGTGGCAGTGGCCCGCCAGGATCGCCTTGCGCAGCGGTTTGTCGGGCCCGAGGATATGTTGCTGACCTATGTACTGCTCGAGGGTTTGCGGCCGCATCCGGGCCGCCAGCGGACGAAAGTCCGACGAGAAATCCAGCGATAAATTGCTCATCTGCATTGACCGTCAGGAAGGGTGCAGGCCGCCGTTGCCGGGCGGCCTGCCAATAAAGCCAGCGCCTGCTTGCGCATCAGCGCTGATCGTCCAGTGCGACCCCCGCAGGCGTCTTGAAAACAAATTCGTTGCCCTTGAGCGCCGGCTTGCGGTTGAAGTTGCTCAGGGTGAACTCGCTCCACTGCCCCTGGGCCTCTTTCACGTCGAAGCGGTTGATGTTGTTCTGACGGTCGAAGGTGATGCGAAAGGAGGCGATCAACTCGTCCTGGTTGCGGCTGGTGACGGTATAGACATCCCCCTGCTGGGTCACGTCGTAGTTCTTCCAGAGCGAATCGTCGTTGCCGGCGATCAGCACGAAGGGGGTGTTGAGCACCGCATCCTTGAGCTTGAGCGCCGTCACCTGCTCGACGAAAGGATCGTAGATCCAGACATCCTTGCCATCGGCCACGATCAGGCTCTCGTCCGGCGTGGTGGTATGCCAGTTGAAACGGTTGGGACGCTGCACCAGCAGGGTACCGCCGGCACGCTGCAGCTCCTTGCCCTTGCTGTCATAGACCACCTGGGCAAACTTGGCGGAGAAGAGACTCACCCCCGCCAGTTTCTGCTTGAGATCGCTGGCCGCATCGGCCCACGCCTGGCTGCTGGCCACCAGCAGCACAGTGCCCATCAAGAGTTGTTTTTTCATCACGCTTTTCATAACGGCTATCTCGATAAAAGGCCATGCCCGCAGAGGGCATGGCCAGGATGATAGAGGGGTGAGCCTTAGTCCCGCACCGGCGGCGGGGCCAGCACGTCGCGCTGACCATTGCCGCCCGGGGCGCTGACGATGCCCTGGTTTTCCATCTGTTCGATGAGACGGGCCGCCCGGTTGTAACCAATCTTGAACTTGCGCTGCACGCTGGAGGTGGAACCACGGCGCGACTCCACCACGAAGGCCACCGCCTCGTCGAACAGGGGGTCGAGCTCTTCGTCGTCACCACCGCCATATTCGCCGCTGCCGCCCTCGCCGCCCGACTCACCGGAGAGGATCTCCTCGATGTAGTTCGGCTCGCCGCGCAGTTTCCAGTCCGCCACCACCTTGTGCACCTCGTGGTCATCGACGAAGGCGCCGTGCACCCGGGTCGGGTTGGAGGTACCGGCCGGCATGTAGAGCATGTCGCCCATGCCGAGCAGGGATTCCGCACCGCCCTGGTCGATGATGGTACGGGAGTCGATCTTGCTCGACACCTGGAACGAGATACGGGTCGGGATGTTGGCCTTGATAAGACCGGTGATCACATCCACCGACGGACGCTGGGTCGCGAGAATGAGGTGAATACCGGCCGCCCGCGCCTTCTGGGCGATACGGGCGATGAGCTCCTCCACCTTCTTGCCGACGATCATCATCATGTCGGCAAACTCGTCCACCACCACCACGATATGGGGCAGTTTTTCCAGCTCAGGCGGCATCTGATCCATGGAGTCGCCCGGACGCCACAGCGGATCCAGCAGGGGGTCGCCCTCCTCGATGGCTGCCAGCACCTTGTCGTTGTAGCCCTTGAGGTTGCGCACCCCGACCGCCGACATCAGCTTGTAGCGACGCTCCATCTCGCCCACGCACCAGCGCAGGGCATTGGCGGCGTCCTTCATGTCGGTCACCACCTCGGTCAGCAGATGGGGGATCCCTTCGTAGACCGACAGCTCCAGCATCTTGGGGTCGATCATGATGAAGCGCAGATCGTCCGGCGTCGACTTGTAGAGCATGGAGATGATCATGGTGTTCACCCCCACCGACTTGCCGGAACCTGTGGTACCGGCCACCAGCAGGTGGGGCATCTTGGCGAGGTTCACCACCACGGGTTCGCCGGCGATGTCCTGACCCAGGCCCATGGTGAGCGGGTTACGGCTGCCCGAGAACGCCTCGCAGTCGAGGGTCTCGCGCAGGTAGACGGTCTGACGCACCCGGTTGGGCAGCTCGATCCCCACATAAGTCTTGCCCGGGATCACCTCCACCACCCGCACGCTGCTGGCCGACAGAGAACGGGCCAAGTCGCGGGAGAGGTTGGTGATCTTGCTCGCCTTCATACCGGGTGCCAGATCCAGCTCGAAACGGGTGATGACGGGGCCCGGATAGACGCCCACCACCTTGGCCTGCACGTTGTAGTCGGCGAGTTTCGCCTCCACCAGCCGGCCCATGCGCTCCAGCTCGTCCTTGCTCATCATCTGGGTCTTGGCGGGCGGACGGTCCAGCAGCTCGATGCTCGGCAAGGGAGGCAGCCCTGGTTGCAGACGGCGCTTGGGCTTGCCAGGAGTAGGAGCAGCCGGGACCGGCGCCTCCTCATCCCCTTCGGCCCAGGGCAAGTCGAGATCATCGTCCTCGTCATCGGCCGTCACCAGCGCGGGCTGACGACGGGCGCCGGACGCGGCGGCCCGCTTGGTGCGGGTAACCGGCGCAGGCGCGTCATCTTCGTCATCGTCAAACTGCGGATCGAACTGGAAGGTATCCTCGTCGAGCTCGGGCAGCCACTCCTCGGACTTGGCCTTCTGGCCCTTGGCGGCCACCTTCTCCTTCGGGCGACGGGTCCAGCCGGTGTGCGGCTCATCCTCCTCGTCGTCACCCAGCTCGATGGCACCCACGCCCCCTTCCAGCAGGGGATCCGGCCCCTCGTAACGGGGCTGGCGCCAGCCACCGGTGAGCCAGCGGCCCAGGGTGGCAGGAAAGTGATAAACGGCGCTGACCGAGCCAGTGCAGGCGGCACCGATCCGCTCGACGATGGTGAGCCAGGACCAGCCGGTAAACAGGGTGATGCCGGTGGCCACGAAGCAGAGCAGCAGCAGGTTGGCCCCGACGCCGCCAAACAGCGGCACCACGGCGGAGGAGATAACGTCCCCCACCAGACCGCCGGCGGAGAAATTCTGCAGATCATTGAAGTTCATGCTGGCGATGGCGGACATGCCGAGCACGGTCAGGATGAAACCGACGATGCGCACCGACAGGGTGAGGTAGTCCACATCGAGCAAGCGGCTCGGGCGCCAGAACAGGCTCCAGCCAAGCAGCACGACCAGGGGGGGCACCAGATAGGAGAAAGCCCCGAAGGTAAACATGGTGATATCGGCGAGCCAGGCACCCGCGCTGCCGGCGAGGTTCTTCACCTCCCCTTGCCAGGAGGTCTGGGACCAACCGGGATCGGCGGGGTGGTAGGACAACAGGGCAAGCAAGAGATAGGCAGCCATCAGGGTGATGGCGATCAAGACGGCTTCGAAGATCCGTTGTGTACCTGATAAAGGAGTAAACAGCTTTTTATCGGCCAAACTCCGGCTCCTTTCTGAAAACATGTAATGCAGGGGGATAAGGGGGCCTAGTATCCCTGAAAAGCCCACCGGTTGTCAGCCAGTGCCCGATGTGCCGACCGTATTCACAACCGGCACGATAAGAAGAAACGAGCGGACCGGCCGCTCGTTTCTGAATGTCGTGACTTGTCGCAAGGCTGGCAAGCCACAGCATAACCCAACTCAACGGGTGCTGATCACCAGCCGACTGCTCTGTTTGACCTCTTCCATCACCACGTAGGTGCGGGTGTCGTTGACGCCGGGCAGACGCAGCAGGGTTTCCCCCAGCAGGCGGCGGTAGGCCGACATGTCGCTGACTCGGGTCTTGAGCAGATAGTCGAAATCGCCGGAGACCAGATGGCACTCCTGGATCTCTTCGAGCACCTGAACAGCCTTATTGAACTGTTCAAATACATCCGGGGCACCGCGATTGAGGGTGATTTCCACGAATACCAGCAGAGACGCATCCAGATAATGAGGGTTCAGAATGGCGGCATATCCTTCGATATACCCTTGTCGCTCGAGGCGACGAACCCGTTCCAGACACGGTGTGGGACTCAGGCCAACACGTTTGGACAACTCAACGTTCGAAATTCTGCCATCCTTTTGCAGCTCATTCAGAATGTTGCGGTCAATCCTGTCCAAATCCTTTAGCCGACTCTTAGCTTCCATCATTTATTCCATCCTTTGGCTATTTTTTGGTAAGAATCACCAGTCATTTTATAATTATGGTCACAAATCCTGTCAATACCTGAATATGCTAGGCGCAAATGTTGCGGAAAACGAACGCAACACAAAACACCAGTCGATAGTCGAGGGATAGCATGATTATCGGTGTACCTGAAGAAATAAAAAACCATGAATACCGCTTAGGCATGGTTCTGGCCAGTGTACGTTAACTAACAGCACGAAACCATACCGTTTTCGCCCAAAGCGGCGCAGGAAGCGGCAATGAGTTTGCCAATGCAGATTATCACGCTGCCACTGCTGCTATTTTGTCCTGTGTTGCCGAGCTTTTCGCCAGGGCAGAGTCACCACAACGATCAGCCAAGGCCGCCAAGCCGGCTGCCGCCCTCGCGCTTCCCTTCTTCTTATAGATGTACGTCCCGTCCACAGCGGGCCCCATTGCGCCAGAAGCTGTCAATCCTGGCGAGCTTGTCTCCATGTGAGCGGGGTCCGGTTCACTTGTGCCTGCAATCAGGACGCACGAGCACCACTCCCCTTGTTGTCGGCCGTGGGGCCACCAGAAATTGCTCGCCCGGGCCCATGACGACTGCCAGAAACAACCCGTGACAAGAGAGCGCTTCCCCTTCATGAAGGGCCTTGAGGCCGATTGATGCAATCGACGCACTGGCCTTTGACCCCATATCACGAATTACCTACAATCGCGCAAACTCATCACGTCTCGGAAATCACATCATGAGCCAAGTCACTCATAGCAAACTGCTGATCCTGGGCTCCGGCCCGGCTGGTTACACCGCTGCTGTCTACGCCGCCCGTGCCAACCTCAATCCGCTGCTCATCACCGGCATGCAGCAAGGCGGTCAGCTGACTACCACCACCGAAGTGGAGAACTGGCCCGGTGACCCCGAGGGTCTGACCGGTCCGGCCCTGATGGAGCGCATGAAAGAGCATGCGGAGAAGTTCGATACCCGCATCCTGTTCGATCACATCAATGAAGTGGAGCTGACCCAGCGTCCGTTCCGCCTCAAGGGCGACAACGGCGAATACACCTGTGATGCACTGATCATCGCGACCGGTGCCTCCGCCAAGTACCTGGGCCTGCCTTCCGAAGAGGCCTTCAAGGGCCGCGGCGTCTCCGCCTGCGCCACCTGTGACGGCTTCTTCTATCGCAACCAGGAAGTGGCCGTGGTCGGCGGCGGCAACACCGCCGTGGAAGAGGCACTCTATCTGGCCAACATCGCCAAGAAGGTGCACCTGATCCATCGCCGCGACGAGTTCCGCGCCGAGAAGATCCTGATCAAGCGCCTGCACGACAAGGTTGCCAGCGGCAACATCGTGCTGCACACCCACCAGACCCTGGACGAAGTGCTGGGTGACGACATGGGGGTGACCGGTGTGCGCCTGCGCAACACCCAGAACGACACCACCACCGACCTGCCACTGATGGGCGTCTTCATCGCCATCGGTCACCAGCCCAACACCCAGATCTTCGCCGACCAGCTGGAGATGCAGAACGGCTATCTTAAGGTGCGTGGCGGCCTCGACGGCTTTGCCACCCAGACCAGTATCGAAGGGGTTTTTGCCGCCGGTGACGTGGCTGACCACACCTACCGTCAAGCCATCACCTCCGCCGGTACTGGCTGTATGGCCGCCCTCGATGCAGAGCGTTATCTGGACGCGCAATAAGCACAAGGGATATAAAAGGCATGCCGCAAGGCATGCCTTTTTGCTTTAAGGAGCCGGATGAAACAGAAAATATTGATTGTCGAGGATAGTCTGACTATTCGTCGCATGCTGATCCAGGCCATTGCCCAGCAAACCGGGCTGGAAATCGATGCGTTCGAAACCCTGGAAGGGGCCCGACACTGTCGGGGAGAAGAGTATGTGGTTGCCCTGGTGGATCTCACCTTACCGGATGCCCCCAGCGGAGAAGCGGTCAAGGTATTGCTGGAGCGCGGCCTGCCGGTGGTGATCCTCACCGCCGACATCAGCGAGGAGAAACGGGAAGCCTGGCTTGAGGCCGGGGTGCTCGATTACGTGATGAAAGATTCACGTCACTCCCTGCAGTATGCCGTCAGCCTGGTCCATCGCCTCTACCTCAACCAGCGCATCGAAGTACTGGTGGTCGATGATTCCCGTACCTCCCGCCACCGCACCATGGCCCAGCTGCGCAAGCAACTGCTGCAGGTGCACGAGGCGAGCCATGCCCGTGAAGCGCTGGCCCAGCTCGAACAGAACCCGGCCATCCGGCTGGTACTGGTCGACTACTATATGCCAGAAATTGACGGGATCAGCCTGGTACGCATGTTGCGCGAGCGCTACAGCAAGCAGCAGCTCGCCATCATCGGGATCTCGGTTTCGGACAAACGCGGCCTCTCCGCCCGCTACCTCAAACAGGGTGCCAACGACTTCCTCAACCAGCCGTTCGAGCCGGAAGAGCTACAGTGCCGGGTCAGCCACAATCTGGAGGCGCTGGAACAGTTCAACAGCATCCAGGAGTCGGCCAATCGCGACTACCTGACCGGGCTCTACAACCGGCGCTACTGGTTCAACGAGGGTCAAAAATGGTTCGAGGAACACCAGCGCCAGGAGACGCCGCTTGCACTGTGCGTGCTCGATGTGGATCACTTCAAGCAGGTCAACGATCACTGGGGTCACGCTATCGGTGACCAGCTGTTGTGTCACCTCACCCGTCTGCTCACCCAGTTCTTCCCCGATGCCATGATCGCCCGCTTTGGCGGCGAGGAGTTTGCCCTGATGGTGCCTCACTGCACCGTGCCCGTGCTGCTCAAGCGGCTGGAAGGGTTGCGCCAGCAGATGCGCCAGCAACCGCTGTCACGGGAAACGCCGCTGTTCGTTCGCGCCAGTTTCGGGGTGATCCAGGTCGGGCGCGTCTCCATGGACGAGGCATTGAGCGAAGCGGATCGCCTGCTCTATCAGGCCAAGAACACCGGTCGTGACAAGATAGTGTCTCAAGGCTCAGCGGCCTGATCGCACCATCCCGGATGCTCGTCGTGTAGTACCGCCCGACCGCAGCCCCTCCCCGGGCACACGTCGGGTTCCCCTCCTGTTACCTCCCGTCATGTCACAGCCCTGCTCAGTAGGTCTTGTCGACCCGCACGCCATCGTCAAAATAGAGGATGCGCACCTTATCGCCGTTCATGAATACCATGGCCGGATCGTAATCCTGAATGACGTTGATCAGCCCGTTCTGTTCGTTGCGAATGAGCAGTTCCACCAGCTTGTTCTCCACCACTGTGCCGCCGGATTGATACTGCTGCGCCGCAGCGGCGCCCGCCAGAGCCCCGACAGCAGTGGCGATTTCCCGACCATGGCCGCCACCGAACTGGTTGCCAAGCAGACCACCCAGCACGGCGCCGCCCAAGGTTTTCCAGCCTGAACGCTCGGATTCCAGGATCTGACGCTGGGTGATGTTGCGCACCGTTTCGACCTGGCCAAACACCACCTGATTCACGGGCCTGGCGGTATTGCGCTCGTAGACCTGGGCCCAGGCGGGCGCAGTGACAAAGCAGAACAAGCTGGATACTATCAGGATAATGGCCTTCATCTATGAACCTCGTTGCCTTATGTCTCGCTATCTTACCCAATTGGATGATGAGCTGTGCTGGTTTCCCGACCCCGAGCACGCCCTGGATGAACCCAACGGCCTGCTGGCGATCGGTGGCGATCTCTCCCCCGCCCGTTTGCTGGCAGCTTACCACAAGGGGATCTTCCCGTGGAACGAACCCCACCAGCCGCTGCTGTGGTGGTCACCCGACCCCAGAGGCGTAGTGCAGCCGGCGCAACTGCACATCGGCCGCAGCCTGCGCAAATTTATCCGCCGTACCCCATTCGATATTTCCATCGATCGCGCCTTTAATGAGGTGATAGCGGCCTGCGCCGCCCCCCGTCGCAGTGCCAGTGGAACCTGGATAAGCACACCCATGATCGACGCCTATCGACAGCTGCACCGCCTTGGCCATGCCCACTCCATCGAGATCTGGCAGGATGGCCGGCTGCAGGCCGGCCTCTACGGCCTCTCCCTCGGCCGGGTGTTCTGTGGCGAGTCCATGTTCAGTCGCATCGACAACGGCGCCAAGCTGGCCATGGTAGCCCTCTGCCAGCACTTTGCCCGGCATGACGGGGCCCTGATCGATTGCCAGATGCAGAACGACTTTCTGGCCACCATGGGAATAGAGGAGTGGCCGAGAAGCAAATTCCTGACGACGCTGACCCAGCTGAGTCGGCAACCACTGGCGGCCGGCTGCTGGCAGGCGGGGAGCATGACACTATGACCGAAGAAGTGATCCTCAAGGTAGGACTGACCCCCAAGCATCAGTGCAGCTATCTGGGTCATGAACAGGAACAGCTGTTGGTATTGATGGATCACAGCCTGCTCAACGCCAGCGGTTACGAGCGCCTGCTGACGGCCGGCTTCCGCCGCAGTGGCAACGACATCTATCGCCCCCACTGCCCGGCCTGCAATGCCTGCCAGTCACTGCGCATCCACAGCGAACGCTTCGTGCCCAGCCGCAGCCAGAAGCGGATCCGCCAGCTCAACCGGGATATCGAGCTGGTGCTGAGCTACGATGACAAGCCCGAATACTATCAGCTCTATGAGCGCTACATTCGCGAACGCCACCATGACGGCAGCATGTATCCCCCCAGCCGCACCCAGTACAAGGGGTTTCTCCATTGCGACTGGATGCCTCCCCTCTATCTGGAAATGCGCAAGGATAATCGGCTGATCGGGGTTGCTACTACGGATCTGCTGCCCCATTCCCTCAGCGCAATGTACACCTTCTTCGACCCGGCCCATGCCGATCGCTCACTCGGTACCTTTGCCATTCTGAGCCAGTTGGAACTGGCCAGGCGTACCGGCCGCAGCTGGCTGTATCTGGGCTACCTGGTGGAGGAGTGCCGCAAGATGAATTACAAGAGCCAGTACCTGCCTCATGAGCGTCTGATACAGGGAGAATGGAAAAATATCGACAGCAAGCCCGAGTAAACTTTACACATAGCCTTAAATCCGGCATGATCCAGCGGATTTTTGTTGTGGCTTATCAAGAGGATTCAATGGCTAAAGAAGACAGTATTGAGATGCAGGGCACTATTCTCGAAACCCTGCCCAATACCATGTTCCGTGTGGAACTGGAAAATGGTCACGTGGTTATCGCTCATATTTCCGGCAAGATGCGCAAAAACTACATCCGTATCCTGACTGGAGACAAAGTAACGGTAGCTCTGACTCCGTACGATCTCTCCAAGGGACGTATTGTTTTCCGCTCTCGCTAAGCCAGGAATTCAGCAAAAAACCCCAACCTTTCGGTTGGGGTTTTTTGTGGTCTTTCAACTGTTCAATGCTTAGTGGGAAACGGCTTCAACATTGACCTGATAGTCAAAGCTGAGGCTGTCATTTATCAACTCAACCTTCACAACCCCCCCATCGACCAGCGCCCCGAACAGGATCTCGTTGGCCAGGGGTTTCTTGAGGTGTTCCTGGATAACCCGCCCCATGGGTCTTGCCCCCATGGCCCTGTCATATCCTTTCTCGGCCAACCAGTGGCGGACACCCTCGGACACTTCAAGGGATACCCCTTTCGCATCCAGCTGAACCTGCAACTCGACGATGAACTTGTCGACCACCTGATGGATGATCTGCATGTCCAGATGGTTGAACCAGATGATGTGATCAAGCCGGTTGCGAAACTCCGGACTGAACGTCTTGTTGATCACCGCCATAGCATCGTGGCTCATATCCTGCTGCTGGAAGCCGATTGACTTGCGCTGGGTCTCCTGTACCCCCGCGTTGGTGGTCATCACCAAGATCACGTTGCGAAAATCCGCCTTGCGCCCGTTGTTGTCAGTCAGGGTGCCGTTGTCCATCACCTGCAACAGCAGATTGAACACGTCCGGATGCGCTTTTTCGATCTCGTCCAGCAGCACCACTGAGTGCGGATGCTTGAGAACAGAGTCGGTCAGCAGGCCCCCCTGCTCGAACCCCACATAACCGGGAGGCGCCCCGATCAGGCGAGAAACGGTGTGGCGCTCCATGTACTCGGACATATCAAAGCGCAGCACCTCGACGCCAAGCGCCTTGCCGAGCTGCTGGGTGACCTCGGTCTTGCCTACCCCGGTCGGGCCGGCAAACAGGAAGCAGCCCACTGGGCGACGCTCGTTGCCCAGCCCCGAGCGGGAGAGGCGAATGGAGTCTGTCAGCACCTCGATGGCTTTGTCTTGACCAAAGACCACCATCTTGAGATTGCGCTCCAGATTCTTCAGCACTTCCTTGTCGGAAGAGGAGACTGATTTCTC
The DNA here is from genome assembly GCF_041403085.1 of Aeromonas sp. S8(2024). NCBI lineage: Bacteria > Pseudomonadati > Pseudomonadota > Gammaproteobacteria > Aeromonadales > Aeromonadaceae > Aeromonas > Aeromonas sp. S8(2024). The sequence goes on along the minus strand of NZ_JBGLRF010000001.1, from coordinate 75,577 downwards.
CGGGATGCGGGCAATCTTGGCGACAATGGTTTCGATCTCCTGCACATTGATCACTTTCTTGCGCTTGCTCACCGGCAGCAAGCGTTGACCCGCCCCGGCCTCGTCGATCACGTCGATCGCCTTGTCCGGCAGGTGGCGGTCATTGATGTACTTGGCGGAGAGCTCCACCGCGGCACGGATGGCCTTGACGGTGTAACGTACCCCGTGGTGCGCCTCATAGCGGCTCTTGAGGCCCATCAGGATGCGGGTAGTGTCATCCACGCTGGGCTCGACGATGTCGATCTTCTGGAAGCGACGCGCCAGGGCGCGGTCTTTTTCAAAGATCTGGGAGTATTCTTGGTAGGTGGTAGAGCCGACGCAGCGCAGCAAGCCATTGGAGAGCAGTGGCTTGATGAGGTTGGCCGCATCCAGCTGACCACCGGAGGCAGCCCCCGCCCCAATGATGGTGTGGATCTCGTCGATGAACAGGATGGCCCCTTCCTGACGCTCGATCTGCTTGAGCAGCACCTTGAGGCGCTTCTCGAAGTCACCGCGATATTTGGTCCCCGCCAGCAGCGACCCCATATCCAGGGAGTAGATGGTACTGCCCGCAATCACCTCGGGCACATCACCCTTGACGATACGATAGGCCAGCCCTTCCGCGATGGCTGTCTTGCCCACCCCGGCTTCGCCCACCAGCAAGGGGTTGTTCTTGCGACGGCGGCAGAGCACCTGAATCGTACGGTTGAGCTCCTGGTCGCGCCCGATGAGGGGATCGATACGCCCTTCCAGTACCAGCTGATTGAGGTTGGTGGCAAAGCTCTCAATCTGGGCAGCAGAGACCTCATCGTCAGACTCGACGTTGTTGTTGCTGTTGTCCGGTTTGCTGTCTTTACGTACCCCATGGGAGAGGAAGTTGACCACATCCAGCCGGCTGATCTCGGCCTTTTTCAGGAAGTAAGCAGCTTGGGACTCCTGCTCGCTGAAGATGGCAACCAGCACGTTGGCTCCACTGACCTCGGTGTTGCCGGAGGACTGAACGTGGAACACGGCGCGTTGCAGCACTCGCTGGAAGCCCAGTGTGGGCTGGGTCTCGCGGTCTTCATCATCACGGGGAATAAGCGGGGTTGTTTGACTGATGAATGCGCTGATCTCTTTGCGCATCTGCTCCACGTCAGCACCACAAGAACTCAGCGCCTCATTGGCTGAGCTGTTATCCAGCAGGGCTAACAACAGGTGCTCGACGGTCATGAATTCGTGGCGCTCGTCACGGGCCAGTTTGAAAGCCTCGTTCAGCGTCTTTTCTAGATCTTTATTCAACATAGGCACCTCCCCTAGTACAGCAACAATGTGGTGTCGTCATCGCCATCAAGTCATCAGATTCAAGCCTTTTCCATGGTACAGAGCAGTGGATGTTCGTTGTTACGTGCATAGGTGTTGACCTGGACCACTTTGGTTTCGGCAATCTCAGCGGTGAATGTGCCACAGACTCCCTTACCACTATAATGCACGCTCAGCATCACCTGAGTGGCCTTGTCCAAATCCATACCAAAGAACTTTTGCAGCACCTCCACCACGAACTCCATCGGTGTGTAGTCGTCGTTGTTCAGAACGACCTTGTACATGGGTGGCGGTTGCAGCTTGGTTTTCTCTGCCTCTGCAATCTCTTCATTAGCAAAGAGTTCTTTCTGCTTGCTCATAGTCGCGCTTTGGTACCTCTAGATTACTACCGCCTAACACAAGATTGGTCAATAGACTTGTTAACCAGATCACATCAGTTGTTAACAACTCCTTGACTCGCTCAAAAGTTAGACTAGATTGGTTACTTGCTAATCGGCGCCCGTCTGCTATGGGCTATGTTACTAGTTATAAAGGGCTGGCGCAGGTTACTCAACGACTTCAAGGTAATCAATAAAAGGATGTAGATGTATGGCAACCGGAACAGTCAAGTGGTTTAACAACGCAAAAGGATTTGGGTTTATCTGTCCGGAAGGAGGTGGCGAGGATATTTTCGCCCACTACTCCACGATACAAATGGAAGGCTACAAGACGTTGAAAGCAGGTCAAGCAGTCAACTTCGAGCTGCAGCAGGGGCCGAAAGGCAATCATGCCTCTGTCATTGTGCCAAACGAAGCACAGAACATGTAAGAGTCGAACTGGATAAATAAAAAAACCGGCAACCTTGCGGCTTGCCGGTTTTTTTATTGCTGCGAGCCAGAGGAGAAGTGCATTCTCCTGGCGGGTCAGTCAGGCAAAGATCATTTTGCGTTGTCGTGATAGTCCTGACAGGCGCTCAGGGTGTTTTCCATCAGGCTGGCTACCGTCATGGGGCCTACTCCACCCGGTACGGGCGTGATGAAGGATGCGTGGTTGCGGGCAGTCTCAAACTCCACGTCACCGACCAAAGAGCCATCCGCCAACCGATTGATACCCACGTCGATCACCAGTGCCCCCGGCTTGACCCACTCACCCGGGATGAAATTGGGTTTGCCAACGGCGACCACCAGCAGGTCGGCACGGCGAACCTGCTCTTCCAGATCCTGAGTGAAACGGTGGCAGGTAGTGGTAGTGCAACCGGCCAACAGCAGCTCCAGCGTCATCGGCCGGCCAACGATGTTGGACGCACCGACCACCACCGCATGCAAGCCGTGTGTCTTGACCCCGGTCGTTTCAATCAAGGTCATGATGCCCTTGGGCGTGCAGGGACGCAGTGCCGGAATACGCTGTGCCAGCCGACCCACGTTGTAGGGGTGGAAACCATCCACATCCTTGTCAGGACGAATACGCTCCAATACCTGAGTCGTATCGCAGTGAGCCGGCAAGGGGAGCTGCACCAGAATACCGTCAACGTCTGCGTCTTCATTCAGTTTATCGATCAGTGCCAGCAACTCTTCCTGGCTTGCCGTCGCATCCAGATCGTAAGAGCGGGAGATAAAGCCCACCTCTTCACAGGCACGCCGCTTGCTGCCGACATAGACCTGAGAGGCAGGATCTACCCCGACCAGGATCACCGCCAGACCCGGCGCCCGTTTTCCTTGTGCCAACCGCTGTTGGACTTGCGCTGCGACCTGATTGCGAATCGTTTGCGCAACCTGTTTTCCATCAATGATTTTGGCAGACATCGTTCTTCACTCACCATGTGTTCAACTGCCGCGCATTGTCGCATTTTTTTGCCACGGGTGTTAGCGGCTCTCGCATGGAGGGCAATAAGTAGGCATTTGAATTCATTGGTGGAAAAATTCGTTGACGCTGGCTTTCCCGCTTGGGTATGATGCCGGCCCGTTGCCCAGTACAGCCGCTGTCGCTATGCTGGAGACGAGATTTTCGGTGATTAGCGCAGCCCGGTAGCGCATCTGGTTTGGGACCAGAGGGTCAAAGGTTCGAATCCTTTATCACCGACCAGGTTTTTCGACATGCCGCCAGGCTTGTCGAGGCAATGCGCCCTTAGCTCAGTCGGATAGAGCAACGGCCTTCTAAGCCGTGGGTCGCAGGTTCTTATAAGGTACAGATTTGTAGTGCATACGTAGAGTCACTGCAAAAGAGATTCTGAGGGTATAGCTCAATCGGATAGAGCAACGGCCTTCTAAGCCGTAGGTTTCGGGTTCGAGCCCCGATATCCTCTCCATTTTCCATACTTTTCAGTAAGTTAGAAGAAAGCCGCTACATTTTAATGTCGCGGCTTTTTTTTATTCTCAAGAAATAGTTGCGCACTCGTATGCACTAATATAGTGTGATTTATGTACAGGGATTCAGTGCATATGGAGACGAGCTTGGATAGGATTGCGTTTCATCTCTCAACTGGTCAAAAATCGTTCGCCTTCTACAGCGATGGAAAGCCTATTGAAGCGTTGAATTGTTATGTCAACGATCTAGCTAGAAGTGCCCCCAAGAGCACAACCGTCAACGTTGCATCAGACTTAAAAACCTTTTTTGTGTACCTAGAGGCTTTAAGTGACCTAAGCAAAATCTCCAGTCTGGAGAGCACGTACACCGGAACGTCACTACTCACTCAAATCATCAAGCAGTTTCCGCTTTACCTGGCTCGCGGCACAGAAAACAACAAAGACTCACTGGCCTACTTTGCTGCCGCTACAACAAAGAGGCGTCCTACTCAAAACAACACAAACGAAAGGATTATCTCTTCAGTTCGTGGCTTTCTCCGCGCATCAGCAACACAACACATAGAAATGCAAGCCGTGGCAGATATGGGGCTGATCAATATTAATTTGGCTCCAGAAGCAATGTTTAAAGACGCATTGCTTAGCAAAGCAGTCTCTCCGTATGAAAGAAAACAGCTATTTAAAAAATCCATGTTTGCTGGGGTAATATGCAATGGCCCTCGTTTAGCTGAAGGCAGCCTTCTGAAGTACAAGAAAGTATTTCATTATGCAGCAAAAGGAAGTGGTAGAGAAAAGTGGCTTCCTCCTGAGGATACCCTCCCCTTGCTCAATGCAGCTAAAACCCTTCGTGATCGCTGTTTGTGGTCACTGATGCTTGGTACTGGTCTTAGAAGTATTGAAGCCTTTGCTCTCTTGCTAAGAGACATCAACGTAGAAGAAAAAAAGATTAGTTGTGTCAATCCAATAACACGCCCCTTAGAATATGGTAATACATTTGAGAGGATTTCAGGAGAGGCACTTTCATCAGCAGCATACAAGGGACGTGATACCGAAGAAACGTTTTTCATTGAACCTTTTCGTACGATATTTTTTGAGACTCTTCCACGTTATCTTCGTGAGGAACGAGCCCCCCTGCACTGTGGGCATCAGCTATTATTCGTTGTACTTAAAAAACCCTATGAAGGGCGCCCTTTGGTTCTTTCAGACCATAATACTAGGTTATATCCCTTCAGAGCTGCTCTTGAGAGAGTTTACAAAGTACGAGGGACTCCAATGCCAAAAAATTTCGGTCTTCATTCAACACGGCATTTTTTTGGCATGTACAGTCTCAATTATCTTCCTATCCAGTTAGAAAATGGAAATATTAAACATGGGCTGAATGAGCACACTGTCCAAAGATTAATGGGACATTCATCTATCGAATCAACTCTAGTTTATGCTGTGCCGGACATAGAGAAGGTCAGGACTCAAGCTGAGGATGCAATGAGATTACTCACATCCAACATTGTAAATTCCACGGATATGAAAATGCTAGCCGAGTCCTTTGGCGCTAATTTTTAGGTGTGTTAATTATGTTAGATGATAAGAATCTCAGAGACATTGGGCAGTCAATCTCAGAAGACCTTCATGCCTTCTCATATCTTAAGGGTGTAGCACGTAACTACGACCCCAGAAAATGGTTCGCCTATCAATTAAGCTTGGTTCCAATTGAGTGGAATGAATCACTTGTTACAAAAATCCTTGAAACAATCTCGGATGCAAGAGCGTGGCAGGATAATTTTGATAGTATCTTTCCATCCATAATGCATTTGGCTGTTGATAGTAAAGCCAAGGGAACTGTTCGCTTCATTTTTTTTGCTCTGCTGGCTAATGCTGCGCAGTCCGGATGCAAACTTCCTGCTGAAATCCGTTGGGGAGACGCAAAGATTCATAATGAGCTATTAGGCAATGGGACATGGCTTCACTATTTCCCTAGAATTGCTATAGACTTAATTGCTGAATCACAACGCCCAGATAAAAAATCAGAACTGAGACCATTTATTAAAAACGAAGTTCTAAAAGGGACAAATTTCAATCATAAAACGTTGACAGCAAATGTCAGCTTTATTGCCCGTTATATACTCTGCAATGGTATTACCTCATATAAACAGATGACACCGGAGTCGTTTTCTCAGTTTATGATTGAGAGCGCTATTGCCATGCCATCAAGCGCAATAGCATGGCGCCAGGTCTGCTATGCATTAGAAGTTGGCAGAGTTCTTCCACATGAGTGGTGTAATGATGTTGAGTTACTTTTTACAAGACGACCTGTAGAATCTCGAATAGCCAAGCTGAATGACCAGAATCTTTTCTCCACTAGGGATGCCCAACACAAAAATGTTGAATACAAAGAGGTATGTCGCAGTGAGGAAATAAAGTTATTAGGCGAGGTCTGCCATAACTCGACCGTCCAACGTGTACTAATCCCTATTGTAAACAAAGGCATTGTTGAATTCGGAGATATTACTATAAATAAAAGCACCACTGAATATGCTCCAAACAACATCATGGATGGTCTATGGAAGCGAGCTCAGCTAGCATTCTGTAATGTCGCTCATATTGAGAAAAACACATCAAAAGATCGAGCAAGAGCACTACAATATCTGAATTCGTATTTATATTCTTATTTGCCAAAGTTTTTTGAAAAAAATGAAAACTGTTTATTTGAATATCCTGACACCCCGAGTAAATTTATAGGTTCTGTGTTTTTCCTCGTGGATCCCGTTATAGACTATCAATATCAAAAAACCGCTGAAGCCAGCGGAAAAGATGTTATATATCCTGTTTCACTTTTCGATTTCATTGACGCTTTAGTACAAAATAATAGCAGGGATGATGATACGGATTTTAATGAACGAAATACGATAAGAGAAGCTATTGCAACATTAAGGCGTTTTTTTCAAACAATAATTGACGAATATCATGAAATCGATGGATATAAACTAAAGTCTAATCCTATCCGTTCATTTCGAAACGTAGGATATAAAGCTAGAAGCAAAAGCAGCAAAGATATATTCCATTTGGGATATTGGGTTATATTTCGTGTTTTTTTGAAAGAGCTAGCAAAAACGCTTTTGATTATTTCCGCTAAGAGAGCACGCAAACTTCTAGAAAATGATGAGTCAGAATATGTTGATATTTTGAAGCTAGAATTAAATAAAATCCATCAAATTCCATGTTTTGAACATTTACAGAACACTATAGACAGTGACTCAAACTCTATATTCATACCAGCTACTATTGCGCTAGGTGGTATGGAGTTTGATATTGGAACCATTGAATACCCAAGCAATAGTAAAGGCATAACGAAAAAAATTAAAATGGGTAAATCGCTTACTATGGTTCCGTTAGCTAATTATCACCATGTTATGATCCTGGTTATAGCTGCTTATGCAGGCCAACGAGCCTCTAACGCTGCATATTTATGTGCTGATACATTTGATTCTGACTATACACCTCTCATCAACGGAGTGATCAGTGAAAGACTAGTTCCACTCCGTATTCGAACCGATAAGGTCAAACCAACAGGCCTTGATAGTATGATATCAGAAGAAGTTATGGTCATGTTGCGTTTTGCTAGAACGCTTCGACAGCTTTACTCAGAGGAGGCATATACACAGCCGATCCCATATCAGGATAATGAGCAGTCCAAGAACGGAAAATTCCGTCCTCTGCTACAGTCAACATCAAAAAATTCAGATTATCATTTTTCTATATCTCCCTATATTAAAATGTTTGAGGATTGGCTAACAAAAACTGGAATACCATTTGTCAGCAAACTCAGTTACGCACCAATAAATGCAACGATTAGAAGCCTAGATCACGCCAAAAAACATGGTTCAATAATCAATACACCTTCTTATTTAATAAAATATAGTAATGAGTCAGAACCACATCCGTTTACACCAATCGTCCAGAAAACCGCAATAACTATACATAGTCTGCGAACACAACTTGTAACCGTAATTCATGCCGCGACTGGAGATAGTGAGGCGGTAAGGATGTTTACAGGGCAGAGTGATGGCACCATTAATTTTTATACCAAACTTGACATTGAAACAGATAAGGTTCTGGCTCCAATTCGAGAAAAATACAGAATAGCATCTGTAACTGAGTCAGTTGTTCGTGAAGAAGATCTCATTAATGCGGTTACTCGACTCGATGGTAATGCATCACCATTTTTTGCAGGCTCTGAGGTGGGGCTGAATGCACTCAAAGAGTCCGGTGGCCGTGGTTTGGCTCTCAACTACACTCACATTTGTCCGCATGACAACCAGTGCCCAGAAGAAGTAATTAACACACATGGTAGAATGAACTGTCATGAATGTTCACGAGCATGTATTAGCGAGCATCACAAAGTGGCAATTTCGGCTGTAATAAGACGCAATCTAGATGAGATAAATGATGCTTCTGCAATGCTAAAGAATTCAACTAATCAAGCAGAACAAGATACGCTAAGAATACAGTTAACAAATAGTTTATATAAAGCATCGTGTTGGTTTGTTAGATTACGGCATATAGAGGACAATCCAGGCTCATTCATGATATTAGGAGCTAAAAATATCGAACAATTTAGGATAATCCCCAATGACGATATATCCAATAAACTATTTGCACGACTACAGGAGACCAATGGAGCACCCTCAATGCAGAGTAATTATTTACAACGCATGGCCTCCATGATCGCAGGTAAAATTCAGGTAATGGCTATGCGAGAGACGTTACCTAGTTTTGATAATATGCAGAATTATGACCCTGTGAGGTTTGTAGTACAAAACCTGACCTTATTGGCTGAGTTAAAAAATACGACGCCAGAAAAGCTCCTAGATTTGTGTATGGAACAGAAAACCTTAGATATAAACCTGCTAGAGGAACTCAAAATTGTTTGAGCGAATGAAATATAGTCCAATGCTAATAGAGAAAGAGCGAAAGGTTCAGACTCGAAAAGATCGCATTGAGAAAATATTGAGAAGCCTCGATTGCGATCTCTACCCCACCCTAACTGCCCTCACTGAGGCAATAGCTAGAAGATATAACGAGATTTACTCAACTCAGGATATCTCATCAGAGATCCACCCTAGAAGAGATTTATTAAGTGGCTCCACATTAAGACGAAAAAACAGTCCTTACCGAACGCTAGTCGCATCATTTTATAAAACGGAGGAGCGAATAAAAATCCAACTACGCTCTAAGGAGGCACAACTCGCCGAGGAAAACTTAATCTTACGCAGCGAGTTAGCAGCAATGCGCAGTGAATCCCAAAATCTAAAAGCTGCTCTAGAAAATGCTCATCAAGAAATAGAGCGACAACGATTAAATAGCATAACCTCACGCACGGCATCGGGAGTTACACCAAAATATTCTGATGCTGAGATCATGGCTTATAAAGCCATTCTGTTATTGTTTGAAGCAGGCCGCTCATCCTCCGGTTTCGAGATAAAAAATGATTCAATCACCCAAATTTCTCTCCGTGGAGATATCACTGTAGTGGATGAATCAAGATGTCCTTTGTTTTTTAGCTGGTATAGAGAAAAATCAAGATGAAGCCATATATTTAATACAGCTCCCATGTAATAAAAATATCACTTTATTCATAAGCAAGGTGATTTAATTACCAAGTTAAAATAAATCACCTCCATCATCAACTAAGTGGTTACCACTTTCTAAATAGGTCATCAAAATGGCTATCTATTCTAGCCTTGTTCATTAACTCTTTTTTCTCCTGCTCGTTCAAACTAACCAAGTTATGAGAAAACTCATTGAAAAATAGTACAGGCTTAAATAAATATTGTGTTGGCTCAAGAAATTCTTGATTCACTCGCATCGAGAGATATTCAAGTTTATCAATGAACCTATTGTAAACCCAGCCACTCCTATGGCCTTTATTCCTGGCAGCCTCTGCAAGAACCTCTATCTCTCGCGTCAAGAATGAGTTAACCAGCTCTGCCTGGGCAGGAACATTTGCACACAAGGTTTTAAATGAATCGACCCACCACCGCTTAAATGGTAAAGAGGAAAATGCACAACTACCGCCAAGCCAATGTGATCGATAGCCAATATCTAATCTACGAGTCGCCTGGTTTGAAGACAAAGGGAAAAATTTTTCAATACTATCAGGTCGTGAACTGAGCCTGAAGCCAGCTGTCCCCTCTGCCTCGTATACCTCACCAGTGTTGTAGCTGCCGATATGGTGGTATAGAACCGTACCAAAGGGGGCGCTGCGTTGGTCTTCCACTAACTGGTATAAAGCAAAAGACCTACAATTTCCCAGATCCCACCCAATTTTTAAATCTTCACACAGGCTAGTATTGGTAGAAAACGTGCTATTAAATTCATTTATGATTTCGGAATACGTATCCATATGTTCCTCTACCTTAACTCACGAAATTAGCTATCATAAGCCTGCCTTGACCTTGATGGTAATCTTGCACTGGTCATCCTTAATCCCATAACCAGTACATCCCCAAAAGTCACCATACTGACCATTACGGATTTTCATTGGTCGTCCGCACTCAGGGCATATTTTAATTTTGCAACCACAAAGAGAATTATTGCAAACACTCTCATTCCTTGTATCAATTGATGGTGAGTGGCATTTTTCACACACTCTAGCCTTTCCTACAGGACAGCCAAAACCTGTGCTACAAGCATAGAAATCACTATACGGCCCCTTGACCAACCTTAGATAGCCATCTGTACAGTATGGGCACTTGAACCTTTTTTTTGATTCCTCACTGAATGCTTTTGAAACAACATTTATCTTGTATTTTGGCGAAAGTAACTCCGTCACAAAATCGGATGGTGCTGTAGGATTGGCAATAATGTAGACTTTCTTCCTTGCTCGGGTAATGCCTACATACAGGAGACGCCTTTCCTCAGAATGAGGATATGGGTCTAGAGATGGCAGCAGGGATTCAACTATAAGGTTGTCTTTATTTTCATTAGGGAATCCCATCTTTCCTTGAAAGAAGCCGATTAAAATTACATAGTCTGCCTCTAACCCCTTAGATTTATGAAAGCTCCAGAAGTTAACATTGCGCAAACTATTAGTCTGTTTTAATGCACTCTTAGCCTCATTTAAAAGATAGTTATAACGAGCAATAACTGCAATGCTTCCAGTCGCATCATTCTCTCTAATCTTTTGAACAACCTCAGCGACTCTTTTATTCAAACCTCCTTTTTCTGGGGATTTGTCATCAAGCAGATAAATCTGTGAATCTTCAACCACAGTATGCGTTTCTATATACTTTTTATACTGTTCAGGATTTTCCATAATGAACTGACCAGCAGTATCGGCAATGCTATTGTTATAGCGGAAGGTCTTTTGTAGTTTAGTAAGCGTGTAGCTACCAACGATTTCACCAAAGCGAGTTGTTAGCTCTAACTTTCCACCATTAAATCGATAAATTGACTGCCAATCATCACCAACGACAGTTAGTGATGGCTGTGGCCCATTATTAATGATGGTCTGAATGAACTCCATTCGAGCTGTTGATATATCCTGGAACTCATCAACCAGTATGTATCGCCATTCAGGAATATATTTTCCAGCATTCACCTCCTGAATCGCTCTGATTATCATGTCATCAAAGTCAATTGCATTCTGTTCTCTGAGCTCACTGATATATGCATGATGAAGCAAATCCAAAATTTCTGAGAGCTTCTTGGAATGATGCACACCAGTAGCATCGAACCTACTCTGTATGGACTCTTTCGTGAGGCGTTCAACTCGAATTGATTGGAGGGCTTTTGTCAAAAGTTCACCCCAGCCTGTGATATGACCCATATCACGCAGCTTGCTGAACAATTCATCAGGAGATAATGGATTAAGAATGACACCATTATCTAACAGCTTTTTCTTGAGGTTTTCCAGTAAAACACCCTCTATCCATTCATAATGGAATGTCTCAATTAAAACAGTTTCACATTCATTATGAAGCATTCTTTTATTATTAATAGACTGATTATAAGAAACACGATCTATATCTGGCCTGGTTCTTCCATGACGGTCTATACCAAAATGCTCAATATAAAGTTCAGGTTCTATGATTTTAAAGTCTGGGCGATAGTCAAAACCAATATCAATACGCCGTTTGGTCACATATGGAGACTCATACTTATACTCAACACCATTCTCATAGAGGAAATTTGCTATAAGGAGTTCCTGATAGCCCTTAACGAGATCACTATTGAGGGTTCTAAATTCGTTGTCCCTGATATACGCTTCATATTCTGATTTTGACTTAAAATCAAAAGGGTTAACGGGTTCTGGGAACATGTTTATAAAGTCATGAATTCTATCGATATCTGATGATAAATATTCTTCAAGCCATGAGGTGACCCATAGTTTTAGCTTTACGTCATCCTCAGTAAAAATAGATATGTTGGTATCAACGTTTGAATTACGTAGAATCATCCTGCCTAACGCATGGAAAGTAGCAATCTCTGGTGTCGATTCTAGCTCAATATTAGACTTCTTAGCTTTATCTTCGAGGCGTTCACTTAGTTCGCCCGCAGCAGTCTTATTATATGCAAGAACCAAGATCTCCGATGGCTTCGCTAATCCTCGGTCTATCAAATCGAGGGTCTTAGCAACCATGACGGATGTTTTTCCAGTACCAGCTGCTGCAAGTACCATATTCCTATCATTTGAACGTAATACGCCTAAACGCTGTTCATTAGTTAATGGATTTGATTCTACTACATCAAAGAACTCTTTTCTTTTTATAAGTTGATACTCTTCGTGCTGCTCGCGTATGTAGTCAATATTAAGAGGATGGTATGATATTAGGTTTTTTACCTTCTCTATTAGTTCAGGATTTAAATATCTTTCCCATTGTTCGCTCTGGGCCTCATAGTCGCGGCTCAATGACATACATATCTGAGCAAGATTGATCACCCAAGAATCTCTTGGGTACTCGTCAAAAGCAAGACTATTAAACTCAGTAACTTTCTGCTCTATTGTTGTTGTAATGTGTTTTGCTATTAAAGTATTTAGCGACTCAACGAAGCTATTTGAATCAGCGCATCTAATAAATTTGTGTTTCTTAGTCTTACTTCCAATTTTGTAGGTAAGTATTCCGCCTAGGAGTTTTCGTTCAAAAGTTGCAAAACTCCTGAAATCGGATGCAGAGTCATTTTCTAAAATAGTATCTTTTTTTGAGGATACTAAATTATCTCCCTGCACAACAATAGTATCTGAGCCAAGGATTTTCCCAATGAAGTTAAATGAGAGCTTGGCTATGGAATCATTCATTAACAACTCTCTAATTAATGCGTCATGCGACTTATTTACTTGCCCACAAGTTGTGGTGCCAAATGAGTGATATCGTAACAGATTACAGGCGTTGTTTGGTCACAAACCTATGAGTAGAGAAAACTAGATGAGAGGGCGATCACACCGAGCTGAATCTAAGTTGTGGTTTGGGCCTGTGAAGGCGTTGTTGCCCAAATCGATACAGCTTGAATGGAACTAACTGAGGACTTGGTGATCTGATCACCACCATCCTCTTCAAGTCTGCATTATGGGCACGTCGCTTCACCCCATCACCAACTGGCCTAAATACAACAAGTCTTTGATTAATCGTGGTTCACTCACCTTCTGGGTTGATGCCGAGGCCATGAGCAACTGGTTTCACCACGACCATCATGGACGGCGGGGCCGTAGCCAGCTCTACACCGACCAAACCATCGCCACCTTCCTGATGCTCAAGGGGATTTTCAACCTCACTTTGCGAGCAACCCAGGGACTACTCGACTCCCTGTTCGAATTGATGAATGTGCCGTTGTGCGCACCGGACTATAGCTGTGTCAGCAAGCGAGCACGCACGGTGACAGTGGCCTATCGACAGCCCCCAAAGGGATGCATTACCGACTTGGTTATCGACTCAACCGGGCTGAAGGTGTTTGGTGAAGGCGAGTGGAAAGTCAGAAAACACGGCGCTGAGAAGCGGCGAGTCTGGCGCAAGTTGCACCTGGCGGTAGACTCGGTAACCCACGATATCGTGGCGGCGGAGGTGTCATTGGAAAATGTCCATGATGCCGAGGGGTTGCCGACCTTGCTCAATCCACTGCGGCGCAAGCTGGGACGAGTTTATGCAGATGGCGCCTATGACAGCAAAGCCAGCCATCAGCTTATCTCGCGCAAAGGGGCGACAGCTTGTATCCCACCTCGCAAGAGCGCGGGGTTATGGAAAAAAGGACATCCAAGAAATGACGCTGTGCTGGTGATACGCAAGGAAGGGCTGGCGCACTGGAAGAAGATATCGGGGTATCACCGTCGCTCACTGGCAGAGACGGCGATGTATCGGTTCAAGCAGTTGCTGACGGGGAAAATCAGTCTGCGTAACTACAATGGCCAGGTGGGAGAAGTCATGGCGTATGTCAGTGCCATAAACAAACTGAATACCCTGGGCCTACCTGTCAGAAAGCCTCGAGTGTAGCGGTCACCCAGAGCTGGGGAAATCATGGCTTGCTGGCTTATTTGGGAAACAACGCCGCCTGTGAAGCCAACTGGCTGCACACCAGGCTAAACCTCTTACTTCTCACCACTCGAAGTAAAGCTCTATCTGCTCACAGCAAGTGATGAAGATTGCAACTGATGCTGACTATCGCAGTTACCTCTCACGCACCTACGAAGGCCAAGACCAAGCGTATAGCTCAGCGAACCCTGTTGCTCGGCTTACGCAAAAAAATAGATGTGGTATTTATGATGTATATACAACATTTATTATTTCCACCATGATATGTGCATCGTCACTTAGGAGCTCATTCATATGGGAAGAACATCGTTTGTCATCAATCCTGAAAGACTGAGAGGTCTGCGCGTTGAGTCAGGTCTGACCCAACAAATGTTGATGAGTAAGGCTTACAAGATTTTGGGGCGCTCTCCAGAGGCCGCTCCAAAAACCCTCATTGGTCATTACCAGCGAGTAGAAAAGAACGGACATACCAGCAAGGCTTTGGCTGATGCTCTAGCTCAAGCGCTTGAAACAACTGTAGAGGTATTACAAGGAAAAGACACTCCCGAGTCCTATCACTATATAGATAAATTAGTCAAGCAACTAAAGGCACAGCTGGAACTTGGCAATAACCAAGCACTTAATAATGAGTTTTCTGAGTGGCAAAGCAAATATAATAGTCAATGTCCTGATATGAACGAAAATATCTATGGTTTTGCAAGAGATCTTGGCATCCAAATAGAACTGGCTCAATTGATTGGACAACCTGACGAGTTAATAAAACTTCGAGATATTACAGGTTGGAGTAGCGAGCAAATTCTAAATCCTGCCAATGTACATGGTCACTGGTTTATCCGTAAGACTGTAATGGATTCAATAAGTACAAGTTTGGAATATGGCCTTACTGAGATTATGTGGGAGGTACGAGATGTCATCAAGAAGGTGGGCCATTTCTATACAGATGATATGCATGTCAACATTAAGCATGCATATCCCTGGATACATGTAGATCTTATCCACCCCAGAATGAGTGACTTCCATAAAACCACCTTCATTTTCTCAAGGACATTACCGAAGCCTGATGGACTAAAATGGGCCTCACCCAGTGAGGCTGATAAATGGATGTTGTCTGAGCTAGACCGAATAGCATTTGATGAAGCTAATTTTGTCACCTTAAATGATGGTTTTCTTTATCCATCAGACATAACAAATTTAAGACTGAAAATCATTGAGATAACTGATCATGCTAAGAGCAGGATTGCATATTCCGAGGGTTGGTTAACTGACCAAGAAGATTCGGTGTTTGACAGTTTTTTAGCTAGTGGTAGAGCTCACTACTGGATTGTTAATAAGCTTACTGGTGGTCTAGCAGAGGGGTTGCGTGCTCATCTCATTCATCTCCCAGAGGTCTCATGGAAAGTCGATGCTAATAATGGAAGAATTACTTTAACCTGTGACGCGTGGAAGTTATCTGCGGAAAAACGTGCAAAACTTGGCTTTTACAATTTAAGTTACACTATTTCGTTAGTTGAACTAATGCCTGATGGCAGCTATCGATCTGCACCGTGGTCTAAAAAAGGCATTGAGGATGCCGCTAATAATATAACAAGACAATTACAGTGGACATGGGCATCAGAAGATTTTGTTTCTGATGATGAGCAAATAAAACTTCACTTTAAGGAAATAACCAAACCTGGAGAAACAGCTGTAGATTTAACTAACGCATCCTCATTGGGGGAGTCATGAAATATTCAGCTTCTAAAGAAGTAAATGATATTGTGCGGGAATATATCAGACGAAACTGGATATATAAACGAGGTAAAAAACATGGTCTGTTGTATCCTCCAAACTGTGGTTTATTTATCGTAGTGCCTGGCTCCCCTAGTGATAGCCTTGCAGGGTTCATTTTTAGTCAAGAGATAAGGAGACTAGAAAGGCGTGTACAGATCTAGTTATGACCTGACACCGGCCTCAAACCGGTGTCTTGCTTACGCTACGTTTGTGCGCCCTTCCTTTGGTATCAATTCCAGAGCCTATTCAACATGCTGTAGGGACGCGTCCTCCATCAACCTGACTCGATGGTCAGCCAGCTCCTACGCGTCCCCTAAAGCGCCATCAGTTGGCCTGGTGAGGGAGTAATCGAGGACTCCCTTTGCAACCAAGCAATCTGTCTGGATTGGGCTCCATAGGTCTGATAATTGCGGTAGATTTCGTAGAACTGCTGGCGGCTGTAGCCGATGAGTTTGCGTGCTTGGCTGACGCAATTGAGTTCCTTGGCGAGCTCTAGTAGACGCGCCACTTTCTTGTCGGTGGTCATACGGTGACCCCAGATAACACACTAGGAGAACCATTTGGCATCCAGCTTGAATCCGTATGACCACAATCTTTAGTGAGCAGATGTCAGGTGATAATCATCTCCATACAGATTGTGTAGGTGTGGTTCTCACCTGAAAACCATTTTTTATCTAACCATTGACTGACAGCACTTGATCTCAAGAGCACGCCACATAGCGTACAAGCTCTATGGGCTCTATGGGCTCTATGGGCTCTATGGGACAGCAACAATCAAGCCTCATGCTGCCGTGTATGGCGACAAGCGGGAGAGTTCGGCGTATCAACGTTCAGCACCATCCTTGACGATACAGAAAACCAGAAATTTCTACGTTAGTAGGTTTACGAAAGCGCATACGTATGCCAATATTTTCTTGTGAAGATGTTAGTGTTGCTGACTAATCGCCGCACTATGGTTTATATCAGTATAATAGAGAGGTGAAATTGCCATGAAAAGGATTCTTCTAATACTCATCTCTTTTATTATATCTGTCGATGTAACTGCAAAAGAGACAATCCATTGGGTTCAATATGATATCCCTCCATTTTATATTAAGGATGGTAGCTATTCAGGTAGAGGTGTGGTTGATGTTACTGACGCTATGATCAGAGCTGAATTGCCCCAGTATAACCATGTGATCATATGGGCTAACATCGCCAGGATCCGGCATATGATGGAGCAAGGACAGAAAGTTGTTTGTGGAAATATGATAAAGACACCTGAAAGAGAGAAGTATCAAACATTTTCTACTTTTCATAAAACACTATCAACTGCACCACATGTAATCATACCATCCAGTGAGCTTAACACTTATAAGCAGTATATAATTGATGGAGACGGTGTTGATTTGCTTCGGTTGATTCAATCGAAGGATAAACTTGGCTATTTCATAGCATCTCGTTCATATGGAAGTAAATTTGACCTCGCAATTAAAGATAAAACAAATAAGAGAGTTAACTACTCTCTCAATGCTCCGATGGGTAATGTCCTGAATATGCTATTAAAAGATATAAATGGTTTTACCGTCGCATACCCAGAGGAAATTATCTATTACACAGAAAGTAAGTTTGGGTATGGCTCATCAACAGTATCTGATTTAAATAAAAAGGCTTATCTAGGGAAGTTCAAAGTTCTTCCGATAGCTGGACAGCCAAAAGAAATATCAACTTATGTTGCTGCACCGAAAACTGAGTGGGGTTATAGAGTTATATCTGATATCAATGAAGCGCTATCAAAGTTAAAATCTAATCCAGCATATATTAACGAGAACTATATGTGGCGTAACTTACCTAACCATGATATGCGTTAGGTATATAGTGATTCTATCCATTGAATACATATACCCTAAGGAAAGTGCGAACAAGTCCTTGATGTGAGATCATCAGCTCTCTCTTGGTATCAGGGACGAATTCCAACGTGAGTCATCAACTGACATTCGCTGACAGCGAGTTCCACGGCAAACGCCGCCAGACCCGCAAAGAAATTTTTCTGTCACGGATGGAGCAATTGCTCCCCTGGCCCAGAATGCTGGCCGTCATTGAGCCCCTCTATCCCAAGGTTGGCAATGGCCGTCGCCCCTACCCGTTGGAGACCATGCTGCGCATTCACTGTTTGCAGCAGTGGTACACCCTCAGCGACGGTGCCATGGAGGATGCTCTCTATGAAATCGCCTCCATGCGCCTGTTTGCCCGACTCTCACTCGACTAACCCATCCCTGACCGCACCACTATCATGAACTTTCGCCACCTGCTGGAGCAGCACCAGCTGGCGCGTCAGCTGTTTGAGACCATTAACCAGTGGCTATCCGAGGCGGGCATCATGATGACCCAAGGTACGCTGGTCGATGCCACCATCATTGAGGCGCCGAGCTCGACCAAAAACAAGCGTGAACAACGTGACCCCGAGATGCACCAGACCAAAAAAGGCAATCAGTGGCACTTCGGCATGAAGGCTCACATCGGGGTCGATGCCAAGAGTGGTCTGACTCACAGCCTGGTCACCACGCCCGCCAATGAGCATGACCTGAACCAGATGGGAAACTTGCTGCATGGCAAGGAGCAGTTGGTGCTGGCCGATGCCGGTTATCAGGGGGCAGAGAAACGGGAGGAGCTGGCCCATGTGAAGGCCGAATGGTACATCGCCGAGCGTCCTGGCAAGGTCAAGGAACTCAAGAAGCACCCCCGTAAAAACAAGGCGACCATCCAGTTCGAACGACTCAAGGCCAGCCTGCGCGCAAAGGTGGAGCATCCGTTCCGGATCATCAAATGCCAATTTGGTTTCGTGAAAGCGCGGTACAAAGGGCTGATGAAAAACGATAACCAACTGGCGATGCTATTTGCCTTGGCAAACCTATTTCGAGTGGATCAGTTGATACGAATGAAGGAGAGATCTGCCTAAAATCCGGGAATGACAGCAGAAATGAGGCGCTGTCTGAGCAATAACGCAAATAATTGATGAGAAATGGTGCGTTTTGAGATTTTTGACATGTTAAAAATCTGCCTGAGCATTATGTCGAGGTAATTACCCCACTTGTTCGCATCTTCCCTAAGAAAACTAAAATTAAAGTCTAGAGTTGCAGTTACTGTATGGGCACATAATCTAACCATTAAGTGATGATAATTTCAAAATTTTCATTAATAATGAGTTATCTGGATGTTTTAATTGTTGAATCTTATTCTAATTCTAGTTAACGACACTCTTTAATTATATTCCCATAGGGTGCATATAATTTATCAAATATGCTTACAACGATACATGGCCTCATCCGCCAAACGGAGTAACATATTTAGGTCTGGTGGTGTAGTTGCATCATACTCCACAACGCCTATAGAACAAGAAAGGGTATATACCTTACCGCTATGTTTATTGAACTCATTGAAGGTTTGAATTACTCGTTGATTGATAGAGTCAACATTGTTCATATTGGTCTCGGGTAGTAAAACCACGTATTCATCACCACCTAATCGAGCACAGATATCAGCATTTCTAAAAATCAAGTTGATCAAGCTGGCGGCTTGGCACAATGCATCATCTCCAACATCATGACCAAATCGATCGTTTATAGATTTGAAATGATTCAAATCTATAAACAATAATGAAAGGCCCCTTTTCGTTCTGTATGCATGTTGCAAGTACCTTTCAGCCAGAAGAATAAAGCCTCTCCTGTTGGTTATCCCCGTCAACTCATCTATTGTCGCCATTTGAACTGCACGTAACTCGCTTTCAACTGTTAATGCCAAGTCAGTAAATAAAGCTCTATCCTTGTCTCCAAAAAACCTAGCCTTACGGTCTATAAGGCACAACGAACCGATATGCAATCCATCAGTTATTACTAATGAATGACCAGCATAGAATCGGATGTATGGCTCCCCTTGAACCATTGGATTATTATAATAAAGAGGATCTTTGGTTGCATCCTCAATAACAAGCATGCGTTCTTTGAGAAATCCATTTTTACAAAAAGAGATATTAGGAAGAGGTTCATGGATGTTTAGGCCATAACAAGGCTTGGCCCACTCGTGTTCATTGTCTTCGAATGAGATCAGGGCAATAGGCACATCAAACATGTTGCGAGCCATTCTTGTTATACGAATGAAACGTTCCTCTGTTGGGGAGTCAAGCACTTGGAGACGGCGCAATGCATCTAAGCGAAGAAAGTGGGGATCACTGGTTTCAGAGAACGGTTGCATCCTTGCGGCCTTTTACGTTGTGTCCGAAGCGATGCTATTATGACACTCATTTGGATATAACTAAATAGAATGCTGGATTACGGATGACAGATTTTTAGCGCGGGTATGCGAAAATACACACATTTGGTTTTCTAATGAGACCATCACTAAGGGGGAGGCAATCGAAACTCATTCGTGTTGTTCTATGAAGGCGAGGATATCGTCGAGCACCCCAGACGCTTGTAAAGCACCGTGGCACGAACTGGATTTTAAATTAATCATAATAGCAAAACTGCTCTTGCAGTTGTTCTACTCTACCCTCGGTTTTCATTTTTTTTAGCATTAAGGCCAAATCTTTCGCTAGCCTTGAGTGTTTTTTATTAAGATACGCATAGCCTGCCAAGGTATCAACAATTCCTGCGGAATATATTTTATTATACTCGGTCGATTCCGCAAGCAATGCTTGCTTGCTCCTATCAAATACCAGAGTCTGCTCCACAAATACATCAACGCGTCCTTTTATCAGTTTTTTCAATCCCTGCTCAGTTGTGTTTACCTCTGTCGGCAGGGGGGAGGTAATAAACTTGGAAAGTGCGTCTTCGGCGCGTTTTGAGCCTCGCCTGAATTCAACTCTTAATCCTTCCTTATCTAGGCTATGCCAAGAATTATATTTTGATTTATTGTCATACACATAAGCTTCAATAGTCACGTTGAAATGTGATTCATTCACTCTGATCAAGTTGGTTGTTTGCTGTTGGTATTCAAATGCCCGATGAATTTCACCATCAACACTGCCATCCTCCGCGAGGATCGGTGCTCTTCCACCAGGAACGCCCTGATATAGAAATTTATATCCCAATCTAGAAAATGCCTCGCTATAAATATTATATAACCAGCACCCATACTTTGAATGATAAGTGTCCTCTGAACTAACTAGAACAATTTTGGTATCAACAGCAATAGCGCATGAAGAAAGTGTCGCAAGGAAAATTAACAATATGTTTCTTATGTTGTATTGTGAAAACATACATACCCCACATTGACACATCCCACTTTTAATATAGCTCACGTTAAAAAATTAGCCATGCTAAATGAAATTAAAATACTGTTGGTGACATTTCTCACGAGATATGGGCTCGCGCCACTTAAATAGTGTTTCTTCCAAAATGGTGTGCTCTGCTGAAAGCTAATGTATAGGAATTCGAGTAGCAAGCCATCAATGCATATTCATAGACAAGTAATTAAAATTATACACAGACACTGAATAAAATAAACAAGATCCCCATGATTAGGGTATCTTGTTTCATACGGTCAATTACTTCTTTACCAGTATAATAATGATTTCTCTAAGAAATGCTCAGATAGTTGTATTTTTGGCGACAGCTATTTATCGTTTCACTTTGCATGAATACATCTCTTCATCTGCGTGCCGCAGTAGTTGATCTAAATTAGGCGGCATACTAGCATCGTAAATCACAATTCCTAAGGAGCATGACAACTGGTATGGCTTACCACTATGACTATTGAAGTCATCTATTGCATGATTCAGCCGCTCTTTAATTCTCTGACAATGTTCACTACCAGTGCCAGGTAAAAGGACAACGAATTCATCCCCACCAAGGCGAGCGAATATATCAGCATCGCGGAATACTCGGCATAACAACTCGGCCATATATCGCAACGCGTCATCGCCAATGTCATGACCAAACTTATCGTTAATTAGTTTGAAGTGATTTAGATCTAAAAAAAGTAAGGCCGCTGGGTGTTTTACACGAAATGCATATTTCAAACTTTTTTCGGCGAGCAGCATGAATCCTCTACGGTTAGTTATCCCCGTCAATTCATCTATGGTTGCTCTCTGAACGGCTTGTAACTCACTCTCAACCATGGATGCCAAATCAGCTAACAGCGCTTGGTCTCGTGGGCTAAAACCCCTGGGTTTAGAGTCTATGATGCACAATGTACCCAGCTTCAAACCGTTCCCAACTTCTAGTGGATGGCCTGCATAGAAGCGAATGTGTGGTTCCCCCGTGACTAAGGGGTTGTCAGAAAATCGTGGATCTTGGGCCGCGTCTTCAACTACAAACAGTTCTTCACCGAGAATTGCATGACCACAAAAAGAAATGTCTCGCGGTGTCTCCAATACCGGCAACCCACAACATGACTTGAACCACTGTCTGTTTTCATCCACCAATGAAACCAATGCGATGGGCACATCAAACATGTTGCGAGCCATCCTGGTAATCCGGTCAAAACGCTCCTCTGCGGGGCTATCAAGTATCGCTAAACGGCGCAATGCGTCTAAGCGAAGCCGTTCGTTATCCGGTACTACAGGGCTTTGCATCAACATCTCCTTGTTGTGTGGGCACTGTACGCTGCCAACATATACTGTGCATCTGTAGATCTGATGTACTGACAGTATATTACAGTAGGTAGACCTATGATTTCGAGCCATCTCATCTTTGATGACAGGAGCAGTGTTTGCACTCTTGGTAGCGTGGTTGTCGCTCGCTCGACAAACAAGAGCTCGCCTAGAATCCCCCTAGTTTTATTCGACCATCCTAGCAAAAAGTCATTCCGCAGTTAACTTGTTTGTCATTAATGAACTAACCTCATATCATCAAGTCTCCCAGTTTTTGCATCTGGATGTTTCACGATGGTCAGAGTCATTTTTCAAGCCAAGGTACATACCTCCGTTGACTCAGGCGGGTGGGTCGAAGTCCCACATTTATGCTTGCAACACTGCGTTATAGAGGACTTTAAGGCTCACCCTCGCTGGAGAAGATCCATCTCATCTTTAGAGCTGGATGAGATTCTCGAACAGCACACCACTAGGTTGTTTGGGGAGGCCAGGCGATTAGATCTGAACACTGTGCCTGAAGGTGTCTCTGTAGATGTGTTCGGGGCTTTGGCTATTGTTACTATAAATTTGATGCAGTGTGACACATACCATTGAAAATATAATATATTCAGACACTTATGGCTTTAAAGCTCAGGCCATCGTCTTCATCGTAGACAAACCTTAACGTTCAGATTGTATGAACGGTAGTAAGTAGTTATCGAGCAAGTCGTCCTGAGGGGGCTCGTTCAGGTTCGAGGAGGGTGATCACAATGATGGGCTCATTTAAATCTTTCTGGTATGGTTAGCCCATCAGATTTTTTCAGACAGGATGTCGGTGTAATGAGTGATAAAACCCAGTGGAAAACATGGTCATTGATTTCCCGCATGCGTCTTGGGTTAGTTCTGCTTTTCGTCCCCATATTAATTCTCGGGGCCATTTATTACTATCATATGACCGTCACTCTGCAACGTGATTTACAGCAACAGTTAGTATCCAAGAATGATCAACTTCATAATGTTTTGATTAAGCCATATATTGATACCCTCACAACACAGTTTGAGCTTATCTATCGCAATGTTGATTATAAAGACTTTATAGATAACAAGATCAAACATCAGTCTGAATACTTAAAGGACTGGCGGCGTTATCAGGAAACTGCTGGGCTACAATACATCTATGTTGGCACAGAGCATCGACAATTACTTGTTCATCCTGAATGGCAACCAGACTCGAATTTTAACCCACGCATAAGGCCATGGTATCAACTTGCCGTTAAAAATAAAGGTAAGATGGTTTGGACTGAACCATATTACGACTACATTTACGGAACGCTATCACTCTCATTAGCTAAAACAATTGAAGACCCGACAGGGAAGTTAGTTGGTGTCTTTTCAATTGATACATTACTTCAACCTATATCAAAGTGGCTTAATTATAAGCAAGATGCTGGGTATCAGATGTTGGTGAATGGGGCTGGTAAGATGCTAGTTCATCCTGATAAAGAACTAATGTTTACTCCCATGAAAGATATGACCTGGCTTTCAAAGTTCACAAAAGAAAAAGGCGTATTCCATGATAAAGAATCTGGGATGTTTGTGGCATATAACAAAGTCGATGGTCAAGACTGGATCTTGGTTAGTGTTGTTCCAGAATCTACATTACAAGGTGTCATTGAGAGTGTGTCGCTTAATGTTCAAGGTGTCATCGCGCTAACATGCATCCTTTATTTGTTACTCGCATTGTCATGGTCTCGTTATTTTCAACGCATGCTCAATGAGCTATACAATGTTATAAGGTCAAGTCGTAACAATTCATTAAAATCACCTAAGAATAGAATGGTTGAGTTATCACATGTTATGACGAAGTGGCAAAATCGACACATGAATTATCAGAAGCTCGCTTACAGGCTAATGTTGACCAACTGACAGGTTTATACAACCGTAGATTTTTTGACATAAAGCTTTCTCAGCTATTAAAAAAGCAAGAGCCATTTTATTTAGCACTGTTAGATTTAGATGACTTTAAAAAAGTGAACGATACGTTCGGACACCAAACTGGTGACTCTGTATTAAAAAGAGTAGCGAAACTTGGAAATTCAATTTTTTATGAGCATGGCTGGTTCTGTCGATATGGTGGAGAAGAATTAGCTGTATTGTTTGAAGTGGGCTCTGGGAACTTGGCGATATCTTTACTGGAGGCATTAAGGCATGGTGTTGAGCATCTGGACTGGCGTGAAGATGCTCTTCGAGTAACACTCAGTGGTGGGGTTGCTGTTAGTAAAAAAGATATTAGTGCAAAAGAGCTTATAAATGCAGCTGACATTCAGGTTTACAACGCTAAACGCGATGGTAAGAATCGAATTTACGAGTGCATATCAATAACCACTGTTCATGACACCAAGTAGCGTGAATCCCGTATGATTGATATATGTGCAAGAATTAAATTGAAGTTTTACTATTCAGTGCCTTAGGCACTAATTTAACCAGTTATTGTAAGGGTATCTCCTTCGATAGAATTCGTTGTTAGATTGTTATGACATTCAATTATGAGTGTTTGTTGATGAAATAATAGCCGTGGGTGTACAAAACTGGTTTATCTTCGCTGCGTAGCAGCGGAATAATGGTGAGCTGCTTAAATTTCATTGAAGCTCTCATAATTAGTAAATGGACAGTTTTCCGAATTTTTCAAGTGGGGTAAATGAAATAAATTTCAAAAAATGATGGGGTTGATTGTTTTTTAAGCATTCCGTGGGGATTCGCCTATCAGAACCCTCGATTTAGTTGCACACCCCATGCTGAATCCGTCCCACCAAATTCACAACAGCCTGAACCCCCATCGGTGTATTCAGCAATGTGGCTGGAGCCACGCCACCGAGGCCCCAGGCTGGTCTGTTTAGCCATGACAACGCCTTGGCAGTATCGTTCTTGTTGAGGGATAGTGCCGCATCGAGGGCCTGCACAACGCCGTATACCCTGGCGCCCTGAGCGGTTGATAGAAGAGCTCCAATCCTAAGCTTGTGAGCAACAGTACTCCGGTTCATGCCTGCTAAGCGGCATATCAAACCTATGTCTGCACTCATCAATTCAGCCAGTCGATGAATGATGCCAGGAGCAACGCCAGCCACGATCCATAGATGTGCTCCTAGTGGGTCACGAGGAATACCAAGACCTTCTAGGAGACGGTTCGGAGTAACTGCGTCACTACTAGGATGATAGGTTGCATAGGGCATCATGTAGCACTCCTCATTGTACAAACACGACCTCTCATGAGCTATCCTACCCCAAACTGTCGTTTTGAGTGGAAAATTAACAACCAAATGCCCCTGCATTGAGGAGGGCTGATGACCGAGTTGGTCTGTACTGAACCAGGTTTAGGCATTGAGCTGGGGACTACTTTTCAGGTTCTATCGGAGAACGGCTCTGAATGGGAAATCCTGTTGGGGAATGAATACCGCAGGATCAACAAACGCAGCGGGCGCGTTACAGGTTGGAAAACACCTCCAAAATTTGAGTGCAAAGGCATCCAAAAATAACATATCAAATAAGTGCTCAATGCTGGTTATGCCAGTAATAATGTTGACTAGCGGCTTCACCTTTCATAGAATCAAGGCACAGGGAGATTCGCTACCCTAAGTGCGAAGTTGAAACAAGGGAGAGTCGCTACCCTGAGTGCGAAGTTGAAAAAATGCTGAAACCCTGCCTCGTTGCGGGGTTTTTTGCTTTCTGGAGACATGGATGTGTAGTGGCCTAGTCATCCAAGACTTCCTCTTAAGTTAAGAGGGGCGAAGTGTCTGGATCCTCAAGGGGCAAATCTAAAATTTCTTATCATCGACTCATTCTGTGAGCCAATGATATTGTCCTATCGGCTCATTTCGTGAGCCGAACAAGATCCTTCATCGGCTCATCTGGTGAGGTGGTCTCAACGCTCACTGCCACTTGGATTTAATTTTTAGCTACATATTTTCATAGCAGATTGGAGCTAGGCCAATAAGTAGATCCAAACGCAATTTAGCTCAGGATTTTTAAATGATGCTTTTTCGAATCATCTTGGTGCCAAAAACAGTGGAGCTGATGCTGGGATTGAGAGATAATTTTCCTGATATAAAAATGTGATACATGAGGATAAAAATGAACGATTTTTTGAAAATACTGATGAATATTCGTAGTCTGCGAGCTGCATTGCGCGAGCTCTCTTTCGAGCAGCTGGTCGAAATCAGAGAAAAATTCGAAGAGATTTTTGCTGAGCGTGAGCAGCAAGAGAGCAAATTGAGAGAAGAGTCCGCTGAACGCCTGCAAAAACTGGCTGAGTTTACCGAGCTGCTGAAACAAGCGGGCATAGATCCGAGTGAGCTTGTTGGTACTGCAACCACTGCAAAAGCAGAGGGTACAGTAAAGAGCAAGCGCGCTCCTCGTCCTGCAAAATACAAATACACCGAAGACGGTCAGGAGAAAACCTGGACTGGCCAAGGTCGCATGCCCAAGACCATCGCAGAAGCAGTGGCTAATGGTCGTGCATTGGAAGAGTTTTTGATCTAGTGCTGAGAGCCCATGCCAGCTCGGCGTGGGCCTTTAATTCTATCTGTAGTAGGAGCACCGTATGGGGAGGACATTGGAGGATATGATTTCATCCGAATCACCCGAGGTTGTCCAGAGAGCCAAGGCTCTGGCCGAAGAGCAACTGGTACGTCTCAGTGTGACCAAACTGCTTTCAAATCTCGGGCCTGGTGATGTTCCTACAATAGATCCCGATGTTCTCGATAGTTTGTTATCACTCAAAAGATTAGTTGAGAGCCATGACTGTCGGTTAAGTCTATTCGTTCATATGCCTGACGGCACACATCATGGCGTCAACATTTAACTAAATAGCGTCATTTGTACACCAATCGCAGCTTTCATCTACCAGATGAAATTAACGCCCCATGGCGATGCTTTTTCAAACTCCCTCGGTGTGCAAGCGGATCTGATAGCGTGTATTGCGTCCGCCACCAGGTAATTTCTCAATGCACCCCCTACCCACCAATTCGGCCAGATGGCGTGTAGCCGTCGCCTTGCTGACTCCGGCGACTTTTTGATATTGGCTGGCGTTGATGCCATTTTCAAAACCTTGTTGGCCGCCATCCAATAAACGGTTAATAACCTTGGTTTGCTCTGGACTCAGACCATCATGACAGTGCTGCAACCAGAAATGTTTTTTGGCAAGAGAACGCTCAATAACCTGTAATGCCAGCTCTATGGCGTAATCCAGTGTGTCGAGGAACCAACAGATCCAGGAGGTAATATCTAGCGGGCCCCTCTGCGCTGACTCAAGCGCCCGATAGTAGTGATCCCGCCGATCTAGCATAGCAACTGACATGGTATACAAACGGATGCTTTGGCTGTCAGCCTGTGACAGCGCAAGATCGGTCAGTGCCCGCGCTAACCGCCCATTGCCATCATCAACGGGGTGCAGCGTCAGAAACCAGAGATGGCAGATCGCCGCACGAAGCAGTGGATCCATCGTGGGGTCATGCCGAGTCTGGTTAAACCAGCGGATGAACTCGGCCAGTTGATCGTCCAGAGCTGCTCTGGGCGGTGCCTCAAAATGCACGGTGGGGCGATCAACACGCCCAGAGACAACCTGCATCGGCTCATCTCCTCGCAACTGTCCTACATTCACTGGCTGCACCGACCATTCGTTGGCAGGGAACAGCCAACGATGCCATTGGTAAAGCCTCTCAATCGTCAACTGTTGTTCATGGTTGTCGATGGCGTCCAGCATCATGGCCGCGAGCCCCTCTGAGCGATCTGACACGGGATAGGACTGAGTTTGTGAACTCCCTAACCGCCTAGCCAAGGAGGAACGCACGGATTGGGCATTGAGACGCTCACCCTCAATAGCGGATGAGGAGATGATGTTAGCCAGTAACGTATCCAACGTTTGGTCGGAGTTCCCCAATCTGGAATGACTACCTATTAGCATTCCCAACCTGCGTTGCACCTGCCGTAATCTGGGCAATATCTCGCTATCCTGCCAACGAAAATGGGGCCAATCTGCTTGTTGCCAAATCCAAAATGGTTCCATTATTTCCTCATTCAACGTGCCAGGGTTTCAATAATGAGCCGAACCAGCCCATCATTCGGCTCACTTTTAGAGCCGAATATATCACATGCTGCTCACCATAAGAGCCGGTAATGAGGGGGGGGGCAGCTCCAGGCTGAAAAATCTCAGACCGGAGCTGACGAAAAACTGGATTTATTGCTGTTGGAATGCGCTATAGCAATTCGTAGATAGACCTGGCGGGAACTCATTTCCGTTTAGGATAGACCTTGTGAGCTTGCTGCTTGCGCTGCATGAAGCCACGCCCAAGAAGATGCCATTAGGTCTACTCATTCATATGCCTGACGATACTCACTAATATTGGGATGCCAGTCTAAGCCACCAGAAGAGAAGGATCGAACCACCGAGTAGATTGCCTGCCAAGTATTTCCAAGAGCGATCTGACAAGAACAAAATCGCCCCCAGTATCGTTATCAAACCCCAGAGATAGGGCATGAGCAGTACATATAGGCCAGTCAGTGAGTATTCATCGTTGAACCAATCATAGACAGGTTGAATGAACAGGATCGATGCATTCAAGAGGTGATAGAGCATGAACAACACGAATACCCATGTTCTCTCTGTCTTCACGGCTGCGCTCACTTTAGTTCCCCTTGGAATGGATAGCTGAGTTCAATGACGGTCAAAAATGGCTTGTAGGCAAAACGCTTGTAGTGTTGAAGAACAAACCAGCTTCTGAAACCGGACGCCAGGCCGTAGAACTTGACTCTTCCGGTCGTGGGGTCAGGGCCAATGTCAGGATAATCGAGACCAAAGTGGTCATATAGTGTTACTTTGATCGTGCCCTTGTAGAAATCGCCAAACTTTTCATATGTCGTGATTTCCGCCTTGCCTGCCCAGACATCGTTAACCGCAATTGTGAGGCCCTGCACCTTATCCGCCGCAGAGTTGAAGATGGGTAACCGAAAGCCTGAGGTCTTGTTGTATTGCTGCATCAAGTCACTCAGAACAAGCTTGTTCACATCACCATCAAGTTCGGCCAGCTTTGCTTTCACTTCCTTGATAAGGGTATCTGAGAACTTGATCGTGGTCGGGTGAGCTCGCGCTGCTCTCGTCAACGCTTGGTTCCGGTATTCACCACCCTCCGATTTCTCGAATTTGGCGATCATGGCCAGAATGTTCATCTTCAAGTCGCCAGTTGCAAACAATGTGGCCATGTTGCGGAAGCTACTAAAGAACACCTTGGGGTCAGTCTTTTCGAGATCGCCAATAAAGCCGTCATCTCCCATCTTCCCCACGAACATGGGGATGGCCTTGATCTGCTCTGCCGCCATCCTGCCATAGGTCATATCTTCAGCGGGGCTGCCGTCAACATTCTTACCTGGCTCGCGCTTTGACTTGTAGATGAGCACAGGTACACGATAGGTTGTGGCTGACGTTGTATCGGTTTTTGGCTTGAGAGCAGGAGGAGTGGTTTCTGCCTTAGGGCGCTCTTTCTCTGCCGAACCAAACCACATTGTCGGCTTGGCCTGGGCATATGCCGACTTGATGGCCTGCTCAAACTTGGGCGTCCCCCTCACCGAGATTTGGTCTCCCTGAATAGTACAGCAAGCAAACACATCAGATTGCATCCCCAATACGACTTTTGAACCGTCATCAAGGCTTCCAGCCACAGGGCCTAGAATACGTTTGAACTCGTCCTTGGTAAGTTGGTGGATGTCTCTGAGGTCTGGTTTCTGCATGTATAAAGGGCTCGATGAAGAGTAGTGAGAGGGTCACTTTATCATCAATGAGCCAATCGAGGCCATATAGGCATTTTCTGAAAACGGCAGTTTGTGACGCTTTCTATAAATAGGCAACAGGGGGGCTTAATAGCTAAGCTGGCAATGATGCTAATTGCCATCACTGTGAATAATGATAGGGGAATTTAGTTTTATCAGGATGAAGAGATAATTATTTGGCAAATATATCTATGGCAGCAAATCGCGAATGTTACATCCCATTACCCTGGCAAGACGATAAGCCTTTTCCAGGGTGACATTGACCTCACCACGCTCAATTCGTCCTACGTAGCTTCTATCAATTTCGGCCGCATGTGCGAGTGCATCTTGCGATACGCCCAATTGAAGCCGTCTATCACGTACAGCATCACCAAATTTTTTTGCTAGCTCTTGCATGTCTCGCCTCTCTCTGGCGAGCACTATCTCTGGTTGTCTGGCTTACGGCCACGGACTATAATCCGCAATCGAGTTTAGATCCCCACTAATTGTTTTCGTTCGAGACCAAGGATTGCTTATGAGCACCCAGACTGTGTGGTTACCAACCGCACTCTACACCGCACTCATTCGATTGCAGATGGATGATTTCACTACAACGGAGTGCGTGAACGCAGTCTTTGGTGACTCAGAGTACAATCAGGCCCATAAGAGGCGATACGGCCTCGTTTATCGTAATCTGATGAAGCTGGTCAACGCAGGTTTCCTGGAACGGAGAAATGTTGATGATGTGCGATTGTATCCAAGTTTCGTTAAAACCCCTTTGTTTCATGATGTGAACTTTCAGGAGGAATTGAGTGACCCAGAGGTTCAGGAAACTCCGGAGGTTCAGGAGGCTCAGCAATACACAGAGGTATCGAATGATGCTCTCTTAGACGAGTTAAAAACGAAGGCAAATATCTACCGCATCGAAATTCAGGAGTGCCAGGCAGCAATTGCTGAATACAATAAGCTGCAAGCAGACTACCCTGCTCTGGATATGGCTATTGAGCATGCTCTCAGGGATAGATATAAGGAATATAGTGACTTACGTGGCAGGTTAGCTGCCGTGGAGGAGGTGATGAGGGCTTTGGGGAACACCGAGTCTGGCCGCTAATATCACCCCTTCTATGTATAAGCCGATTTCAACTACATGACCTCAGATGTATGTTATTTTTAGGTCATGTAGTTTAACACAGCACGGCTCATTCATATACCTAGCAGTACATATAATATGTGTCAGCATATGATGTACAGAATACTGTTTAATACTGTTTTCTTGCTATACATCAATTAAATAGCTTTCATCCATTTCGGGATGAACTTCAAATCTCTCTGTGGGAAAATAAAGACGACCAAATTCTTTCGGGAGATTATCTAGTCGTTCAAGTGAATTATTTACTCTAGAGCATTGGTCTAGACTTAAATAGAAACGATGTTTATCTAACCAATTTCTAGGATCATGGAAATTTTCGATAGTTGCATTTTCTAACCGAGTTACATGCAGCTCAATCATGCTACGACTTACCAATGGCCTGAGCATAGGGATGATATCAACTGTCCGGTCATCAGACACGACAATAGCTAGTCTTCGATGACTCCCTTTATGAACATAACGTACTCCAGAGTTGTAGCGAGAGCCTCTTGATGGTGTACATTGTTCGGTCGCCTCGCCATCAAGAATGATCCCGATAGCATGACAGAAACCCGCAGGATCTAGAATTATGGTTCCATCGATGCCACTGACACTTCGGAGTAATTCTTCAGAAAGAAGTGTTGGCTCAATACATGTACCCTGCTTGCTAAGACGACGAGCTTCACTAGCCGCATCTTTGGCAACAATAATCATACTCCCGTGTTCTTGGCGAACTTGAGCCATCATCAGGTGCCACAGGTTTAATCCATGTTCATGTGATGTCTCAGGAAAGAGTCGAGCATAATTTGCAAGGAATGCAGCCTTATCAAAAGGTTCCTTAGGTAATTTAGGTTCAGCATAATGACTGCGAAGTAATGCTTGATTGCCACAACGTAATTCCCAGTGATAATGGTCGATAAACACAACTGAAAATGCATCTTGATTACGGGGATCATACCATTCCTTAAGCCTCCCCAGTCCATAGATTCGCTGGCTGTCCGCAATAATGCCAATACCTGTTGTTGCCATCTGTAAAACTTTCCTAACCCACCTTGGTTCACGAAGCGTCACAGGTTCAGCAAACTTAACCATAAATTCGACTACATCATTCTTGGGGTCAACAAGGATAAGATGTCCAATTCCCTTCGAGCCTTCATACATTAGGGAAGAAACAAGATTTAATGTAGCAAACAGATCGTCATGCATGTACTGCCGCTCGATTGATAACCCTGGGGTGTGCATGAAATTTTTCGCAGCAATACGGACGATTTCTTCTGCATCTCTCATACTGCGATGTGTATAACGTCCAGGTTCAGGCTTGTTTAACCCCTCTGTTGCCTCATGCAGAACAGCCGCCATAGCTGAATGGATGAGACTACGATATCCACTTTGATTATTGCCTTTTCTGAGTGGCTGGTGATCTAACGGGGGATACTGCAAGAACAGGCTATTTGGGATCTGTATAACAGGAGTTACATAGTGGTCATCGATGCGCCTCACTGCACCGCAGAACGAAGTTACATGATGTTCTTCATCAAAGCTTTTTAATGCCTGTTCTACCGATGCACGCACTGAATCTTGGCGCATCCACTCCGGCTTATCACGCATACTCGGAGCATCACCAAAACACAAATTCTGCATTTCATGGTTATTGTAAGCAAATTCAATAGAATCAATTAGGTTATCAAATAATGACAGCGGCCATTTTCCATCTTCTGGCTCGATGCACACAGGATTCCGGTTATCGCTGCTTGGGCTTCGAGCACCAACTAGAATCACTTCCGCTTCTGAAGGAGCCCCCAGTCTTTTAAGCACATCGCGAGCTAACCACTGAATCTGGTTCCTATAGTGGCTTTGATATCCCCACATGAAAAGGTTGATGTAGTGTCCACCCATTGCCAATCCACCGTTGTTGTTCACGTTCAGTTCTCAGCGAATGCTCGCTTCGCTAGCCAAGTTCCAGAACCCTAAATGCATTCACACTGATTCTGAATGAGCAGGAGCCTGTCTCAATCTTCAGGTCGCTGAAACTATGGCGCTTACTACGCCATACATGAACATTACGTTATCACACGCCCCCATTTGAGGATAATGGCAATAAAAAATGAGAAAACTCAAAGGCTTGATGGGCAGTGGCTGAGCTCCCCAGTCAGTTCAAAAAACAACCTTGATGATACATCAATCGTTTTCCTTGATCGCCTCAATCGGATCGGATATCTTCATGCTGTGTAAACATACAGCACCATATGTAGTGTTGAATAACGTAATTTGATACAGGATATAGTCATGACTACGAACAGTAAAACTACTTCCGATAGAGTCGCAACACTTGCTGGGCAGGTGCTCAACGATACAACCTCCTCTGCCACTGCGCGCTCCCTTGCGGCTTCCGCGCTGTCTCAGGCTAGGGCTGGGAAGCAAACTGGTGCTGAAATGGAGACGTTTGCCTCCATGGTGCTACAAAGCAGCAAGTACAGCGAAACGTCAAAGACCCTGGCTGCCAGCATCTTGGCACAAGCCAATAAAGAGCGATGAATAGCAGGATTATGTTATTACGCATGAAAGGATTGGCATATGCATGATTACGCTGTTTTTGGTCATAGTAGAGCGACAATAGGTCGATATCTCGGAACAGCATCAGTTATTCTTACTGGTTTGATATCAAGCGTTATTCTATGGTTGCACCAAGTAGATGGTTTCAGTTTTATGGCTGGAGCAACAGTTTCAACTGCTGTTGTATATTTTTCCTTACATTGGATTTTTAATAACTATGTATGGAAAGTACCACTGTTTAAAATTCCAGATTTAAATGGTGTTTGGTCTGTCAGAGGTGAAACGCTCTCCGAAGATGACGGTGTGATAAAGTATAACTGGGCAGCTGAAATTGATATTGAGCAGAATTGGGAAAAGATATCTATAAACTTAAAAACCAAACAAAGCTCCAGCGAAAGCTATACGGCAACTCTTGCTAAAAAATCAGGAACCCGTGGTGGCTGGGTTCTTCATTATAGTTATAGTAATTCTCCTGATGCATCTCAGTTCCACGAATTGAACTCACATAGAGGTTACTGTGAAGTTATCTTTGATAAGGAGCTAACTTCTGGTGACGCTGCATATTTTAATAGTAATGGAAGACGAACTTTCGGAAAAATGTACCTGACGCGAGGTGATAAATGATCAACTTTAGTGACCGTTTGAAAAAATTGAAGGAAAGGCGTCAGGGTACGGCTCAGCGCTATGCACTTGATCAAGGTTATACTGCATTATCTGCTGCATATGATTATCGCCCACAAGAAAGCTATGAAAAGGTCAAAGACAGTGATGCGATAAAGTATGTAATTGGTGCGATGGCACCAGTGAGCGCTAAATCAACTCAAGTTTCAATAGATGAAGGGGAGCGTGTAGCTAATACATTGGTTGGCATGCTCGAAACAGACCATATAAATACTGAATTCAGGCTTCAAGGTTCTGTCGCTTTAGATATTCATATTGAAGGACACTCCGATGTCGATATGTTGATTCTTAAAAGAGATGTAGTTCTTGTCCAACAACCAGCACTTCCATCAACTAACTACACAGATACCTCTGACAAGCGGCCTATGCTCGATAAAATTAAAGAAATCCGCTTGGCATCAGAAGTTAAACTGACAAGCCGATACCATCAAGCAACTGTTGACTGCTCGAATAAAAAATCGATATCAATAAGTGGTGGCAGCCTTGCTCGAAAGGTTGATATTGTCCCAAGTTGTTGGTATGACACTTATGATTATCAACGTTCAGGTCAACAACATGATCGCGGTGTTAGAATTTATGATAAAGAAAAGCATGCGTTTATCGAAAACAAACCTTTTCTCCACATTAAGAAAGTTGATGATAAGGACTTTATTTATGGAGGAAGCCTTAAGAAAGTCGTTCGGTTGATGAAGAATATTGTGGCCGATATGCCAGATTATAAAAAGAAAGTAGCCAAAAATCTTACAAGCTTTGACTTAACTAGCATTGCGTATCACATGGATGCTCAACTGACATGTCCTGAATACTTTCCCCTGCTACTTCTTCACAGGCTTGATCTCTGGCTGCAAAAGTTAAAAGATGATAAAACTCTAAGAGATTCACTAAAATCTCCAGATGAGGTTCAGCCTATTTTCAATAATTTTGAAAAAGATGATGCTCTTGAGATTCTTAGCAAGGAAGTTTCTGACTTGGCAGCCTCTGTTTATCGAGACCTGTACCCATATGATAGAGAGAAAGACATAAGCAAATTTGCATATAAATATATTTATGTTTAGGCAAACAATTAATTTCCCGAAAAATATTACCTCCTTTAACCATGGCCCCAATGGGGCCAATGAGTAACATCGTAGGATCTTACTATTATTTCTCAGGTTGTCTGACCCAATGATGAGGACTATAATCCTCACCCTGATTTTGATTCCTACTAATTGTTGTCTTTCGAGACTGAGGGTTACCTATGGGCTCCCAAACGGTGTGGCTTCCAACCGTACTCTACACTGCACTAATTCGGTTACAGCTGAACGATTTCACTGCACAGGAGTGCGTAATCGCTGTATTTGGTGACAAGTTAAAGCGCCCATCAAAACATAAATGCTATGGACTCATATACCGCCATCTGAACAAGTTGATCGGTATGGGTCTTTTGAATAGGCGCAGTGTGGGCAATAAATGGTTTCGTCCAAATTACGTCAAAGCGCAGCTGTTTGATGAGGTTAGCTTTCGGGAGGATCTACTTGGCCCACAGGTTCCAGTGACTCAGGTCGAGCATAAGCCTGTCGTGGAAGTGAAGGATGAGGTGCGAAAGGGGTTGGAAGAACTGGAGGCCAGGGCGCGTTCTTATCGATTTGAGCTCCAGGAATACCAGGCCACGTTCGCCGAATACAACGAGCTACGAGCAGATTTCCCCGCGCTAGAGGCAACCATTAATAGTGTGCTCAGGCACACCAGTCAGGAATTTCTGTCCTTACGAGGACGGTTGGCAGCCGTGGAGGAGGTGTTGAGGGCGTTGGGGAGTTCCGCGTCAGTCCGCTAATGTCATCCCTTCTATACAAGTCGATTTCAACTACATGACCCCAGATGTCCGGCATTTGCAGGTCATGTAGTTTCGCGGTGTTGGTGCGTGACTTCTATCCTTGGGCGCGATGCCAGCTGATTTTGCATAATCAGTGCTCCTGAAAAAGGGCTCATAGCCCCACATACACACTCATGCGCACTGATTGAGCGATCTACATGCGCACTCTAGTGCGCAAATAGTTTATTACAAGATTGACATTCATGACTGAATGTTTTACTCTTCGCGTAAGTTGGTTAGGTCATGCATTAACAGTGGTAATGTATTGATTTTAAACAAAATTAGCATTTTTATCGCGTAATGCATAAGTGGTTATTGGCTTCTTGCTGGAAGTTAATCCTTACTTTCGATCTTTTATGTGTACCATATAAGAGTTCGAATCCTGCAGGGCGCGCCATTGATGATATGCATCTCCCCGATGCAAGCATTGATGGTTATCTTCAGTGGTGGCTGTAGCTCAGTTGGTAGAGTCCCGGATTGTGATTCCGGTTGTCGTGGGTTCGAGCCCCATCAGCCACCCCAATATCTCCTTTCAGAAGACATCCAGTCTTATCTATTTAAATCCGGTAGACATAAACCGCCCCTCCAATGCCCTGCCTGTTCCTGAAAAAATGCCCGCAACGGGTCGCACAGGGGACACTCTAAAATGCATCAGCATTGGTGCTGGCGGTTGCCAGTAACCCGTACCAGACCTTGTGGGCATCAAAGGGAGGACAACTTGGCATGAATCGGTGGAGCTTGATATAGTAAGACTTGTCAAGCAGCGGCCACATCAGAACAGAATAATAGAAATACAACCTCCCCTCCTACCACATATTCAAGAAAACTCTGATTTTGATACCGAAAGAAGAGCACACTAAAGCCGCATAAAAAGATACCGGTTTGAGGCCGGTGTCAGGTGATAACTAGATCTGTACAGACATACTAACTAAAGGTTTTTACATTGGATTGATAGATATCTCTATTTCATTGACTACCTCAGAACCAGAGAATTTTATCATGTAGTTATCACTTATATATGTAAAAGCACCATCTTTCTTAGACGCAGGTACACCATATACTTTTATGACATCAAGCATCTTGCTTCCCACATAAATCCCTCTACTACTAAACCCAACATCTTTCTTAAGAATGATTTTAGCTATTCTATAATCATCAAAGTCTCTTTTAAATTTATTGTAGTTAAAGTTTGACGACTCTATATATATGAAACCGAAGTCATGAGGAAAAAATTTATAATCTATGCCGTCAATGTTTTTAAATATATCGACAAAACTATTTTCACTATCCATTTCAGTGAGCCCATTAAAGGCCTCGATAATTTCACTGTAATCACCACCAACTTTTATGTCATAACCATTGAAGTGGATGGCAAAGTCACTTCTTTGTACATTTAAATGTTCAAGTAGTCTTTCTTTTTTGGTGATACGAGCTGAATCAACCCACCCTGTATGAGCCTCACCTTTTCGATCTAAATAACTAACATATTGAAATCCATTGTATGATGCATATGAAATTGCCTTGTCTCCATTAATAATGAATTTTTTCGACTTACACTCATCAAGAGGAAGGTCATTAAAAAAAGTACGATCTTTCGCTGTAACAACAATATTTGACACATCATAAAAAACTTCTTCATTCTTCTGTACTTCATTAAACCTTATGTTTTCACATGCTGTTACCCCACTAAAGGGGAAAATAAAAAATACGACACCTAGAATACTTTTCATTAATTACCCATAGCATACAGAATATATAATTGGCCATATAATAACATTATAAATCACAGCATCATTCAATTACATTAACACTCTCACCTTAATATTATTAAAAATAACAAGAAAATCGAATGTAAAATTCAAAGGTATAATGGTTGATAAGTAATAAAAACACCGGCTTGAGACCGGTGTCAAATGATTGCTAGAACTGTACATAAAAATTATACACACTCACCTTTAGCTTGATAGTCAATAACTCTCTTCGGTATTCTGCTCTCTTTCCCATTGTTCTTCATCAACATAATATATGTATTATACGACTCTGTAGCCTCTTTACATTTAGAATGTGCAGCTAAATAGTCTGCTTTATTTAAATGAGCAACAACTCTATCGGGAAACTTACGTAGAATTCCATCCAAAACATACAAAGTAACAGGGTTATCTTGAGACGACTCGAAAATATAATATGCAATATTGTTGTATGTCACAACATTATATTTTGTGATGTTATTTTTTTCTATGAAAAATTTGGCAGATTGAAGACTCCATGATATTTTTCCTGATTTTGTCAAAGTTTCTAACTCTTGGGACATAAAATAAGACTTTTTAACTTCATGACATTGTTTTGAAAAATCTTTCTCATCTGGAGAGAGAAGTACCTGCTTGACATCACTGGAAGAAATGTTATCAAACGGAATGTATAGATCTAACTTACAGTTCACTTCACTAAATACTACTCCATCAATGTTATTTGATGTCTCTGCCGTGACCTCTGTTAAAAAATATTTACCATTGATTAGTGACACTCTATTTTTAATATACGCATCAAAATTCCCGCCCCTATTAATGATAATAAATCCTTTCTCATCACCAGGTAGTGATGCAATGTCATCAAAAACAGAATACCCGTCAACTGTTAAATTAGAGCCCTTTACAGGAGGCATTCCTGAAGCGCTTATTATATATAATAACCCTCCATTTTCCTCTGTAATTATTTTATCTCTAACACCATTCTTCTTGATATCTATTGAATATGATTTACCGTCAGTAATTTCAGGTGTCAGTACATTGGAAAACACTGACTGAGACAGTATCAATAATGTAAGAAACCATAAAAAATAAATTTTATTATTTTCTATTTTTACATTGTTCATACTTAAATATCTCTTTGAGAGCACCAACATATTTTCTTCTCTCCAATAACCCATTTTTCCCACCATTGACAATGGTAGCTAATTACATCGGTATAGTCATCATCAGCAAGAATTCCCAAATCAAAAGTTCCATATTTTGATTTAGTTCCATCACTAAACAAAACAGATATAGGCTCTTTTTTATCAAAACAACACTACTATAACGTGATACTATCGCATATGATTGTATGGAGGTGGTATTCACCTGACAGTTGCCCACAAAAGGGAGTGGTTATACGGCTTCAAACCGGATAACAAAACGGTACCCCTACCGTGTTATCTGGAGTCACCGTATGACCACCAACGAGAAAGTAGCACGTCGTAATTACCAGACCTATGGCGCCGAGGGCTTGCTCGGCAAACTGCCCGGCAGTAAAGGGGCTCATCCCAACCGAGTCGCGCCAAGAACTTGCTCTGCAAGGTATCAACGGCAGCGTGCGTGACGTGTGGCAACGTCACGATTTGCTCTCCAAACATGACCGCTTGTTGCGCCTCGAGAAAACCCACCGGGAGCAGACGATTGAGCTCAACGACGAGCAAATGCGCCTGCTCGAGCGATTCAGCCCCGAGTTTCGAGAACATCAGATTCACTACACCGAAGAACTGGTGGCGGTCGACACCTTCTCTCAATGAGATTGATAGCACCTTGCCAAACTCTTAACCATATCTTTCTTTCATATACTTCTTTACCGATATTGCATTGTTAAACTTATATGTTCCATCACCGGCCCCATCCTCTGTGCCACTTAAGACTGGATCCAAAGTCTTTGTCTTATCAACAGTATATTCTCCACCAGCGTTCTTTTTATAAATTTTAACTTCAAAATTAGTCTCATCAATCCCTTCTGCCTGATGCTTATTATGCCATGAAACTATAGTTCCTATATAATTAACACCTTTCAGAGTAAAGAAAAAAATGCTCCTGAGATTCGGGTAATCACCGTTCTCACATATTTTATCCAACTCATAATGTGATGATTTATCATATATGACCATAGATAATGGACAGTTTATGTCATCCTTTTTCTCAATTTT
Source organism: Aeromonas sp. S8(2024) (assembly GCF_041403085.1). Lineage (NCBI taxonomy): Bacteria > Pseudomonadati > Pseudomonadota > Gammaproteobacteria > Aeromonadales > Aeromonadaceae > Aeromonas > Aeromonas sp. S8(2024). The sequence goes on along the minus strand of NZ_JBGLRF010000001.1, from coordinate 35,180 downwards.
AACGCTCACTGTATCATTACTTATCCTATAGGGTCTTTGAATAATATCAGCCGCATTCACAAAAAAAGCGGGAAAAATTAAATTTAAAATGAAAAAACCATACTTCCTCATTATAACCTCACAAATTTCCATTCACGATTACCAATGCCTACTGGGTAATATCGGTTCAAGTTGTTGCTGGCGGGAAAATTAGTCTGCGTAACTACAACGGCCAAGTGGGACCAGTCATAGAGTATGTAAGCGCCATAAAAAAATGAATACCCAGGGTCTGCCAATCAGAAAGCCCCGAGTATAGCGATCACTCGGGGCCGGGGAAGTGATGACTTGATGGTTGATTTGGGCAACAACGCTGTCAGGTGATAACTAGATCTGTAGACCCGATGAATAAGGCGCCTCAGTATTTCACAACCACCGCAATCAAAAACAACCCTCGTAATTTCCCAATGCCTGAGAGAAATAAAACTTCTTTCCTTAAACATTTATATAAAAACTTTGTCAAAGTTAGCACCTTGGCAACCGAAGTGACACCGCCCATTAACTTTGCCATCAATTATTTCAACCCAGTCACTATTAACAGCATATGCTCGACCGTCGTCACTCGCCTCTTCTTCATAGTTTACTTGGACTATAGTTATTTTATCTTTATTTTTCCCATATTGAACATATCCTCCAACCCAACCTGTAGTGGAGGCCCACATAATTCGCATTTTAATTTTACCATCTGTACTAACAAAGCACCGATAGTCTATCGCCGACATCTTCAGCATGGCTGACAGAAGACAGCATAATAAAAATCAAGGCTAAATATTTTTTCATTTCAGTTACTCTAGAGTAACAACACTCAGTTCAACAAATTTTCGCCAATCTCTAAAAACCGTCCATACCAATGTTTAGCAGTCTCCTGCGGAGTAAATGGTTATACTTCTAGCAGGGTCAAAAATCTTGGGTGCCCCAAATTTCCCCACCGCAAGGACTTACTTGTTCTACGTCTCTCCATGACGGTTTTTTGGACTGAAATTATTACTTTAGAACTACCGACAAAATAAGAGAAGTGGCTTGAGCAGGCCACTTCTTTCTATATTTTTTGCCTAATATGTTGTTTTGTAAAAAAGCTAATATGCTACACAACCATCTGATGGGCACAAAGCTGATGCAGCGCCTTCCTTGGCCATCAACCTTGCCTATCAAGGTAAATCATGAATGAATTGAATCTCATTGTTCAAAAAAAACACTCTTTCCTTGGTTACATTCATAAGGCATTTTTTAATTTCTATCAGTTGAGCGATAGAACTGTCTTCAAAAAAAGCCCCCCTCGCGTAACACTGAGTATCTCTGAGATTAATCCAATATCTTTGGGATTGAACCAGTTGACTCCAGTATTTTTCTTTAGATTGCTTATCATAACCGCTAGATAACAATGTAGATTTTAAATCATTATATATCTTGTTTAACTCAGCATCAGCTTGTTTTGATTTACTTTCATAACAAGCAGCAAGATTGGTAGCTGGCGTAGAGATATCACAATTACTATCTGTGCTTGAAAGTACATTCAATGATATAAAAAAAAGAGCAAAAGACAGTCTTTTCAAAGTTATTCTCCAGTTAGATATTTAGCTCTTTTACGCCCTAGCTCATATTGGCTCAAGGAGGGGTTGTTTTGGATGTAATCGGCATATTTTTGTCTCTAATGAAGAAATCAAAGGAGCCTTTCTCAAAGGCCCCTCTTTAATTTACACAAAGGAGTTAACTATTGTTCACATAGTTAATATGTTGACTGGTGTACTCATTTAAACTTTTGATACTATCTAATTCACACTGAACCATTAATAACTCACAACGCTGACCACCAACGTTTGAATAAGGCATCCATTTTTAATGAATGGCAAGCCGTTGTTTGTCGTAAAAGATTTTCGAAAAACCATAGTCGCTAGACTTTGAAGAAATGATGTCTTTTAAATTTACTTCATATTTAGCAGTTTGTTTTTGGATACAGGAAACCATTTCCTTATGCACTCCTTATGCACTCCTGACGAATCGTTACAATCACCACTAGCAACAGCATATTGGTTAGCTAAAAAAACACTCAAAAATAAAATAGAATGTTTTTCCATTTTTACACCACGAAAACTGTAAGTAACTCATAATCAGTAGGGCTGGAGCTCCATTCATCCCTGCATTTAGTCAAGTTAAATTACATCGCAGATAGATGTATTTATTCTGGTAAAAAACCATTTAAATAGTCTATTCTGTCTACAGTCTTTTTGAGTTGACAGGTTAAGTATTCCACACCAAACCCCTCTCCTCCAGAGCCCATGCCTTGTGGATTTTCAAAATTACAACTAGAATCACGAAACTTAATCCAATCACGTTGAGCCAACTTCAAGTATTTTGTTCTAGGCTCACCGATTCCTTCATAATCATTCTGTAAATATGAAAAGAGGTTTTTGTAAACCTTATTGAGCTCTGCATCTGATTTATTGTACAAAGTTTCAACACACTTAAATTTAGCTGTTAAGTCAAGGTTTTCGCATTGTCTTGCATCAAACATTGCTATCGATGAAGCAAAAAAATATCCTAGCATAATCATAAATAGTTACACCTTCTTTGATGTCTATCGAGTGGAACATTATAAGTTTCTTTCCACCTGTTACTTTTTATATTTTCTTTTAAAGCTGAAAACTCATCGTTATTTTTTATGCTCTCGATGAGGTCTGGTATGAAAAACTCTCTAGTACTAGGACGATTATCACCTCTAAAAGTAAGGTCAATGAGCAAATCTTGTATGTTTTGAGGAAGTGCAGACCATGAAATTATTCTTTCCGGATCTAAATCAATACCATTTGGAGCAGCTCTTGTGCGAGTCCCTTTCGGATTTTCGATCGTTATTTTAGCAATAGCTTCCAACTTTAAATAGATTTCATTGAACAAATAGTGCTGCTGTTTTCTCGTAAGGGTCTGTTCATTTCTGGGGACAACGTTATTTATTGCTATAGTATAATCGTATGCAGCCTGCCTCTGAAGACCAACTGCACCAGTGAGCCATTGCAACATGGAACTTGATAGCGGTTTGCAATTATCAGAAATAGCTGTTGTTAACTTATTCAGCTCGCCAATTGATATTTGGCCCAGATCAAGCCCTCTTCCATAAGTAACACCAGACGCACCAATCACAGCCCCTCTATTATTTGGGACATGTGGGTGTCTTGAAAAATACATACTCGTATCAACATCGTTCCCTTCAGCATCAAATGTGAGTTGTCCTTTGGGTACGGTGAGCCACTTTTTATCCATTTCATCATCAGAGATAGGGTCAGCCACCAGCACCATCATCCCCGCAGGATGAATAAACCAAGGCTTGATATCACCCAATATCTTACTGGCATCTTCCATCCACGCCATATTGTTGTGTACCTGCTTTGCGTACTCATAGAGCTTCGGTTGATCAGCCAACTCCTGCTTGAGACGCGGCCAATCTCCCGGCTTTACCCATTCGCTTTTGTGCTTGATAAACAACATGCGCAACTTGCCCGCCAACTCCTCATCGGCCATCGCGGCCTTGATGTCATTGCCGCTCAGGGTGCCATCGTTGTCTCTGTCTGTCACCAGCTTGTCATAGAGGGTACTAAAAAATTTGCTCGCCTCTTTCTGCTGCGGATCTTCACTCTGGGTATCAGCCTTGTCCAAAAATCCATCGTCATCACTGCTGCCATCGACCAGCTTGACGCCCAGCTTGTGCCAGTCATGCTGACTGACCACTTCGACATCACCACCCTGCAATACGAACTCGCCCGCCAGCTCCCCGTCCGCCGCCGTCCGTTCACGCACCTTCACAAAGTTGTTGGCACCGTGAGTGACAATATCAGACTCTTTCACCGCTAACGGTAAGACCTGTGGCCCAAAATTGGCAACCTCGTGAAAACCATGCTGGCTATCGTTGATAAGACGATAGGTAGTGACCTCTTGCTTTACTAGCAGGTAGCCTTGGCCACCGGTTACCCGCGCCTTGTTATTGATGCAATCTTCAAGCGCCTGCTTGTCGCTCTCTGCAACAAACACCTCAAAATGCACGGCTTTGCTGTCTGCGTCTTTCACAAAACCGCTGGCTCCGGCAGTGGCTAGCTCATGCTCACCCCAATGACCGATGATCTCTCCGGCCTGCACCGGTATCGGATTTGCACTGCGGTTAACAACCGGCGCATCTTCTTTGAATTCGACAGGGATACTTGGTTCGGCGGCCAGCTCAGCCCCCATTTTGCTTTTCGCCAGCCAGCCTACAGCCCCTTTGCTGGCATTGATCATCACCTGATTGGCGCTATCTTTGACGGCACCACTACCCGCCTTGAACACCTGTACTTTACGAAACTCAGTCGTGCCGCCATTGAGGTTCACCATCTGTGGTGGCTCACTGGATACCACCACCTCACTGCCAGCAGGTAGCCCCATGCTACCCACTGTGGTGCCAGCAGTTTTACGTAGCCATGTATTACCAGGGATCTTATGGCGGGCCGGTTTGCCTTCCGGTGGTGTCATCCACTTCGGCTTTTGTGGAAATTCCTGCTGTAATTGGCTTGCCGCAATATGGAACAGGCTGTCCGGGTCATCAACGTAGTGCACCAAATAGTAATCGTGGGGCTCATCTTTGTGGTTAAGCAGGCTCTTCACTTCCTGGCCGACCAACTTCACGTCAGCCCCTCTTTTCGCATAGATAGGTTTATCGCCAGACAGCCGACGTGTCAGCTTGGGAGGATGTCCCTCGACCACCGGTTCATAGGTGGACACACCTGTCCCCTTGACCATTACTCGCGCAGCCTCGGAACTGTTGTAGCTGTTCTCACACGCAATATGCATGTAGAGGCTGTAGAAGGTCAGCTGATTCTTGCTCTGCTCACCGGCTTCGTAGCAATGGCGTACCAGACAAAACGAAGGGGAGGTATACAAGTCAATCTTTCCCTCTGGCTTGCCCTCTTCGGAGCTACGGATCGCCTTGGCTGGTTTGGTCGCCAGTCGGTAGGCCACGATCTCCCCGTCAGCAATCGCGCGCACAGCGCCGCTCGGGTGCCAGCCCCCGCTTTTACTGAAGTGGATACCACCGTGCCAGATACGGTTGCGGCCTATCGGGAAGGTACCGCTCTTGAGACCATTGATCTTCTTGATAAATTCATCGAGGGATGCAATCTCGCTGGAGCCATTTTCACCCGCCAGTTGCATGGGATAGACGATTTTCATCTTTGTCATTCAATCCTAAGTTGTTCGTCGAACATCAAGCAGAGGGCTGATAATCGCTATCGGGCTCCAGCACCTTGAGCAACGCCTCCATCGCCTTCTCGGTGGGGATGGCCTTGACCAGTTCAACCAGTTCGGGAGCTTTGACAACTTCTACTCCCTTGGGCACCACGGGGGCCTTGCCACCCCAGCCAGAGCCTGAGCCTGCGCTGCCGCCGGCATTGAGCTTGATCGCAGGGCCGACCAGCTTGATGCCGCTCGGGTCCACTTTCACAAAGCTGCCGCCTCCTTTGAGAGTTATTTCAGAACCCGCCTCCAGCACCAGCTTGTCGCCCACCTTGATATGCACTTCCTGACCGGCTTCCACCAGCAGGGACTGCCCCAACTTCTGGTGCAGGCTGGCATCCACCGTCAGCGAGTAGTCAGCCTTCACTTGGTCGCGCTTCTCGCCCTCCACCGTCAGGTGGTCGTTGGCCTTGATGCGGGTCACCCGCTCATTGTCGATGTCACGATGCTCGTCGTGTTTAATATGCCAGGCTGCGTCGTTCTCGATAAGCACGTTCAGGTCTTTCTGACCGTGGATGTAAATCTCTTCCTGCCCCGCCTGGTCTTCAAAGCGCAGTTCGTTGAACCCCTCGCCCTGGTGGGTCTCGGTGCGCAGCACGGTGCGGGTCTTGTTGGCAGGCAGCTCGTAGGGCGGACGATTGGTGGCGTGATAGGTGCGGCCAGTCACGATGGGCTGGTCGGGGTCGCCTTCCAAGAACTCGACAATGACCTCGTGGCCAATGCGCGGAATCGCCATCATGCCATATTGGCCGCCGGCCCAGCCTTGGCTCACCCGCACCCAGCAGGAACTTTGGTCGTTGCTCGAGCCATAGCGGTCCCACGGGAACTGCAGCTTCACCCGGCCATGCTCGTCGCAGTAAATCTCCTCCCCTTCGGGCCCCACCACCACGGCAATTTGCGGGCCATCCACCATGGGCTTGTGGGGGGCTTCCGGGCTGCCGATGCACGCCCGCCAGGTGGTGCTGGCTTTCACCACGCCAAATTCGTTGTGGTAGACAGTCGGGCCGCTGCCCCCCTCCTCTTCCAGCGCCTGTGGCTGCAAGCCGGTGTGTTGGATACGCACAATTTGCCAGTCGGTGTTGAGGTTGCCATTGGGATGTTCGGTGAGCGAGAAGGTCTGCCCCGGCTGCAAGGCCGCGCAGTTGGACTTAGCCTGGCCCGCCACTGCATCGTTGCGCAGCGCATCGAGCCGGTGCTGGGCAAAGGCCTTGCCGCTCGGGTCTTCTTTGTAGCGACCCGGGTAGTCGAAGTGCTGGTAGGTGTCGCGCTGATGCTCGAGCTCTGCGCCCTGCTTTTTATGGGAGAGACCATAGGCCGGGGTCTTGAAGCAGTAGTCCTTGAGCTCCACATCTGAGGGGCGCACCGCCTCCCGGTAGTGGAACTGGCGGACATAGGGCCCCTGCTCGAGCGAGCGGTTGCCGAGGTTGAAGAAGAGCTCGGGGCCGGCGGTCAGGGCGGCTGCGTCATCGGCAAACACGATACGGTGCTTGCCCACTTCAAACTCGTGGAAGTAGAACATCCCCTCTTCGGCGGCGAGGCGGTTCACGAAATCGAGGTCGGTTTCCCGATACTGAACGCAATATTCCCGTTTGGCATGCTCATTCTTGAGCGCAAAGGCGTAGTCGGTGATGCCGTGCTCTTGCAGAAGAATGCTGAGAATTTCATCGGGCTTTTGCGTCTGAAAGATGCGGGAGTTCTGGCGAAGTGACAGTCGCCACAGGGCCGGCTGCACCAGCAGCTGATAACGGGTGCGGCGAAAGCCGCTGTCGCCTTGCGCAAAGTCACTGACCACCCCGCACACCCGGCGCTGCAGCTCGCCGTTGTACCAGACCAGCAGCTCGCAGGGTTGGTCCAGCACGGCGCCAAAGTCGATGTCGGGCTGGCTGCTTGCCAGCTCCAGGCGCAGGTTGAACGGCCGGTTCAGCCCTTCATCAAGCGCAAACTCGGCCACCACGAAGGTGCTCTCGGGCAGGGCCCCCACCTTGACGGTAAATTGTAATCCTGTGCTGTCTGCCATGAAGCGCTCCTTAACCTGCCTGTCCGCTGCCCGAGCCAATCACCACGCCGCCGCAGCCGACTGCGGTGCCGGTCACGGCGATGGGCTTGCCGTTGACCAGCACAGAGCCGACGCCGCCCGAGATGCTGCGCGGATGGGGTGGATTGTTGGGTTTGTCGTGGGGGGCCAGCGGATCACCCTGGCGGGCCACCGGCTTGCCATCGAGGAACACATCCGGGCTGGCGGCAATCACGGGGGATGGGTGGAAACCCTCGTGGTCGGTGCCGATATCACCGAGCAATGCAATAGAAGGACACATCTGGATTCTCCGTGGGGCAACCATGGTGCAAGCGCAGCCTGGTGCAGAGACAGTTGGAATGGCGACCCAGCAGCCTCCATGCCATGGCATGGTCGCCCACAATCACATTAAAAATCAGCTAATTACGATTCAATCTCGTTGAGTCTGACAAATCTGCTGCAATCCATTGCGCAAGACAGGGCAAGTTTTCCGGCAAACCTTGCCTTGCCAGTCAAATTCACCATGCCTTGCGCAACTCTTTGCTCATACCAGCATTTTCAGCTACCAGAAGCGCCCTGTTGCAGCTGATAGAGGCGGATGTTGAGCGCTTTCAGATCATTTTCCAGGCTCTTGAGCTCCGCTGCCGTGATGGGCTCCTGAGAGGCTTTTCTCGCCTCCAGTTCATCCAGGCGCAGACTGAACGGGATGTTCTGCATCAGGTTCTTCTGCACTTCGTAGAGCTGGGATTTGAGGTAGGAGATGGTCACCGTCTTGCGCTGGCGCTCCAGCTCCAGCAGCTGATCAAGCAGGGCATCCACCCCGGCGCGGGCATCCAGATAGGTGGGCACGCTGATGACATCCCCCTGCTGACCGCCAAGCTGCGTCTGCCACTGCTTGTCCAGCGCCTTGACCGCCAGCGAGTCGGGATAGAGCATCTGTAACGAGTTCCGCAGTCCCTCGCCGTAGCGATACCAGTAGAGCGGCGACGTCTGCTCGAGCCGGGTCAACTGGTTCTGGTAGCGGGCTACCAGATCGCTCTCCATGTTCTGCAGGGTCTGCTCCCCCAGCACGATGCGTGCCTGGCGAATGTCGTCGTAGCTGAGGGCTCGGGGCAGCTCGGCGGCCGGCTGCACCAGACGCTGGGCCGCCACGGTTTTCTCCTGCTGATGTTGCTGCCAGCCGAGCCAGCCCATCACCGGCAGAGCGCAGCTGAGCAGGCCGCAACCAAACCAGAACCAGGCCGGGCGCTGCCGGCGGTGCTGCTCAATCTTCAGCACGGTGGGCTTGACCTGCCCCTTCTCGCGCCCCACAAGAATGCTGCCCTGGGGCAGGTGCGGGGTCGATGCCGAAACCGTGCCGCCGTGATCACTCTCCATGTCGGACTTGAAGAACACCATGGGCGGGATCTGCAGATCCTCCTTGAGGCCCGGCTCGTCGGAGACGATGACGATCTCGGTCTCATCGAACAGATGGGTATACCCCTCGATGAAGTGCACCAGATTCTCGACCCGGGGAATGCGGCTCAGATCCGCGTTGTGCAACTTCTCGCTGATGAGCTGCAGCGCCCGCTCGCAGCGATAGATCAGCCGCTTGTCCTCGTGGCTGATCTGGTACTGGCGAATGACGTCGCTGATGCGGGCGATAAACCAGTCGAGCATCTCGATGCGGGCCCGCTCCTGATGGACCGGCGGCCAGAAGCTCTCCCACTGGGTGACGATGAGGTTGGCGAGAAACTCACACCCTTCGGTAAAACCGCTCAGCCCCTGCAGGCGCGAACGGGCCAGGGTGAAATAGATGGCGGTCTGCAGATCCACCCCGTGTTTTTCGAAGATGAGGCTGGCCAGCTGATGGATCCGCTGCCAGTCCACCTCGGGGCGCGAAGCGTGGCTGAGCTTGTTGATCTCGGCCCGCAGCGCCTCGTACTCCGGCAACATCCTGGGGTCGCGCCCCACTTTCAGGGCCTGCTGACCTTGTTGATTCTGTGACATATGAACTTCCAACGCAGGAAGGGGGCACAACGTGCCCCCGACGCGATCAATAGAGGGATTCGGGCAGTCTGAACTGGCTGAACAGGCCGCCGGTGAAGGGGTTTTGCGCGCTGTCGGTGTAGACGCGATAGGTCATGGCCCCCTGATCCACCGGGAAGCGCACATCGAAGGTGGCGTCATTGACCTGGGTCAGCTCCCCCTTGTCCATCAGGCGGAACATGGCCCAGGGGCCGACGAAGCCTTCACTGCGCGGTGAACGCTCGCGGGCGGCCGGCACCAGGGTGATCTTGCTTTCGGCCCCGTCACGCATGGTGTTGGGCCACACCAGCGGGATCTTGGTACGACGGCCATGGGCGTATTCCAGCAGCTGGCCATCCAGGTTCAGCACGCTGCGCCGCTTGTTGGCGGTGAGCTCGATGGGCTCGAGGGCGAACTGCACCTCCAGGTTGCCCTGCTGGCTGAAGAAGATCTGGCGGATGCGGGCCGCACGCTCCAGCTGCTTGACCAGCTCGGCCTGGATGGGCGAGCTGAACTCCCCTTCCATCAGGCCGCTCTCCACCATGGGTTTGAGGTTGACCTGATAGAAGCTGTCCAGCGTCCCGCCCGGCGCAAAGAAGCGCTCCATCTCGGAGAGGGGCACATCCTTGTTCGAGCTCGGGTCAAACGGATAACGGCCGGCCAGCTGGCTGTTGAAGGGGGCCAGCACCTTGTCCTGCCACTCCTGATTGAGGGAAGACATGGCAAGATCGATCACCAGTCGCGAGCTCTGCTCGGAGAGCTGACCCACCCAGCGATCGAGCGGGGCCGGCAGACTGCGGGCATATTGCTGCAGCGCAAACACCGGATCGGCGTACTTGTTGGTCATGCGCAGCTGCACCGCTTTCAAGGCGGACTGGCCCGGCTCGGTGGCATTGACGATGAGCTCCAGGTAGTGCTGCAGCTCCACCAGCTTCTGGTTGACCTCCTGAATGAGCGGCCCCTGCTCGCCACGTCCAGCCAATACTCCATTAGTGGCCATAAAGGGACGACCGATGCGGGCGCTGATGGCCTGGGCCGGATCCCCTTCCACATCGGAGATCTTGCGAATGCGGGTGTTGTCATCCAGCGAGGCCAGTACCCGCTGGAACGGCTGATCGTTGCCGGTGATGGCAGCAAGCACGTCCAGCGCCTGCTCCGGGCTCTCCAGGGTCTGCACGTCCAGATTGGTCAGCAGTTTTTGCCACTGGTTGACGTAATCGGTGACGTAACGGTCGTTGACCTGACGGGTGATCTCCTTGCGATCCGCCTCGCTCAGCTGGCTCAGCTTGCGCTGGCCCAGCACCCAGGCATCCATCGCGGTGAGATCGATGAGGGCCTTGTCTTGCTTGAGGAAGAAGTCGTTGAAACCGGGCCAGGTGAGCAGCCGCGGCACCTGGCCGGCGTTGTCGCTGCGCAAGGCAAACACGGTGTCGAAGGTGGGGCCCACCTCGTCACGGACGTTGAGATCCGGCGCCAGCACATCGTTCGCCTTCACCACCAGGTTCTGGTAGACCCGCTGATACATGGGCAGCTTGCCGAGCTCGCGCTGGGCACCGTAGACCGGCTCCTTGAAGGGCACGAAGGCGGTGATGGCGGCCTGATCCCGCTCTGCCCTGGCGCCATACCAGTTGGTGTGATCGAGGGCATAGTCCAGGTGCCCCATCAGTTGCTCCTGCACCGCCCCCTGCCCCGGAAAGGCCTTCTGCCAGCGGCTCGCCATGTACTGCGCCACCAGCTCCTTGTTGCGACCGGACGCATCGTCCAGCATCCGCATCACCCGCAGGATGGCGAGCTTCTCCTCGCTCCCCGCAGGTGCCTGGTTGAGATCCGCAAGCAACCCCTGCATCTGGGCCGGCAGAAAGCGCAGGCTCAGCAGTTGCAGGTAGGAACCTTCCACATAGGGACCAATTTCGTCCCCCTGATAGAGACCGAGGTCGGCCACCAGCGGCATCCGCTCGCGGTAGTTGCCAAAGGAGAGGGTCGCCTCACGAATGAGGTTGAGGCGCGGCAGCTGGCTCACCCCGAAGGCGTGGGCGTCGGCCACCTCGTTGGTCTCCATGAAGGCCTGCGCCTTGGTCAGTACGTTGCGACCCGCCTCCTCGTTGACCCGGTAGAAGTAGTGCCAGCCACCGATGAGAGCGGCCGAGAAGAGCGACAGGCAGCCAATGCCAATGGCCATGCGGCGCCGGCGATAGAGGGTGTGCAGCCGGTTTTCGCCCGCCAGATGGGCCTCCGGGAAGATGATGGAGGAGAAGAGCTGGCGCACGAAATAGGTGTTGGACTCCCCGCGCAGGGCCGAGTGGATGGGCTCTGGCAGGTTGTAGCGACGGGAGGCCGCCTGGGCAAACGCATCGAACGGCACCCCCTGCTGATAGACGGAGCTGACATAGACCCCGCGTACCAAGAGCGGCTTGCTCTCCTCGATGGCCAGGGTCTCGGCCAGCAGGCTGGTCACGTAATCCTTGAGGCCCGCCAGTTGGCGCACGAACGAGAACAGCGCGTTGCGCTGGGCGGCATCGAGCCGGCTCAGCATCAGTTCCGGCAGATTCTGGTTGAGGTTGTCCACCCACTGATCCCAGAACAGGGCCAGATCCTGCTGCCAGTCGGCGCCCGGCTTGAAGGTCACCCCCAGCACGGCCTCGCGGGCCTCCTTGTCGAGCTGCTGGTAGATCACGTCAAAGCCGCGCAGCAGATCGAGCTTGGTGAAGGTGACATAGAGCGGCAACCGGGTATTCATGGTGACCGATACCTCCTGCAGGCGCGAGCGCATCAGCTGGGCATAGGCCTTGCGCTCGGCCACGCTGGCGTGGGAGAGCCAGGCCAGATCCACGGTCAGCACCAGGCCGTTGAGGGGCTGGCGACGGCGGTGTTCATTGAGCCAGCCGAGCAGGTGCAGCCAGAGCCGCTCATGCTTGCGGGCCTGGGGATCCAGTTCGGCCTCGCTCTGGGAGAGCAGCACCCCGGCCGGATCCAGCATCACCGCCTGTTCCCCCAGCCAGCAATCCACCAGCTGATCCTGTGCCACGTCGCGCAGTTCGGTATCGAGTCTCGGGTTGAGCTTGTTGGCCGGGTTGGCGCGGTGAATGAGGCTGCTCTTGCCGCTGCCGGGCAGCCCCAGCACCAGATACCAGGGCATGGCGTAGAGCGCCCCCTTGCCCAGATGGGTATTCAGCGCCTGCAGCCAGCGATCGAGGAACATCGCCTGCCTGTCGATGAGCCCCTTGACCGGATCCTGCTCCAGCACCACCTCGTGCTGACGCTCGGCCTTGAACTGCTGCATCTTGCGCCACACCCGCCAGGAGACTACCCCCAGCAGCAGCCAGAGCCAGAGCAGGGTGAACACCACCCGCCCCCACAGCGGCTCGAACGGCTTGGCACCGCGTACCTCGAGACGAGGGCCCAGCCACCACACCAGGATGAGGGCGAGCCCCCAGAGCACAGCACCGAGCAGGGGCCAGGAGGGTTTCAATTTCGGCAGCTGTTGCCGCAGAAAAGTAAAAATGGTTTTGAACATAAAATGTGATCCAACTCCGACTCAATGACTCATTTCGGCACTCATGTCGACAACGGCGCCGCCAGGCTCTCCAGGCGGTTGACCAGCCCGGGCTCCCAGTGCGACAACCCGAGGCGACTGGCCTCTTGCCACAAGTGTTGATAGTGCTGGCGCGCAAGCGCCTCCATGCCTTCCTGCGCCAACAGCTCCGCCTGCACCAGCAAGGCGTGGAAGCGATCTCTTGGCTCTTTCAACTGCGCAATCCGCTCATCGAGCAGGGCGAGCGCCGCTGCAACCCCCTGCTCGCCGTGACGCTGGGCGACCTCCTCGGCCAGCCCTGTTTCGCCACTGCCGGCACTGCCGCCCTTGGCCGGTTGCAGCCAGCGGCTGCACTCAGGGGAGAGAAACGGCGAGCCATCGCTGAAGGCGAGCTCCCGCAGGGCCGGCAGGCGCTGCAGAAAAGTCCCGAGCTCCTCGGCGATCGCTAGGGCCACCGCTCCGAAACCGAGCTTTTGGGCCACTTCGGCCGAAAGCCTGTGCCCCTCGAACCAGTAAGGAGCCAGGGTCAGGCTCTGCTCGATGCGCAGCCAGAGCCCCTGATCGGGGGCGTTCATGGCGGCGCGATACTCGTCCACCATGTCCGCCGACATGGGTGCCAGCGGGGTTTTATTGCCCGCCCCGCTCATGGGGACCGCCGTGATCCCGGCCCAGACGGCATGACGGCGCAGCCGATAGCCCACAGCCACCTCCGGCTGGCGCTCGATCAGGAGCTCAGCCACCTTGAGCTGGGTCTGGCGCCAGGCGCGATCGTTGGAACTGTCGACGTCGATGCCGGCACTGCCACCACCGCCGCTGAGCACCATGGCGCCGGCACCGCTGGCGGTCGACGCCACCGAGGCCGGGGAGCCCGTTGCCGCCGCGCCGCTGCTCTGAGGCTGCCCAGCAGCATCAGCCTGCGCCTGTGCCACCTGCTGGCGCTGGGCCCGTTTCAGCCCCATTACCAACGGGTCGAGCAGCTCCCCCTTGTCGGGACACTGCGCCAGCCAGACCCGCTCCAGCTGCTCGGCCTGGGCCAGCAACTGGGCCAGCTCGGCCGCCGAGGCGCTCTCGCAAATGCGCGGCAGGGCCCCTTCGAATCGCTTGACGATTTGCACCATCAGCCGCTGTTTCTGGCTGGCATTGCCGGGCCAGGCCAGCAGCCAGTAAGCCTGGATCCAGGCCTCCAACAGGCTGATCGCCGCCCCCAGCGGGGTTGCCTTGGCTGGGTGCTGCAGGCAGCGCAGCAGCTGGGCCAGCACCCGCATGTCCTTGGTACGGCTCTCCAGCAAGCCGAGGCAGGCCTCGGCCACCGCATTGAGATCGACCTGGCTGTGAGCGAGGGAGCCCAGCTTGACCAGCTCGGTCTCCACATAGTCCCAGCGCGGCTCATCGGCCAGCACCGCGCCTCTTATCTGTTCATCCGGCAGGCTGGTGAGCAGGCGTGCACACCAGGGGTGTTGATAGCTCATCTTCCCCCCTACCAGCGGCACTGCTGACGCAGCGGTACCAGCGCCTCTTTCAGGCCGCTCAAGTCAACCCGCAAGAGGGCACCGTTGTCGGCCCGCACCTGCAGCTCGCGATGGCCCAGCCAGCGTTTGAGCTCTTCGATGGCGGGCAGACCGCGGCCATACTCGAGCAGCAATCCCTGATCCCGAATAAACCAGCTCTGGGAGCCGGCACTCGGCTGACCATCCAGTTCGACCTGCACTTTCTCGCCGCTCCAGGGCTGATCCAGCCGCAGCCGGATATGGGTGATGCTGTCGACGCAGCCGATGGAGAGCGTCGCCCCGCGCAGCGCCGGACGGGTCAGGGTTTCACTGCCGCGCGCCTCATCGCTTTGCAACAGGAAGGGGGCGCTCGCTGGTGTGCGAGCCTGCTCCTGGGCCCAGATGGCCTGCCAGGCCGCCGATTTGGGGGAATCCCCTTCGGTGGCACTGGCCGCGCCATTGCCGATGGCGTCGTAGCAGGCGAGTCGCACCAGCGGCGAGGGCTCTTGCCGGCAGGCCTGCCAGCGCGCCATGTCCAGCGGTGCCTCAGCCGCACTGGTGGCCAGCAGCAGAGGCAATAGGGCGATGAGGCTCATCAGTTCACCTCCAGTTTCTGGCACTTGTGATCCAGGGTGCGCTTGGGAATGTTGAGACTCTCGGCCACCAGCATCCGGTTGCCGTGGAAGTGGCGTAGCCGCGCCTCGATAACGGAGGCCTCGTACTGCTGCATGGCCCGGCGCAGATCGCGGATGTGGTTGTAATCGTCCATGTAGCCGGGCAGCTCGACGCAGACCCGCTCACGCAGCTCTGGCGGCAACGCCTCCAGCCCCACCTCCTCCCCGGTGCGGGTATGGGCGCAGGCTACCTCCAGCAGGTTGCGCAGCTCGCGCACGTTGCCGGGGAAGTCATAGGTCTGCAGCTGTTTCAAGAACTTGCGCTGCAAGCCAGCGAGCGCCTTGCCATCCTGGGCGGCAAACTGGGCCATGAAGTGCTGGCAGAGCAGCGGCACATCCTCGATATGCTCGCGCAGGGGGGCGATCAGCAGCAGGCACTGACAGAGACGGTGGTAGAGGTCGGCCCGAAACCGCCCCTCCTCCACATGACGGGTGAGCGGCTGATGGGTCGCGGCGATGAGGCGAAAATCGGAGTGATACTCCTGCTCGGCCCCGAGCGGCCGGTAACTGCGGGTTTCCAGCACCCGCAGCAGCTTGGCCTGCATGGCGGCGGGCATGTCGCCCACCTCGTCCAGAAACAGGGTACCGCCGTTGGCCTGGGCCACCAGCCCGGTCTTGTTGGCTAGGGCGCCGGAGAAGGCCCCCTTCTGGTAGCCGAACAGCTCGCTCTCGATGAGGTTCTCCGGGATGGCGGCGCAGTTGATGGCGACAAACGGCTTGTTGGCGCGATCGGAGCACTGGTGCACCAGCCGTGCCACCACCTCCTTGCCGCTGCCGGTCTCACCCTGGATCAGCACGGTCAGTTTGTGTTGACCGGCCTGATTGATCTGCTCGCGCAGCCCGCGGATCACCGCCGACTGGCCGACCAGCTGATCGCCGAGCAGCTTCTCGTGCTGACGCAGCCGCTCCCCCTCTCCCTTCATCTGGCGCAGGGAGTCACGCAGTACCCCCTGATCCCGTCGGCTGCGACCGAGATCGCGAATGAGGGTGAGCTGATTGCAAAAGACCTGGGAGAGCTGGGCCAGCTCGGGGCCATCGGCCCAGGCCCGCAGCACCTCCCCCTCATCCATCAGGGCCAGCACGGCAAACGGCTTGCCGTTGCCATCCAGCAGCGGATAGGCGTGCAGGCCGCACTGCTGGCCAAGGTCGGCCAGCAGTGCGCGAAAACCGGCGTGCTCGATGCGGGCACCGCCATAGAGGGAGTCCCAGGTGCGGGATTGGGCCTTGTGCAGCACATAGGCCAGCGGGTGGGAAAAATCGTCCACCGCCAGCCCCAGCGCCACTTCCTTCCCCCTGACCCAGCCTTTGCATTCGAGCTGGCGGCCGCTCACATCCAGCATGCCGAGCAGCAGCCCCCTGGGCTGGAAGCTGGCATGGAGGGTCGAGCTCCACCAGTGGCACAGATGCGGCTCATCGCGCTGGGCGGTGAGGGCCAGGGCAAATGCGAGGGCTTGCTCCATACTCAAGCCCCCACCTCGGCCACGAACTGGTGATCGGCCACGGAAAAGTGGACGCGCTTGATGGGCTCACCGGCCGAGAGGCGCTGCAGCAGTTGCAGAGAGACCGGCGGCAGCAGGGCCCCATCGATGACGGATTCCAGCATCCGGGCGCCGTTCTCGCTGCGATTGGCCCGCAGCAGGATCTCCTCGGCCACCTCATCGTCCAGCACCACCTCGGCGCCGAAACGCTCCTTGAGCAACTTGACCAGCCGGTTGAGCTTGCCGCCGACGATCTGCACCAGGGTATCGTGACCGAGCGGCAGATAGGGGATCACCTCCATCCGTGCCAGCAGCGCTGGCTTGAAGAAGGCGGCGAGCTCCGGATAGAGGGCATCCAGCAGCACGTCGGGCTGCTCGGCATGATCGACGATGGTCTGGAAACCGAGGTTGGAGGTGAGGAAGAAGACCACGTTCTTGCAGTCGATGATGCGCCCTTCCCCGTCCGCCAGCTCGCCCTTGTCGAACGCCTGATAGAAGAGGTTGAGCACGTCCGGGTGGGCCTTCTCTACCTCGTCCAGCAGCACCACGGAGTAAGGTTTCTGCCGAATGGCCTCGGTCAGCACGCCCCCCTCGCCGAAACCGACGTAGCCGGGCGGCGAGCCAATCAGGCGCGAAACGGTGTGCTTCTCCTGATATTCGGACATGTTGATGGTGGTCAGATACTGGCGGCCACCGAACATCAGCTCGGCGATCTGCAGCACGGTTTCGGTCTTGCCGACCCCGCTCGGCCCCACCAGCAGAAAGGCACCGAGCGGGCGGCCGGGGCGACGCAGATCGGCGCGGGCAGTCAGCAGATGCTTGTGCAGGTGGGCCACCGCCACATCCTGCCCCTTGATGAGCTCGCCGAGGTATTCCGGCAATCGGGTCACCACGTCCAGCTCCCCTTGCGAGATGCGATTGAGGGGCACCCCGGTCCACTCGGCGATGACGGCGGCAATCTGGGTCTTGTCGACGTGGGCGGAGACCAGCACTTCTCCTTGCTGCAGCTCGGCCAGTTCGCGCTCGAGGGTGGCCAGCTGCTCGGCTGCGGCTTGCGGATCGAGCGGCGCATCGGCGAGATCCAGCGCCTCTCTGGCCAGCATCTCATCCTGCTGATCGGCCAGCAGGGCTGCGCGCAGCTCGACAATCTGGTGTACCAGCCCCTGCTGCTGCTGCCAGCGGGCCTCCTGCTCGGCCAGCTCTTCACGGCAAGCCTGCTGGGCCGTCTGCAACTCTGCCAGGCGCTCTGCGTTGTCACCGAGGCCGATCAGGCTCTGGCGCTCCAGCTGGCGGATCTCCAGCTCGCGCTGGCGCAGCGCGTTTTGCAGGTGGCTGACCGCGCGCGGCGGCGTGGTGAGATTGATGGCCACCCGGGCACAGGCGGTGTCGAGCACGTCGATCGCCTTGTCCGGCAACTGACGGCCGGAGATATAGCGGGCGGAGAGCTGGGCGGCGGCCTGCAGCGCCTCCTCGTCGATCAGCACCCCGTGGGCCTTCTCGTAGATGCTGCGCAGGCCGCGCAGGATCACGGTGGCCTCGTCGGCATCGGGCTCACCGACTTTCACCAGCTGGAAGCGGCGCGACAGGGCCGCGTCTTTTTCAACGTATTTCTTGTACTCGCCCCAGGTGGTGGCGGCGATGGTGCGCAGCTCGCCCCGGGCCAGCGCCGGCTTGATGAGGTTGGAGACATCCAGCCCGCCGGCCTGGTTGCCGGCCCCGATCAGGGTGTGCGCCTCGTCGATGAAGAGGATGACCGGCTGCACGGCGTCCTTGACCTCCTGCATCACCCCCTTAAAGCGTTTCTCGAACTCCCCCTTGACCGAAGCGCCGGCCTGCATGGCACCGAGATCCAGCGTCATCAGCTCGACCCCGCGCAGCTTCTCGGGCACCTGGCCCGCCACCATGCGCAGAGCCAGCCCCTCGATGAGGGCGCTCTTGCCGACCCCCGCCTCCCCTACGACTATGGGGTTGTTCTTGCGACGACGGGAGAGGATGTCGATCATCAGGTCGATTTCGTGATCCCGGCAGAGCACGGGGTCAAGGCTGCCCTGGCGGGCCTGTTCGGTCACATTGACGGTAAAGCGGGCCAGCAGGCTGGCATCGGCCGGCAGCGCGACCTGGGCCGTCTTGCCGCCGGGGGTAGTGGTCACTTGCGTCTCGGCAGACTCCTTGACCCACTCGTCAAACTGCTGGCGCAGCAGCTCGCGATTGACCTTGGCAAGCAGGCGGGTCACCGAGCCCGGCAAATAGCGCTGCGGGGTCATCAGCAGCACCAGCAGCATGACGCCGCTGCGCAGCTGGGCGTGTTGCAGTTCGGCGGAGGCGAGCAGCCAGCTGTCTTGCAGCCACTCCACCAGCATGGGCGAAAAGGAGGGGTAACCCTGGCCATAACCGTTGTCAGTTGGCGAGGGTTGCAGCAGGGTCTTCAGCTCTTCAACGTCGACCTCGGCCACCTTCAGGATCTGGCGCACGTCGCTCAGCGGGGTTTCCAGCATCTTGAGCAGCAGGTGCTCGATGCGGATCTCGGCCCCCTGGTGATTGACACAGAGGGCCGCAGCCTCCTCCAGCATGTGACGGCAGATGGGGTTGAGTCTTTCCACCAGTACCGGTAGCTCTATACGAATCAAGGCGTGCTCTCCTTAGTATTTTATTTTAATAATTCGCCCAGTTGACGCAGAACGTCCTGGGTCTGGTTATTGAGTTGGTGGTGATAGAGGCCGAAGATCAGCGCCAGGATCAGCGCCCCGCCCATGAACAGGCTGCGCAGGGAAACCTGCTTGCGCAGCTGATAGCGGGAGGCCTGCTGCCCCAGATCGAGGTGAAACACGCTGGGCGCCTCACCACCTGCCTCGTGCGCCAACTGCTTGTGCAGCTGGCGCACGATGCGCTCGAACTCTTCCCGCCCCTGGCTCATCACCTTGTAGCGCCCCTCGAAGCCGAGGCAGAGGCAGAGGTAGATGAACTCCAGAATGTCGCGGTAGCGCACCGGGTCTTCCTGCAGGCGCGCCAGCAGCACGAACACCTTCTCGCCGCCCCAGGTCTCGTTGTGGAAGCGGGCCAGCAGGGAGTGCTGGGACCACTCGCTCTGGCTGCCCCAGTCGCGCCCCATCACGGCCTCGTCGATGAAGGTGCAGAGGATGTAGCGAAACGACAGCACCACCCCGTTCTCGTACCCCTGGGCCATCAGCTCCTGTTCGATGGCCTGGATTTCGGTCACCACCCGCTGATAGAGCTCGGGCACCCGGTCGTAGCGCGACAGCAGCCGTACCCGCTGCACCAGCCCCAGCAAGGGGGTCACCGCATCGATCATCGGGTTGATGCTCTGGCCGCGCAGGCGGAACCAGTAATCCGAATCCATGTCCAGCTGCTCGGCGTGATCGAACAGCAGGTCGCTGAGTTGCTCGTTCTTGATAATGTCCGTGGTCATCTCTGCTTATTCCTTGGTGCGATCACTGGCTGCGAATGGCCCAGAGCTGCATGTCGAGCTCGGGGAAGTCGCCGGCGATGTGGAAGGCAAGGGTGTTGCTGACCGCCAGCATCTGCCAGGCCGGGCTCTGCCGGTCGAGCTGGAAGTAGCTGTAACCGGCGTGATAGGGCAGCTGGCGCGGCGCCACCGGCAGAGGCAGCAGCGGAATGCCGGGCAGTTGCAGGCTGATGAGCTCGCGGATCTTGTCGCTGGAGGCCACCTTGGTCTGCTGCAGCAGCTGCTTGCGCAGCTGCTCCTGCGGCATGCGGGCGCGCACCGCCAGCACGAAGTCGGCACTTTTCATCAGCTCGCTCTCGTTCACCATGGCCACCATGATGCCGTACTGGTGCTTGCGCAGCTGGATGGAGACGGCGCGCGGCGACAGCACGGTACTGAGCGCCTGGCGCAGGGCCAGCATCACCGGCTCGAAGCTCACCTGCTGATCGTCGTGACGATAGGCGGGAAACTCCGGCGGCAGGCGGGACTCGTCGGTAAAAGTCATCAGCTCGCCACAGAGCTGGACCAGCGCCTCGTGCAGCCGCTCCGGGTGCAGGGTACCCAGGCGCGCCAGATGAGAGAGCTGGGGCTGAGCCCGGTTCAGGAGCTGCAACATCATGAACTCGGCCACGTCGGCCACCCCTTGCTGACCGGGCGCCGCGATGCGCTGGGAGAGGCTGCGGGCCCGTTCGGCCACGAGGCCGGCCGACTCGCCGAGGAAGCGCTTGAGGGTCGGGATGGCGGAGACGCTGATGCTGCAGGGCATGAAGTTGGGATCCAGCACCAGACCGCCGTCCGGACGCTTGTCCAGAATGCGGGCAATCGCCAAGGAGGCGTAGGCGCTGCGATCTTCACGCTCCAGCATCAGCCGCAGGCTGACCCGCCCCACTTCGAGGGAGACCACGTCCCCTCCTTCGCTGTGCAGGTCACGCACGTCGTGGCGGTGAGCCTGCAGCCGGGTGGCCACCAAGCCTCCTTGCCCCACCTCGTTGACGCCACTCACCGAGAGCGGCAGCGCCAGATAGACCTTCTGGTTGGCCACCGAGGCGTCGGTGATCTCCAGCGGGGTCGGCAGCATGTCGTCGTTGGGGATGTTGAACACGGTTCCGTCCGGCAGTATGCCGGTTGCCCCCACCAGGGCGATGCGACCAAAGCCCAGGTAATCCTCGTTGATGGCGAGCGACTGCAAGCCGTAGAAATAGTCGGACAGCGCGCTCAGGCGAGCGTGCAGTGCGTAATCCGAATGCCTTTGTTGTTGCTGGAAGTGCTGGGGCTTGATGAACAGCCCCTCACGCCAGATAACCCGATTTCGACTCGACATGGTTATTCTTCTTCTTTTTGCAGTTCCACTTCATCCAGGCGCAGGTGCACCAGGATTTGATAAGCCGCACCCTTGCTCTTGATCTTGATGACCTTGCGCCACTCGGCGCTGTCCGGGTCGGCGTAGCGTGCGATCACGCCGATGTAACGGGTCTTCTCGTCGAGCTTGACGGGGGGCAGGTATTTGAACTGGCCCGGCAGCAGGGTGTAGTCCTGATGGTCGAGGTAGTTCTTGCCAAGGGCCTTCTCGACATCTGCCGTCACCTGGTCGTAGTCGGTGGCGAGCAGCTTGGAATCCTCGGCCAGCAGCACCACCTGAAACTCGATGGGCGCCGCCTCCCCGCTCTCGTTGGGATTGACGTCAGGCTCCGCCAGCAGGCTCAGCCCTAGGGTGGAGGGTTGACTGTCATTGCTGCCCACCTGGATATCCGGGTTCATGGCGACGTCGGCCATCTTGCCCATGGTGGTACAGCCAGCCAGGGCCAGCAGAGCCGCCCCCAGCATCAGCGCACGTATCATCAAATCAGTCCCTGTTGCTGACGAACGGCCTGGTCATAGGCCTGGGCATACACCTGGTGGAACAGCTTATCGAACCCCTGCTGGCGGGCGGAGGTGAGCTCGCGGTAGTAGTGCTGGTACATGTTCCAGGCCCAGCCTTCATCGGCCATGCCCGGCGCGCCACTGCGGCGGTATTGTTCGAACCGGCCGATCAGCGCCTCGGGCGAGAAGGCTTGCAGAATGCTGTCCAGCGCCGCGCCGATGGCCTGCTGGTTTGCCACGTGGTGGATGCGCACATTGTGCAGGCTCTCGGCCACCGCCGCCGGCGCACTCAGGTGGACCGGGCTCTTCTGCTCGGCAAACAGCACCGCCAGGGTCTCGTCATAGTCGAGGCCCAGGCGCAGCGGGTTGTCCTCGATGGGGCGCAGGTGCTTGTCCGCCAGCGCCGCCTGTTCGGTTTGCAACTGCAGCAACCCCTCCACCATGGCCCGCACCGTCTTGCCCATCTCTTCGAGCATGTCGTGGGCCTGTTGGGTGTCCTGCAGTTGCAAGGGCTGACCCAGGCCGCGCATCAGCGGGGTCAGGGCCACGTGATCGACGCCGTCCAGCGACAGCTGATAATCGGGGTGGTTCTCGATGCTGGGCATATCCAGAAATTCTTGGTTCATGGTGTTCTCGACAGCAGAAAAGGGGGCAAGAGGGGAAACGTCCACATCCGGCTGTGAACGCGGTGAAGCCTGCAGGCGACTATCCGTCAGCGGGCCATCCGTCGGCACGCCAGCAGTTGGCAAGCCATCCATCAACGAATTGGGGGTCCGGCGCTCCTGTTGCAGTGCCAGCAGGGGATCGGCCGCCAGGGTGCGCGGATCATCGGCCCGGGCGGTGGGCTCATCACCGGTCAGCCACTCGTCGAGCTGCTCGGTGGCACGATTGCCCAGCACCTGCTGCAGGCTCTGCTCGGGGGTGATGGCCCCCAGGTAGGTACGCAACCGGAACGGGCCGACGATGAGCTCGTCCCCCTGCTCCAGATGCACCTTGCGGGCCCGCCCGATGGGTGAGGTGGCGCCATTGATATAGGTCTGGCCGCTCAGATCGCACAGGCAGAAGCGACCGTCGTTGAGCTCGATGCGGGCGTGGGCGGGCAGCACGGTCCCCAACCTGTCCCGCAGCTGCCAATCATCCTGCTCGGAGGCCCCCAGGGTCCCCCCCATCTCGTCGAAGCGGTACTGCACCTGCTGGCTGCCGTCGAGCTGTTCGCTGTTGAGCACCACCAGGGAAAGTTGCTGGTTAAAATCGTCCACGGTTACTCCTGCACTGATCTCTGTACTTAAATGTTCTGCGCAGCGTATTTCTGCGCTTATTCCTGCACACAAATGGTCACGAACGGATCGCTCGGCGGCTGACCGAGAAAGGTACTCCACCCCAGACGGGCACTCTGCTCTTCACCGAGTCTCAGTCCCCTCGCCTGCTCCTGGCCGAAACCCAGCCGCAGATCCCAGGCCAGCTGATCGCGCAGGATGAAGGAGACGAAGGTCACCAGGGCATGGAAGTGTTCCCCGTTCGGCAGAAAGCCGAGAAACTGGCCAAAACTCAGGTTGTTGATCTTCAACAAGAACTTGCCGGCACAGTCGTTCACCTTGTCGCCGATGACAAAGTCATCCCCCAGGGTGGTACCGGCGCCGCCGAGGCGGTTTTGCTGATCCTGATGAATAGGCACCTTGCGCCACTGCCAGGCGCTCACCTCCACGTCCGTCAGATCGAAACAGTGGGCCACCAGACCGGCCACCACCTCGGGGGAGCGGCTGGGGCTGGCCAGCATGCCCGCATAGGAGAGCATCTTGGCCCGGTTGACCGGCAGGCTCTGGCAGACCGCCTCGTTGCCAAGCCCTACCAGAGCGAACATCAGGCGGGAGAAACCATCCTCGCCGTTGTCCTGAAACCGGACGTGGTAGCGATACTTGCGCCAGATCCGGTGCAGCAGGGTCAGCAGACGGTGATGGAAGAAGTCCAGGAACAGGCCGAGCTTCTGCTCCCCCTGGGCGTACTCCCATGCCAGCGAGTCGAGGTAATAGCCGGGCATCGGCGACTGGCTGCCATGCAGGCCGAGAAAGGCCACTTCCAGCTCGTGGCGCCCCTGCCCATCCCGACCAATCTGCAACACGTCGCTGGTGGGAAACCCCAGGGAGGCGGTCGCCTTGAAACGGATGTTCTCGTCACCGGGCAGGTAGTCGAGCCCTCGCTCCTGATCGGCACCATCCAGCCGGTTGAGCAGCTCAACCAGCTGGAAGAAGTTGAAACGGGGCGCGTCCTTGCCGGACGTCACATCAGGGAGTGCTGACCGATCTGGACTGGCCACTGATAGCGCTCCTTGTTGTCGAGATTGACCACCTCAAGCAGGTGGAAGGCGTTGACGCTGGCGTACAGCGAGAAGAAGTGGGCCAGCACGGTGCTGAACAGATAGAGCTCCCCTTCGCTGCCAAAGGCGGACTGGCGGATGGAGAGCACCGACTTGAGCCCCCGCACCGGCATGCCGCGCACCAGCCGATCCACCGGCTTGGTTTCGATCTCCTCGATACCCGCCAGCCGCTTGCGCGAGGCCTGTTCCGCCTGCTTGTCGTGCAGCGCCGGAAAATCGTAGGTGCGCAGCACCTGCACCAGGGCATCGCGGCGCAGCAGGGAGACATAGTTGAGGGAGAGGTTGGAGATCAGCGTCCAGTGCAGACTGCCGTCCAGCGCCGGGCGCAGCGGCCGGGTCGGCCGGATCAGGTTGCGGAAGGTGGCAAACGAGGGTGAGCTGCCGGTTGGCACGCAGACGCTGCCCACCTTGAGGCGGGCGGCGCGGGAGCGGTTGGTACAGGTGAGCGTCACCGAGATGGATTCATCCAGTTCGACCGTGGTGGTTTCATCCCCGCGCACGAATGAGAGGCTGTGCTCGAAACCATCCCCGCTCACCGCCTCCTTGACCCGCACCCGGTAGTAGAGCGCCAGCCGCTGCTTGGCCCGCTCAATCTGGTGCTGGAAGCTCTCAAACGGCTGATAGATGCGCGGTGTGCCGCGGGAGCGGCCCAGGTTCCCCTCGACCCAGCCTTCCACCTGATCCACCGAGAAGATCTCGAAGCTGTCGGCATGGCGATAACTCGCCTTGAGGGGGTACTCCGCCTGACGGCCATTCAGATTGACCGGCTCGCTGTCGTGCTGGAACAGATTGATGGCCGGCACGCAGTTGAGCATGAAGGAGTCGGGACGGATCTTGAGCTCTGCCGGCAGCGGCCGGTCGAAGCAGAAGTGCACCTTGAATTCGCTCACCGGCAGCGGCTGTTTGGGCCAGTCGCCACCGGCGAGTTCGAAGAAGAGGAAGCTTTCCGGGAAGCAGAAATACTCCTGCAGGATCCGGTAGCCGGAATAGACGTTGTTCGGATAGGGCAAGAGCGCATCACCGCGCTCGAAGCCGACCGGTTTGAGGGCCTTGGCCTCCTGACGAAAGCGCTTGCCGTCGATCTCGAGCTCGATATGGGAGAGCTGGTTGGAGAGCCAGAAGTAGAGCTCATAGGCGGTGTAGCTGTCGCCACCGAGGAAGAAGCGCAGCTTGTCCAGCTGCAACTCGCAAAGCGGCAGAGGGGCATGCAGGGCGATATCCAGCGAGATGGTGGAGAGATCGTTGCCGCTCTGGGCGGCAATATGACGGATATCGGCCGGATAGACCCAGGTATCGTGACAGGTCTGGAAATGGCAGGTCACCTCGTCCATGGGCAGGCTGTCGAGCTGGCAGCCTTGCCTGACCAGCGCCGGCTGGGCGATGGCCCCCGGAATGACCGAAAACTGCATGATGGTCATGCTGGGCACGGGACGCAGGTAGTTGGGCCAGAGCATGTTGAGCAGACCGTGGGTCAGCTCGGGAAACTCATCCTCAATCTTGGCGCGCAGGTTGCCCGTGAGGAAGGCGAATCCCTCCAGCAGGCGCTCCACGTCCGGATCGCTATTTTGCTCCGACAGAAAGCGGGTGAGCTCGGGATGGCTATCTGCAAATTCGCGCCCTTGCAGGCGCAAAAATGCCAGTTCATCCCTGAAGTAATGTTCCAGCGACATTGATCAGACCATGCGGTAGTGACGATGACTGTCCATATGGACGTTGAACGAGGTAACTTGCTCGATATGCTCCAGCCGCACGTGGGCCGTCACCTGAAACGACATCTCAAGCGGACTCGCCTGATGGTCGGGTGAACGGACATCCACATGCACGATCCGCGGTTCATAACGACGGATGCATTGCCGGATCGCCTCCCGGATCCGCCCCTTGATGTCGGCACTGCCCTGGGTGGCATCGTTGAAATCGATGACCCCGAGGTCAGGTGCGCTGCGACAATTGCCGGGACGGGTGTTGAGTACCTGTTCGAGCTGCCGTTTAACAGACGCGATCAGTTCCTCAGACTCCGTACGGGGGGAGGAGCCAAGCCCCTCCCCCCTGATGCGATCAAACAGACTGGCCGCATTTCCTCTATCCCAGGAAGAGAGATGCGGCATCGGGCCTTATTCCTTGTCCAGACGACCTACCAGAGAGAGCTCGAAGCTCGCCCCCATGTACTTGAAGTGCGGGCGCACCGACATGGCCACCTGATACCAGCCCGGCTCCCCTTCCACGTCCAGCACCTTGATCTGGGCGGCACGCAGCGGGCGGCGACTGCGCACCTCTGCCGGCGGGTTTTCCTGGTCTGCAACAAACTGCCGGATCCAGCTGTTCAGCTCACGCTCCAGATCCTGACGCTCCTTCCAGGAGCCGATCTGCTCGCGCTGCAGCACTTTGATGTAGTGCGCCAGGCGGTTGATGATGAACATGTAGGGCAGCTGGGTACCCAGCTTGTAGTTGGTTTCCGCCTCCCGGCCTTCCTTGGTATTCGGGAATACCTTGGGTTTTTGCACCGAGTTGGCGGAGAAGAAGGCGGCGTTGTCGCTGTCTTTACGCATGGTCAGGGTGATGAAGCCCTCTTCCGACAGCTCGTATTCACGACGATCGGTGATGAGCACCTCGGTCGGGATCTTCGCCTGCAGCTGGCCCATGGCTTCATAGACGTGTACCGGCAGATCGTGGATGGCACCACCACTCTGCGGGCCTATGATGTTCGGGCACCAGCGATACTTGGCGAAACTGTCGGTCAGGGAGGTGCCCATCAGATAGGCGGTGTTGCCCCACAGATAGTGGTCGTGATCCGAGCTGATATCTTCATGATAGTTGAAGCCCTTGATGGGGTTCTCGGTCGGATCGTAGGGCAGACGCGCCAGGAAGCGCGGTGCGGTCAGCCCCAGATAGCGGGCATCTTCCGATTCACGCAACGCACGCCACTTGGTGTAGGCCGGACCTTCGAAGACGGACTTGAGATCCTTGATGGAGGGCAGATCGGTAAAGCTGTCGACCCCGAAGAAGGCGGGTGCGACGGAAGAGATGAAGGGGGCGTGGGACATGGCCCCTACCGCGCTGACATACTGCATCAGCTTGATGTCGGGAGAGCTGTGGGTGAAGGCGTAATCACCGATCACGGCCCCCACCGGCTGGCCACCAAACTGGCCATATCCGCTGGAATAAACATGTTTGTAGAGACCGGACTGGGTGATTTCGGGTGAAAACTCGAAATCTTCCAGCAGCTCTTCCTTGGTGGCATGCAGCACCTGGATCTTGATGTTCTCGCGAAAATCGGTGCGATCCACCAAAAGCTTGAGGGAGCGCCAGGAGGACTCCATCTCCTGCAGCTCCTTGGCATGCAGGATAACGTCCATCTGCTTGCCGAGCTTCTTGTCGAGCTCGACAATCATGCTGTCCACCAAGGCCTTGTTGACCGGACTGCTGGCAGTGCCGCTATCCAGGATGTTGGCAATCAGGGCAGCTACTCCCTGCTTGGCGACACTGTAACCCTCATCCACCGGGGTGATGCGAGCCTGCGCCATGATTTCGTCCAGCAAGGACGAGGAGGCGGCACTCGCCCCCGCTTGAACCTGTTCTTCGACCAAAGACATGTTTTTTCCTTTTCTCGTCAATCAATCCAACCCGGCGATCACTCGGCAGGTTTAATCAAATCCAGCTCTTTGAGCAGTTGCTCACGCGCTTCATCACTGGACAACAGCTCCTGCAAACGATTGCGGAAGGCGGGGATATTGCCGAGCGGCCCCTTCAAGGCAACCAGGGCCTCACGCAGCTCCAGCAGCTTGCGCAGCTCGGGCACCTGCTGGGCCACGCTGTCAGGGGTGAAGTCTTCCAGAGACTGGATCTTGATCGAAACCGGCAACTCGTCCTGGCTGTTTTCCTCCAGGCGATTGGGAACGGAAAAATTCAGTTCCAGTGCAGATTCTTTCATGACGGAAGAGAAATTATTCTTGTCGATGGAGACGGTCTGACGCTCCTCGATGGGGGTGTCTTCGGTGCGTCCCTTCATGTTGCCGACCACCATCATGGTCAAGGGAAGTTCTACTTCTCCCTGTTGACCTCCGGTCGACGGTACATATTTGATATTAATACGTTCCTTGGGTGCAACAGTGGCCCCATCAATATTTTTTCCCATGCTCTAAATACCAAGTTGTGGGTCTATCCAGACCCAAAAGCTTATAGCCGGTGGTTTAGCCAACAACTGTCAAAAATGACAGTTGACGCTATTGCCGGTTGGCAAGAGACCAATCCACTGGCCAACAGATATGCGTTCGACCAAAAAGAGCAACAGCTCTAATTATCAAAAGCACAATACCCACTTGTTTATTCATAACAACCCGAAGTGCCTCTACTCTATCGTTAGAGGTCATATTGGCTTAAATGCCATTTATAATTAATGGTATATTTATAGATGAGCTACCGTCAATGAAATATCCGTGAAAAAGAAATTACAAAAATAAAAAACCAATTAAAACAACAGTTTAACTGCAACCACTTAAATCTTGAAAGGTGAGGATTGATATATTAACAAAAAACAAACCTATAACTTTCAACTGTTATCATACCCCATCACGCCAAACTCCAGCTGTTGTGCGTCAATTATTGACTGATTGAGTCAAGATAGTAATGCGCCAGGTTATGACGCGAGAAAGAAGAAAGGGATTGTTCATACATGAAAACATGATAAAGGTTGTTTTCATCTACGCGAATAACAGATAAGAAAGTTAATAAGAGTTCTGTTGTATCAACCTCACATGAAAAACGCTAACCCTCTAAAAAATAATACAATTGATCAGCCAGGCTGATCATAATTCTGACTAGATTGCTGTAAGAACCAATGCTGCGCCAATTTCTGTCCGACACTTTTCTCTTTTTCCGTCATGCCTTTCTCCAGCTCATCACGCGCTTTGGCTGACTCTTGATTACCCTCGGTTGCCGCCAACAGATACCATGCATAAGCATGCACTCTATTGCGTGGAGCTCCCAACCCCTGTTCACGCATGATCCCCATGCGATATTGGGCCAATCGGTGTCGGGCATTGGCCGCCAGCCGATACTGTTTGAGTGCTTGCGGGTAGTCTTCCTTGCCACCCAACCCGAGCCGCAGCATCTCGCCATAGGCGTAACGCGCATTGACATTGCCCTGTGCTGCCGCCAGTGCAAAATAGTGGCGAGCGGTCACCAGGTCCCCTTGCTCTTGCTGCCATTGAGCCAATGCAAACTGAGCCTGACTGAATCCCCCTTCTGCGGCACGCGTCAACCAATACTCTCGTTCTGCGGCACCACTCTGCTGCAAGCTCAATTGATATTCGGCCTCATGGGAGCCACTTCCTGCCGCCAGCTCCAGCCAATAGCGGCCAAGTGCAAGATCCTGGTGAACCTGTTTGCCGACCAGATAGGCCTGCCCCAGCCACAACTGGGCCGGTGCAGAGCCCGCATTGGCGGCTCGCAGATAAAGGCTGAATGCCTCTTCAGAAGGCGCCTTGCGGGCCAGCACCAACAAGGCATCCGGCTGTTGCTGCGCGGCTGCTTTCTCATACCAGTGCAAAGCAAGATCGGAGCGCTTGCTCACCCCTTTCCCTTGCTCATAGCGAGCACCAAGCTGATATTGAGCATCGCGATTACCCTGCTCCGCGGCCTTCTCCAGCCACTTGACGGCATCTTCATCGGCCCCAGCCTGGCCTGCATACCACTGCCCCAGAACCAACTGGGCATTCGCATGATCGCGCTTGGCTGCCTGCTCGAACCAGTCGAGGCACTCACTGACCAGCTTGTCCTTGTGCCGTTGCCGGCAATCCTGACCCAACTGATAGCTGGCTTCGGCATTGCCCAACTTGGCTGATTTTTGCCACCATTGCGTGGCCAGCATCGGGTTCTTTGGTTCCCCCAACCCTGCCTGATACCAACTCCCTACTTGCAGGGCTGCCTTTCCCCGCAGTCCGGCATCAGCCGCCAACGGACCGACTTGATCGGCGGCCTGCTTCATCCAGCGCATCGCCTGCGGGTAATCGGGCTTGGCCACCAAACGATTGGCCAATTCATATTGGGCCTTGCCCTGCCCTTGTTGTGCGGCTTGCAAGAGTTCGGATTCCGTCTGTGACGTCGTGGTTGTACAAGCGGCCAGCCAATGGCTCGCCAGCACCAAGCATAATGTGCGGTATGTCATCATTGATATCTGCGACTAATTAAGATGGGAGGGAGAACTGCATACATGACATTTTCTAACTACTTTCTGTATTTACTATTTCACGTTGGCTCTGTTTCAATAAATACCGGTATAGGGCTTTTTCGGTTGATACAAGGCGCTATTGTTCGTTCACATGGTCCAGCTTGACCAGATGCAGACCCAGCTTGCGCCCCTCGTTTAACAGTTTATCGAGAACATCCGTTCGACAAATAAACCCTGTATATTGGTCTGCATCTATATACCAAAGCACGACTTCATATCCTCGCGCTTGCAGCCATAAGTCATAAAGCACCAACAGGCGCCAAACCGATGTATCCTCACCCGGTTCGGAGCAAATAAAATGTTCCTTGATACCGTGAATATCCGCCAATGCGTTGCCCTGCAACTAAACTTCCTCGACGTCTCGCCAGTCAATATTGAGACACACCCAATGCTCATCAGAGTTGAATTCAACAAGTGCTGACACAATGCCACCCTGTAGCTCATCGGTATGGGTATTCATCAGCGCGTTCAATCTGCCGACTCTGATCTCTTCAGGCAGAGGAGATAGTAAAATTGATAGAAGCCATTTCTTTCTTCGTCTTTCGACATAGACCATGGGAATCAACAGGGGTGACAAGATAATGACGGATAGGAGCAGAAATAGTTTTTTTATCGCCTTCACCTTTCTTTCCCGATTTTTTCATACAGAGCCAAAGGGGCCAAGCAATACCACGGCAGCACCAAAACGATGTTCGGTTCGCGATGTATCGATCACGCAGACAATGCATGATCGATACACTGCGGACTACTCCTGTATCCAGAACAACATGTCATCCTTGTTGACATGAGATTGGGAAGGTAAGCGCTGCCCTTTGCGAAGCTGCCACTGCTCATCGGTCAGGTTGCAGCGCCAGTTGCCATCCTGCTCCACCACGGAACCCGGCATGGCAATGGGGTGTTGAACCACGCGCAATGCCTGCCATTTCTCTGCAATACCATTGGCTCTGGCATAATCGACCAGATCCTTGGGGTAATAGCGCATGTCTCGATAGCTGCTGTCATCCAGCTCATAAAGCAGGGTGACCAGCGCCGCTTCAAAAGCCCAATAGCCAAAGTAGATGGCATGCTTTGCCTTGTGCCTGTCGTGCCAATAGCACTCTTTACACCCCTTGTACCATCCTTTGAGATATTGCTTGATGCTCGCCTGACGCTCAACCTTGGTGGGATTCACACCATCTCCCTTGATGGCATCAAATAGCGGGCGGTACACCTCTGGAATATAGGATTCTGGACCTCGAGGGAAGCCAGGATAACCCAGGCGGGCCAACAGTACGCTCCACAGCGGGTCGTCGTCCCCTTCCGGATTCTTACTGATATAACGCACCAACTCGGGCAATATCTCATCCTGGCCATAGAGGATGCTTAATGAGATCATCCAGAGCAGATATTGATAAGCATCTTGCTCCCAGTAATAAAACTGTTCATCTGGAAACTCTTTTTTATGGCGTAAAAACTCTTTAGTGACGACGCCTAGCTGAGCAATAACCTCTTCATGAGAGACTCCGCCAGAATAAAGCAAGATCAGATGTTCAAGATTATCCATAAACATGCCCGCACTGGCACCAGAGCGAGTAGGCAATCCTGCTGGGTCACTCCAGCGTTCATGGTGAGGATCATTTATCCAACTCCACCACTCCTGGTCAAAATAGAGCGATTCTTTGTAGTCTTCTAGCTGAACCAAGAAGAAATCCTCAGATAATAGTGGATCTCGACGCTGCTCAATAAACGAACTCATTCTCTACTCCTACTTGACCGGGATAGTACCGATAGCATCGGCATTCTTATTCAACTTGGTGATCTGAATCACCTCACCAGACTCATCGACGATCATCAACCAAGATTCATATTTTTGTTTTCTGATATCCGCCAATAGCTTTTTATCTGCTATTTCATCCGGTAATCGCCTTTCTATCCACAAATTGCTCATCTGCTTGCCCGACCCCTTGGTCATCGACAACAACTGGGTGCTCTTGGTGCCATCCCCATCGATATACTCCCCCCCTGCCGTCCGAAACTTGGTCTCGGTCACCACGTAGGGAGGCGGAGGATTGGTGTTTTTGTAGATACCATCGATGCCCCGCCCTCTGGGCTTGTCATTCAGGCTACGTACCCGGCGATGTTCTGGCAACAGGTTCTCGAACTTGTGATTCGCCATCCAGTTGTCACTGATGATCTCGCCGTAAATCCCTTTCTTGGAGCGGCTCAGGATCTTGAGATCCACTTTGACAACATCGTCCGGCAACGAGTGGATAACGGTACCACCGGGCATGGCCTTGTAACCAGGGGCATGCTTGACCGCCTCTTTCTCCAATCCAGCGGCTATCTCATCGAGGGACTTGAGCACGGGCCCCATGGCGACAGGCAGCATCTGACCCGCCTGTGACTGCATCTGCAACACCAGACGCTGGGATTGCTCAAGCCAGATCCTGACTGAAGCAGGAGCCAATCCCTTTATCTTGCCGATCAAGCTGGTCAGCGACTTGACGGCATCGTTCAGATAACCCAGCAACACACTGACCGCAATCTGTCCCCTCAACCCACGGATCTGACCGGCAAATTCTTTTAGCACTTTGTCGAGGCGCGAGATACCCAGCACTTTCTTGACCTTGGGATCACTGAGAAACGTCAGCACGGGCGCCATTGCAGGTCTGATCGCCTTGGTGGCATCCCCACCCGCCTTGCGGACAAACAGGAAGATGATTTTCAACACCCCCTTGAGGGCTGAACCCAGCGACGGGATCAGCCCTATCAGGGTAAAGCTTAAGAAAACCCACTTATCCGGCTGCTTGGGATCACGGGAAATATCCCGAGCATTGGCAATCAGATCGCGACAATCCAGCACCTGGTCAACTACGGGAATAAGACCCAGCACCGCATTGGCGGCGATCTGTCCTGCGCTTTGATTGGGGTTGAAATCCCCCTGCAGGGCCTCCCAGATCCACTGCAAGCTGGAGGCAACCCCTTTTTTGACGGCCTCAGCACTTTGTTTGACATAGGCAGCCCCACCGGAAACAGCCTGATCCAGGTGGTCATAGAGCTGCTCAAACAGATCGTTACCGAACATATCAGCCCTCGTCGCTCAGACTGTCGAGATGGCCGGTGAGGGCCGAGATGGATTCACGGGGCAGATCGACAAAATTGTCCTGCAGGTCATAGGTCACTGAAGCGGTGCCAGCAGGCACATCCTCGAGCAGCGCCATGCCATCACCATCCAGCGTGCCTTCCCGCACCGAACCATCGCTCAATACGGCCTTGTAGGGAGTGCCCGCCAGCGGCATCAGCTCGGAGTCGAGGTGATAGAACTTCATCCAGTGCGTGTGAGGGCTATCCAACATACCCTCAATACTCTTGGGTACCTTGCCAGCCCAACCGGATCCAGAGCCTGCATTGCCACCCGAGTTCATCTTGATGGTGGGCCCCACCAGGGTGACCCCCCCGCCATCGACCTTGATAAAACAGCCGCCGACCTTGACGGTAATTTCAGAACCCGCTTCCAGCACCACCTTGGCACCGGCCTTGACGTGCACCTCCTGCCCCGCCTGGGTGAGCCAGCTGTCACCCAGTTTTTGATGCATGGAGGTATCCACCGTCAGCGAGTAGTCAGCCTTGATATGATCCCGCCTCTCTCCTTCAACGGTCAGATGATCGTTGCCAAGACTGGGCGGAGCCCCCTCCTCACCCGGCACCTTTCTGACACGAGTCACCCGCTCGTTGTCGATGTCACGATGCTCGTCGTGTTTGATATGCCAGGCCGCATCGTTCTCTATCAGCACGTTCAGATCTTTCTGACCGTGGATATAAATCTCTTCCTGCCCCGCCTGGTCTTCGAAACGCAGTTCGTTGAAACCCTCCCCCTGGTGGGTCTCGGTGCGCAGCACGGTGCGGGTCTTGTTGGCCGGCAACTCGTAGGGCGGGCGGTTGGTGGCGTGATAGGTTCGGCCGGTCACGATGGGCTGGTCGGGGTCACCTTCCAAAAAGCTCACGATGACTTCGTGGCCGATGCGCGGGATGGCCATCATGCCATATTGACCGCCGGCCCAGCCCTGGCTCACCCGCACCCAGCAAGAGCTCTGGTCGTTGGAGCTGCCGTAACGGTCCCACGGGAACTGCAGCTTCACCCGGCCGTGTTCGTCGCAGTAAATCTCCTCCCCTTCGGGTCCCACCACCACGGCAATTTGCGG
Organism: Aeromonas sp. S8(2024); assembly: GCF_041403085.1. Taxonomy (NCBI): domain Bacteria; kingdom Pseudomonadati; phylum Pseudomonadota; class Gammaproteobacteria; order Aeromonadales; family Aeromonadaceae; genus Aeromonas; species Aeromonas sp. S8(2024). The sequence goes on along the minus strand of NZ_JBGLRF010000001.1, from coordinate 595 downwards.
GCCATCCACCATCGGCTTGTGGGGGGCTTCCGGGCTGCCGATGCGTGCCCGCCAGGTGGTGCTCGCCTTCACTACGCCAAATTCGTTGTGGTAGACAGTCGGGCCGCTGCCGCCTTCTTCTTCCAAGGCCTGGGGCTGCAAACCGGTGTGCTGGATGCGTACGATTTGCCAGTCGGTGTTGAGGCTGCCGTTGGGGTGTTCGGTGAGTGAGAAGCTCTGCCCCGGCTGCAAGGCCGCGCAGTTGGACTTAGCCTGGCCCGCCACTGCATCGTTGCGCAGCGCATCCAGCCGATGTTGGGCAAAGGCCTTGCCGCTGCCATCCTGCTTGTAACGGCCCGGGAAATCGAAGTGCTGGTAGGTATCCCGTTGATGCTCGAGCTCTGCGCCCTGTTTCTTGTGGGAGAGACCGTAGGCAGGGGTCTTGAAGCTGTAGTCTTTGAGCTCCACATCCGAGGGGCGCACCGCCTCCCGGTAGTGGAACTGGCGCACATAGGGCCCCTGTTCCAGCGAGCGGTTGCCGAGGTTGAAGAAGAGCTCGGGGCCGGCAGTCAGGGCAGCCGCGTCGTCGGCAAACACGATGCGGTGCTTGCCCGCT